>CACNSD010000001.1 GCA_902623075.1 uncultured Pelagibacteraceae bacterium
TTAAAAATCTTATAAATAGCTTAAAATGATTGTAAACGAACAAGTAGCAGTTGATCACGGTTTGAAGAAAGATGAATACACTAAAATTTGTGAGCTATTAAAAAGAACTCCTAATATCACAGAACTAGGGATTTTTTCTGCAATGTGGAATGAGCATTGTTCTTATAAATCATCAAGACTACATTTAAAGAAGCTACCTACTAAGGGAAAGAAAGTTATTCAAGGTCCAGGAGAAAATGCTGGTGTTATAGATATTGAAGATAATGATGCAATAGTTTTTAAAATAGAAAGTCACAATCACCCGTCATTTATTGAGCCGTATCAAGGTGCTGCCACTGGTGTAGGAGGAATAATGAGAGATGTGTTTACAATGGGTGCAAGACCAATAGCTAACTTGAATTCAATACATTTTGGATCACCACAACATAAAAAAACTAAAAATTTATTAAGAGGAGTTGTGCATGGCATAGGCAGTTATGGAAATTGCATGGGAGTTCCTACAATTGCTGGTCAGACAAGTTTTGATAGTTCTTATAACGGAAATATTTTAGTTAACGCTATGACATTAGGATTAGTTAAAAAAGATAAGATTTTTTACTCTAAAGCTGCAGGATTAAATAAACCAGTTATTTATGTTGGGTCTAAAACTGGAAGAGACGGAATACATGGTGCAAGCATGGCCTCTGCTAGTTTTGATGAAAAAATTGAAGAAAGAAAACCAACAGTTCAAGTTGGGGATCCATTTACTGAAAAACTTTTACTTGAAGCATGTTTAGAGCTAATGTCTGGAGAATCTATTATAGCCATTCAAGATATGGGTGCTGCCGGATTAACCTCCTCGAGTATTGAAATGGCTTCAAAAGGAAACCTCGGTATTGAAATCAATTTAAATAAAGTACCTTGTAGAGAAGCTAAGATGACACCTTATGAGATTATGCTTTCTGAAAGCCAAGAAAGAATGTTAATTGTTTTAGAAAATGGGAAAGAGTCACACGCAAAAAAAATTTTTGATAAATGGAATTTAGATTTTGCAGTAATTGGTAAAACTACTAAATCAAAAAAAATAGAGCTCTATTTTGATAAAGAAAAAGTTGCTGACATACCTGTTAATACCTTAGTTGAAAACTCTCCAACATATGATCGAAAATGGAAAAAAGCAAAGCTACCTAAAAAGAATAAGATTAAAAAAGAAGATATAAAACATTTAAAAATTATTGATGTTTTAAAAAAAATTTTATCAAACCCAAATGTATGTAGTAAAGAATGGATTTGGCAACAATATGATCATACAGTTATGGGAGATACTATACAGAAACCTGGTGGAGACGCAGGAGTAACAAGAGTACATGGAACAAAAAAAGCTGTCGCGGCTTCAGTAGACTCTTCAGCAGTTTATTGCTGGGCACATCCTTTAACAGGTGGAAAACAAGTAGTTTGTGAAAGTTTCAGAAATCTTATAGCGGTAGGTGCTAAACCAATTGCTATAACTAACTGTTTAAATTTTGGGAGTCCTGAAAATGAAGATAACATGGGTGAGTTTGTTGAATGTGTGCAGGGTATTGGTGAAGCAAGCGAATATTTAAAATTTCCAGTAGTTTCTGGAAATGTATCTTTTTATAACCAAACAAAAAATGAAGGTATAAAGCCTACACCTACAATTGGTGGAGTTGGATTAATCAAAGATTATAAAAATATGATAACTATGGAATTTAAAGAGTTTGGTAATTTAGTTTTAGTAATTGGCAAAACTGAAGGGCATATTGATCAAAGTTTATTTGCAAGAAATATTTTAGATGAAAAAAATGGACCACCACCTGAAGTTAACCTTTTCAATGAAAAAAATAATGGAGAAACATTGCTTAAATTAATTGATGTTAACTTAATAAAAAGTGCACATGATGTTTCTCTAGGTGGCATTATTACTGCAATTGCAAAAATGTGTATTAAAGGAAACAAAGGAATAAATATTAAAAAACCGAAATATCTAATTAATCAAATAGAATACTTATTTGCTGAGGATCAAGGAAGGTATATCGTGGAAATTAACAGAGAGGACCTTAAAAAAGTAACAGATATATTGAATAAAAATGCGGTTCACTTCGATGAACTTGGTATAATTGCAGAAAATGAACTATTTATTAATGACAAGACAAAAGTTACAATTGACGAATTATCAACTTCGAATAAAAGTTGGCTTGTTAATTATATGAGTAAATAATGGCGATGGATTTAAAAGAAATTGAAAATTTTATAAAAGAAGCAATGCCTGATGCAATTGTAGAAATACAAGATTTAGCAGGTGATGGAAATCATTATTCAGCAACTGTTACTTCATCTCAGTTTTCTGGAAAAAGTAAAATTGAGCAACATAAAATGGTTTATAATTCGTTGAAAGGTAGAATGGGTAATGAACTACATGCTTTAGCAATTAAAACAAAGGAGAATTAAAATGGATCAACAAACGAATGATTTAATAAAAAATGAAATAGAAAATAACGAAGTTTGTTTATTTATGAAAGGTACGCCTGACGCTCCACAATGCGGATTTTCAATGGCTACTTCAAATATATTAAAAGTTCTTGAAGTAAATTTTAAAGGTGTAAATGTCTTAGAAAATCAAAATTTAAGAGAGGGCATTAAAGTTTTTAGTGATTGGCCAACAATACCTCAACTCTATGTGAAAAATGAATTTATTGGTGGATGTGATATTGTTAAAGAAATGTATGAAAGTGGCGAATTAGCGAAACTTTTTGAAAGTAAAAATATAAATTTTAAAGCTAAAAGCTAATTATCTAGAATAATATTCAATTACTAAATTAGGTTCCATAACAATTGGATATGGAACTTCTTCAAACTTTGGAACTCTGACAAACTTAAGTTTTTTATTTTTTTCGTCCATCTGAATATACTCTGGTGTTTCTCTTTCTTTGTTTGCTAATGCAATATCAATAATTGCAAGTTGTTTAGATTTGTCTCTTATTTCGATAGAATCTTCTTCTCTAACTAAATAACTTCCAATGTTTACTTTTTTACCATTTACTTTTACATGACCATGATTAATTAATTGTCTAGCTGAAAAAATTGTTGTTGCAAATTTTGCTCTATAGATAACGGCATCTAGTCTTCTTTCTAAAAGGCCGATTAGGTTTTCACCTGTATCACCTTTTAACATTACAGCTTTTTTATAAATATTTCTAAATTGTCTCTCGTTAATGTTACCATAATAAGCTTTTAACTTTTGTTTAGCCTGTAATTGAATACCGTAGTCAGAAGGTTTTGAAGTTTTTGTTTGACCATGTTGGCCTGGTCCGTAAGCTCTAGTATTGAAAGGACTTTTGGGTCTACCCCATAAGTTAACTTTTAATCTTCTGTCTACTTTGTGTTTAGAGTTTAATCTTTTTGTCATTTAGTATTGGGCTTTATAAACTTACTCTTAATTTTGTCAATCAACGTTTTTTACCTAAACTTGCAAATACACCTGATAAAATACGTGTTTCTTTCGTGGATAGTTCCATTCTGTAAAATATATTCCTTAAGTTTTCAAGCATTATCGGCTTTTTTTCTCTCGACTTAAAAAAATTAATTTCCTCAAGATTTTTGATACAGAGGTTTGCCATAGCTACTATATCCTTTTTTGATGCTGATTTAACTTTATTTGATTTTTTAAAAGATGATGCTTTTGAATTAATTATGGCTGACACATATTGTGCAATTATTATTAAGCTGTGAGATAGATTTAATGACTTAAAATCAGGATTAGTTGGAATTTGAAGAGTGTAATTTGCATAACTTATTTCGTTATTTGATAAACCTGATGCCTCTGATCCAAATAAAAAAGCTACTTTTTTTTTATAATTAATTTTTTTTAAATCTTCTAATTGGATATGTTTAATATTTTTATTTCTAAATCTTGCCGATGTTGCTATTACTATATCTATATTCTTTAAGCACCTTTCTAAACTTTCAAAATTCTTTGCTTTTTTGATTATGTTTTTAGCACCTACTGAAGTTGCTAAAATTTTATCATTTGGAAATATTGGTTTAGGATCAATAACAGTTAGTTTATTAAAATTAAAATTTTTCATCCCTCTTGCGCATGCTCCAATATTTTCTGAGAGTTGAGGTTTGTGTAAAATGAAAGAGATATTATTTACAGACATTAATCTATGCCGTGACTTCTATTATAATTTGAAATAACTGATGGTTTTATATCATTCAAATATTTTGGGTCTATTGTCCAAATAGAAACTTTTAAAGGATAACATTTTGCAACATCTGATGAATGTTCGGAACCACAATCACCACCTGGACAAGCAGAAAGAGCACCTAATAAATCTGTTTCAGCGAAAAATTCTAAATAATCGCCAGGTCTTACAGGACTTGCTTTCATAAAGTATTGTTTGGTTTCATTAGTAAATCCAGTTAACATAAATACGTTTAATACATCGTGAATTAATTTTTCTGCATGATCTAATTGAATATTTTTTTCTTTAACTAAAGCTCTTGTTAAATTTGAATGACAACAATAGTGATAATCGTGATTACTCAAAAGTTTTGAGGTATAAGGATCACATCTTGTTCCAATTACATCATGAACAGATCCTCCATCTTTGTCATAATCATACCAATCTAGAGTATCCCAAGTTATTGTTGCTAAAGATCTGAAATATGGAAAACCACTAAACATTTTATCTCCAACTGAAAGATGAGTTCCATAGAGAGCTCTTGTTTTTCCAGAATAAAATTTTTCCTCAAAATTGTTTAAATTAAATAAATTTAAATCACCTACTTGAGGTCCTTCTACACTCTCAATTCTAAAAAACTCACCAAATTTAACCTCAAAAGTTTTCGCGTCTCTTGGTGGTATAAAAATCTCATTTTTTTTTGTTAAATGTTTTCTTGCAGAATGTAAAATACTTAAATTTTTTTCCTCAATATTTGTATTAGGATAACAAACAATTGGTTTTGCACCAATTCTACTTTTAATGTCTGAAGGTTTTTCTGAAAATTTTTTGATTTTCATACTTACAAGCTTCCAGGGGCTTTATCCTTAAATAACTTATAATCTAAACTGTCTACTAAAGCTTTGAATGAAGCGTCAATTATATTTGGTGATACACCAATAGTAAACCAATTAACACCTTTTGAATCTGTACTTTCAATACTCACTCTTGTAACAGCCTCTGTACCAGTGTTTAAAATTCTAACTTTGTAATCTACAAGTCTTAAATCCTTTAAGTATTCAGAATACTTAGCTAATTTATTAACGTTCTTTCTAATTGCATTATCTAAAGCATTAACTGGTCCATTACCTTGGCCTTCACATAAGATTTTATGTCCGTCTACCTCTAATTGGGCTTTTGCATACGAAACAATTTCTCCTGAATTATCTTTTTTTACTGAAACGTCATATTCATTAATAGAAATATATCTTGGTATCTCACCCATTAATCTTCGCGCTAGTAGCTCAAAAGATGCATCAGCACCATCATAACTAAAACCTATAAACTCTCTATCTTTAACTTCTTCCAAAAGCTTTTTAATTTTTGGATCACTCTTTTCAACTTTAATTCCTATTGAATTCAATCTGGACATAATATTTGACTGACCTGATTGATCTGAAACTATAATATTTCTAGAATTTCCTACTTCCTCAGGGTTTATATGCTCATATGTTTTAGGGTTTTTTTGAACAGCAGAAACATGCATTCCACCTTTGTGAGAAAAAGCGGAGGCTCCAACATATGGTAAGTGCTTGTTAGGTTTTCTATTTAAGATCTCATCTAATAATCTTGAACATTGAGTTAAATTTTTCAGTTTTTCTTTTTTGATATTAATTTCATAATTTTCATAAAAATCTTTTTTTAAAAAAAATGTTGGAATTAATGAAACTAAATTTGCATTACCACATCTTTCGCCCAAACCATTTAAAGTACCCTGTACTTGTCTGACACCTGCTTGAACGGCAATTAAACTATTTGCTACAGCATTTTCAGTATCATTATGAGCGTGTATCCCTAAATTTTTACCTGGAATATGTTTTGAAACCTCTAAAACAATTTTTTCAATTTCATGAGGTAATGTTCCGCCATTTGTATCACATAATACTATCCATCTTGCTCCATTGTCATATGCTTCTTTAATACAAGAAATTGCATATTCTGGATTAGCTTTATATCCGTCAAAAAAATGTTCTGCATCGAACATAAATTCTTTACCTGATTTTACGATATGTTTTGCACTTTCACTTATATTTAAGAGATTTTGTTTATTTGTTATGCCAAGAGCTACCTCGACTTGAAAATCCCAAGATTTACCAAATAAACAAACAGATGAACTTTTTGAATTAATTATAGAGGATAACATTGGATCATTTTCTGCACTATGTTCAGATTTTTTAGTCATTCCGAACGCAGTTAATCTAGCTGATTTAAAGTCATGATCTTTGTTAAAAAATTCAGTATCAGTTGGATTTGCACCAGGCCATCCTCCTTCAATATAATCAACACCTAAATTATCAAGTGATGCTGATATTTTTTCTTTATCATCTAATGAAAAGTCTACTCCTTGAGTTTGAGCTCCATCTCTTAATGTTGTATCAAATATATATAATCTATCTTTACTCATTTAAATTTCCAGGTCGTTTTATCATCTTTATCCTCTATTAAAACACCTTTGTCTAAAAGTTCGTCTCTAATTTTGTCGGCTTCTTCATAATTTTTGTTCTCTCTTGCTTTATTTCTATCATTAATTTTATTTAAAATTTCACTTTCAGAAATTAACAGTTTTCCTTTCTTAAATTTTAGCCACTCATCTTTTGTCTCATTTAATAAACCAACAAAATGACATGCTGAAATAAATAATGTTCTTTCCTCATCTGAACCTTTATGTGCTTTCTCGTACAATTTATGCAAATTAGCAATATAACCAGGAGTATTTAAATCATCATAAAGTGGCTTAAGAAATTCTTCAGGAATTTTGGTTTTTTTTTTGATATTAGAATAAACATTATACCATTTACTAATTGTATTTTCACAATCTTCTAAAAGTTTGTCATTCCAATCTAGAGGCTGTTTATAATGGGCACTCATTAAAGCCAATCTTAAAACTTGTCCACTAATTTTACTTCTAAAATCTTTTATTTTCAGAATATTCCCCTGAGACTTTGCCATTTTTTCGTTAGACATGGTTAAAAATGCATTATGTAACCAATAATTTGCAAAAACTTCGTTGTCGTTAGCACACCTTGATTGAGCTATTTCATTTTCATGATGGGGAAACAATAAATCAATACCACCTCCATGCACATCAAATTCTTTTCCTAAATATTTTTTTGACATAGCAGAACATTCCAAATGCCATCCAGGTCTTCCCCTACCCCAAGGTGAGTCCCAGGATGGTTCATCTTCATTTGATGGTTTCCATAAAACAAAGTCTTCTGAATTTTTTTTATTATCACTAATTTCAATTCGAGAACCTGCTATTAGCTCGTCCAAATTTTTATTTGATAATTTTCCATAATCTTTAAATTTTTTAACTTCAAAGTAAACATGCCTATTATTTTCGTAAGCAAATTTTTTTTTAATTAATTCTGTAATCATCTCGATCATTTCAGGAATATGTTCTGTAGCTTTTGGTTGGTGGCTAGGTGTATCGCAATTTAAATAAGCACAATCCTCATTAAAGCTATCTGAAATTTTTTTTGTTAAATCTCCAATAGAAATTTTATTATTTTTTGATGATTTTATTATTTTATCATCAATATCAGTTATATTTCTTACATAGGTTACTTTAGAGTATTTATTTTTAAAAATTTTAAATAAAATATCAAAAACAATTAGTGGTCTTGCGTTACCAATATGTGGGTCATCATAAACAGTTGGACCACAAACATACATTCTAACATTATTCTCAATCTGAGGTACAAACTTCTCTTTTTTATTAGTAAGATTATTAGTTAAAAAAATATCAATACTCATAGTTTTAGAAATATACTTAAAATATAGATTTGTGAATCTATTTGATTAATTTGGAATTTTACACACTGGAATTGGGTCCATTTTGTGCAAATTTGCATTACGAATTGAATTATATTTTTCTCTATTTATTGAATTTTCATTATTCATAGCTTCTTCAAGCTCTTTATAACTTAACCCTAATTGACCTTCATCTGTTCTGCCATCATCCCATAATCCATCAGTTGGTGCTGCATTTATTATCTCTTCCAATATACCAAGTTCTTTTCCAAGTTCCCAAACTTCAGTTTTGTTACAATCAGCAATTGGAGAAATGTCTACTCCTCCATCACCATATTTAGTATAAAAACCTACTCCAAAATCCTCTACTTTATTACCTGTGCCAACAACAATACCTTTATTTGCTGCTGCAACTTGGTAAAGTGTTGTCATTCTTAATCTGGCTCTTGAATTTGCCATGCCATGTTCATTTGAAAAATTGTTTAAAGTTCCCTCAAAAGTTTTAAATAACGTATCTAATTCAATTGTATGACCTTCAACATTTTGATAATTTTTTTTTAACCATTCCTGATGAGCTAAGCTTAAATCGTGCTGTGCACTTTTCTGTTTAATAGGCATAGATAAAACTATAGTTCTTAAACCTGTCATTGCACTCAATGTGCTTGATACAGACGAGTCAATTCCTCCAGAAATACCAATTACTAAGGACTCGGCTTTATTAGGCATTTTTTCAACGTAATCTTTTATCCAATTAGATATGAATTTAGATTTTTCTGCAGGTTTCATAATGTTTATTTATCAATATAATTTTTTAAAACAACAGCTTAAGATGCCGCTTGAATAGCATTTTTGGAATAGCTGCTATTCTTTTTTATCTCATCAGAAATTAAAAAAGCTAGCTCTAAAGCTTGGTCAGCGTTAAGTCTTGGATCACAATGAGTATGATATCTGCTTGATAAATCTTGGTCCTGAATATTTTTAGCACCACCAGTGCATTCAGTTACATTTTGTCCTGTCATTTCAATATGTAGACCTCCAGCGTAAGATCCCTCGCTTTGATGGACTGCAAAAACGTCTTTAACTTCTTTTAATACATTATTAAATCTTCTTGTCTTATAACCCGTTGTTGACTGAATAGTATTTCCATGCATTGGATCACATGACCAAATAACATTTATACCTTCTTTTTTAATACCTCTAACAAGTTTTGGTAAGTATTTTTCGACACTGTCATGACCAAATCTTGAGATTAAAGTTATTTTTCCTTTTTCGTTATTTGGATTTATTAAGTTACAGATCTTAACTATCTCATCTGGTTTACTAGTTGGTCCACATTTTATTCCGATGGGATTTTCTATCCCTCGGCAATATTCCACATGACCACCATCAAGCTGTCTTGTTCTGTCACCAATCCAAACAAAATGAGCTGAAGTTGCGTGATGTTCTCCTGTGGTAGAGTCTATTCTAGTCATACTTTCTTCAAAAGGTAAGTGTAATGCTTCATGCGAAGTCCAAAAATTTACAGTCTTCAATCTTCTGTTAAATTCTGAGTTAATTCCACAAGCATCCATAAATGATAACGCGTCTGCTATCTTATCCTCCAAATCTTTAAATTTCTTAGCTTGAGGACTTTTTTTTATATATCCTAAATTCCATAAGTGAACTTTCTTTAAATCTGCAAAACCACCATGTGAAAACGCTCTTAAGAGATTTAATGTTGAAGCCGACTGAGAATAAGCTCTAAATAATCTTTTTGGATCATGTTTTCTAGCTTTTTCTGTAAATTCTATACCATTAACATTATCACCAAGATAACTAGGATATTCTAGATCTCCCTGTTTTTCAGTAGGCGCACTTCTTGGTTTTGCAAACTGGCCTGCTATTCTTCCAAGTTTAATTACGGGCAGGGATGCTGAATAAGTTAAAACTAATGACATCTGAAGAATTACTTTAAAAAAATCTCTTATATTATCTGGATTAAATTCTGCAAAACTTTCAGCACAATCACCACCTTGAAGTAAAAATGCTTTACCATCTACTACATCAGCTAATTGTCTTTTAAGATGTCTTGTTTCCTCAGCAAAAACTAGTGGAGGAAAAGTCTTAATTTTATTTAAGACCTGATCTAATTCTTTTTTATCCCTGTACTCAGGAATGTGCTTAACGGGATAATTTCTCCAACTGCTTATTTTCCATTTTTTCATATTCAACTCAGAATTGTTTTAACAGAGTTTTTATATTATTCAACAGTCACAGATTTAGCCAAATTTCTTGGCTTATCAATGTCATAACCTTTTTTAAGAGCAGAGTAATAGGCAAGTTTTTGAAGAGGAATTGTTAAAAGAAATGGTAACAAATCATCATTTGTATTTTCAACTTCTATTGTTTCCCATATATTTTCAGAAAAAACTTCATCTTTACTTTTATTGGTTATCAATAAAACTTTTGCACCCCTTGCTATAACTTCTTGCATATTTGAAATCGTTTTTTTGTAGTAATTATCTCTAGGTGCCAAAACAACAACCGGCATGCCTTCTTCAATTAAAGCTAATGGTCCGTGCTTCATCTCACCTGCTGGATAACCTTCTGCATGAACGTAAGATAATTCTTTTAGTTTTAATGCTCCTTCTAATGCTATCGGATATGAAAATCCTCTCCCCAAAAACATTGAACCCTTAGCTTCATTAAATGTAGACGATATTGCTTGAATATCATTATCAAGAAGAAGAGTTTTTTCTATCAAGCCAGGTAGGGTTTTTAAATCTTTAATTTTTTCGTGATATAGTTCATTTTCAATTTCTTTTCTCAATGACCCTATTTTTAATGCAAAAATATACAATACAAGTATTTGACCTAAAAATGCTTTTGTTGAAGCTACCCCAATTTCTGGACCACAATGAATTGGCAATACATAATTAGAATCCCTTGCAATTGAGCTCTCAATTACATTAACTACAGAGCACGTTTTCATATTATTTTTGTTACATAGATCTAAAGCTGCATAAGTGTCGGCAGTTTCTCCAGATTGAGAAACAAAAATATATAAAGAGTCTTTTTTAAATCTATTTTTTCTATATCTAAATTCAGACGCTATATCTATACTTACATCTAGAGTTGTAAGTTCCTCAAACCAATATTTTGCCATCATACAAGAATGATAAGCAGTACCACATCCTATTAAAGTTATTGATTTAATATCCTCCAATTTCCAAGGGAAATTAAATATATTTATCTCTTTATTTATATTATCTACGTATTCTTTAATCCCAGTTTTAATTGTTGTTGGTTGTTCTTCAATTTCTTTTGCCATAAAATGTTTAAACTCACCCTTATCATAATTAGCTTCATCAGATGATAATTTTAATATTTTTTTATTAATTTTTTTTCCATCATCATTGAAAAAAAGGACTTGATCTTTTTTTACTATACAAAATTCACCATCATCAAGATATGTAATTTTATTTGTCATTGATTTTAAAGCGTACGAGTCTGAACCTAAATAATTTTCATTAGGACCATATCCTACAGCTAATGGTGATCCTCTTCTAGCCCCAACAATTAAATCTGACATATCTCTAAAAACAATTCCTAAAGCAAAACTACCGTGGAGTTGTTTTAATGTTTTTGTTATGGCCCCCTCTAATTCTGAGGTTTTTAAATGATCTGTGATTAAATGAACAATTACCTCTGTGTCCGTTTGTGATTTAAATTTATAACCTTTATTAATTAAAATTTTTTTTAATATTGTTGAATTTTCTATAATTCCATTATGAACAACTGAAACGTTATGAGATGAATGTGGATGTGCATTAATACTATTGGGAATACCATGTGTTGCCCATCTAACATGTCCAATACCAATATTGCCTTTTAGATTTTTCAAATCAAAATTATTTTCTAAATTATCAACCCTACCTTCAGATTTTACCTCATTAATCTCACCATTTGATAAAGTTGCTATGCCAGCTGAGTCATAACCTCTATATTCTAATTTTTTTAATGAATTAATAATATTTGATGAAACAGGTTTGTTGCTAGATATACCAATAATTCCGCACATTTTTTTTATCTTTTCTTTTTTTTATAATTTTTAATTTCTACTTGTATAGGTCTAGATAAAGCTAATGAATTTTGTCCAACATTTTTTGTTATTACCGAACCAGCTCCAATAATGCTTTTTTTATTTATTGTAACAGGAGCAACTAGTGAAGTATTAGAACCTATAAACACCTTATCTTGAATTTTTGTTTTATTCTTTTTTTTACCATCATAATTACAAGTAATTGTACCAGCACCTATGTTAACAAAATTTCCTAAGTTACTATCACCAATATAAGATAAATGACTTACTTTTGAATTTCTTCCAATAGTAGTTTTTTTAACTTCTACAAAATTACCTATTTTAGATCCCTCTTTTAAAATTGTATTTGGTCTAATTCTTGCGTAGGGTCCAATCTCAACTTTATTCTCAATTTTACAAGACTCCAAATGAGAAAAAGATTTAATAGTTACATTATTTCCAATTTTAACTTTTGATCCTATTACAACATAAGGTTCTATTAAAACGTTTTTACCAATTTTTGTATCATTTGAAAAAAATATTGTTTCAGGGCCGATCATTTTAACTCCTAATTTCAAAAATTTTTTTCTTAGTTTTTGTTGATATAAAGTTTTCATTTTGATTTTATTTACATTAAGTATATACCTTGATTAACTCACAATTTATTTCTTTAAAATACTTTTATTATGAAACAAAAATTTACGGTTTTATTAGATTTAGATGGCACTTTAGTAGATACTGCACCAGATTTAATGCTTGCACATAATCATGTTATGAAAAAATTTGGCTATCCAACCAAATCATTACATGAATTAAAAAATTTAGTTGGTCAAGGTGCAGGAGTTATGATCGGAAGGTCAATATGGAGCCAAGCAAAAAAAGAATTAGCTTCTCTTAATGAAAAAATAAAAAATGAAATGACTGATGAATTCATATCCTTTTATGGAAAAAATATACTAAACGAGAGTAAATTAGTGAATGGTGTAAAAGATTTTTTAAATTGGTGTAAAGAAAAAAATATATCTATGGCCGTGTGTACGAATAAAACTGAACACCTAGCGATTGATCTTTTAAAAAAAATTGGAATATACGATTACTTTGAATATGTTGCTGGATACAATACTTTTGAATATTGTAAACCAGATCCGAGACATTTAACAACTGTAATAGAAATTTTGGATGGAGTTAAAAATAAATCAATTATGATCGGGGATAGTGAGTCTGATGCAAATTCAGCTAAAGCTGCTGGAATTCCCATGATTTTATTAGAAGATGGATATACTGAAAAAAATATAGATGAAATTCACCATAATCACTTGGTAAAAGACTTTGTTGGTATCGAAAAAATTATATCTGAATATCTTTAATATTGATAAATTTATTTTAACCATTAAAACAAAATCTCAACATAGGAACTATTTTGTTAATACACACAGTCAAAGTATACCCGTCAAAAATTAATCTTCCTAAGAGGAAACAATTAGCATGGAAAATAGCTGAGATAGCTAGCGATAATGTAAAATTAAATAAAGATGCAGTTGAGATGGCTATTAATAGAATAATTGATAATGCATCAGTTGCGATTGCTTCGCTAAATAGAAAACCAGTAATTTCATCAAGAGAAATGGCTTTAAAACATCCCAGAAAAAATGGAGCTACCCTTTTTGGTGTTAACTCAAAATTAAAATTTGATTGTGAGTGGGCAGCTTGGTCGAATGGAACAGCAGTTAGAGAATTAGATTTTCATGACACTTTTTTAGCTGAAGATTATAGTCATCCTGGTGATAATATTCCGGCATTGATAAGTGTAGCACAACAAAACAAAAAAAGTGGTCTTGACCTTTTAAGGGGAATAATAACCGCTTATGAGGTTCAAGTAAATCTTGTTAAAGGTATTTGTCTTCATAAACACAAGGTTGATCATATTGCTCATCTAGGACCAAGTGTTGCTGCTGGTTTAGGTACAATGTTGAAACTTAAAACAGAAACTATTTATCAAGCTATACAACAAGCCCTCCATACAACTATATCTACAAGACAATCTAGAAAAGGAGAAATATCAAGTTGGAAAGCATATGCTCCTGCTCATGCTGGAAAACTTGCAATTGAAGCAGTTGATCGAGTTATGAGAGGTGAAGGCGCTCCAAGTCCAATTTACGAGGGTGAAGATAGTATTATTGCAAGAATATTAGACGGTAAAAAAGCAAAATACAAAGTTCCTTTGCCAAAGAAAGGTGAAAGCAAAAAAGCTATTTTAGAAACATATACAAAAGAATATTCAGCTGAATATCAATCTCAAGCATTGATAGATCTTGCAAAAAAAATAAGGAATAAAATACCTAATTTAAATAAAATTAAAAAAATTGATATTTTTACAAGTCATCATACTCATTACGTTATTGGTACTGGTGCAAATGATCCTCAAAAAATGGATCCAAATGCAAGCAGAGAAACCCTAGATCACTCTATAATGTATATATTTGCTGTGGCATTAGAGGATGGAGATTGGCATCATATTAAATCTTACACTAAAGCAAGAGCTAATAGAAAAAGTACAATTAAAATCTGGAAATCAATTAAAACATATGAAGATAAAAAATGGACAAAAAAATACCATGATCCAGATCCAAAAAATAAGTCATTTGGTGCTAAGGTTATAATTACATTAGATAATGGCAGAAAAATAATTGAAGAATTAGATAGAGCGGATGCTCACCCATATGGTGCAAGACCTTTTATAAGAAAAAATTATATAAATAAATTCTTAACTTTAACGGACGGTATTATCGATCGAAAAGAAAGTAAAAGATTCTTAAGAACTGTGCAAAATCTAAAGAATTTGAAATCTGGACAACTTAGTAAATTGAATATTGAAATAAGAAAAAGTAAATTAAAGAGAAATTTAAACAAAGGGATTTTCTAATGCATTTTGTAGAAAAAGAACCAAGCCAAAAAAGAATAGATTTTGACCAAAAATTACAATCCAACAAAATATTAAGAATTCCTGGTGCATATAATCCTTTGACAGCAAAGCTAATCGAAGAAATTGGATATGATGCTGTCTATGTGTCAGGTGGGGTAATGGCTAATGATTTAGGTTTTCCTGACATTGGTTTAACGACATTACAAGACGTAAGTACAAGATCATATTTGATTTCTAGAGTTACAAATCTTCCAACAATAGTTGATATAGACACAGGTTTTAAATCGTGTAAAGAAACAGTTGAAACTTTTGAAGAGTTTGGAATTACAGGAGTTCACCTAGAAGATCAAATTGAAAGAAAAAGATGTGGACATCTTGAAAATAAAGAACTTATATCAACCGATGCAATGGTTAAAAAAATAAAGGAGTGTATTAATTCTAGAAAGGATCAGAATTTTAAAATTATAGCACGCTCTGACGCTAAAAGTGTTGAGGGAATTGATAAAATGATAGAAAGGTGTAAGGCCTATATTGATGCAGGTGCAGAGATAATTTTTCCTGAAGCTCTAGGTGATGAAAATGATTTCGAAAAAGTCAGAAAAGAATTATCTTGCTATCTATTAGCCAATATGACTGAATTTGGTAAATCAAAACTATTTAATTATAAAGAATTAGAAAGTTTGGGTTATAATATAGTAATCTACCCCGTAACTACACAGAGATTAGCTATGAAAAATGTGGAGGATGGTTTGAGAGACATTTATACAAATGGACACCAAAATAATATAATTGATAAAATGCAAACTAGAAAAAGATTATATGAACTAGTAGATTATGAAAAATATAATTCGCTAGATGAAAAAATTTATAATTTTAATACTGATGGTCATGAATAATGAGTGAAGATATTAAAAAAGGGTTATTAGGTATTGTTGTTGATGAAACAGAGGTGTCTAAAGTTATGCCTGAAATAAATTCTCTAACATATAGAGGTTATGCGGCTCAGGATTTATGTGAATATTGTAGATTTGAAGAGGTTGCCTATTTAATTTTAAATAAAGATTTACCTAATTCTATTGAACTTAAAGAATTTGAAAAAGAAGAGAAAAATAATAGGGAACTAACAAAAAATCTTTATGAAATAATTAAACATATGCCAAAAAAATCTCACCCGATGGATGTAGCTAGAACTGCTGTTAGTGTTATGGGATTAGAAGATAAAGAAACAACAGACTCTTCGCCTGAAGCAAATATGAGAAAAGCTTTAAGAATTTTTGCGAAAGCACCTACTGCTTTGGCAGCATTTTATAGAATTAGAAAAGGAAAAAAAATTATTAAACCTAAAAAAGATTTAACATTTGCCGAAAATTTTTTTTATATGTGCTTTGGTAAAGTTCCTAGGAAAGAAATTGTTAAAGCTTTTGATGTGTCTTTAATTTTATATGCCGAGCATAGTTTTAATGTTTCAACTTTTACAGCAAGAACAATTACTAGTAGCCTGTCTGATATACACGGTGCAATAACTGGTGCAATTGCTAGCTTAAAAGGCCCACTTCATGGTGGTGCTAATGAGGAAGTGATGCATATGATGAATAAAATTAAAAAACCAGAAAATGCACTGAAATGGATTAATAATGCTCTTAAAAATAAAGAAGTGGTAATGGGATTTGGACACAGAGTTTATAAATCAGGAGATTCTAGAGTTCCTACAATGAGAAAATATTTTGGTAAAGTTGCTAAAATTAAAAAAGATAAAAAATTTGAAAAAATTTACGACATTGTTGAAAAAGTAATGATTAAAAGGAAAAATATTCACCCAAATGTTGATTATCCAACAGGACCAACATATCATTTAATGGGATTTGATACAGATTTTTTCACCCCTATATTTGTGATTTCAAGAATTACTGGTTGGTCAGCGCATATTATGGAACAACATGCGGCTAATAAACTTATTAGACCATTAGCAAGTTACAAAGGAAATAAGCATCGAAAAGTAATGCAGCTTAATCAAAGATAAATTTAAAAAATTACTAATATTAAAAATACCATTTGGATAAAATTAATTATCACTGATATAAAGTGAGAATACTTAAATTTTGTATCTTCTTTATTATCTCTAAATTTATTAATTAATGGCATTAATATAAAACTAGAAATAATAAAAAGAATTGTTGTTGATAAGATCAAATAAAAATTTAAAGAATAATTCTTAATAAAAATAAAACATAAAGTTGCTATTAAGCATATTGTCAGATTTACGTTATAATAATATGGAAATATTTTTCTTATAAATACTCTTGCGTTCTCCTCATTCAAAGATTTAAAGGTTATTGGAGCAACAACAAAAGAAAAAAATAGCATTATACCTAAGGCTATAGATGGAAGAAAAATACTTAATTGTCCAAGCATATTATAAAACTATTTCAAATCCTTCAAAGTGAGGGGCGCCCAAATATAAATCTTTATGTTGGCCTGCATTTTTATGAGCTAATCGAAAAGCTTCTGACTTTGTCCAATTAATAAAATCTTCTCTTGAATTCCATACAGTATGAGACGCATAAAGAGAATAATCGTTATTTTTTTCACCTTTAACTAAATGAAATTGTTTAAAACCTTTAGTGCCTTCTAAATGAGTATCTCTTTCTCTCCACACTTTCTCAAATTCCATTTCTTTACCCAATACTATTTTAAATCTATTCATTGCTATAAACATAATTTCCTCACAAATAACTTATGACTGCTTTAGGGTCTGGCCTTCTTCTTTCATTTGGTTCCTCAACTTTGTGACCTAAATATATAAAGCCTGATATTCTATCGGTGTTTGCCTTCCCGCCTAAATATTCAAGCATTTTATCATTATATGCATACCACTCTGTTAACCATTGCGCTGCATATCCTAATGATTGAGCACAAGATAATAAATTCATGCAAACTGCGCCTGAAGACAAAGTCATTTCCCAAGTGGGTATTTTTGGATGTTCTGCGGGAGTTGATATCACTGCTAAAATTACAGAAGCTCTTTGAAATCTTTTTGACTCCGTTTCTACTTGTATCTCGCTAGCATTAGGATTTGCTTTTTTGAATTCGCTTAAAATAATATTTTCGTCAATTAATTTAAGTTTATCACCTTTGATCACACATATTTTCCAGGGATTTAGCGCTCCGTGGTCTGGCACTCTAATCCCAGCAGCTAAAATTTTATTTAGATGTTCATCAGGAATATTTTTAGGAGACATTTTTCTTGCTAATACAGATCTACGCTGTAAAAAAAAATTACTTTCCATAAAAAATAACTTGTTTTATTTTAACTAAAAGCTTCTGCCCAAGTACCTTGAGTTGATGCTTTTGAATATTCTGTAGCTCTACCTTCGAAAAAGTTCATATGCTCTACAGCATTAAGCATAGTATCAAGCCACGTTAACGGATTTTTTTGAACATCATAGATAGGTTCTAATCCAAGTTGAACTAGTCTTCTATTTCCGATAAACCTAATGTAGTCCTTAACTTCTTGAGCAGTCAATCCTTTCATTGGTCCCATTTCAAAAGCAAGATCAATAAACGCATCTTCATGCTCTACAATTGTTCTGCACGCTTCATAAAGTTCTTTTTTTAATTTAGGTGTCCATATTTCTGGGTTTTCTTTAATGAATTCTTTAAAAATTCTAATCATTGAATTGCAATGAAGAGTTTCATCTCTAACTGACCAGGTAACTATCTGACCCATACCTTTTAGTTTGTTGTGTCTTGGAAAATTTAAAAGAATTGCAAAACTTGCAAATAGTTGTAATCCCTCTGTAAAAGCACTAAAGACTGCTACAGTTTTTGCTATATCTTCTTTAGAATTTACATTGAAGCCTTGCATATAATCATACTTGTCTTTCATTTCTTTATATTTCATAAAAGCTGAATATTCAGATTCAGGCATTCCAATTGTATCTAGTAAGTGAGAATAAGCTGCTACGTGAACAGTTTCCATTGCAGCAAAAGCAGTCATCATCATTAAGACCTCTGTAGGTTTAAACACACTAGTATAATGTCTTAAATAGCAGTTATTAACTTCTACATCAGCTTGTGTAAAAAATCTAAATATTTGAGTAACTAAGTTTTTTTCTGGTTGTGATAAATTTTTTTGCCAGTCTCTAACATCATCACCTAGAGGAACTTCCTCTGGTAACCAATGAATTCTTTGTTGAGTTAACCAGGCATCATAACACCAAGGATATCTAAATGGCTTGTAAACAGGGTTCTCAACTAATAGTCCCATTTTTTTTGGTTGTATGATTTCCTTTTTATCTACTTTTTCTGCTACTGACATGAAAGACACTCCTCGTATTCTGGTTGTTCATTGGTTTGTTGATTTTTTGATTTATAAACATTAGCTGTAATATCAGTTGATTTTGCGTCATTAATATTTTCAGCTCTCTGAATTGATTTTGATCTACAGTAGTAAAGGCTTTTTAAACCTTTTTTCCAAGCATCAAAGTGAATTTTATGTAATTCTTTTTTATGAACATCTGCTGGTAAAAATAAATTTACAGATTGAGCTTGGGAAATATAAGGGGTTCTATCTCCGCTAAGTTCAATTATCCAGTTTTGATTAAGTTCAAAAGCCGTTTTGAAAACATCTTTTTCTAATTCAGTTAAAAAATCTAAATGACTAACAGATCCTTGATTTGTAGTAATTGTTGACCATGTTTCATCATCATTTTTGCCATGGCTTTCTAATATTTCTTCTAAGTATCGATTTCTTACATTAAATGAGCCTGATAATGTTTTGTGTGTATAGCTATTTGCTGCAATAGGTTCTACCCCTGGAGATGCTCCTCCACAGATTATTGAAATAGAAGCAGTTGGGGCAATTGCTGTTTTATTTGAAAATCTTTCTTTGTAACCATATTCAGCTGCATCTGGACATGCTCCTCTTTCCTCAGCTAAATTTTTTGAAGCTTGATTAACTTTTTCATCAATATTTTTGAATATTTTTTTATTCCAAGATTTAGCCATCACTGACTCAAGAGGAATTCTGTTTTTTTGTAAAAAAGAGTGAAATCCCATAACACCCAATCCCACACTTCTTTCTCTTTCTGCGGAATATTTTGCGTCTTTAAATTGTTCGGGTGCTTTATTAATAAAATCAGATAATACATTGTCTAAAAATCTCATGACATCATTAATCATCTCTGGATCATCTTTCCATTCATCATACTTTTCTAAATTTAAAGAGGACAAACAGCATACTGCTGTTCTATCTCTTCCATCTTTGTCAATACCTGTGGGTAAAGTTATTTCACTGCATAAGTTAGATGTTTTAACTGTTAAATTTGCAAGTTTGTGGTGTTGTGGAATTTGCCTATTAACAGTATCAATATAAATAATATATGGTTCCCCTGTTTCTATTCTAGCAGTTAACAATCTTATCCATAAATTTCTTGCAGAAATAGTTTGTTGAATAGTTCCATCGGCAGGACTTTTTAATGCCCATTGTTCATCTGTTTCAACAGCTCTCATAAAAGCGTCTGAAACTAAAACGCCGTGATGTAAGTTTAATGCTTTTCTATTTGGATCGCCCCCAGTTGGTCTTCTCATTTCTATAAATTCTTCTATCTCTGGATGATCTATAGGTAAGTAACAAGCTGCAGAGCCTCTTCTCAAGGAACCCTGGCTTATTGCCATTGTTAATGAGTCCATCACTTTAATAAAGGGAATTATTCCTGAAGTCTTGCCAACTTTACCAATTTTTTCTCCAATTGATCTAAGATTGCCCCAATAACTTCCTATTCCACCGCCTTTAGCTGCTAGCCAAACGTTCTCACTCCAAAGATCTAGAATTCCTCCTAAACTATCAGAGGCTTCATTTAAAAAACATGAAATCGGTAGTCCCCTTTTGGTTCCACCATTTGATAAAACTGGTGTAGCTGGCATGAACCAAAGATTACTTATGTAATTATAAATTCTCTGCGCATGTAAGTTATCATCTGAATATGTGCTTGCTACTCTGGCAAATAAGTCTTGGTATGACTCGTTTGGTCCAAGATACCTATCTTTTAAAGTTGCTTTACCGAAGTCGGTAAGATTTGCATCTTTAGAACGATCAATTTTAATTATAACTCCTTTATCGTTTTGAAAAAGTTCGGTTTCATTATTTAAAGAAAACAAATCAGGTCTATTGCCTTTTGATAATTCTTTAACTGTAGGACTGTATTCAGAGACAGCTTTCTTGAGTGCTTGCGATAGAATCTTATTCATAATGTTTACTATAATTTGTTATTTTAACGAAAACAACTATATGTTGTAGGCGTTTATGGTTGATATACTATATAAACTTTAAATCAACAGAACATTTATAGAACGCGACAAAATATTTTTCAATAAAAAAATTCAAAAAAGAGTAAGTAATTAACAAATGAGTGAAAAAATAAAAATTGATCCCTACGGTTTTAGAGAATATGACGCTCGCTGGTTGTACGAGAAAGACATCAACGATGAGGGAATCGCGAATCTAGGGAAAGGTTTGGGGACTCAAATAAAAAAACACACAAAGAAAAAAAATCCAAGAATTATAGTAGGTCATGATTATAGATCTTACAGTGAAAAAATAAAAACTGCTCTTAAAAGAGGACTGATCTCAACAGGATGTAATATAGAGGATATAGGATTATCATTATCACCTATGGTTTATTTTGCTCAATTCAATTTAAATGCAGATGCTGTTGCTATGGTTACAGCAAGTCATAACGAAAATGGTTGGACAGGAGTAAAAATGGGAATTGTGAAAGGATTAACACACGCACCAGAAGAAATGAGAGAGCTGAAAGAAATTACTTTAAACCAAGATTTTTCAGAAGGTAAAGGAAATGAGAAAAAAATTAAAAATTTCGATAAAATTTATAAAAATGACTTAATAAGCAAAAATAAATTAAATAAAAATTTGAAAGCTGTTGTTGCTTGTGGAAACGGTACAGCTGGAATTTTTGCACCAGATATTTTAAGGGGTATTGGATGTGAAGTGATTGAATTGGATTGTAATCTAGATTGGAATTTCCCTAAATATAATCCAAACCCTGAGGATTTAGAAATGCTTCATGCTATTGCGAAATCTGTAAAAGACAATGATGCAGATATTGGTTTTGGTTTTGATGGAGATGGAGATAGAGTTGGTGTGATTGATAATAATGGTAATGAAATATTTTCTGACAAAATAGGTCTTTTAATAGCTAGAAATTTATCAAAAAAATACAAAAACTCTAAATTTATAGTTGATGTAAAATCAACAAGTTTATATTCAAAAGATCAAATATTAAAAGAAAATAATTGTAAAACAATTTATTGGAAAACTGGTCATTCACACATAAAAAGGAAAGTAAATACTGAAAATGCTTTAGCTGGATTTGAAAAAAGCGGACATTTTTTCTTTAATAAACCATTAGGATTTGGATATGACGATGGTATCAATTCAGCAATTCAAGTATGTCATTTATTAGATAATCAAAATAAAAATATAAGTGAAATTATATATGAATTACCTAAAACTTATCAAACTCCAACTATGGCGCCTTTTTGTAAAGATGAAGAAAAATATATTGTTGTAGAAGATTTAGTTAAACAAATTAAAAACTTACAAGAAAATAAAACTGTTATAGATGGTCAAGTAATTAACGAAATTTTAACTGTTAATGGAATTAGATTTTCTTTTGAAGATGGATCTTGGGGACTTATAAGAGCTTCTTCAAATAAACCATCTTTAGTCATTGTTACTGAAAGCCCCACCTCAGATGAAAGAAAGAAAAAAATCTTTGATTTTATTGACGATTTATTACAAAAAACAGGTAAAGTTGGAGAATATGATCAAAAAATCTAATTTTTTAAATTATCTTCATCTTTTTTAGTTTCTAAACTTTCCTCATCTTTTTTAGTTTCTAAACTTTCTTCATCATTTTTAATTTCTAAATTATCAACGCTCTGAGTATTTTTTTGCTCAGGAGTCTGATCACTATAAAATTTTCTAACTAGTTCTTCTTCTTTAAGTCGCTGCTGCTCATCAAATTTTTTCTCCCATTCTTCCATTCGTCTATTTTCCTCTTCTATCCTCTGTTTTTCAGCTATTTCAGCTAATCGAATTCTCTCATTTTCTTGTTCAATTCTTTTTTGTCTTTCCTCCTCAATTTTCAATTCTCTTTCTCTTTGACGCCTTTCATTTTCTCTATTTATTCTTTCACGTTCAGCCTCTTTTAGTTCTTTTTCTCTAACTCTTAATTCTTCTTCTTTTGCTCTTTGCTCAGCCTCTTCTTGTAAAATCTGTCTTTGAATTTCTTGCTGTCTTTCTGTTTCAAGGTCTCTTAATCTTTCTTCCATTTCTTTAAGTTTTTCTTGCTCATATTTGAGCTTCCTAGCAGCCTCTCTTAATCTTTGCTCTTCTTCTAGTCTATTTTTCCTTTCAATTTCTTTTAATCTTAATTTTTCTTGTCTTTCTTTTTCCTTTTCTTCTCTTCTCTTTTGAGCCTCTAGTTCTTTATTTTTTAATTCTTCCTCTCTAATTTTAATATTTTCTTCTCTTATTCTTTGTCTCTCTAACATTTTTAATCTTAAATCTTCCTGTTTTAGCTTTCTCGCTTCCTCTCTAAGTTTTCTTGTTTCTTCATCTTTTATTTTTTTCTGTTCTATTTTAATTCTTTGAGCTTCTATTTTTTGTCTTTTTTCTTCATTCTTTTTTTCTTGCTTTTCGTTTTCAATAACTAATTTTTTTTGAAAAAGGATTTTCTTTCTTTCTTCTTTTTGTTCATCTTGCTTAGCTTTTTTTGCTAATTTTTTTTCTAAAATTAAATCTCTTTTTTTTTCTTTTTCTAATTGTTTTTGCAATGCTAGATCTTTTTTAATCTTATTTTTTTTATAATTTTTAAGAAGTGAGGAAACTTTACTTTTAGTTTTGTCTATTGGATCAAATAAATTTTTTTGGATATGTTTGTTTATATCTTTTATTGAAACCATATTTAAAAGTATCAATTTGAATAATAACACTAAATATTATTTGTGGCTAATTTGAGTTTTTTTTTAACACAACCTAAGATTGTTAGAATTTGAATTTGTCAATAAAATTTATTTTCAACTAATAAGTGTTCATTAAAACTAAAAGAATCACATAACTTAATAATGTGAGGTGATGGAGGGAGACTGAAGTCACCTCTTTTTTTTATAACTTTAAATATTCATAAAAAAATTTAAACGATACTACTAAAAGAAAAATTCCAAAAAACTTGCTGATTTTATTTTTGTCAATACTGTGAACCGTTTTGGCACCAATTCTTGCCATGAATGTTGTTATAGGAATAAAAATTAAAAAAGCTGGAATATTTATAAAACCTATACTTAACGGAAGACTTGATTTTAAATAATTACCTGAAAGTAAGAATCCTAATGCTCCAAATAATGCTATTAAAAAACCAATTGCAGCTGAACTACCAATGGCTTTATTTATTGAGTAACCAAAAAATTTTAGAATTGGTACATTCATAATAGCTCCTCCAATACCCATTGGTGCGGATATAAAACCAACTACTAGTCCAAATATGACTTTAATATATAATTTCATGTGTGAAATAATATTCTGTTCTTTTTCTTTACTAAGAAGAAAATAAATCCCAAAAAAGAAAATCATAATCGAAAAAAATAAAAGTAAGGATTTTGTTTTTAGAGAAGCGGCAAAAATTGTTCCAATAATAACCCCTATTACAACAAACAAACCATAGTTTTTAACTATTTCAAAATCAACTGCTTTCAATTTATGATGTGTTAAAACTGAAACAGTTGACGTAGGTACAATTATTGCAAATGAAGTTCCTACAGCTAAGTGCATTATAAATTGTTGATCAACACCTAGAGATCCAAAAATATAGTATAGGAATGGTACAGTTATTAAACCCCCGCCAATACCAAACAACCCAGCGACAAAACCAACCGGTATGGCTGTTAAAGCCATTAATAAAATTATATAACTATATTCGTTTGCTAAAATTGAATTAAGCAGACTGCCCTACTCTAGTGTCAACATTATTGTATTTAATTTTATCCATAATGTGATCAATTTTTTTCACATCGGCATCTCTTACACACATATTTTCACTTAAATATCTTTTCCAATAACTTGCACCTGTTTGACCGTGAAATAAACCTAGAGTATGCCTCATGATTTGATTTAATCTTGTACCTTTTTTTAATTCTTTTTTAACATAAGGGATAAGTTGTTCAATTACATCCTGTCTACTTGGAACGTCGTCATTATTAAATATTTCCCTTTCGATATCCGCTAGTAAATAAGGAGTATGATATGCCGCTCTTCCAATCATTACACCGTCAGTTTTTTCTAATTGAGGTTTTATTTCTTCCACAGAAGTAATTCCTCCGTTTATTATAATCTCTTCTTTAGGAAAATCCTCTTTTAATTTATAAACATACTCATATTTTAAAGGTGGAATATTTAAATTTTGCTTTGGTGTAAATTTTCCCAACATTGCTTTTCTTGCATGAATGATAAAAGTTTTAATTCCTGTTGTTCTTAAAGTTGAAATAAAATTGTATAAATTTTCATAATCTTCTACATCATCGTAACCAATTCTTGTTTTGATTGTTACTGGAAGTTTTGTGACTGATTGCATTTTACTTAAACAGTCTGCTACCAAATTTGGTTCTTTCATTAAACAGGCGCCAAATCTATTTTTTTCAACTTTTTTACTAGGGCAACCTAAGTTTAGATTAATTTCATCATAACCAAAGTCTTGACCTACTTTCGTTGCTTCAGCTAAAAGTTTTGGGGAAGAACCCCCTAATTGAAGAGCTACAGGCTTTTCGTTAATATTAAATTCTAATAGTTTTTTTCTATCTCCTCTATTTATAGCTTCATCGACTATCATCTCAGTATAAAGAAGAGTATTTTTGGATATTAATCTAAGAAAATATCGTTCATGACGATCTGTACAATCCATCATAGGAGCGACTGATACTTTCCTGTTCATGGTACTATTTTATATTATTTTTTTATGAGTTTGAAGCTTCAGTGTCGTCTGAAGTTACGTCCACTTCTTTGTTTTCTGACTCTGACACTTCGTCTAAAGAAACTTCTCCCTGCTCATTCATGGTTTCTTCACCTACTGAATTATCAACATCTGCTGTTGCTGTTTCAGATAGTTCCGCCAAATCTTCTTTTGTTACCTGAATTTTTTCCGGTGTTTTTCTAGCTCTTTTAGACGGTAAAATTGGAGTACCACTTTTTGAAATTTCACCTTTGTATAAATTTTCGAAATCATCACCTATATCCTCGTCATCTTCTGCAGTATCATCAACTTGTTCAACATGTTTTCTAAGCTTGTAAACTGCACTATCAGTTAAATCTGAAACTTTAATTTTTTCTTCAGCAATTTCTCTTAAAGAAATAACTGTATTTTTGTCGTTATCTCTATCTATTGTTGGTTCAATTCCTGCATTAAGTTGAGTAGCTCTCTCTTTAGCAACAAGTACTAATTCATAAGGGCTCTCTACTTTATCTATACAATCTTCTACGGTTACTCGTGCCATGCGGAGTGTCTACACAGTGAGTCTTTAAAAATCAAGGGCTATTTTATAAATATTGAGGATTAAGCTTATTTTTGACCAAATAAAGTAAAATAATTGATCCAAAAATATAGGTTCCAGATACAACTGCTATCTGTTCAATTGAAAGACCAATATCAATCAAAAAACCAAATAAAGCTGTACCAAAAGCTGTTGCGAATACCATCAATGCTGTTGTTAGAGCTTTTATAGATCCAATAAATTTAACACCATAAATCTCAGCCCAAGTTGAGGAACCAAGAACATTTGCCAAGCCATTGGTTACCCCAAGTAAACCAAAAAATACAAACGAAGATAGCGGCGCATTAAAATAATAAAGAACTACTGTTGAAAAAAAAAGAGGAATATTCATATAAATCAATAATTTTCTACTTGAAAATTTATCAATTAAAAATCCTGATAAAAAAAGAGTGATTACTGATAAAATTGAATAAGCCATAAATGATTGTGCAATCACGTAAGGCCCCCATTCTTTAGAAGAAGATATAAAAGACTGATAAACAAAAGATCCTGTTGCAATCCATGGCATGGCTAACATCGTCATACAAATGATGTAAAATCTATAATCTTTTAAAACTTCAATTCTTTTCCATTGTTTAATTTCTTTATTATTTTCTTCTACTTTAGACTCTTCTCTCGTATCTAGCTTGACCTCTTTGACTAAAATAAAAGTTGCAATAGGTAAAACAAGTATAACTAAAATTGAAATTGAAACCCAGATATCTCTCCATTCTATAAAAGTTAATAAGAAAACAATTAAAACTGGCATTATAAATTCGGCTAATGACAAACCTAACCAGCCTGTACTTAATGCTCTTCCTCTATTTTTTTCAAAGAAACGAGATATTGTTGTAGTTGCCGTATGACTTGATAAGCCTTGGCCCGCTAAACGCATTAAAAAAATTCCTATAAATAAAAAAATAACAGATGAAATCTTCGAAAATATAAAACAGGATACAGATAAAAAAATTATAACATAAGATGCAAAGTTTAAGATATTTACATCATCAATTTTTTTTCCAATCCAAACTAAAACAATACTACTCAATAATGTTGCTGATGCATAAATTGAGCCAAATTGTCCGTGTGTTATTGATAAGGCGTCTCTAATACTAGAATTAAACAAACCAAGAAAAAAACTCTGTCCAAAGCTTGAAAAAAATGTAAAAATAAACCCAAATACAATTACTTTTAAACTTAAACTTTTAAACATAAAAAAATTATGACTTGTAATGTTGCTTTCATAGGTCTTGGGGTAATGGGCTACCCAATGGCTGGTTATATATCAAAAGCCGGACACAATGTAACTGTTTTTAATAGAACAAAATCTAAAGCTGAAAAATGGATTGGTGAATATAAAGGTAAAATGGCAAATACCCCCGCTGAGGCTGCAGATGGTGCTGATTTTATTTTCACATGTGTTGGTAATGATGATGATTTAAGAGAAGTAGCAACTGGAGAAAATGGATTGTTTAATACAGCAAAAGCTGGATCCATTTTTATTGATAACTCAACTGTATCTGCAGAAGTATCAAGAGAATTAAATAAAAAAGCAAATGATAAAGGTTTTAGTTTTTTAGATGCTCCTATTTCTGGAGGACAAGCTGGTGCCGAAGGTGGAATACTAACAGTAATGGTTGGTGGTGATGAAGAAGTATTTAAAAAGGCTGAGCCTGTAATTGATTGTTATAGTAAAAAAGTAAAATTAATTGGTCCTTGTGGAAGTGGTCAATTAACGAAAATGATGAACCAAATGTGTATTGCTGGAACAGTCCAAGGTTTATCAGAGGCAATTAATTTTGGAATTAATGCGGGTTTAGATATGGATAAAGTTATGGAGACAATATCTAAAGGTGCAGCACAATCTTGGCAAATGGAAAATAGATACCGAACTATGACAGATAATAAGTTTGATTATGGTTTTGCTATCGATTGGATGAGAAAAGATTTAAAAATTGCAATTGAAGAGGCAAAAAAAAATGGTTCACCTGTTCCTATAACAGAAATTATTGATGGCTATTATGCTGAGGTTCAAGAAATGGGTGGCAATCGTTGGGATAGTTCAGGTTTGATTGCCAGATTAAAAAAGAAAAAATAATATTTGTGACTGATACAGTTCCTTACTACGAGGACTTTGCAGAGATCAAAAAGAAAATTTGGTCGATGTTAGATAATGCTGTTAAAGACAGAAGTTCTCCTTTTAGAATACCTGTATTTATATGTGGCGATCAATTAGATATTGATGGAAGAATTGTAGTTTTGAGAAAATCAGACCAGTCAAATAACCTTGTCCAATATCATAGTGACATTCGATCAGATAAAATAGAAAAGCTAAAAGCAAATAAAAATGCTGCAATGTTGTTTTATGATAAAGATGAAAAAATACAGGTCAGATTAAAAGTAGAATGCATCATTAATTACAATAATGATATAACAAAAGAATCTTGGTCTAAAACCCAGCATATAAGTAGAAAATGTTATTTAGTTGATAATGGACCTGGAACTGAGTCAAATATACCAACCTCTGGACTAAAACCAGAGTTGGACAATTTTGATTACACAAAAGAACAAAGCGAAGAAGGTTATAAAAACTTTACTGTTATTCAGTGTAAAATTAAATCCATAGAATGGCTTTATTTAGCAGCGAAAGGTCATAGAAGAGCAAAATTTAATTTAGAAAATAATAAAGATAGTTGGTTAGTTCCATAAATGGTTACTGGATACATATTCGCAGCATTTATTATCATTTTAGGATTAGCTGTAATGAGATTTGGCAGTATTCATGTTAAAAAATTTAAAGATGGCAAAACCAAAATTAAATCAAAGTTAAGTGGGCAGTTATCTTTTTTAATTTTGTTTATAATAGTTATTGGATTAATAGTTTATTCACTCAATGATCTCTTATTTAATTAATAAATTTGATTTTAGCTAAAAATATCCTGTATCTTTAAAGACTTACTTGGGAGGATTTTTTTAAGATCTTTTCTTTTGTATTTACTTAATTTTTGGTAAAATTCAGGTACAGTCATACCAAAAGTATTTTGAAAAGATGGTTGCCATTTCCAGCCCTGGGGTTGCTTACCCCTCTGTATCCAGAATTCTCTAAAAACCAACTCAAATGCTTTTTCTTCAGAAATATTATTTTTTTTTAACTCGTTAACTAGAGCCAGAACTATGAATGCAGAGCCTGAGTAATTGTTATCAAATCCTTTTTTTTGTGGTGAGGTATTATATTTTTCATATAATTTAGTTTCTTTTGATACCCTTTTAATACTCCAATTATCACTTTGCTTAAGATCGTTATTTAAAAGGTATTTTTTATAATATTGCCTTAAGTAAATCTCCTCTAAAACCTTGGCACCCCCCTCAAATAACCATTTTGGAGAGTTTCGATCTAAAATTTTGTCATGAGAAAGTGCTCTTTGATAGACATGAAAATACTCATGCACAACAACAGAGTAAGTTCGAATTTTATTAACTGAACTTTTTAAATCATTTGGGTTTATGTCTAATTGCACCCATGGTGCAGGTGAATTAATTCCTTCAAGACCTGAATACTTCATATTAGCACGCTTTTCTGGAAAAGGATTTTTTGTACTTTTCCATGCATAAATGTCCATTCCATAGCCCTGTTTCATGTTCATCAATGTCATATTATTCTTGACCCAATGGTTAGTGTTCTCATTTATAGGCATAACTTCTTGAACAATATTCATTATATTATTGAATTCAGTAACCCATTTCTTTGGCAAATTTTCATGCAAGTTATATTTGAACTTAAATTTTTCAACAGCAACGACTGAGGTAGAATAAAAAACTAAAGCGATAAAAATTAAAAATATTTTTTTCATACACCTCTAATAATTATATTTGTCCCCTCAGAATTATCTAGTCTTATTTGCTTTATTGGTTTGTACTCTTCAGAATTATACCAATCTAGCGCTTTTTCATAACTAGGAAACTTAAGCACAATTATTCTTGGAAATTTTGTTTCTCCATCAAAAATTTGAAATTCACCAGCTCTTACCAAAAATTCTCCACCAAATTTTTTTACTAGTGGTGTAACTTTTTCCACGTACACTTTATAATTTTCAGGATTAGTTACTTTTAATTGAGCTATTACGTAGCCTGCTGGCATTTATCTCCTCTCAAAAAATTGATTTTGAATATTTTTTCCAATTATCTTGATAATGCTTTGTGTTTTCAAATACTGCTTTTTTTTCTTCCTCTGAAACTTCTCTAATAACTTTACCTGGTGAGCCAACAACCAAAGAATTGTCAGGTATAACTTTGTTTTCTGTAATTAAGGCCTTAGCTCCGATAATACAATTTTTTCCAATATTAGCTTTATTTAAGATAACAGCTCCAATTCCAATTAAACTGTTATCTCCAATGGTACATCCATGAAGCATAACTAGATGACCAACCGTAACATTTTTTCCTACTTTTAGTGGGCAACCTGGATCTGTGTGTAAAACACTTCCATCTTGAACATTAGATCCTTCACCAATATAAATATTTTCAATGTCTCCTCTAAGAACTGCATTAAACCAAATACTTGTATTTTTTTCTAAAGTAACATCCCCTATTATTATAGCATTAGGAGCTACCCAATTCTCACCAGAACTTTTTGGTTTTTTATTATTTAAGTCATAGAACATAATTAAATTTTAACAATTTTATAATTGATTGACATTAAAATTTTTGAAATTTCCAATAAAATTTGGGGTTTTCATTATGGTTCTGTACAAAGGAAACGAGCTTATATCCTCATGATAAACAGCTTTAGGTGTCCAAGTAAAACATAAAATAATTAAAAAAATAACTCTATATTTCTTCATCTTTAAAAAAGAATTAGAAATGAAATGATTTGCTTTTTCATAATCAAAAGTAATTAATTCAGATCTTAGTAAACCAAAGTAAAAAATACACGGAAAAGTGTATGCCATACTACTGTATCTACCTGAATCTACGGCAGTTAAAAATGGTAATATACTAGGTAAAGCCAGTATTATAAAAATTAATTTTAAATTTATTTTTGAAATAATAGCATTCGTCTGAGATTTATTTATCTTAGAAAAAAAAATAGAAATTATTAAACCCAAAAAACCAAATAGAAAAATTAAAATATATCTTATTACATGAGGTAACTTCCATCCAACTTCATTTTGATATGCAGCAATATCAACCACCATTGAATGTGGTGCTAAACCACAACTTTCGTTAGATTTTTCTTTTAAATTTTTACATAATAAATCAAAGTTTTCTTTAGAAAATTCATTAGATGTAACTAAATTTAAAAATAAAATTATTACAAATAGGGCAATGAAAAACTTGATAAAAAATTTTAAATTTAATTTTTTTTCAATTATTACAAAAAAAGCCAAAAAATAAACAACATAAATTATATAAATTTCATGAGTCAGAAAAACTACAGGAAATGTAATTATAAAATAAATATAATTATAATTAACTTTTCTAAACTTAAGAAAAATTAAAAAATTTACTATAAAAACTAAAAACATTAAAATATCTTTTCTACCTAGTGCTTCGAGTTCCGCTAAAGAAAATATAAAAAATAATGGGGAAAATATCGCAAGAGCAAAAAAATAATTATAATTAATTTTTTTAAAAAATTTATAAATCAAATAAAAATAAAATAAGTAAATTAATATTTGTAATAATAAAAATGTTTTTCTCAACTGAATGTCAAAAAACTGACTTATTTGAAATATTATCTCTCCTAAAAAACCTCTCCTTGTAAAACCTCCTTGATAATTAATAACCCATTCAGCCATAGAGTTATTAACTGATGAATTATGAACTGCTGCTAAAAAAAATATTATAAAAACAAGTAAAAATGTTAAATAAATGCTAAAGAATATTTTATACTCTTTCATTAATTATTATATTAAATTTATTTATCTTAGTTTATATATTTCTATAATATGCCGATACAAACTCCAATATGTGATTTTGGTCAAAAAGCTATTCCGTTTGAATTAAAATCAACTAAAAATACAGTTGTCACATTAAATGATATTAGAGGTAATAATGGAACTTTAGTGATGTTTATTTGCAATCATTGTCCATATGTAAAAGCAGTAACAAAAGAAATTGTTGAAGATTGTAATGAGTTAAAAAAAATTGGAATTAATGCAGTTGCAATATGCTCAAATGATGCTGTCAGTCATCCTGAAGATTCTTTTGAAAATATGATTGAATTTTCAAAACGAAATAATTTTAATTTTCCTTATTTGGCTGATGAGACGCAAGAAATAGCAAAAGCTTATGATGCAGTATGTACTCCTGACTTTTTTGGATATAATAAAAACTTAGAATTACAATATCGTGGTCGATTAAGAGAATTGAAAAATTTTATTCCTGTAAAAGATGGAGAGAGTGATTTGCTAAAAGCCATGAAGCAAATAGCTAAAACTAGTGAAGGTCCTAAAGAACAAATTCCTAGTGCTGGTTGCAGTATTAAATGGAAAATTGATTAATGTATTTAGTTATTACCAAATCATTTCCACCTGAATTAGGTGGAATGCAAAGTTTAATGTGGGGTCTCTCAAGAGAACTATCAAAAAATTTAATGATAAAAGTATTTGCAGATTATATAGATGGTCACAAAGATTTAGATGAACAAGCTTCTTTTTCTATCGAAAGAGTTGGTGGAATTAAATTGCTTAGAAAATATAGGAAAGCACAATTAATCAATGAATATATCAAAGAAAACAAAATAGATGGAATAATTGCTGATCATTGGAAAAGTTTAGAACTTATTAAAACTTCTAAGAAAAAATATTGTTTAATTCATGGTAAAGAAATTAACCATCCTAAAGGCTCTAGTCAAAATAAAAGAGTAATTAGTGTTTTAAATAATGTTGAAAAAGTTATAGCAAATTCCCAGTTTACAAAAGATCTGGCAGTAGACCATGGTGTTAACGAAAAAAAAGTAATTGTCATAAACCCAGGAGTTGATACTGCTGAAGAATTAAATAAAAAAACTTTAGATAAAGTTGAAAGTATTCTAAAAATTAAATATCCAAGACTAATTACAGTTTCAAGATTCGATAAACGTAAAAATCATGAAAAAATAGTAATGGCTTTAAGAAATTTAAAACAAATTTATCCTGATATCGTTTATATTTGTGTTGGATATGGGGAAGAGGAAGAAAATATCAAAAGACTGGTTAAAGAGCTTGATCTTGAGGCACAGGTAATGTTTTTCAAAGATATTGGTAATGATTTAAAAAATGCTTTAGTTGCAAAATCAAATATTTTTGTGATGCCATCCATAATTCATAAAAAGTCCGTTGAAGGTTTTGGAATTGCATATGTTGAGGCAGCTCAATACAGTATACCATCAATTGGTGGAAAAGACGGTGGGGCTGCAGATGCTATTGATCATGGAAAAACTGGTTTAATATGTGATGGTAACAGTCTTGATGACATTTATTCTATAATTAGTTCAATGTTAGAAAATAAAAAATATTTAGAGTTTGGGAAAAATGCAAAGGAATTCGTCAAAAAATTTCAATGGTCAAGAATAATTGAAGAATACAAGAAGATATTAAATTGATTTCAAATAACAAATTAGCAATTTTTTTAATTGTAGCTTCAGTATTATTTGGAACACTGATGCTTACATTTTTAAAATTAGCTCAAGATGAAGTTAATGTTTACGTTGCAGGATTTTTTAGATTTTTTTTTGGTTTTCTGATTATTTTGCCTTATATATTAAAATCCAAATTTAAAGTATTTAAAACAATTCATCATAAAAAACATTTTGCTAGAGCTTTTTTAAACTTACCTTCAATGCTTTTATATTTCTCAGCATTAGTAATGATGCCAATTGAAAAAGCCACAGCAATTTCTTTTGTTGTCCCTTTCTTGGTAACAATATTGGCTGTCTTATTTCTTGGAGAAAAAATCTACGTATACAGAAGTTTTGCCTTAGTTTTGGGATTTATTGGTATGTTAATAATTTTAAGACCAGGAATAATTGATATCTCTCTTGGAGTTTATATGGCTCTGGCTTCCTCTTTTATGTGGTCTGTAGTGATTATAATTACAAAAAGTATTGCAAAAGATGATAGTTCAATAACAATTTTATCTTATGGTTACACTTATATGACAATTTTTAGTTTCATAATTGCATTGTTTCATTGGCAAACGCCTGGCTTACAAACTTTGATTTATTTATTTTTTGGAGGTTTATTTGGTACATTGTTACATCTTTGCATTAATCACGCTTATAAATTAGTAGATGTAAGTGTGACTCAGCCCTATTCCTTTCTAAGTCTCGTATTTGCATCTTTAATAGGATTTTATGTCTTTAATGAGAAACCTGATCTATTTACATGGATTGGTGCAAGTGTAATTTTTTTAGGGGTTTTAATCATTTCATATAGAGAAATGAAACTGGAAAAAGAAATAATTAGAAAAAGTATAGATATTAAAAATTAAAAAATAATTTTAGATAATTTTTCAAAAACTTTTTCTGCAGACAGTTTTGATAATTCAGGTGCTTGTATTGCTTTAAAATTTTCTCTTTCAATACTTACTTTGAAAGGAGTTGTATGAGAACCAAATAAAGCAATTCCTTTTGATCCTAGGTGAGCTGTCATGTGTGCTGGTCCAGTATCATTTGCAACGACAAACGAGCTATCTTTAATCAATGATGCTAATTGAGAAATATTTAAAGCTTTACCATTATCTAAAATACAAAGTGCATTTATATTTGATGCTTCTTTAATTTCACTTGGCCCTGGTGCAATAACTACTTTAAATTTATTATCTAACTTTTCATTAATCATAGATATTAACTCATTATAATAAGGCCATTTTTTAGATGTTAAGTGAGGTGAACAAAAAGGAAAGAGAAGAATATACTTGTCTAATTTATGGTAATCTTTTATTTGAGATATGTCAGATGAACTCCAAGAAAAATTAGGTTTCAAGGTATGAATAGTATTTATACCTGAGCTTTTTAATTGATGATCAAATCTTGATAAAACTGAGTCTTCATCAAAATCTTCTTTTTTAGTTCCATCTGGTAAAGTCGTTTCTGTAGATGACCATTTATCTTTTGTTGCTTTTGGAAATAAAATCTTTTTATAAAAAGCTGTTCTACTTGAGTTCTGTAAATCATAAACTTTAAAAAAATTATATTTTTTTATTTTTTTCATTAATGAATATAAATAAATTAAGTTTAGTTTTGACAATCTCTTATCTAAAATGACATCAGAAATATGTGGATTTTTTTTAAATAAATTAAAGTATGGTTTAGTTGTTAGCAAATAAATTTCATCTTCTTTATGATTCTCAGAAATATCTTGAATTGCACCACAAGCTTGAGCTATATCACCCAAAGACCCGTGTTTAATGATTAAAATATTAGACATATTTTTAACAATTTAACATAGTATAAATTTTAATGAATAAAATTATAGTAGAAGTATCCGTAGGTGAGCTTTTAGACAAAATTTCAATATTAGAAATAAAAAAAGAGAAAATTAAAGATCCAGAAAAACTAAAATTTATAACGAATGAATATTCGATTCTTAAAGATCAGTTAGAAAAAAATGTTAAACCTGACGATAAACTAAATAAACTATACCTTGATTTAAAAGAAATTAATGCCAAACTTTGGGTTATAGAGGACGACAAAAGAAATTGTGAAAAAAACAAAGACTTTAATGAAAAATTTATAAAATTATCTAGAGATGTTCATTTTTTAAATGATGATCGCGCAAAAATAAAACTAGAAATGAATAATCATACTGGATCGAGTATTAGAGAAATTAAAGAATATACTAGCTACTAAAAACTTTAGGAAACCAATCATCTCTCATCAAATCTCCTGTTTTTAAATTAATACCATCAAATGGAGGAGAGGTTGGCCCTCCTCTATCAATATATTTTACATCATCACCTATAAATCGCATCGAAAATGCTCTTCGTGATTTAGAGGAATTATTTCCTGTTGAACCATGTACAATTTTAAAATTAAATAAAACAGCATCACCCAAACTTAATTCGGGAATTAAAATATTTTTTTCAAATTCTTTTGATGATGGTAAATCCATAAAAGAACTATTATCATCGTACCAAGATTGGTTATTAGACCATTTCGTGGGTCTAATTAACTTGGGCCATTTGTGGGAACCTAAAATTAATTTAAGATTATTTTTTTGATTAACTTCATCCAAAGGAATCCAAAAACTTCCAGTATCGTTACCATCAACGCAATAATATGGCATATCTTGATGCCATGGTGTTTCTTTGTAAGTGCCGGGATCTTTTATAAAAACATGTTCATGAAAAATCTGGGTAGATTTAGATTTGGTTGCTTCAGCTACTATTTGAGCTCCAAGTGAATTATATATACAATCCTTAAATTCTTTTATCCTCTCCCAATTACAATAATCCTCAAAAAATCTTCCATTTTTATCAGTAACATTTTCTCTTCCATGCTTACTTGGATTTTCTAAAACTTTTTGAAATCCTGTTCTAAGTGGCTCAATCCAATCTTTAAATAAATCTTTAATTATTATTACACCATCGTTTTGATAATCTTTAATTTGTCTATCAGATAAAAACATTTTCATTGTTGAAAACTATACTTTTTCTCTAAATATTTAATCACGTTATGAATAATAAAAGTCATAAATAAATAAATTCCACCAGCAACTATAAATACTTCTATTGGTTTAAAAGTTGTTGAAATTATATACTTTGCGACACCAGTTAAATCCATTAAAGTGACTGTACTTGCTAATGATGTTCCTTTCATCATTAATATTATTTCATTTCCATATGCTGGGAGTGACTGTCGAATAGCGATTGGGATTTGGATTTTATAAAAAATTATTTTGTTTGATATTCCTAAGCTTTTTCCAGCTTCAATTATACCTGGTTTTATTGTTTGAAATGCTGATCTTAAAATTTCAGAAGTATATGCGCCAGTATTTAAAGTAAATGCTATTATTGCACACCAATAAGGTTCTTTTAAAATTACCCATAGAAATGTTGTTCTTAAATATTCGATTTGTCCTAATCCAAAATAAATTATGAAAATCTGGACCAATAATGGTGTTCCTCTAAAAATATATGAATAACCATAAGCAAGTTTATTAATAAATATATTTTTATTTAATCTTAAAATTGCAAAGAAAAGTCCTAGGAATAATCCAAAAAATAATGATGCAGATAATAGTTTTAATGTAACAATCGTTGCTCCTAAAAGTTTAGGGAAACTAGTGATCATTAAATCAAAATCCATTAATACCCCCTGCTATACCTAACTTCTAACTTGTTAATCAATTTCATACTCATGTAAGTAAGCAACAGATATAAAACTGCCGCAAAAGAATAAAAGAATAAAGGATCCCTTGTTGAACCAGCCGCAATGTATGATTGTCTCATTATTTCAACTAAACCCGTAACTGAAATTAAAGAGGTATCTTTTAAAGTTATTTGCCAAACATTGCTCAAATTTGGAATAGCTAGTCTTAACATTTGAGGTAGAATTATTTTATAAAATTGGACAAATTTATTTACACCTAAAACCTTAGCAGCTTCAAACTGACCTTTGTCTATTGATTGTATTGCACCCCTAAAAACTTCAGTTGAATAGGCGCCTGAAATAATTCCAATTGCCATAGACCCTGTAATGAATGCATTGATTTCGATATACTCATAATAACCAAATATGGATGCTACATACATAATTGCTCCACTTCCTCCAAAAAAGAATAGATAAATAACTAAAAGTTCAGGCACACCACGAATAACTGTCGTATAAAAATTTCCAACTAAATTTAAAGTTTTATATTTTGAAAGTTTTAATGGAGTAAAAATTAAAGCAAAAACAAAACCAACTAGCATTGCTGTTATAGAAACAGCAATTGTCATTAAGGTTGCGTAAAATAACTCGTCACCCCAACCAGTTTTGCCAAATGCAAGAAGTTCCATATAGATTGGCGACTATATATTATAGTCGCCAGATCTGAAATGAATTACATAGAAGCGTCGAAACCAAAGTGCTTAATAGCAAGTTTGCTAATAATTCCTTGTTTTCTAGCTTTGTTAATTGCTTTGTTGAAGTCTTTTAAGATTTTGGCATCTCTTTTTCCAATCGCACTGTCGCTAGCTTGTCTGATACCAACACCTACACCATTACCAAATGCACCACCTGAAAAAGTTGGTCCAACTAATACAACTGGTTTACCTGATTTATCTGCATAATCTGTAAATGCCACTGCTGCAGCTAAAGCAACATCACATCTTCCAGAAGTTAGATCAAGGTTAACTTCATCTTGAGTTTTATAAGTTCTAACATTTACACTTCCTACATCACCTGACTCTAAAAAGTTTTGGTGAATTGTTCCTGTTTGAGTACAAACAGTTTTGCCAGCAAGTGCTCCTGTTAATGTCTTCAGAGCTTTTTTAACATCAGATCCACCTAATGATAAATTAATACCTTCTGGTGTATCCATGCCCTCTAAGCTTGAGCCTTTCATTACTGCAAGAGAAGCTACTTCATCAGCATAACCTTGCGAAAAAGTAATTGTTTTTTGTCTTTCAGCAGTGATAGACATTCCAGCCATAATCGCATCAAATTTTCTCATTACTAGAGCTGGTATCATTCCATCCCAATCTTGCTCTACAATAGTACACTCATATTTCATGATCGTACAAAGTTCTTGAGCAAGCTCGACCTCAAAACCAATAAGATTACCTGATGCATCTTTTGAATTCCATGGAGGGTAAGCGCCTTCAGTTCCAATTTTTATTTTTTCAGCAGAAACATTTCCAATGATAAATAAAGAAGCAAGAACTGTTAAAATAGTTTTTTTGAATATATTCATTATTTTCTCCTTTAATTAAGAATAATTATTTCACAGTTTCAAAAAAGAAAAAAGAAAAATTAATGATTTATTGAGGAAGAAAAATTCCAAGAACAATCAAAACTAGGTATATAAACTCTTGATAATTTTGCATTTCCAAAATTTTGATTGAAAACATTCAGCCAATTTTCAACCTGTTGTGGTTTTTTATCCTGACTACCGACTTGAGCTGTGATAACTCCTTTTGGTTTTAAAATTCTCACTAATGAATCCATGTTTTTAGCTGCTAAATCTATACAAAATGGGTCATCATTAAGATCAACAAATATATGATCGTAAGTATCATCACCTGCTGATTTAATACTTTCAAATGCATCACCCCATACACATTTAACAGAATTTTTTTCTGTTGCCTTCTTGCCTATATCTCCAAGATGTTTGTTGCAAACATCTACTACTTCAGGATCTAGTTCATACCAATCTATAAAGTTAAAATTTTTGGAAATGCATTCTCTTGCAACTCCACCATCTCCACCACCAATAATTGCAGCTCTTTCATTTTCTTTACTTAAATTTAATCCAGAACCAACAAAGGTTGAGCTATATAAATGTTCATCTGTTGAAGCTACTTGTATTTCACCATCAATAAATAAAGACTTTCCAAACTGCTCTAAATCTAAAATTTCTATGTGTTGACCTATTTTAGATTTAAAATCTTCTAAAACATCATTAACAACGTATGATTTTTGTAAGCCCGGCGAACTATAAATATCGTGATAAAGAGATTTATTGTCTCTATTAAATTCTTTTTTGACTATTCTTTTATGTTCAAATTCTTTTTTTATAATATCTATCGCCACAGATGGGTTTACTTTTCCACACGTAAAGAAATCGAAACTTATAATTCCTTTTTCTGGAAAGGTATGAAAACTAATGTGACTCTCGGCTAATAAAGCAAGAATTGTAAAACCCTGAGGTTCAAATTTATATTTTGAAATATTTAAAATTGTTACTTTTGCAGCTTTTGCAATATCGTTAATTACTTTTTCAAATTTTGAAGGATCGTATTCTTTTGTTGTACCAATAATGTCTAGAGTTATGTGTTCTCCAACTTTAGTCATTAGTTATCCTCTTTTATAATTTTTTGCTTTGGATAAAACTTTTTTCATTTCTTTAATTGAAAGAATCTTTGGCTTACCCAATTTATGGCTCGTTATATACTGAAGCGATATATTTTCAACCTCTTCAGCAAGTTCAAATGCTTTTGACAAATTTTCCTCAAATGCAATCTGTCCGTGATTTGCAATTAAACACGCTTTTCGACCCTTTAAAGCTTTCAAAATATTTTTTGACAACTCTCTTGTTCCAAATGTTGCGTATTTTGCACATTTGATGTCATGGCCTCCAGCCATCGCTACCATATAATGAAAAGGTGGTATTCCTCTCTTGTGAGTAGAAACTGCTGTTGCACACGTTGAATGTGCATGAACAATTGCTTTTGCTTCTTTTTTGTTTCTATAGATATCTTGATGAAACTTCCACTCAGATGATGGAATTCCTTTTTTTTTATCAAAATATCCATCTAGGGAAACAAAAACTATATCATTATTTTTTAATACTGAATATTTTTTTCCTGAAGGAGTAATTAAAAAACCATCTTTGTGCCTTGATGAAATGTTCCCAGATCTTAATGCTGATAACTTTTTTGAATTCAGCATTTTTGAATATTTTATTATTTCAGATCTTAAATTTTTCATTTAAACAATTTATTTAAACTATCAAAAGAAGGTTCGGTAATCCCTCTTTCAGTAATTAAGCCTGTAACATATTTTGCAGGCGTAACATCAAATGCTAAGTTCATTACTTTACTTTTATTTGGGTATATCAAAACTTTCTTAAGTTGGTTATTCTCATCAACACCCTCAATATGAGATAATTCCTCTGAATTTCTTTCTTCAATAGGTATATCTTTTGCATCTTTAATATCCCAATCAATTGTTGAGCTTGGAAGAGCAACATAAAAAGGAACATTGTTATCATGAGCAGCTAATGCTTTAAGATAAGTTCCAATTTTATTACAAACATCTCCATTAGATAAAGTTCTATCAGTTCCAACAATACACATATCAACCTCCCCTCTTTGCATTAAAATTCCACCAGTGTTATCAGCAATTATAGTGTTTGGAACTTCTTCCTCATTTAATTCATATGAAGTTAAATTTGCACCTTGGTTTCTTGGTCTTGTTTCGTCTACCCACACATGAACTGGAATTCCTTTTTTATGAGCATGGTAAATTGGCGATGTTGCCGTACCCCAATTAATAGTTGCTAACCAGCCAGCATTACAATGTGTTAATATGTTTACTGTATCTTTCTTTTTATTATAAATCTCTTCAATTACTTTTAATCCATTAATACCAATATTTTCACAAAACTTTTCATCTTCATCACATATTTTTTTTGCCTCATTTAAAGCTATACTTAATAGTTGATCACTGTTAATTCCTGTTAACTTTTTTATCACTCGGTCTACAGCCCACTTTAGATTAATAGCAGTAGGTCTTGATTGAACTAATTCTGTTGCACTTTTTTTTATAAATTGTGGATCATTATTTTCTTGAACAGCCAAAGCTAGACCATATGCAGCTGTTCCACCAATTAGAGGTGCGCCCCTTACTTCCATTACTTTAATTGCATTAATTGCATCTTTTACTGTCTTTAGTTCTTTAATTATAAATTGATGTGGAAGTTTTGTTTGATCAATTATTTTAACAATATTGTTTTCAAACCAAATTGTACGATATTCTTTTCCTTCTATTTTCATTTTAACTATATCTGTTAAATTTTGGCAGAGATTTATCTATCTTATAATATTTCAATCTATTCTTTATAAAAATATTTCTTGTAGTTTTTACCTTAAGTGATTTATCAAACATTCCAGCAGAAATTGAGATATTTTTTGATTTATTAAATTTAAAAAAAATACTTGCTCCACATTTTGAGCAAAAACCTCTTTTTGCTCTTTTTGAGGATTTAAACCATTTTAAAGTTTTTTTATTTTGAAATTTTAAATTCTTATCTTCAATATTGGTGTATGCAGCAAAATTACCATGAGTTTTCATGCATTGAATACAATGACAGCTTGATACATCTCTATGAAAACCTTTTGTTGAAAATTCTACTCCACCACATAGACATTTTCCTCTAGAAGAAAATTTTTTCATTTATTTAAAACTCTACCTGCTATAGTTTTTAATTTATCTGTTGTCTTTTTTGTTCTTTTTTCTGGAGCAGTAATAATTGCTACATCTAAACAATTGTTTGTTGGGTCATTCGGGTCAATATGATCTTCAAAATTATCAATTAAATTTTTAATCATAACTTTTGCTTTTTCAGCATTACCTAATAAAACTTTGATTACTTGTTGAACATCAACATTTTCGTGATCCGGATGCCAACAATCAAAATCAGTTACCATTGAAACAGATGCATATCTAATTTCAGCCTCTCTTGCTAATTTTGCCTCAGGCATATTTGTCATTCCAATTACATCTGCTTTCCAAGATCTATATAAATTAGACTCTGCTAAAGTAGAAAATTGAGGCCCTTCCATAACTACATATGTTCCATTTCTTTGATAGTCTATGTTTGATTTTTTAATTGCTTCTTCGCATGCATTCATCAATCCATTTGACGTTGGATGCGCCATTGATACATGAGCTACTATCTCATCGTCAAAAAAAGTTTTATTTCTTGCAAAAGTCCTATCTATAAATTGATCTACAATTACAAATTTTCCAGGAGGTAAATTTTCTTTAAGAGAACCAACAGCCGACACAGAAACAATATCTGTTACCCCTAACTGTTTAAGTGCATCTATATTTGCTCTAAAATTTATATTTGAAGGAGAAACAAAATGCCCTCTTCCGTGTCTTGGTAAAAAATAAACTTCCTTACTACTATATTTAGTTTTTAAAATCTGATCAGAAGGTTTTCCCCAGGGTGTTTGTAAATCAAGCAATTCTCTATCATTGAATTCCTCAACATCATAAAGGCCACTTCCACCAATTATTGCTAATTTATTTGTTGTCATACTTAAAAAATTATTTATTTATACTTTTATATTTAACTATTATGAACTTAAAAAATTATATTAGATCTATTCCAGATTATCCAAAAAAAGGCATTTTATTTAGAGATATAACTACTTTGATCAAAGATGAAAATGCATTTGAAGAAACAATTAATCAGATTATTGAAAGATCAAAAAAATACAATTTTACAAAAATAGCAGCAATAGAGTCTAGAGGTTTTGTTTTTGCATCTGCTGTTTCCTATATTTTAAAGAAACCATTTATAATGCTTAGAAAAAAAAATAAATTACCTGCAGAAGTTCACTCTGTAGATTTTGAGCTAGAGTATGGAACAGCTACAATAGAAGTGCACAAAGACTCAATAAATGAAGAGGATAAGGTATTAATTATTGATGATCTAATTGCTACGGGAGGAACAGCAGAGGCTGCTGCAAAACTAGTTGAAATATCTAAAGGAAAAGTTGAAGCTTTCATATTTGTTATTAACTTATTCGATCTAGGAGGTACTGATAATTTAATTAAAAAAAATTTTAATGTAGAAAATCTAATAGATTTTTCTGGTCACTGATAAAATTATAGATGAATAATATTTATACTTACTTAGAAAAATTACAAAAAAATTACGTCAACTCTTTGATTATTTTTTTTATATGGTGTTCATTATTTATATCTTTAAATACTAATTTTGTAACAATATTTAATTTAATAGAAAATTTAAATTTTATAAACATAGTAAAAGCTAGATCAATTCTTTTAATAATTTCTTTTTTTTTAATAATTTTTTTTATTATTAAAAATAAAATAAAATTTAAAAATAATTTTTTTTATTTATTGTTGTTGATAATTCTAGCTATTCAATCAATATATTTTTTTTCTGATGATTTTAATTTGCTTAATAAAATATCATTAACAAATATTTACGAAAAAAATTTATTTTCAGATAGATATTATGGGATTCAGCTGCAGGCAATACAATTATTCCTATCAATATTTATAAGTTTATTTTTAATTCTGATTTTTAATGAAAAAAAAAATGAAGAAGCTTTTACTATTTCATTTTTATTTTTTTTATCAATTTTTTGTATATTTTATTTTTCACTATACATATCTAGTCTACCATCTCATATAAACTCACCAAGTGTATTGTTTTATTTAAATTCTTTTTGGTCTCATGAATCAACAATTTTTCCTGGTGAGCCTCAAATCAGAATAACTGGAATTGCAAGATCGTTATTAATCATATCTTTAATTTTACTTTGTCTATATTTATTATTTCAAAAAAAAAAATTACAGCTTAAATTACCTTTATTAATATTAATTATTTTTATTAACACATCAATTATTTTGACGGGATCTCGATTTGCATCTTACTCTCTTCTTCTTACTTATTCTTTTTTAATTATTTTATTAGATATTAAATTTTTAAATAAAATAAAATATTTTTTAGTTTTTTTAATAATTCCATTCATTATATTTGTAATATCTGGAAATATTATTAAAGACATTCAGTTAAATAAAAAATTAAAATCTTTTAATATAGAAAAATCAGATACGAAAACCTCCAAAGAATTAGAAAATATTTTGGAAGATACAAAAATTCCTAAAGAATTAAAAAAAATTTTAGAAGAAAAGAATTTATATAAATCTCTGGAAGAGAAAAATTTAGGTGAAGTTTTAGAAATAATAAACTCTACAAGATATGTTGATAAACTAAACAACACAACAGGCAGAGTTCAAATCTGGCGAAATGCATTAGAAATAGTAAAAGAAAGAAATAATTATTTTTTTGGAAATGGTATAAATGCGGATAGAAGACTTTTAGTAAAATATGGTAATATTTTTGGAACTAATGCATCAAATGGTTTCATAAATATATATTTAACTTCTGGAATTTTAGGTTTCTGTTTATTTATTTTAGCAAATTTAATTATTTTGAGAAAATTTTATATTTTTATTTTTATTGAAAAATGCTTTTTGAATTTTAAAAAATATTATTTAATTAATTTATCAATAATTATTATATTTGTGCTTTATCAAAGAATATTTTTTGAAAATTCATTTACTTCTTTTGGATTAGATTATCTAATCTATATTGTTTGCTGTTTTTTTGTATTGAACAATATAAGAACTTTAAAACCTGATAAAAATTAATTTCGGTAGCGGGAAGTGGGATCGAACCACTGACCTCGGGCTTATGAGTCCCGCGCTCTAACCAACTGAGCTACCCCGCCATTTAAATTCACGTTGAAATATACAACTTATTTTTTTTCATTTAAACTAGAAATAACAAAATAAAAATTATTTAGTGACTCCATATTTACTAAACTTATACCATGCTCTCTCATGAAAATAATATAGAAACATTTTTGTCAATACCTCAATACCCGCTATTGTGCTTGCCCAATCAAATTTTCCTGTAATTAACCATGCTATCAAGAACGTATCTAGGCTAGCAATTATCCTCCATGTTATAGTTTTTGCTAAATGTCTTTTTTTTTCAACATGTTTCATAATAACTTTCCTTTTATTGTTAACATTATTAGTAAATTATTTTATTATTTTAGAATTAGAAAATTTTAGCATTATCTAGCAAGAGGACCAATGTGCATGTTTGTCTAAATTTACCAAAAGACCATATATAAAGTAGTTTAATAAGGGTAATTAGGCTAAAAATAAATTATTAAAACTCTAAAATTATAAAAATTATTGGTTTATAACGCTTTTAATTTTTTAAATACTTATCCACAAGTAATAATTAAATTGAATTATTGCTATTCAAAGATAATTTTAAGATATGAGAATTGAAGAAGAATTAAAACTAGATTACTCTGATGTATTATTTAGACCGAAAAGGAGTACTTTAAAGAGTCGAAAAGACGTAAATCTTCTAAGAACTTATAGATTTAAATATAGTAAGAATGAATGGTCAGGAATTCCTATTATAGCAGCAAATATGGACGGTGTTGGTGAACTTAGTATCGCTGAAAAGTTAAACGATCATGGTATGATTACATGTCTAACAAAGCAGCATGACATTAAAAAGATAAAACAAAATAAAAATATTAAAAAAATTTATCCAAATATTGCGTTAAGTATCGGAATTAAAAAAGAAGATTTTGAAAATTTAGATAAAGTTTTGAAAGAGTTTAATTTTTTTAAATTTATCTGTATTGATGTTGCTAATGGATACTCTGAGCATTTTACTAATTTTGTTAAGTCTGTCAGAGACAAATATCCAACAAAAACGATTATTGCTGGTAACGTTGTCACTGCTGATATGACGCAAGAGCTAGTTTTAAGCGGTGCCGATATTGTAAAAGTTGGTATTGGACCTGGAAGTGTTTGTACAACAAGAATTCAAACTGGAGTTGGATACCCACAGTTAAGTGCAGTAATTGAATGTGCTGATGCAGCCCACGGACTAGGTGCACATGTTATTGCAGATGGTGGATGCACATGTCCTGGTGATGTTGCTAAAGGTTTTGGAGGTGGTGCAGATTTTGTCATGCTTGGAGGTATGCTTGCAGGCCATGACGAAGGAAATGGAAAAATTGTAAAAGTTAATGGAAGTAAATTTATTGAATTTTATGGATCTAGCTCTGAAGTTGCTAATAAAAAACATTATGGTGGACTTTCTGATTATAGAAGTAGTGAGGGAAGAAAAGTACGTGTTAAATATAGAGGCAAAATTAATGATACGATTTTGAACATTCTAGGTGGAGTAAGGAGTAGTTGCACTTATGTAGGTGCCCCATCATTAAAACAGCTAAGTAAATGTACAACTTTTGTAAGAGTTTCTAATCAATTTAATGATAGTTTAATAAAATAATATTTATACTTTTAAATTAGTCAAATTTAAAATCTCTTATATTTGTTGTTTCATACTTTTCAAAAGGCATATGTATCCAGGGTGAGTCTTTTAAATAATCTACACAATAATCAGGTTTAAATTTTGATGTTGATTTATGCCATATCACAGCAGTTTTTATTTTCTCTTCTAAATAAAATCCATAAAATAATTCTAACCATTTAACACTTTTAATTAATGTTTTTCCTGAGTCAGCAAGATCATCGACTAATAAAACATGCGAACCAAGATTTGGTGTTGTTTTTGCTAAGTCTCTTGAAAAAGTAAATTGGCCTTGTTGATTTTTAATATCATCATTATTACCATGATAAGATTCAACTGACAAAATTGCCAATGGAATATTAAAAAGTCTACTGAAAATATCTCCAACTCTCAAACCACCTTTAGCAATACAAATAATTTGATTAAACTTACAATTATCTTGGTAAATTTTTTTTGCTAAAAGTTCAATTTTATTATGATAATCATCCCAACTTATATAAATATCTTTCATAATTAAATATTATTAGACCTTATTTATGTAAACTAAACAATAAAGTACAAAGCTAGAGAACTTACTACAGAAATTAATACAATCGAAAAAATAATTCTTTTTTTTAAGGTCTTTCTATGATCTAACCTTACTCTATTAAGTAAAATATTTACGTTAGTAGTCTTGATATTATCTAATTTTAAATCATTTTTTTCAACAATATCAGAATTTATTGATGGTTTATTTTGGTAATTTTTTTTCACATAAATATTTAATCAGTTATTTAAATTAAATACAATAAAAATTAAATTCTTAAGAATTTTTATAGTTCTTGTTATTTAATGGTTGTAAAATAACTTCAGCTGGGTACTTAATTTTCTCAACTTCAATAAACAAGTTTTTATTTTTTAAACTATCAATATTATTTCCAGAATTAACATAACCAAATGATAGATTTTTATCAAAACAAAATGAATAATTTCCTGATGTGGTTCTTCCAATAATTTTATTGTCTAAATATATAGGTTCCTCATGTAATAACAAAGGTTCACCAGGTTTACTATTTTTAAGTGTAAACATCATCATCATTTTATCTAGTTTTCTATCTTTTATTTTTAGAAGAGCATCTTTACCAATAAAATTTACATTTTTTTTATAACTTATTGCAAATTTTAAACCAGCTTGATATTGATTTTCTTCAGGAGAAATGTCATGACCCCAGTGCATGAAGCCAGTTTCCATTCTCATAATATCCATCGCGTGCATACCACAATGACTTAAATTAAATTTTTTACCTTCATTTACCAAAATTTTATATAAATTTAATGCATCGTCTTTATTTACGTATAATTCAAATCCAAGTTCACCTACATAGGATATTCTTTGTGCCCAAATTTTAATATCTTTTATATGTACATATTTACCTGAACTAAATTTAAAATTATTATTTGTAAAATCATCCTCACTTAAAGTCTGAATCATATTACGACTTTTAGGACCAAATAGACCTAAACAACAAATTTTTTCGGTAACATCGTAAAATTTAACTTCATTAGATAAATATTTCAATATATGGCTTTTATCTCGCTCTCTTGTAGCTGCTGAACTTACTATTCTAAAATGATTTTTATCTATACAAACAATTGTTAGATCTGTTTCTATACCACCAGCTTCATTTAACATATGAGTATAAGTCGATTTTCCAATTTCATTTTTAATATTAGCTGTACAAATTTTTTGTAATTCAACATGTGTTTTTTCACCGTATAAATCAAATTTAGAAAAAGTTGAAAAATCAAAAAGTCCAACATTTTTTCTAGCATTTATGGTTTCATATTTTACAGATGGATACCAATTTTGATAATTAAAACTGTATTTATATTTTGGCTCCTCACCATTCAGAGCATACCACATTGGTCTTTCGAAACCACCAGCAACACCAAAACAAGCTCCTGCCCTTTTTAATTCATGATGATAAGGTAGTAATTTTTCATTTCTGGATGTCTTGTGTTGTTTAAAAGGCCAATGCATACCATATAAATCTCCTAAAGTTTCAGTGACTCTATTCATTATGAATGTTCTAGACGAATGAAAGTTTTGAAATCTTTTTATATCTACAGAAAATAAGTCTTCATTTATATAACCGTTGATCATCCATTCAGCTGTTACTCTGCCCGCACCTCCAGAACTTGCAATACCAATACTATTAAATCCACAACATGTATAAAGGTTTTTTACTTCAGGTGTTTCTCCTAATAAATACTGAGTATCAGGTGTAAATGATTCAGGCCCTGAAAAAAATTTTCTTATACCTACATTTTCTAACATTGGAAGCCTATGAAAAGATTTTTCTAGGTAAGGTTCAAAGTGATCAAAATCATCAGGAAATTCTCCAAATGAAAAATCATTAGGAACTCTTCCGCTATTTTTGAATGCAGGTTTCGCATTAGGTTCAAAAATTCCAACTAACATTTTTCCAGCATCCTCTTTTAAATAAAGACAAGCATTATAATCCCTCAAAACAGGTAAATTTTTAGGAAGATCTTTTATTGGCTCTGTAATCACATAGAAATGTTCATTAGGGTACAATGGAACACTAACACCAATTTCTTCACCAATTTGTCTTGACCACATACCTGATGCCAAAACTACATATTCACATTCAATTTTTCCTTTATTAGTTTCAACACCACATATTTTTTTATTTTTTACTAATATTTTTTTTACTGGAGTCTTCTCAAATATCTGAACACCTAACTGTTTTGCAGCTTTAGCTAACACATTTGTAACACCAACTGGATCTGCCTGACCATCTTTTGGCATATAAACACCACCTACCAGGTCTTCGTTTTTTAAAACTGGATATAACTCTTTTATTCTTTTTTTGTTTAAAACTTCTACTTCAACGTTAGATAATTGTGCTGTTGTAGCCTGCCTTAATAATTCCTGCATCCTTTCTTTTGAAGAGGCAACTGTTATTGCACCGTGTTGTTTCAAACCAGTTGATAAACCTGTTGATTTTTCAAGTTCTTTATAAAGATCTAAAGAATATTTTCTTAGTCTCGTAATTGTTGAACTGGCCCCTAATTGTCCTATTAATCCTGCAGCATGCCAAGTTGTCCCAGAAGTTAATTGATCTCTTTCTAATAAAACAACATCTTTCCAACCAAACTTAGCCAAATGGTAAGCACAAGAAACACCAGCAACACCTCCACCTAAAACGACTACCTTGGTAGAACTTGGTAATATATTACCCATATCGATTTATTTGAAATTGATTTTATTTAAATTTTTATAAGTATACTTTAATGCATCAACTAGTTTTGTTTTAGATTTCCATCCATACTTCCTTGCAAGACTTACATCTAATACTTTTCTAGGTGTACCATTTAGATTTTTTTTCATAAAAGAAATTTTTATTTTTTTTTGAGGGATTAAAGCTTTCAGAAATAATTTAGCATAATCTAATATCGAATATTCCTTGCCAGTACCTATATTTATTAAATGGTGTTTAGTATTCTTATTCATAAAATAAATACACGCATCTGCAATGTCATCTACAAAAATAACTTCTCTTTTTGTTTTTCCATTTCCCCATAAAATTAGTTTTTTTTTATCAAACTTTTCTATTTCATATATTTTTCTTATTAGTGCTGGTATGAAATGAGAGTTTAATTTATCATAATTATCATTTGGTCCAAAAGTGTTTGTTGGCATAAGACACTTGTATTTTGTTTTATATTGTTCGTTGTAACTCTCACACATTTTTATGCCAGCTATTTTAGCCAATGCATATGCGTCATTAGTTTTTTCAAGTTCACCACTTAATAAATATTTTTCTTTTATAGGTTGTTTGGCAAATTTTGGATATACACAGCTCGATCCTAAAAAAATTAGTTCTTTTATGCCATTCTTATATGCAGAATGAATTATATTTGATTGGATCATTAAATTTTCATAAATAAAATTAGCTTTATATTTGTTATTGGAATAAATTCCACCTACTTTAGCAGCAGCTAAAAAAATAAATTTTGGTTTTTTTAACTTTAAAAAACTAAAAACTTTTTTTTGATCTAATAGGTCTAATTTTTTACGGTTTGCAGTTATTATATTTTTATAACCTTTTAATTTTAATAATCTTAAGATTGCACTACCAACAAGACCATTGTGACCTGCAACAAATATTTTAGAATTTTTTCTAATCATTTATATTATTAAAATATACTATTTGGATTTAAATAATCATATCCAAAAACATCAGCAACTGCTTTATAAGTGACTTGCCCTTTATATACATTTAAACCTGCTAAAAAATTTTTATCTTCACTTAACGCTTTTTGATAACCTTTATTTGCTAGTGTTACTAAATAAGGAAGAGTTGCCTGATTTAATGCAAATGTAGAAGTCCTTGGAACTCCACCTGGCATATTTGCAACACAGTAATGAACTACATCATCGACAATATAAGTTGGATCTCCATGAGTTGTGGGTTTGCTAGTTTCTACACATCCTCCTTGATCAATTGCAACATCTACTATTACAGAACCTCTTTTCATTGTTTTGATCATATCTTTAGTGATTAATTTTGGTGCCTCAGCTCCTGGAATTAACACGCCACCAACTAATAGATCTGTCTCAGCAACTAATTTATTCAAGTCTGTTTTATCACTTTGCTCTGGAATAATTTTATCTCCAAACATTTCAACAAGTTGTTTTAATCTTGCTTCGGATTTATCAACTATATGAACTTTTGCTTGCATTCCAGTAGCAATTATTGCTGCGTTCTCTCCGACTACTCCACCCCCAAGTATCAATACATTAGCTGGTTCGCCTCCTGGCGCTCCACCTAATAATACTCCTCTGCCACTTTGATTTTTCTCTAAACAATGAGCTCCAGCTTGAACTGACATTCTTCCTGCAACTGCACTCATAGGTGCAAGCAAAGGTAATCTTCCATTATCATCTGTAACTGTTTCGTAGGCTATATTAATACTTTTAGAATTTATCAAACCATCAGTTAATTCCTTTGCAGCAGCTAAATGAAGATAAGTATATACGATTTGATTTTCTCTAATCATATCAACTTCTATTTTCTGAGGTTCTTTTACTTTAACTATTATTTCTGCATCATTAAAAATATCAGCTGCTGCATCTACTATTTTTGCTCCAGCCTTTATATACTGGTCATTCTCAAAACCAGCTTCAAATCCACCATTGTTTTCAACCAACACTTCATGGCCCTCTGATACTAAAGTTTTTACGCTATCTGGAGTTAAACCAATTCTATTTTCTTGAGGTTTTATTTCCCTAGGTACGCCTATTTTCATGAACTCTCTTTATGTATATTTGAATAAATAAAAACTAGTTTTTCTGATTTTTTTGGTAGTTCGTAATACCTGTTCTTAATTTATCAATAATCTCATCAATGTGTTTTTCTTCACATATAAATTGTGGAGCAATAATTAAACAATCACCTGTTGCTTTAAAGTTAACACCTGCTTCATAGCAAGACTTAAAGGTTTCCAAACCAGCTTTACCAGGTTTGGTATTTAATTTCATATCTATACCGCCCATCATTCCGTAGCCTCTTATATTTTCTACAGCATCCAAGTCTTGGAGCGAGAAAAGTCCTTTTTGAAAATAAGGTGATAAATTTTTTGCTCTTTCAAAAATATCCTCTTTTTCGAAAATATCTTGCACAGCTAAAGCTGCTGCTACTGCAACAGGAATACCTGAATAAGTATAACCATGAAATAATTCTACTGACCCCATTGGAGATGCATCCATTACCGCATCATAAATTTCATCTTTACATGCTACGACACCCATTGGAACAACTCCGTTTGTAGTTGCTTTTGCCATTGTCATTATATCTGGTGTTACGCCAAATTCATGACTAGCAAATGCAGCACCAGTTCTGCCCCATCCTGTAATAACTTCGTCAAAAATTAAAAGTATTCCGTGTTTATCGCAAATTTCTCTCAATCTTTGCAAATATCCTTTTGGTGGAACTAAAGTTCCAGTTGATCCTGCGATAGGTTCAACGATACATGCAGCAATGTTTTCTGGACCAAAGTTACTAGCTATTCTTTCTAAATCATCAGCGAGGTTTCCACCTGTTTCAGGTTGTCCACTTACAAATTTATGTTCCGGTAAATGAGTATGTCTCATGTGTTGAACACCTGGCATCAATATACTTGCAAATGTTTTAACATTATTAATCATTCCACCTACAGATACACATCCAATATTCATTCCGTGGTATCCTCTCTCACGTCCAACAAATCTAAATCTATGTGCATTCCCTTTTGCTCTATGATAAGCAACTGCAATTTTAATTGCTGTCTCAACTGCAGTAGATCCACAAATTGTAAAAAACATTTTATTTAAATCTCCTGGAGTATGTTTTGAAATCTTAGTTGCTAATTCAAATGATCCACCAAAACCTTGTTGGAATGGTTGGGCGTAATCTAAAGTTTCTAACTGTTTAGTAACAGCTTCTGTTATTTCTTTTCTTCCATGACCTAATGGATTACAAAATAATCCTGAGCTTGCATCAATTTGTGTTTTTCCATGATGAGTTTTTAAATAAACTCCTTTAGCTTCAGTTATTAATCTTGGATTAGCTTTAAAATCTTTGTTGGATGTAAACGGCATCCAATGTTCATTTAATGAATTTGGAACTGAAGTTCTACTCTCTGAGCTCATAAATTACTTTCTATAAATATTTTAATTTGTTTTAAGTTTTAACTCTATGGCTTCTTTAGACTAAAATAAATAGATTAACTACCACATTATTGACACAACTAAGGATTGTATAAGTTTCTTTTTTTGTTTTACTTCAGTCCCAATTTGAATTTAAATATCGAGAATTTAATTAATTAAACATAGGGGAATAAATGAAAAAAATACTAAGTTTTATTCTAGGATCAATTTTTGCACTTAACCTATCAATTTCAGTTGCTAATTCAGCTGCAAATGAGGTTAGAGTTGCATACTTTCTAGAATGGCCAAGTCCAAATCTAGAGGACATGCAGAAGAAGAATTTTGCTAAAGCTCTTGGTGTTCCAGTTAAATGGACAAACTTCACAAATGGTGGAGCTATGACTGATGCGATGTTAGCAGGAGATATTGATATTTCTTACTCTCAAGGATTAGTACCTTTTATCAATGCTGTAAAATCTAATGCACCTATCAAATTAGTTGATATTGCTATGGAATACGGAATGGGTGGGACTACATGTGTTACATCTAACGCTTCTGGAATTACAAAAGCAAACGCTACTGAATTAGAAGGTAAAAAAGTTGCTGTTCCATTAGGAACAATGGCTGAATACGTTTTTGATGAAAGTATGAAAGTTGTTGGTGCTGACAGAGGTAAAATGGACATTATTCAAATGGACCCTGAAGAAGGTGCTGCTGCATTAGTTAGTGGTGATGTTGTAATGGCATGTTTATTTGGTGGTAATTCTATCAAAGCAGCAACTGCAGTTGGATCAAGACTATTGACTGTAGATGAGGCTAGAGCAGCTGGTATCTTAGGAATAGATATCACGTCTGTTACTGACAAATTCATGAAAGAAAACCCAGGAATGTTAAGGACTTTCATAGAAGTAACTCATGAAGCTAACGCTAGATACAAAGCTGGAAAAGCTGACTTAAACGCAATGTCTAAAGCTTCAGAGATGAAAGTTTCAGATATGAAAGATACTTTGAGTGGATTTAAGTTCTTAACTCCAGAAGAAACTAAACAATCTATGACAAGCGGAAACCTAGATGCATTCTTAAAAGGAATGGGAACTCCAGGTGGAAACGTAGATACGAGTTTCTTACCTTTATAATCTTAAGGGTTTAAAATTTTAAATAGGCACTGATTTTATAATTGGTGCCTATTTTTTTTACAAAATTTCTAATATAAAGAATTTATGAGTGATCTTGTTTCTCAAAGTTTAAATATGATTTTTAAAACTCCAAAAGGAGAAACTGTTCATGCTCTAAAAGACGTAAGTTTTACTCTTAAAAAAGGAGAATTACTTACAGTGCTTGGTCCCTCTGGATGTGGAAAAACAACTTTACTTAATATTACTGCTGGATTTTTAAGACCAACGTCAGGAAAAATTACTCTCAATAATAATGAAATTGACGGACCTGGTGTTGAAAGAGGCATGGTATTTCAACAAGGTGCTTTATTTGAATGGCTAACAGTTGCTGAGAATGTAAATTTTGGACTTAGAATGAAAAAAGAAGATCCTGAGGTTACAGCAAAAAGAGTTGATGAATGGTTGGATATAGTTGGGCTTAAAGGTTTTGGTAACACACCAACTTATCAATTATCAGGAGGAATGCAGCAAAGAGTTGCTCTTGCAAGATGCTTAATAAATGATCCAGATTTAATTTTAATGGATGAACCTTTGGGTGCTTTAGATGCATTAACTAGAGAAAAGATGCAGTCATTAGTTTTAAAGATTTGGAAAGAAACAGGAAAAACAATTATCTTAATTACTCACTCTGTTGAAGAAGCTTTATTACTTGGAGAAAGATTATATGTAATGGCTCCAAGACCAGGACGTATACATAAAGAGTACAATCTTCCTTTTGCAGAAATGGGTCTTACACAAGACTTAAGAGAAATTAAAAAAAATAAAGAATTTTCATCTACACGAGAAGAAATTTTATCCATGATTTGGAATATGGAAGAAGAAATAATGGGGAAAGAAAATTAAATGTTAACCCAATTTATAACCATCTTAATATTTGTGGCTGTAATCGGATGTATTCTTTATGGAAGGAGGTTAATTAGAACTGAAAAGGTTGATGCTGTCTTTGGTAATCCGGAAAGAGCTAAAGGTGGAACACACTGGATAATTGTAGGTAGTAGTGCAATCCTGATGCTATGGCTTTATTATTCATGGGATATAGCAAAAGGTTTTTATCCAAAATCAGCAAATGAATTATGCCAAGTAGCTAAAATTAACGAGTCGTTGTTAGGTTTAAAGTACCAATTTCCTATTGAAGAAAGAGAATTCAAAAGCACATCAATTATAAAAATTGAAAATAAAAACCTTAAAAAAATTTCTAATGAGATAAATAAATCTCCAGATTTAAATGATCAGCAAAAAACAATTCTAATAAGCTATATTGATAGAACAACTAAACTAATTCCTTTCTTAACTAGTGAAGAGCTGATGGAAATAGAAACTGAAATCAAAATTAAAGAAATGACAGAGGAAATAAAACTTCTAAGTTTAAATTTCCAAAAGAAAGGTTACCCTTTTGAAACAGGTGCTGAAAAAAAAGAAAGACAAAAACTTATTAATGAACAAGGTGGTTGGGGAATAACAACAATAGATTCTGGAAGTGGTTCTATAGAAAACACCATAGAAATACCAACTGTACCTCAAACTAATAAAGGTTTAAAATTTCATGCTGCTGCAGCAGAACTAAAAAAAATTGACGATAAATTTTTTAAATTAAAAAACCATAATCCACAGTTCAAAAGTGCAATCAAACAACTCAAAGATGATATTAAAGCTTATAGAAAAAGTTTAGATGATAATCAGGAAATCGCATCTGATTACGCAAAGAACATTGTTAAAATTGCAAGAAGAATAGAGTTTGCAAGTATCTACCCTCCTAATGCACTAAATGAAATGCAGGCTGCAATTGTTGAATTTGATGAATTACAAAATAAAGAACAAGGTGGATTAAGGTTAATTGATATTCTTTTATTCCCTGCGGGAACAATTGTTGCAAGTGGACCGACATGTTCAGAACAAGGATCAGGAAGGTGGCTACCAAAACCATCTGATACTTTTAATAAATTTATTCTGATGTCAAAACCAAGTGTTGGTTACAAAAATATTCCTCTTTTATGGATTGAGATGGTTGATGTAAGTAAAATGATAGGATTTATTTTACCAGATTGGATAGCAGATATCTTGCCTGGTGAATATCCAGTGCATACAAAAGATGGAATTGTAAAAGAAAACTTTAAAAGTAATGTTTTAAAAGTAGTTACTGGTGACTTTAGATTATTTAAAGTGCCTGTTCCGTATGGACACATATGGGACTCATTCTTAAGAGTATTTTTAGGTTTGGTATTTGGAATTCTTATTGGGGTGCCATTAGGATTGTTTATGGGTTTAAATCGATTTGCTAAAGGCTTCTTTGATCCTTTAATCGAATTATACAGACCTGTTCCGCCGTTAGCTTGGGCGCCATTGATTATTTCAGTTCTTGGAATAGATAATACGGGTAAAATATTTTTATTATTCATGGTCTCACTTTCAATTATGATTATTTCTGCAAGAGCTGGTGCATCAGGAACACAGCTTTCGAAAATACATGCTGCACACTCCTTAGGGGCAACTAAAAAACAAATTTTAAGATATGTGATTTTCCCTAATTCACTTCCTGAAATTCTTACAGGAATAAGAGTTGCCGTTGGTATGTGCTGGGGAACACTTGTTGCTGCAGAGTTTTTAGCAGGTACAACAGGTATTGGTTTTGTTGAAAACGTCGCAAAAAAGTACTTCCAATACGAAGTTATTTGGATAACGATATTTATTATGGGTCTGTTAGGTCTTTTATTTGATATTACATTAAGAAAAATAATAGATAAAACTATCCCTTGGCGTGGAAAAGGATAAATGTTAAGGGGATGAAATGAAGACCCCAGTTTTAAAAAAACAAGTTATTAAAATATTTCAAAAATTTGGTCTAAGTAAAGATCATGCTTTAATTTCTACAAATGCATTAATTAATGCAGAATTAGTTGGTGCATATGGTCATGGTTTATCAAGGCTTAAAATGTATTGTGATCGAATTTCTAAAAAAGTAATCAATCCAAAACCAAAAATTAAAATTACAAAAATTTCTTCTTCTATTTCTCATATTGATGCAAATAATAGTATTGGGTTTGTTGCTGCAGATTTAGGAATTAAGACTGCAATTAAACATGCACAAAAAACTGGAATTGGTATGGTAGCAATTAAAAATAGTGGGCACTACGGTTTATCAGGTTATTATGCTGAACAAGCAGTAAAGAAAAACTTAATTGCAATGATATATACAAATGCTCCACCAGCAGTTGCCCCCCATGGCGCACTTAAAACATTATTTGGTACTAATCCAATTTGTTTTGGTTCACCAACTGGATATAAAATTCCTTTCATATTAGATACATCGATATCAATGATTAATAGAGGAAAAATTAGAGTTGCAGCTAGAAACAGTCAATCAATTCCTGAAGGTGTTGCATTAGATAAATTTGGTAAACCAACAACAGATGCTAAAAAAGCACTAGCTGGTGTTCAATTACCAATTGCAGGTTTTAGAGGTTCAGGACTTGCTTGGATGGTAGATATCTTAAGTGGAGTTTTAACAGGTGGAAATCATGCAGGTAGAGTAAAAGATCCGTTTGATGATTTTTCTGGTCCACAAAATATAGGACATTTATTTATAACTTTTAAAGCAAATTTGTTCCAAAAAAATTATAATCAACGAATTAAAGATAATATTAAAACAATAAAAAAACTGCCTAAAATTAAAGGAGTTAAAGAGATAATGTATCCAGGTCAAAATAAATTTAACCGGTATAAAAATAACTCAAAAAAAGAAATTTCTATACCGGATTTAATAAAGAAAGATTTGGAAACTTTAATAAGTTAACATCGTTAGAGCACCTAAGGAAACAATAACAGATGATAAAATTATTGTTCGTTTAACTTTTTCCTTCTTCTTTTCTTCTAGAAGTCTTTGTTTTAGAACATCTACGTTAACTCTTTTTGGAGTTTCTGTATATTGAGAGGGGGTCTCTGCAATCTCGGATATTCTATTTAAGCTTTCTGTACTCATTAATTAAAATAAACATGAATTTGTATTTATTTGAATAGATAGGTTGTCCAAAATGGGTTGACACATTATTTGATATTGTTCATATTGGGTTTTTTTAATAAATATGAACACTTTACCCAGTATATCAGAGCACATTGATGAGAAGATAATTAATAAGGTAATTCAAGATAACTTTGCCGCATTAGCGCCCTGTTATTTTACTTTAACAAGTAATTGGTTTGTAAGAGCCTACGATCATTGGAAAGATATAGATAAGTTTGTCATCATTATATATTTAATACATCAGAACCTTATATATTTTAGGCAAAATGGCATAAAAATTGACTACGAAACGTTTTACGAAAAAAAATCGATTGAAATTGATAAAATTAATATTTCAGACATCTCAAAAGATCTAGCAGTTCCAAAAGAAAGTATTAGAAGAAAAGTTTTAGAATTAGAAAAACAAAAAGTAATTATAAGAACTGGTAAGAAAATTCTTGTCGTTAGAGATACCTTTTACTCATCTAAAGCAGTGGAAACTCTTACAGAGGTTGCAACTATATTACATGAATTTAATAAAATTTTAAAAAAAGAAAAAATGGTAAATGAAGTTTATTCTTTTAAAGAAATAATATTAGCAATAAAAGAAAATTTTTCCTACTGCATGTATCAGTTTAATAAATTTTGGTTTATTTATATTAATAGATGGAGAAATGAGCTTAAAGATTTAGAAACCTTGGGTATCGGTATGGTTGTAGTAATTAACTCAGTTAAAAATAAAAATTTTGTTCCAAAAAAAAGTATGCGTTCATACCATAAAGATCTTATGGGCTCTGATACCAGAGGTGTAAATGCAATGTCAATTTCTGAGATAACTGGTATCCCAAGACCTACAGTTGTGAGAAAACTAAAATATTTAATTGATAAAAAATATCTTCATATAAATGAAAAAAAATTAATTACATTTAATGCTAAAGATAGTGCTTTTATAACAACAAAGGGAATGGTGAATAAAAATATGATTAGCCTAAGCCATTTTATCTATAAAGTTTTTAATCATATAAGAATAATAAATTCTTAATTAGACTTTCTTAAAATAGCAATAAAAATAAATCCTGTTATATACATGATTAGTGCATAGGCGGCTGTTGGAATTGCGTATAATATATCAGTGCCAAATATTTGTGTAGAAACAAATATAGCTAAAGTACCATTTTGTAATCCACATTCTAAAGCAATACACCTCATTTGTTTAATTCCTGAAGTAAAAGCTTTTGCGATGTAGTACGCAATAACCATCATCAATACATTTAATGTTAAAGTAATTAAACCAGCTTGCATTATAAAACTGATTAAATTGTCTTTTTCTTCATAAAACGCTGCAAAAAAGAAAATTACAAATAATACAATATTAAGTTTATTAAAGATTCCAACTTTAGAATCTATAAAATTTTCAGCAAATTTTCTGATAATCATTCCTAAAATTACAGGAACCGTTACAACTAAAAACATTTTTAGAGCAATTCCTGTCATTGAAATATTTTGTGAAATTTCTGCTATTCCAAGGAAATCAGCAGATGTAAAAATTATCAACGGAACCGTAATTATACTTAATAAACTAATTACAGCAGTTAAAGATATTGATAATGCAACATCTCCATCTGCAAATTTTGTCATAATATTAGAAGTTACTCCACCTGGGGCTGCAGCTATGATCATAACCCCTATTGCTATTTCCGGTGGTGTTTTAAAAATTAATATTAATATGTAAGCGACTATTGGAAGGATTATTAATTGGGAAACAAAACCAACAATAAAATCCTTTGGTGTTTTTAATATTCTACCAAAATCTTCTAGTTTTAATCCTAGACCTAAGCCTAACATTATCAAAGCCAAAATAATTGGTGCTATTTTAGTTACAACTTCCAAAGTTTCCCCTCTCTTAATACTGAGATTATAACTTTTTACATGATTTGTTTAGATGGTATTTTTCTATATACATGTTGAGTTTTTTGACTTATTTAGTTTTTTAACTTATTTAAAGTAAATGCTTTCGAACAAAGAAATTGTCTGTCCAAATAATTTATTAGACCTAGCTCATAAAAAAAAGGGAGTTAAAGTTGCGATTGTAAATGCAGGTAAACCCCTACCAATGTTGTCGGTCCAAGATGCAGTAAATGAAAACTTAATTGATCCAATATTTATAGGTCACGAAGTTGAAATACAAAAATGTGCAGAGGACATAAAATGGGATATCTCTAAATATGAAATTATTCATGAGCCTGTGGAAAATAATACTGCAAAAATAGCATCTAAATTAGCTAGCGATAATAAAGTGCAAATAATAGTTAAGGGTCATATCCATACCGATGTACTTATGAAAGAAGTTCTTAAACGTGAATATAATTTATTAGGGAAAACTAGACTTAGTCATATTTGGCATATGACTATTGACAAAGAAGATAAGCCCTTGATTATAACCGATGGAGCTTTGAATGTTTTGCCGAATGTAAAAACAAAAATGCATATACTAAAAAATGTTATTAATTTTTCTAATAGAATAGGTATATCAAGACCCAAGGTTTCTGTTTTATCGGCTACTGAAGAAGTTTTAGAGAGTGTCCCAAGCTCAATCGAAGCAGCAGAAATTACTAAATTAGCTAAAAATGAAAATTTAAATGCTGATGTTTTTGGTCCTTTGGCATTTGATAATAGTATTTCAAAAAAATCAGCAAATATTAAAGGTATCAAAAATATAGTTGCAGGAGATGCAGATGTATTATTGGTACCAAATGTTGAAGCTGGAAATGCTTTAGTAAAAATGCTTATTTATTTTTGTGGTGCATGTGCCGCAGGCGTAGTAATAGGGGGAAAAGTACCTGTTGTAATAACAAGTAGATCAGATGAAGCCCAAGCTAGGTTAGCTTCAATTGCAGCAGCTGTTGTGGCATTAGATTAAACTTATGTTGAATTAAATTTAATAATATCTTAAATAGGTTTTACTAATAAAGGGAAATCATGACAATTACATACATAAAAAAAGCAGAAAAAACAGCATTTACCGGCGAAGATGAAACAAGGAATAAAGTTAATACAATATTAAAAGATTTAGAAAAAACAAGAGAAGACGGAATTAGAGAGGTTCTTAAGAAATTTGACAATTATGAAGGTGATATAATTGTAAGTAAAGACAAAATTGAACAGATTACAAAAACATTAGATCAAAAGATTAAAGATGATATAAAATTTTCTTACGAGAGAGTTAGAAAATTTGCAGAACATCAATTAGAGAATTTAGGCAAAGACTCTGAAGTTGAACTTTCGCCTGGATTAATTGCTGGACAAAAATTAATTCCAGTAAATACTGCAGGGTGTTATGTGCCAGGTGGTCGTTATAACAACATTGCTTCTGCGATTATGAGTGTAACTACAGCAAAAGTTGCTGGAGTGAAAAATATAATAGTAACTAGTCCTCCAAAAGATGAGAACGGCGCAAATCCAATAATAATTTATACAGCTAATTTATGTGGAGCGGATGTAATAATGAACATAGGTGGAATTGGTGCAATAGCTGCATTAGCTTATGGGTGTTTTGAAAATCCACCAGTAGATATGATTGTTGGACCTGGAAATAAGTTCGTTGCTGAATCGAAAAGAATACTCTATGGAAAAGTTGGAATAGACTTATTTGCTGGGCCAACAGAAATTGGGATTATAGCCGATAAAACTGCCGATAAAGAGATAATAGCGTATGATTTAGTAGGGCAAGCTGAACATGGTCCTGACTCTCCCGCGTGGCTTTATACAACAGACAAAGAGCTTTGTGATTATGTTATGAAAAGAGTTCCAGAAATTATTAATGAATTGCCAGAACATAATAGAAATAACGCGGATTCTGCTTGGAAAGATTACGGTGAAGTAATTTTATGCGACACAAAAGAAGAAATGATTAAAATAAGTGATGAGTATGCTCCCGAACATTTGGAAGTTCAAGCTGAAAATTTAGATTGGTATTTAAATACTTTAAAAAATTATGGATCACTTTTCTTAGGAGAAGAAACAACTGTTGCTTATGGAGATAAATGTTCTGGACCAAATCATATATTACCAACAAAAGGTGCTGGAAAATATACTGGTGGATTGTATGTTGGAAAATTTATTAAAACGGTTACATACCAGAAGATGAATGAGGAATCTAACAAAGAAGTTGGTGCTGCAGCAGCTAGAATATCTAGATACGAAGGTATGGAGGCTCATGCTAGAACCGGTGATGTAAGATTAAGAAAATACGGATTTTCTAACTAATAAAATTATAGGATAAAGGATGAAAAAATTTGATGAATTAATGAGTGTAAGTAACGAAATTGAGAATATTTCTGCAGAACAAGCTAAAAAAAAATTAAACGACCCTAATGTTCAATTTATTGATGTAAGAGATAAAGAAAGCTTTTCAAAAGGAACTATAGGAAACGCTGTTCATATGGATAGAGGATTGCTTGAGTTTTATTTGGCTGATGGAAGTCCATTAGAAAATGACATTTTCAAAAAAAACCCTGATAAAGAGTATGTTGTATTCTGTGGTCTAGGTGGCCAAGGAACACTCGCAACAAAAACAATGAAAGACATGGGGGTGAAAAATGTTAAAAATATTACAGGTGGAATGTCGGAATGGGAAAAAATTAAAGACTAATTTTTATTGATCTAGAATTTTTTCACCATCTTCTTTCTGAACTTTATTTTTTTTGCTATTAATAAGTTCTTTTCTTTTTCTTAGATTAATAATATCTGCAAAGGAATGATTAACATCTCTATGTCCTGCTTCATCATCTCTAATAACTCTCACCACATCTTTAAGTGTAGCATGTAATGGTAAGTTCCAATAATTTATTGCAATTTCTGGAGCAGGTTGATCTGAAATGGCTCCACTTTCAAGTTCATTTAAATACTCAGTGTAACTAACAACTGCTTCTTCTTCGAAGTATCCTACTATTCTGTGAGCAGTTCTTTGTGATACTAAATATATTATTCCATAAGTTATAATAAATATAAATTGTGCGATCATAATTATAAATCTCTCTATCGCAGTAGGCTTTGCAATATGGATAAATGTCATTAAGTGCATTCTCTCATTTTCAGCTTCATCTAATAAAATTTTAATCCATCCCCTATCATCTTCAATTTTTCGTAATGATTTTAGATGTACGAGCATACCTGCTACCATACCGGGAACTGCTGCTATTGTTTCTAAAACAACAGCTCTATGACCATATCTTTTTTTAAAAAAAGTATCAGCTAATAGCCTTAAAAATTTTGTAAATAGCAAAGCAACCTTGTCGCTTAGGTTTTTAGGCTCAAAGTGCTTATTTAGATCGGTCATATAAATATAAATAATTACTCTGTAAAAAATTACTATGCGTTAAAATTGTTTTAAAAAATACCAATTTTACTAGTTATTTTTAATATCTAATTTAATTTTCATTAATCTTTAAATCTAAGTACAAAGAGGCAGACCAAGAAAAATTATTAGCACCCATAGGCTGTCCATTTTTACAACTAAAATATTCGTAAAAATTACTTTTTTCTAACAATTCAATAGTTTTTTTCTTTACAGAATTAGAGAATGCAATATCTTTATTTTTTAATCCTTGATAAATAAACCAATTACAGTTAATCCAAACCGGTCCTCTCCAGTATCTTTTTTCCTCAAAACTCATATGATTTGGTTTAATTGATGAAAAAAAATATTTTTCTTTTGAATTATATTTTTTTAAGTTTTGTATTAAATTTTTATTAACTTCATAATTATCTAAATCAGCAAATAAAACAAAATAGTTAGTTATCGATGGAATATAAATCTTTTTTTTATTTTTTATATCCTTTGAATAAAAAGTCCCTTTTTTTTTATCATATAATTTTAAGAAATTTTTTTCTGTAAGTTTTATATATTTATTTATTTTAGAATGATCTAAATTAAATTTATCTAATAACCAAACTAAATCTTTATTTGCTTTTAAAAATATAGAATTAAAGCCAACATCTATAACATTAAAAAGAGAGGATTTATAAGCCTTAGTTGGATTGTATTTAATTTTTCTTAAATGATTTTTAATAGTTACGTACCTATCATAATCAATATTTAAAGGTCTAAATTCTGGATTTATTAATTTGTTATCAGCTCTTTTATATTTAAGGTTTTTATGAATTTTTATTTTTTCCATTGATCTATCCCATATTGGAGAATTATCATATCCACTTTCCCAAGGGTGCAGGATTGATACTAGCCCTAACTTTTTTGGATCTCTATATTGAATAAACCATTCATGAAATTTTTTTATCTTTTTTGTTATTTTTTTTACATTTATAAGTTGAGTGTTATTAAGTTTTTTTTTCTCTAAAATTCTTTTTAAAATCGTAGCTAATATAGGTGGTTGGGTTATTCCTGAAGAATGAATTTTATTACCACAATTCCATGCTGTGTGATTTGGATAATAGTTGGTATTTGTGTCATGAAACAGAATATGAGGCACCATCCCATCATTCCATTGTCCTTTTAATAATGTGTCAATCTCTTTTAGTGCAAAGTTTAAATTAAAACATGAATATCCAAGGGCTATAAAACCAGAATCCCAATTCCACTGAGCAGGATAAAGTTTATTATTAGTTGGTAAGGTGTACCCTCTTCTTCTATTATTAAGTAGAGTTTTTTTAGCCTTATTAATCAGATTTTTCATTAACCCTTTACACTTCCCGCAGTAAGACCGCTAACTAAATATTTTTCAAAATAAACAAAAATAAACAATACAGGTAAGGTAACAATTACTGATCCTGCCATTAAATATTGTCTAGGAGTTTCAGCATCTCCACTTAAATATTGTATTGCTCTAGATAATGTAAATGAATTGGGGTTATCCAAGAACATTAACGAAAATAAAAATTCGTTCCAAGCAATCATAAATACATATAATGCTACAGATGAAATAGCTGGGATACTTAGTGGAATTATAATTTTTGTAATAATTCCAAACCAACTCAATTTATCTAATATTGCAGCTTCTTCTAATTCTTTAGGTATACTTTTGAAATATCCTTGCAGCATATAAATAGCTACAGGTAATGTTGTAGCCGTATAAACTATTAATAAGCCCTCTATTGAATTACGTAAACCTAGCTGACTGAAAATTGTATACAACGGAATAACAAGGACGATTGCAGGAAACATGTATATTATAAGTATCGATGTAGACAAAAATGTTTTTCCAAAAAAATTTAGCCTTGCAACTGCATATGCAGCAGGTATTGCAAAAAGAAGAGTTATAATAACGGTACCAACAGAAACAATGGTACTTGTCACTATATATTTTCCAAATTTGTAAGATTTAAAAATTACAAAATAAGATTTAAATAAATCTTTTATATCTTGTCCAAAATTAATACTAAAATCTAAAGGATTCACTAACAAGGCTATTTGTGTTTTAAAACTAGTTACTAACATCATGTAAAATGGAAAAATTATCACAAAAGAAAAAAATAAAATTCCAAATAAAGTTAAGAAGTCAAACAAAATCACTTGTGTAGAGTGTTCTTCTTTTAAACCAGTAAAACTATATTTACTAATTTTAACAGTAAAAAAATATAAAATTAAAAATGTACCTATATTGTACCATATAGGTAATTTTTGAATTAAGTAACCATCACAAAAAACAAATATGGAAGAAAAAATTATTGATTTATAAAAAAGTTTAATTTTTTCAGCTACTCCAAGATGAGCTAATGATATTACTAAGCCAAAAATAAAAAGTATTTCAATGTTAAAGCTATTGATACTTAAGCCTTGCAATGTTGCTAAAATTTTCCAAATCGAAATTAAAAAAATTAGGAAAAAAGAAGATATTAATGAAAATATTATTGTATTTTTAGTTCTCATCTACTCTCTTTCCTAAAAGTTTAAAATAGAAAAACATAAACATTAAAAGTAATACAACGATCACTATTGAAACAGCTGAGCCCATTCCAATATCTGATATTGCAAAACCTTGTTGATAAACATTTATTGGTAAAGTTCTTGTTCCTGATGCTCCTCCAGTCAATAAAAAAACGTCCTCAAACTTATTAAAATTCCATATAAACCTGATCATGAATAAAATTGAAATTACTGCAGTAATTTGCGGAAGTGTAATTTTAAAAAACTTTTGAAAAGGACTTGCACCATCTACATCAGCTGCTTCATATAGTTCTTTTGGAATAGCTTGAAGTCTTGCAAGAATAAATAAAAAGGCTAAAGGAAAATACCTCCAAATTTCAAACATTATAACTGTTGTAAGTGCTAATCTTAATTTAAAATCAAAACCAAAAATACTAATTTCTGTATATTTTTGTCCAAGTAGGTTTATTGGAGTTTCAATAATTTGATAATTTAACAATAAACTATTTAATGTTCCGCTATTTGGATCTAATAGAAGTTCCCAAGTGTACGCTAAAGCAACAACAGGAGCAACATAAGGAAATAGCAAAACACTTCTCATAAAAGTTCTTCCATAAAACTTTTGATTAACCATTTGAGCTGTTAAAACACCAAAAATTATCGATCCTACAGTTCCAAAAAATGTGTAATAAAAAGTTGTAAGAAGTAAATCTACAAATTCGTTCTCAAACAAAACTTTCTTAAAATTTTTTAAGGTAAAGTTGGTGTTAAGTAATATATTATCAGAATTCCCCTTTAATTTTGGTTTAATTAATTTAAGACTTTTTGTATTTATTTTTGACCCATCATTTGTTTCAAATATTACTTGAAAATTTTCTCTATATTTGGCTGGCCAATTTCCGAAGTCACATTTTAATTTATACTTTTTGTAAGAACATCTTGGGTCTAAATTTTTAATGTCAAAATTTTTTGGGAAATTATCTTGAAAAGAAACATTTCTTATTTCCTGAATTAATGAACTATTTCTTAACTTATATAATATTTTTATTTTGGAAGGTTCATTAGTAATAGATTTTACAATTTTTTTTGCTCTTGGTTCAGGAATTCTAATATCTTTTAATTCAACTTCTTTAAAACTAATCCAAATGTTTGCAAAAATTGGAAATAAAATTATTGAAAAAACCAGAAGGACTGCAGGTAAAGTTAGTATATATGCAGTTTTTTTTTCTGTATTTGCTAAAGTATCATTCATAAAAAAAGCGGATAATTCATATTATCCGCTTTTTTAAAAATTTAAATTAATTGAATTTAGCTAATGCTTTGTTAATCATATCAACAGCTTCATCAACATCAATTTGGTCGTCAATATAAAGTCTAGTAATTCTATTTAAAAATTGAGAATTTATGACTTTTGATGCTCTTGATAGTTCACCTTCTTTAACTCCCCATCTATTTGCAGTATCTAAACCAGCTACAATATTATTAATAACGTCTGGGTCATATAGATCTGACAATGGTGCTTTTCTATCAACTCCAACAGGTAGTTTACTCCAAGCTTTTGTGAAAGCCTCAGGGTCACTTGAATTTCCTCTTCTTACAGGAAACTTACCCTCTGGTGCAATAGACAAGGTACTTGTGTAACCTTCGTCCATTGAGTACATGATAAACTTTTTGGCTTCGTCAGTGTCAGCATCAGCTGTTATACCAAAATATCTGACATCTGCCCAAGCGGCACCTTTTTTATTACTAGGACCACTAAAATTAGTGATGAAACCAGTTTTAGATGCTAGTTCAGGTGATGTTGGATCACTGTTAATCGTTGGTGGTGCTGAATCTCTTAAACCAGCAAGCTCATCCATAATAAATGGAGACCAAATAATCATTGGAGTTTTACCAGCAAAGTAAAGTGCTCTAGATTGTTTCCAGTAAAGTTCTCCTGGAGGACTTGCTTTAGCAATTACTTTATAAAACTCTAATGCTTCTTTTAATTTCTTACCTTGTTTTTTAATACCACCCTTTTTAACAATATTAACACCGTTTGCTAAAAGAACATGCTCTAGGACCTGACTCATAAAATTTTCGTCAGTTTTTGTTGCAGCAACAAAACCAAACATACCATTTTGTTTAGATAATTTTTCAACTGCAGCAACTATGTTAGCATAACTTGTAGGTGGTGCTAGTTCTGCATTATCAAAAAGGTCTTTTCTATAAACAACCATTTGTGTCCATCCATCAACTGGAACTGCTGCAATCTTTGAGCCTTTTTTTGCCATGTTAAGTGCACCTGGTGCAAATGTGTCTTTACCTAGGTCTTTAACAACATCATTGTTAGCGTCCACATCTAAAATTCCTGCTTCAGCCCATGGTAGTACATATTGTAAAGTATGATAGATTACATCTGGTAAATCACCTGCAGCAGCAGCTGCTGTAGCTCTAGTTCCCAAATCTTTTTCTTCTACTGGAATCACCTCTACTTTTATCCCTGTTTTAGCTTCAAAAGCTTTTGCCATTTCCTCTTGCTTAGCCATTCGGGCAGGTTGAACTTCTGTAGTCCAAAACTTTATGTCTGCATAAACAACATTTGTTATAAAAAATGATATTACGCAGAATATCTTAATTATATTTTTCATATTTCCCCCATTTAAATATATTATTTAAATATATTGAATTGCGAATGTTTCGCAAAGTGAAAACTCTCACATATCAGCTATGAGCATAAAACATGGAAATTTTTGTTAAATAAATAGAAATAGATTATATTTAACAATTACAAGTTGTACTAGGAATTAACTCTCTTCCCATTTATATCAAAAACAAAAATATCATTCATGTCGAAACCCATTGAATTACCAATCTCAATGTTACTTGGTATTTTTGCACTTAATTGATATTCATCTTTTTTCATATAAGTAATTTTCTCATTACCTAAATTTTCTATTAACTCTATCTCAGGATTGAAAGTAAATTGACTACTTTGGCTTGGTTTTAAATGCTCTGGTCTGATTCCAACAAAGTGTTTTGATTTTTTAAGTTTAAATTTATCAAATTTGATATCATTTCCTAATAATTTAATTGTATTTTCAGAAATTATATTTTTTTCGTCAATTTCCAAAATATTCATTTTTGGTGTACCTATAAATTGAGCTACAAAAATATTAGCTGGATCATTATAAATTTCCTCAGGAGTTCCAACTTGCTCAATATTTCCCTGATTTAAAATAACTATCCTATCTGCTAATGTCATTGCCTCTACCTGATCGTGAGTAACATAAATCATATTAGTTTTAATTTGATTATGTAACTTTGAGATTTCTACTCTCATTTCAGCTCTTAAAGCTGCATCTAAATTAGATAAAGGTTCGTCAAATAAAAATATTTTTGGATTTCTTGTTATTGCCCGTCCTATTGCCACCCTTTGTCTTTGACCTCCAGATAATTGTTTTGGTTTTCTTTCAAGAAGTTCTTCGATTTTAAGAATTTTTGCTGCTTGCATTACTTTTGTATTAATTTCTTCTTTTGGTCTTTTTTCAATTTTTAATCCAAAAGACATATTTTCATATACATTCATATGAGGATAAAGCGCGTAAGATTGAAAAACCATTGCTGTCTGACGTTTTGAGGGATGTAGTTCATTTATTTTTTGATCATTAATGAATATTTCGCCTTCATCTATTTTTTCTAATCCTGCAATCATTCTTAGTAAAGTTGATTTTCCACAACCTGATGGTCCTACTAAAACAAGAAACTCGTCTTCTTTTCCTAAAAGATTAAAATCAGTTATAATCTTGTTAGTTCCAAATGATTTGTGCACTCCAGTAAATTTTATGTTTGCCATTTAATTTTTTATGTTTTCAAGAACATCTACTCCAATTTGTTTTAGTATATGAATTATATCAATTGGTACCCAATTTTCACGAATTTTTCCTTCATCATGATGATAAAAATCCATAACTCTCATTGTTACTTTTTGATTTTCTGATTTATAGCCAAGCCAGTCATCTGATCCATAAACTGCCTGAATACTATTCCAACCAGCCGTTAATGAAAATTTACCATCACCTAACTCACAGTAGTGACCAAGTTTCCAATAATTTCTTTCTTTAAAAGTTTTTCTAAAAGGTAATTGATGATTATCCACAAATCCCTCCAAGGATCTTGCTGTACCAATTCCACTTGGTCCATACCAAATCATTTTGTTATGCCAATAATCACTTTGTGGATGATTTAATAATTTTTCCTTAAGATCCATGTCAGAAGAAATTTCTAATTCAGGTTTTATATTTAAGCTTCTCTGCATAATAAGAGATTGTTCTAAACTAGCTTTTGAAATTTCCATATTTTTTTCAAAAAAATTTACTCCGTCTGTATTAATTGGGTTCAGCCAATTACCTTCAGATCCTCTTGAGTTTTTTAATGGATTTGCTCCTGTTTGAATTAATAAATCTATTAAGTCTATTAAAATATAACTTTCAATAATTTTGTTATTTTTTATTTCGTGAATTTCACAACATTTTAAATTAATCATTTTATTATTAGGCTTAATGCCTAGCCAAGAGTTTTTGAATATTCCAGATAGTGAAGAAATTGAACCAATTTGAATTTTATCTCTAAAAGTTCCACCAATGACTAATTGTTCTCTTCTTTCTAGGTCAGGAAATGAATTTAACAATGGTTTCCAAAATATTTCTTTATATTTTTCAGTACCAGAAAATTCATTTAAAGGATAGAAACAATTCACTTTAACATTTTTGGAGAACGCATTTTCTAAATTTTCATCAAGCTTTGAAATACCTTCGTTTACTATCTTGCTTAAATAACCTCTTACTAGTTGTTTATATTTATAATTTTCATTAGGAGTTATTACTAATTTTTCTACTTTCTTTTGACCCTTTAGGCCTGTATCAAATTGTTCTATTTGCATATATAATTTATTAGTTAAATCTAGTATCACAAAATATACTGTAAAAAAATGAATAATCGATTAGCAAAATTTAAAGATCTTGTACCAAGTACCTTACCTTTCGTAGAAGGTAAACTTGAAGGTCACAAAGAAAGAAAAAATTATTCAATTGTAGGTCCTGGTGTCGCAGAAGATACAGGACAGTCTGTCAAAATAGCAATGCCACATAGTTTTAATTTAGGTGCTGTTTCTGCGATGCCAAAAAATGGATCAGGATTGCATAGTCACACTACTGCAGAAGTTTTTTTGATTTATTCAGGTAAGTGGAAATTTTATTGGGGTGCTAATGGAAAAGATCAAACTATATTAAGTGCTGGAGATATAATATCGATGCCAACAAATATGTTCAGAGGATTTGAAAATGCAAGTGATAAAGAGGGATTAATGTTTGTTGTGCTTGGTGGTGATGATCCAGGAATAATTACTTGGGTACCTAGCGTTTTAGAAAAAGCAAAAGAAACAGGAATGGCTTTGCTGGATGATAATTCTTTAATTGATTTATCAAATGAAAAAATACCCGAAGGTAAAGAACTTTTAAAACCAATAACTTCAGAACAAATTAAGAATTTTGATGATTATAGTTTAGATGAGATTTCAAAATTCATTTGTAAATTTGAAAGTAGAAAAAATTTTGAGCAAGAAATCTATCCTGGATTGTTTTTAGTTCAAGTGCTTGGAAATAACTTTAATAATCAAAATTTTAAACCAATAATTAACCAAAATACTGGTTTCAATTTAAGTTTATTAAAAGCAAAAAATTGTAATGTTGAAAATATAAAATTCAATAAACCTACAATATTATTTTCACAAACTGGAGATTGGAAAGTCACAATAAATAATACCGTAATATACTTAAAACCAAAAGATACTTTTTCAGTACCTCTAAATTCAAACTTAAGTATAAAAATTAACGAACAGCAAGATTGTTTTTTAAATTGTGTGTCCCAAATTTAATGAAGGGCTTTGACAATAAATATAAGGACTTTCCAGATTACATTCTAAAAATTACAAAACAAATTTGGGAGGGAAAAGATGTTAACTCAATATCAGAATTTTACTCTAAAGATATACCAGTGAGATCTCCATTTGGAGTAACTTATGGAAATAAACCTGTAGTAGATGCAACTTTCGCAACACTAAAAGAATTTCCAAATCGTCAACTTTTAGGAGAAGAGGTTATTTGGAATGGAAATGATGAAGAAGGTTATCATTCGTCTCACAGAATACTAAGTAAAGGTACTCACTTAGGAGATGGCTTTTACGGAAAGCCAACCAAAAAAGATATTTACTATAGAGTAATTGCAGATTGTGCTTGTAAAAACAATCAAGTTTATGACGAATGGATTGTAAGAGATCAAGGTGCAATGGTTAGACAACTTGGATACACGCCTAAAGAATTTGCTAAACAGATAATAGAAAAAGAAGGTGGAGAAAATAAAGCAAAAAAAGTGTTTGATCTAAATTCAGATATGAAATCTGAATATACACCATTTAGTTTTGAAAAAGATAGTATAGGTGAAAAATATTCTCAAATTTTAAAAAAGATTTTTTTAGAGGATTATAAATTTGATAATTATGCAAGGGCTGCAAGTATTTTCTGGCCAGGTAATAAAATAGGCCATGGAAGAGAGGAAATCTCAAAATTTTGGAATTCTATAAAAAATGCTCTTAAGAATATTAATTTTTCTATTGAGCATGTTGGTTGGTTAGAGGAAGCGGGTAAAAATAGCAAAGTATCAATAAGATGGTTTTTAAATGGATTGCATGCAAATAATTCCAACGAATACGGGCAAGCAACTAATAAAAATATTTTTATAATGGGAATTAATCATGCTGAAATTGTTGATGGAAATATAATTAGAGAATGGGTGTTATTTGATGAAGTTGCTATTTGGAAGCAATTATTAATGAAATTATAAAATGAGTAAAATTAAAACAACACACGTTGGAAGTTTACCAAGATCTAATGATTTGTCAGAACTATTATTCAAAAAAGATAAAAAAGAAAAAATAGATTCTGCTGCATTTGATGAAATAGTAAAAAGAGATGTAAATAATATTGTTAAAAAACAAATTAATATTGGTATTGATTTTGTCAGTGATGGAGAAATGTCAAAAATAAGTTATGCAACTTATGTTAAGGATAGACTTGATGGATTTTCAGGAGAGAGTGAGAGAAAAGCACCAAAAGATTTAGACGATTTTCCTTCTTTTAAAGAAAGAATAGCAAGAACTGGTGGTACGCCTACTTATACACGACCTTGTTGTACTAGTGAGCTTAAAATTAAAGATAAAACCTCACTAACAAAGGACATTAAAAATTTTAGAGACGCTTTAAACGCTAACAATCATACAGGTGCATTTATGAACGCAGCATCACCTGGAGTAATATCAGCATTCTTACCAAATAAATTTTATAAAAATGATGATGAATATTTAGAAAATTTGTCTAACTTAATGAAAGATGAATACGAAGAAATTACCTCTAACGGTATTCAATTACAATTAGATTGTCCTGATCTCGCTTTAGCAAGACATATGACCTTTAAAGATCTTTCAGAAATAGAATTTCTTAAAAGAGCTGAGAAACAGATTGAGTGTCTCAATAACGCAATTCAAAATATAGATAGTTCTAAAATGAGAATGCACATATGCTGGGGTAATTATGAAGGGCCGCATTTATACGACATTTCCTTAGAAAAAATTATGCCGATTGCTCTTAAGGCAAATGTACAAACTTATTTAATTGAGTCATCTAATCCAAGACATTCTCATGAATGGCAAATTTTTGAAAACTTAAAAATTCCATCAGATAAAATAATTGTTCCAGGAGTAATAGATTCCACAACTAATTTTGTTGAACATCCAGAAGTTGTAAAACAAAGAATTTTAACATATTCAAAAGTAATCAATAAAGATCAATTGATGGCAGGTACTGATTGTGGATTTAGTACCTTTGCTGGATTTGGAAATGTAGACGAAAAAATTGTTTATAAAAAGCTTGAAGCGCTTGTTGAAGGTGCAGAAATTGCGTCAAAAGTGATTTAATTATCACTTTGAAATCACTTCAGTAGTAGATATAGTTTTCAAACTTAAATTATAATTTAACAAACAAAAATAGAGAGATAAAATATGAGAAAAATACTAGTTACTTTATTGTTTCTACTTTTTGGAACTTCTGCATATGCAGATTGTAACATTAAAAGTGGATCAATAAATATTTTGGCTAATGATTTTCCTGCATTAAGAACTTTCGTTGAAACTTCTAAACAATGTAAAGGAAGTGCTGATTTTAAAGTGACACACTCATCAGAGCACAATAAAATCGCTGTGCCAGCGCTAACTGCAAACCCTTCTGAGTTCTCAGCTAGAATTGCAGCAAACAGTTCAATTGTTCCTTTAATGAACCAAGATTTAATAAGACCATTAGATGATCTTGTTAAAAAATATGGAAAAGGAATACAAGATTCTCAATTAATTACAATTGATGGAAAAGTAATGGCTGTAGCATTTATGGCTAATACTCAACACTTGTACTATAGAGAAGATGTCTTAAAAGATATGGGTATAGCTGTACCAAAAACATACGAGGAAGTTGTTGCGGCATCTGAAAAAATTAGAGCTTCAGGAAAAATGAAATATCCTTATGCGGCCGCATACAAAGCTGGTTGGAACTTAGCAGAAGAATTTGTAAACATGTTTATTGGACATGGAGGAGAATTCTTTAAAGCTGGAAGTGCGCAACCAAATATTAATAATGCAAAAGGTGTTGCCACTTTAAATATGCTTAAAAAGTTATCTGAACTAAGTAATCCAGATTATTTAACTCATGATAGTGAAGCAATTAAAGTTGAATGGGAATCTGGCAATGTTGCTTTGATGACATTATGGGCTTCAAGATCTGGTACTCTTTTAGATGACGAGGGAGATGCTAAAATAACTGCTGCAACAAAATTAACTGGTCCTGCAACTGTTGGAGGTGGAAACATTCCAGCTGCAACTTTATGGTGGGATGGTTTCACACTTGCAAAAAATAGATCTGATGCTGACGCAGAAGCAACGTTTAGAGCTCTAGCACATGCAGCATCAAATAAGAAAATGGTTGCTGACGCCGCTGATCAAGCTGTTTGGTTAGTAGAAGGATTTGTACCAGGACCAAAATCTATTGGTGTAATTGAAGCTGTAAAAATGGGAGCAAAACCATATCCTATGTTACCACAAATGGGTCTTATGCATGGTGCGTTAGGAAGTGAAATTGTTGAGTTTTTACAAGGTAAAGAGTCAGCTGAACAAGCGTTGAAAGATGTTGAGGCTGCTTACATCAGTAAAGCTAAAGAACAAGGCTTTCTATAATATCTAAAACTTTTAAGTGGGGATTTTTCCCCACTTAGTTAAATTTCTAATGCCTAATAAAACATTTTTTTGGTTTTTTTTACCAACTGGTTTAGCCATGATCCTTTTTATTGGGCTACCAATCATATCAACTGGAATTCAATCTTTTTACGCACAACATGATCAAGTTGTGAAAGAAGTAAAAAAATGTGATCCTTTTGGATGCACTGTTTCAATTGTAGTTGATAATGAGGAAACTACAAAAATCAGAGATGCAAAACCTCTCGGAAAGTTTAATGGTTTTGGAACTTACACAGACAGAAATCATCTAGCAGTTGATGAAATAAAAAAATTTTGGAATGAAACTAAAAGTTTTGGTGCTTTTGTAGATCAAGTAACTAATTTACCATTTTACAAAGCTCTAATATTTACTTTAACTTACTGTTTATTTGTTACTCCAAATGTTCTCTTATTAGGATTTATTATTGCATTAAGTTTAAATGCAGTTGCTAGAAAAATTAGAGGACCTCTAATCTTTGGTACAATTTTACCAATGATTGTGACACCATTGGTAGGATCGTTAGTATTATTTTGGATGATTGATTCTCAGGGTATTATTGGTGCAAACATCCAAAACTTGATGAATGATCCATATCTGTCACTAAAATCCTCTAAAACATTGACTTGGATAACTATAATAATTTATGGAATCTGGCATCATTCCCCATTTGCTTTTGTAGTTTTTTATGCAGCTCTTCAAACAGTTCCTCAAGAGCCAATAGAAGCTGCAATTATTGATGGTGCTTCAAGATTTCAACGAATAAAACATATAGTTTTACCTCACATTTATCCTGTAGTTACATTTGTAGCTTTAATTTCTTTAATGGATAATTTTAGAGTTTTTGAGCCTATAATTGGGTTTAGTGCTGAGGGGAGTGCACAATCTCTTTCATGGTTAATATATGATAATCTAGTAAATGAGGAAGTAATATTGTTTGGTTCTGCTGCCGCAACTTCAATGATGACTATTATTGGTATAGCAATTTTATTAGCACCTGTATTAATAAGAACATGGAAAGAATTTAAAACAGCAAGATAAAATTATGGATTATGGATTAGATACAAAATCAGCCCGTTTAAAAACATTTAATACTATTTTCATAATTGTATGGCTTTTAATTGCATGCTTTCCTTTTATTTGGACTTTCTGGGGATCATTTAAAGTTAGAGCTGATTTCTTTTCTAGATCTGACTGGTGGTATGCAATTTCAGCTTTTAATACCTTAATTGAGACAGGTGGAAAATTTACAGTTAATGCATATACAGAAGCTTGGACTGAAGGTGAATTTTGGAAAGCATCTAAAAATACAATTATAGTTACAGTTTTTGTTGTTAGTATTTCTTTATTTTTAGGAACTTTAGGTGCCTATGCTCTTTCAAGATCAACTGAAAAATATGCATTTTGGATTTTAATGGCAGCTTTAATTTTTAGAGCTATGCCACATATAACTTTAGTATCTGGATACTTATTTCCTTTTTTTGAGTTACAGATCTGGGGAATTCTTCCAACCACTATTGTTGTATTAGTTGCAATTAATCAACCTTTTACACTTTGGTTACTTTACTCATTTTTTAAAACGGTTCCAAAAGAGCTTGATGAAAGTGCATTAATTGATGGCTGTTCATATTTTCAAGCTTTCAGACATATAATTATGCCTGTGATGTGGCCAGGGGTAATTACTGCAGGTTTATTTAGTTTAATGCTAGCTTACAATGACTTTACTGTAACAGCATTACTTCTTAATCAAGAAAATCATACAATGGTTCCAAAAATTCAAAGTTATTTAGGAACAAACCAACATGAAGGAAACTTAATGTGGGCAGTTTCTGCAGTAGTATCTGCTACAGCACCTTTATTTATGCTTGTTATGTTTTTTCAAAGACAAGTTATTAGTGGTTTAACTGCAGGAGCAGTTAAAGGTTGAAATATTATAAAGCACTTTTTTTTGGTTCAATTGGATCAATTGTTGAAACATCAGATTTACAAAGAAAATCATTTAACCAGGCTTTTATAAAATCAGGTTTAAATTGGTATTGGACTAAAAAAGAATACAAGAATCTTTTAAATAAATCTGGAGGTGAAGATCGAATCTCAAGATACGCTAAAGAGAGTAATATTAGAGTTAATGCAAAAAAAATAAGAAGTCTTAAAACAAAAATATTTAATAATTATTTAAAGAAAAAAGAACTTAAATTAAGGCCAGGTGTGAAAGATTTAATTGATTTTTGTATAAAAAATAAAATTAAATTAGGTTTTGTATCATCAACATCATTAAATAACATTAATTCAATTTTTTATTGTTTAAGGAGATCAATTAAAAAAAATTATTTTAATTTTATAGGAAATTCGAATCTAGTTAAAAAAAATAAACCAAATCCGGATATATATTTGTTTGCTCTAAAAAAATTAAAACTAAAACCTAAAGAATGCATAGCTATAGAAGATTCACAAGAGAGCCTAGATGCTGCATTTAAAGCAAAAATAAAATGTTTAATTTTCCCTGGAAAATTTCATTCAGGTAAAAAGTTTCTAAGAGCATACAAAAAAGTGTTTAATTTAAATATAAAAATTATGAGGAAATAAAATCTTTTATAATTTGATTAAATTTATCACTTTGCTCCAAATGTACATTATGGCTACAATCTTTGAATATCTCTAAACGACTATTTTTTATATTTTTGTTCAAAGTATCGACTTGTTCAAAATTATATGAAGTGTCTTTATCTCCCCAAATAATAAGTGTAGCATTTTTTATATATTCTAAATTCTCTCTCCCTCTCCAATTTTTCATAGCCAGCAGTGCATTGTCAGCTGTTTCTAGTGATACATTTTTAACTGCATTTGAGCAGAGAAAATAATTTTTGTCTTGATCGCCTTTTACGAACCATTTTTTAGGAACTCGTGAAAATGAAATAGCTGTTCCATCTTTTTTTAGTTTTTCTCTTGTTTCATCTATAGTTTCAAATCTTCCTGGAATTTCTCCAATTGAACCTGTGGCAAAACAGATTAATTTGTTTACTCTGTTACCAACTAGTTTTGTTATTTCTTGGACAATCATTCCACCCATTGAATGACCAATTAAATTAAATTTTTCAATTTTTTTTTGATCAAGAGTTTCTATTACTTTTTTAGCCATACCATTAATTGAACTAAGCGATTTAGATTTGTAGCTTTCTCCAAAACCAGGCAAGGCAGGTACAATTACTCGACAAGTTTTTGAAAAAAATTCTTTTTGATAACGCCACATTTCAGAAGATCCAAGGTATCCATGAATGAATACAAAAGGATAGCCTTTCCCTATATCATCAATATAAATATCTTTATTCTTCATTAACTAAACATTTCATTAATAATAAATAAAATCAAAACACTCATAAAACAAATGATGAAAATATTTATTATTTTCCAAATATTTTTATTTTTAGCATATTTTGATAAATAATTAGACAAATACCCTAAAGTAAAAAAAAATAAAAATGATGCTATAGACGCACCTATGCCAAAAGAAATTTTTTGATCTAGTTGATAATTTTTTGAAAAATTTCCTAAAAAGAATACTGTGTCAGAATAAACATGTGGATTCAGATATGTAAAAGCTAATGTTTTAAGAATGATTTTAAATTTTGATGTACCTTCAATATTGCTATTAAAACTTACTTCGATATCGAAAGATTTTATTTTTGTGTAGATAAAATAAATTAAAAAAATAATTAATAAAATATTAAAAATTAATTCAATTATAGAATTGAAAAATTGATAAAAATAGTGAAATAAAAATATTCCTAAAAATATTAAGATTAAATCTGAAATTGAACAAATTAAACAAACTAAAAAGATATATTGTTTTTTTAATCCCTGCTCTATTACAAAAATATTTTGAGCTCCTATTGCTAGGATCAAACTAAGCCCAGTAAAGAAACCTAATACCAGGAATTCCATTTAATTTTTTAATTAATCTGGATTTGATGTAAGAGTTTTTATTTCAAGAATATTTTCGTTTGGATCTTTTACAAAGAAAGTCTCTTGCTCATATTTTGTACCTTTAAATCTTAAATACGGCTCATCATAATATTTGGTGCCGCTATCTTTTAATCTTTGTTTTAAAGCATCAAAGTCTTTTCTTGATAAATGCACACCAAAATGAGGCACTGAAACATTACCCATATCAACGTCATGCCTTTCACTATCTAATTTATGTTCGCTTTTATGAAGCGTAAGCTCATTGCCCCAAAAATCAACATCAGCCCATTCTTGAGCTGAATTATCAAGTCTACATCCTAAAGTTTCGCTATAAAACTTTTTTGCAAGCTCTAGATCACCACATGGAATTGCTAAATGAAAACAGTTGGTATTTTTATACATTTAAACCTCTTTAATTTGAGTAATTACTTACTATATAAAGCATATTATTTTTTAATCAACAGGCACAAAAAAAACTAAAAAAATGACTGATTTTTTACAATCAATAATTGATAGAGATCCAGCCGCAAAATCTAAGTTAAGTTTAATCTTAACTTACCCGGGTGTAAAAGCTGTTTTCTTTCATAGAATAGCAAATTTTTTTAGTACAGCTAAATTCCATCTTATTGCAAGAATCATATCTCAACTTTCAAGATTTTTAACCGGTATTGAAATTCATCCAAATGCAAAAATTGGGAAAAATCTATTTATTGATCATGGAATGGGTGTTGTCATTGGAGAAACATCGGATATTGGCGATAATGTTACTATCTATCACATGGTTACATTAGGTGGAATTGCGCCTAGTATAAACTCAGATAATCAACGTAACATAAAAAGACATCCCACTATAAGAGAGGATGTCGTCATTGGATCTGGTGCACAGGTATTAGGTCCTGTTGTTGTAGGTAGAGGCGCAAGAATTGGAGCAAACGCAGTGATTACAAAAGACGTTGCTGAAAATTCAGTGATGGTTGGAATACCTGCTAGAAGTGTTGGAATTGCTGACAGTGAATTTAAACCATATGGTATTACGCCTGATAGTGATAAAAAATCAGATTAATGAATAACATACAAAATGATTTTATATCTGGAATAGGTAATACGCCTTTAATCAAATTAAGAGCGGCTTCAGAAATTACAGGATGCAATATTTATGGAAAAGCAGAATTTTTAAATCCAGGCGGATCTGTAAAAGATAGAGCGGCACTTGCTTTAATTAAAGATGCTCAAGAAAAGAAATTAATTACTAAGGGAGGAACAGTTGTTGAGGGGACTGCAGGAAATACTGGTATAGGGCTTGGTTTATTAGGTAACTCTCTAGGTTACAAAACTATAATTGTAATGAATAACAATCAAACTCAAGAGAAAAAAGATCTATTAAGAAATCTTGGGGCTGAACTAAAACTAGTACCACCAAAACCTTATAAAGATGACAATAATTTTGTAAAAGTAGCAGCAAGATTAGCCGATGAACTAAGACCAACAAATAACAATGGCGTTATTTGGGCCAATCAATTTGATAATACAGCGAATGCAAAAGGACACTATGAAGGTACAGGTCAAGAAATTTGGGAGCAAACCGATGGTAAAATAGATGGATTTGTTTGTTCATCTGGAACTGGTGGAACAATATCTGGTGTCAGTAATGCACTTAAAGAAAAAAATAAAAACATAAAAATTTATTTATCTGATCCAAAAGGATCTGCACTTTATAATTACATTAAGAACGGTGAACTAAAATCAGATGGAGGTTCTATTACTGAAGGAATTGGATCAAGTAGAGTTACTGCAAATTTTGAAGAAGCAAAAATAGATGATGCTTATTCAGTTGATGATCATGAAGCTCTACCAATTTTATATGACTTAATACAAAATGAAGGATTAAGTCTTGGAACTAGTTGTGGTATTAATATTGCAGGAGCAATAAGAATGGGTAAAGAACTAGGTCCGGGAAAAACAATAGTTACAATTCTTTGTGATAGAAGTGATAAATACGCAACAAAAATGTTTAATAAAAAATTTCTAGAAGAAAAAGGTTTGCCAATACCTAATTGGTTTTAATAAATTTTATCTGCTAAACCGTAACAAAGTATTCCACTAAGTAGTGTTAAAACTCCTGGCGCAATTATTCCTTCATTTGAAGTTTTTTCCGTATGACCTAATTTATTAATTTTGATTGTATAAATTCCTACTAAGAATGCACATACATTTTGAGCAAATACTAAATTAAAAAAACCCCAAGTTCCCTGTAAACCTTCAGGTCTTATAAAACCTATCCATACAGCCATAACAATTGCACCTATGAATAACGATCCAAAAAACCTAGTCATACCTGCACCAGTATCGTCTATCTGAAATTTATCTAAAAATTTTTTAGTAGCAAATACGCATTGATAGGCGTAAGCAGCAAAAATTAAAAAATGAACAATGAATATTATTAAATAAATAATACTTCCAAATTTTTCAATCATAAGTAGACATTATCAATTTTAAAATACAATTGATACAACTCAAAACACTTGTTTTATTTGATTAATTATAAAGTGCATATCTGTCACGCTAAGATAATAATTATAACCTATATAGTTTAATTTTAAATTTGATTTTTATTAAAAAATTTAACTTAAGGGAAAATATGAAAAAAATAATCATAACATTATTTAGCGCTCTATTTGTAACGTCAGCTTACGCAGGTATGAGTGATGAAAATAAAAAAAAAACAATTGAATGTGCTGGTATTTACTATTCTAATAGCATGATCCCTCAAGGAGAACTTGAATTAGAAAAGATTGTGCACTCTTTTGCTGCTAAGAAATTTTTAAGCTCATATTTAGTAGACGAAGGTATTAATGAAGACAATCTTAATAAAGAACTGATAAAAGTTGTTGATGAACGTTATGGAAAACCATACGAGGAAAATACTACAAAAGAATGTGATAGTTTTATTTATAAATTAATTCCTAATTCAAAAGACGAAATTGATAAATTAATTAAATCTGGAATATATTAAAAAGAGGTAAAAAATGCAGGCAATATACACAAGAACATTTAGAGTTAAAGATGACATGCTTGGGAAGGCAATGGAAATAGGTCAAGGATTAGCAAAAGTTAGAAAAAAATATTATCCAAAGCATCAAGTTTATTTTTCATTTCAAATAGGTGGTGATCCAAGAACAATTAGAGAAACTCTTATTGGTTCAATGTTTGAGAATGATAGTTTTGAAGCAGATCAAAAGATGTCAGCGGATAAAAAATATCAAAATCTTCAAAAACAACTAAAGAAGGTTGCGGTTGAGGGCACAATTCAAGATGAAATAAGATACATCTTTAGTGAATAAATAAAAAAGGAGATAAAATGAAAGATATATTAGTAGTAGGAAAGCTAAAAGAAGGAGCCTTTGAAAAGTTCATGGGTTTCATGCAGTCAGATGAAGGTATGGCTGAAAGAAAAAAAGTTGCAGATGTTACAAAGACAATTGCAAGTGTTTCACCGGATAAATCAACAGTAATGTTTAAAATTGTAGTCCATGACATGGCAGCACTTCATTCATTTATGGATGGATCAAATCCAGTTTCAAAACCTGTATTTGATGAAGTAATGGCTAGTTATGAAATTTACGAGTTAGCTAAAGTATAGAAAATAACAGAGACTCCACATACTGAATTATTTCTGCTAAACTTTATAATTAAATTATAAATAACTAGGAGGAATAATGGCTGGAATAGAAGTTAAAAGTTTTGATAAAGCAGATGAGGTAAATGATAATTTTAATAATGCTAAAATTGAAGCTGTCAAAGTTGGAAACCAAAGATTGATGAAGCTTACTTTGCAACCTGGTTGGCAATGGTCAAAAGATATAAAGCCAACAGTTGGTGGTGATAGCTGCCAAGCAACACATCTAGGTATTATAATTTCTGGAGCTGTTTGTGCAAAACATAATGATGGAACTGAATTAACTTATAAAGCTGGAGATGCATATTCAATCCAACCTGGACATGACGGATGGGTTGTAGGAGATAAGCCAGCAGTAGTATATGAGTTTCATGGAATGTGGGGTGAATAATGTCTAAATTTTATATTATAGGTAAAATCAGTCGTGATCTTGCCAAAAGAATGCAGAGTGATCCTAATGCAGACAGAGGAGCAGCTATCAAAGCTATTTGCGATACTGTTGGAGTAAAGTTTCATAGTTATGAATGGGTTCGGGGAAGATTTGATGTTGTTAACGTAATTGAGGGAGATTACGAAAGTGTTCTAGGAATGAAAGTAGCTATTATGAATGCAGGTTTAATGGAGGATATTATGATACATGAGGTGTTTGATTATAATAAAACTTTCAATAAAGCCGCAAGCGCAGGAAAAAATTTTAAAAAGCCTGGTGAATAATATCAGTTGTGAAAGTAACAGATATTATAGCTCAAGACATTCGCTTTCCAACATCTAAAGAGAACCTTGGTACAGACGCTGTTCATGTTGACTGTGATTATTCTGCTACCTATGTGACTATAACAACTGATAATAAAAATCTCACAGGTATAGGACTAACTTTTACAATCGGCAAAGGTAATGATTTGTGTTGTAAAGCTGTAGAGTATTTCAAAGAATTTATAATTAATAAAGACATAATCGATATCGAAGAAAATATATTAGAAATTTGGCAAAAAGTTACAAACCATAGCCAACTACGTTGGGTAGGTCCTAACAAAGGTGTGACCCACCTTGCGGCAGCTGCTTTTTTTAATGCAATATGGGATTTAATTTCAAAAATGCATAAAAAACCATTATGGCAGTATATTGTAGATTTAAATACAGACGCTTTAATTAATAAGTTATCTTTTAATTATTTAGATGACGTTATCACAAAAAAAGAAGCAAAGAAGATTATTGATAGTAATAAAGAAAAACTTCCAAAAGATACTTCAGAATTAAATTCAACAATATTTCCAGCCTACACAACGGCAGTGGGATGGCTTGGATATTCTGATGATAAAATGTCAAAATTAGCAAAAGAAAATCTTGATAAAGGTTGGACACATTTTAAAATGAAAGTTGGTCAAGATATAGAAAGAGATATACACAGATGTAAATTAATTCGAAGTATTATTGGTGATGATAAAAGATTAATGGTCGATTCAAATCAAATCTGGAGTGTTAATGAAACGATTCAATATATCGATAGATTAAAAGAATTCGATATTATGTTTTATGAGGAACCCACAAATCCAGATGATGTTTTAGGATTCAAAAAAATTAAAGATGCACATCCGGATGTAAAATTAGCAACAGGAGAGATGATACAAAATGCAGTAATGTTTAAGCAGTTTATTGAAAATAAATCTTTAGACTATTGTCAAATAGACAGCTGCAGAATAGCAAGTATAAATGAAATTTTACCAGTTTTATTAATTGCAAGTAAATTTGATATACCTGTTATTCCACATGCTGGAGGTGTTGGACTATGCGAATACGTTCAACATTTAAATTTAATTAATAAGTTTATTATTACAAAAAATAGTTTAAGTTTAAGTGAATATGCCGAAAGTTGCTCTGAACATTTTGAAAATCCTGCAATTATAAATAATGGCGGATATGTAACACCTATATCTCCAGGCTATTCTGTTAAGATAAAAGATAGTTCTATTAAAGAATTTGATTACAACAATGGAACATATTGGAAATAATATAAAAAAAAATAAACAGACAAAAGAAAGGAATAAAATGTCTATACTTGAAAAATATAGTGCTGCATTAAAAAATAAAGATGAGGCAGTAATGAATGATCTTTTACATGATGATTTTAAATTCACAATGCATAAGTCAGGTAATGTTTTAACTAAAAGTGATGTTATAAAATGGGCAATGAGTGGTGATATTAATCAAGATAAAGTTAGAATTGTCTATGAAAATGATGAGGTTGGTGTTCATCATTCGCTTGTAACATTTGATGATGGAAATGTTGAAGCAGTAATGGCAGTTTATAAATATGATAACGGAAAAATCATTAGTTTAGAAACTGGCGCTACTCCGATGCCAAAATAATTATATATATTTGGCGAGATTTCATTTAAGATTATTGAATGAGTCTTGTCACTTCATATTTATTCCTAGGTATAGCTGTTTTATTAGGAGTTACTTCAAATAGTTTTGCAAAAAGTGCTGAGGGATTTACTCTTCTTTTTCCAAGTATAATTACTGCAATCACGATTGTGTTATGCATGTATGCACTCTCATTGGTAATGAAAAATATTCCAATGGGTATCACCTATGCTTCATTTGCAGGTTTAACAATTATAGCAACAGTAGTTGTGGGAATATTCAAGTTTAATCAAATTCCAAACTTATATTCAATAATTGGTTTGGCATTAATTATAATTGGTGTACTAATGGTAAACTTGTTAGGAAATAATTAATAATGATCAAAAAAAAATATGCACAACCTTTATTTATGATTTTTATGTCTTTTGGTATGAGTGTTATCATGAGTGGAGTTGTAGTTGCTGTTAATACAGGATTAGAAAATGGATTTTTTGGTAGATGGTTTTACTCATTCATGTTTGCTTTTCCTGTTGCTTTAGTAGCTGCTTTTACAATGGCACCAATTGTACGGCCTTTAGTAAATAAAATTGCGTCAAAAGAGGAGCAATGAAACCTTTATTTGGATATTTATTTTTAGCCATTGGAATTTCATTTGGAATTATTTCAAACAGTTTAGCTAAAATTTCAGAGGGTTTTACAAAATTTACACCCTCTGTTTTATGTATTTTATTTATGTGTATTACAATGTTTTCAATAGCTAAAGCTATGGCAGCACTTCCAGTTGGATTTGCTTATGCTACTTATAGTGGTTTAACAGTAACAGGAGTTGTGCTTTTTGCTGTTTTTAAATTAAATCAAGTACCAAATATTTATGGAATTATAGGAATTATATTAATTATTATTGGTGTAACGATGGTTAATTATTTAGGAAGATTAAACTAATATTCTTTTAAAATTTCAGGAAGTTCATGACTTCCATCTTCATTTAAAGGTAAATCAAATTCATTTTCAACATTTTTGGTATCTAAAGATGAATATAAATGAGGATACATATCCCCATTAGAGGCTTGCTCCCAAAGTAAATGTTCTAATTTGAATGCATTTACTTTTAATAAAACTAAATTTTTTGTATTTGAATAATATTTTTTAATTGTTTCTGAAACTTGATCTTGCTCTGAAAAGTGAATATATCCGTCTCTTATATCTTTTGCTGAACCACCATAGGTTCCTTTTTGTTTAGCTTTTTGCCATTCGTCTTTGTCAATTATTTTAAAAATAAATTCTAAATTCATTTTTTACCATTTAGAATCAGGTGTTTTTAAAAATTGTATTTCTTCTTCAGTAGATTCTCTCCCTAAAATTTCATTCCTGTGTGGATACCTATGAAATAATCTTATTACCTTAGTGTGATCTTGCCAAAATTTCTTTATTTTGTGATAACCCTCATGTTCTCTCAAATATTTGCTTAATAAGTAATATGCCATATCATGATCACTTATCTCCTCACTATGAATTAATGGTAATAACATAAAAAATCTTTGGTTAACATTCATTGTTTCCAAATATCCAGAGTAAACAGCATCGTTAACTATTAACCTTGTTTTTTGGTCTTGAGCAAAAGCCTTTTTATTATTTCTAAAAATATTTCTAGAAAACTGATCAAATAAAATTACTAATGCCAAACAACTCATTGGATTATCTTGCCAATCATCATATTCATTTATACATGCTTTTTCGTAATCTATTAAAAATTTACTTTTAATAATCTGATCAAAATTTTCATCTTTTTTAAAATGTTTTTCTAAGGGTGTTTCTTTGAACCAAAAATCTAAAATTTCTTGTGCCTTTTCATTGATCATTTTAAAACAGGTTTTAATAATTTTAAAAATTTATTATGAACGATTTTATTAGTTGTAATTAATATATTGCCTGCATTTACTCCATCTTTGTTATCCCATGTACTAATAATTCCTCCTGCAGCTTTAACAATTGGTATTATTGGATGTATATCCCAAATTTTATTCGAGCATTGAATTACAACATCGACTCTACCCTCTGCTAGATGAGAATAACTCAGTGCATCACTGCAAGGAAATTGCATTAATTTTAAAACTTTTGGAATTTTTTTTTGTTTATCTAATGAGAGCCAACCATGGAAAGCAGCTGAAACTTTAACATTTTTAAATAAAACTTTTTTATTTACATTAAGTCTCTTACGCTTCCCATTCTCAAAAACATATGCAATTTTTTGAGAAGAATTTAAATAATATTTTTTAAGGACTGGAAAGTTAGCCAAACCTAAAACTGGATATCCTTTATAGTTAATGGAAATTAAATTACTCCAAGTTGGGTTACCTATTACAAATGATCTTGTACCGTCTATGGGATCTATAACCCATGTAAAATCGCTATTCGTTTTTTTATATCCAAATTCTTCTCCTATGACTTGATGATTAGGAAATGTTTTTTTAATTTTTTTTCTAATAAATTTCTCGAAAGCTTTATCTGCGCTAGTTACAGGATCATACCCTTTGCCAATAAGCTTATTACTAACTTTAAATGTTTTGTTTAATTTGGTGTGATAAAATGTATTAAGGTCCTTAGCAAGCTGATTTAAAAAATTAGCAAATAATCGATATTTTTTTGAGCTTAAATTGTTCACAATCGAACACATACTATTTAATTTATGTTGATTAAAGCTAAATTTTAAATAATTCTTATGCAAGTAATATGAAAATTGAACTAAATCAAAATAAAGTCTATTTCAATAGCGGCAAAGAGAAAAGGGAGATACACCCATTTTGGCTAAGAGAAAGAGTAAATGGAGAGAAATTTTTGGATAAAGGAACACAGCAAAGATTATTTGACCCAACATTTTTGAATAATGACATTTCTATTGATAAAGCAAATATAAATGAAAAATACCTGGAAATAGATTTTAATGATGGAGTTAATTCAAAATTAGATATTGATAAAATCGCAGTTGAATTTGCAAGTGAAGACACTGTTATAAAATCTATTCCAAAACTAAAATGGGACTCATCATTAGAAAATATTAAGAACTTTGAATATAAAGAAAATTTTTTTGAGACCAAAGAAATGTATGATTTACTATTATCATTTTATAAATACGGATTTATTATTATTAAAAATATTCCAACCTCAGAAAATTTTATTGTCAAGTTTGCTAATTCGATAGGAAGTGTTAGACGAACAAACTTTGGAGAATATTTTAATGTAATATCTAAACCTGATCCTAATGATCTTGCATATACTTCGTTAAGTTTAGCGCCTCATACCGACAATCCTTATAGGAATCCTGTTCCATGTATACAATTATTACATTGTATTGAAAGCAATGTTTCTGGTGGTCTTTCAACACTAGTAGATGGTTTTACTGTTACAGAAGAATTGAAAAAAAACTATTTTGATCTTTATAAAATTTTAACAGAAGTTAAAGTTAAGTTTAAGTTTATTGATAAAGATGTTGTTTTAGAAAGTTGGGCCCCATTAATTGAACTTAACGAAGATAAAAGTTTCAAACAAGTAAGATTTAGTCCAAGATTAGACTATGTTCCAATATTAGAAAAAGATAAACTTGATTTATATTATAAGGCAAGAAAAAAATTATCAGAGATGTATAATTCTGATAAATATCGAATAGAGTTCAAGCTTTTTAATAAAGATTTGATGATGATGGATAATCACAGGTTACTTCATGGACGAACGTCATATGAAACTAAAGAAGGTAACAGATTTTTACAAGGTTGTTACATAGATTATGATAGTACTGAAGGTAAACTAAGACATCTTAAAAGAAAATTTAATCTTTAAACAAATTATCAATTTGATTTTCTGCGTCCTTAATAGATTTATCATAATCTAAAGCCATTTGATCAGCGCTTATAACATCTACTTTTTCAATACCAAAAAAATTGAGAATAAATTTTAACCAGGGTGTTAAAAAGTCCTCTGAACTATTTAATTTTGTACCGCCGGATGTAATTACTAAGTACGCATGTTTATTTTTTAACAAGCCTTCTCTTCTACCATTTGGTTTAAATCTAAATGTCTCACCTATTCTTGCAACTAAATCAGACCAAGCTTTTAAAGTTGCTGGTGGACCATAATTGTATATTGGTGCTGAAATTATTATCACATCACACTCTTTTAGTTCTTTTACTAATTTATTAGATAACTCAAACATTTTTTTATGCTCTACTGTTTGTTCTTTTTCATCAATTTTCATTCCAGACTCTGTCAGTCCGCTTATAAACAACATTTCATCATCTAAATCTCTATAAATATATTCATCACCTGGTTTTCGTAATTTCTCTAATAATTTTTTTGCTAAGGCTCTAGAAGTTGAGCCTTTTTTTCTAGCGCTAGAATCTATTTGATAAATTTTCATTAAATACTTTTAACCGAAATTTTGCATAAAAGGAAAAATTTTAATAATATAGAAGCCTATAGCTTGAAGCTGATTAGTTAAAATTAATATTCCAGTAATTAATAAAATAATTCCACCAATTTTTGATATTAAATTAATATTTTTTTTAAAGTTCTTAGAAAATATTAAAAATTTCTGAATTAAATAGCCTGATAATATAAACGGAATAGCAAGTCCCAATGAATAAAAAACTAAAAGCACTATTGCCCTCGATAAAGTCTCTTCAATTGACGCCAATGCTAATATAGACCCAAGAATTGGTCCAATACATGGTGTCCAACCAAAGCCAAATGCTAATCCGATCACATAAGAAAAAAATATATTATTTGATGTTTTTGTCTCAAATCTCTTATCAAAATTTAGATAACTAATATTAATAACTCCTATTAATTGTAAAGAAAAAATTATTATAACTATACCTGCTACTATTCTTAAAATTTCTGAGTTTTGCAAAAGTTTCTGACCTAGTAATGAAGCAGATGCCCCTAAAATAACAAATACGGTAGAAAAACCTAAACAAAATAAAATTAATGGTAAAAAATTTATTTTTTTTGAATTTAAAATATCTTGAAATGATTGACCTGAAATATACGAAATATAGCCTGGTATTAATGGTAAAACACAAGGTGATAAAAAACTTATTAATCCAGCACCAAAAGCGATAAATAATTCAAACATCTAACCTGTATTTTTCATAGCTGCAGATATACCTGCTATTGAAGTCATCAAAGCATCATCTAAATATTTTTTATCCTGCATTTTTAAGTTACTTTTATTTATTTTATTCATAATATTTGCCTGAAGAATATTTAAAGTTTCGGTGTAATTATTTCTAATAAACAATGCTTTTCTAAATTGTTTTCGTTCCATAATAACTTCTCTAGGAGTGATTTTATTATGTAAATTCACAAGTGCTTTGAATTGGAATCTTAATTTTTTTCCTATTCTTTTAAGTGAACTGTCTGCTAAATTATTTTCATAAATTATTGAAATTTCTGGATCTACCTTTGATATAACCATATCTAAAATATCCATTGTTGAAATAAAAAAAGGCCAATTTCGTTCCATGTCTGTCATAGTATTAGAAAATTTCTTAATTGAACCATATCTAAGTGCCTCGGTAGTTCCTAACCAAGCCGGTAACATCAATCTAATTTGCGTCCATGCGAAAACCCAAGGTATGGCTCTTAAACTTTGAATATTATCTACATTTTTTCTTTTTGAAGGTCTTGATCCAATAGCAAGTTTTCCTAAAGATTTATGTGGTGTCACAGTTTTAAAATATCTAATAAATTCCTCACTTTGGTTTAAATATTTTCTATAAGCTGAAGTTGATATTTCTGACATACTATCTATCAAATCCCTCCACTTTTTTTTTGATTTTGGTGGGGGGTTTAAAGAGGCCTCCATTACAGAACCAATATAGCTACACAGGTTATATTCAGCTAACGGTTTGTAACCATATTTTTGCTGAATTACTTCACCCTGATCAGTTATCCTTATTTTTCCATTAACAGTCCCTGCTGGTTGTGATTTTAATGTTGCTTGAATTGGTCCTCCACCTCTACCAGGAGAACCACCTCGCCCATGAAAGAAAATTATTTTTACTTTATATATTTTAGATAGATTTCTAATATCTTCTTGTAGTTTATATTGATGCCAACTTGATGATAGTTTGCCAGCATCTTTACTGGAGTCAGAATATCCAATCATTATTTCTTGGTTAAATTTTATTAATTTTCTATAGGAACTAAATTTAAATAGATTATTCATTACATCTTTTGCATTTTTTAAATCATCTAAAGTTTCAAAAAGTGGCACAACTCTTAATAAATTTTTTATATTTGCTTGATTTTGTAAAAAATATACCGACAGAATATCTGACGCTTTTGAGGTCATTGAAATTACATATGCTCCTAAACATTGGGTGGGTTCTTTAGATAATTGTTTAAATGTATTCCAAACCTCCAAATTTTCTTTATCTTTGATTTTTAATTTATCTATAAAACTAATTTTTTTACTTATAAATTTATTAAGTAAATCTACTTTCTGCTTCTCATTTAAAGCTGAATAATTAATATTATATTTTTTTTTAAAAACTTCGTTTAGTAATTTCTCATGTCGAGAAGACTCTTGTCTTATATCTAGCCTTGCAAGATTAATACCAAAACATTTCACCCTTCTAATCAAATCTAAAAGATCTGAATTTGCAATTAATTGACCACGATTTGAGTTCAAGGACTTTCTAACTTCTCTAAGTGGAACTAATATCTCATTTTTATCTCTTAATAATTTGTCATTATCAAGAATTTTATCATGGTTAAGATGTTCTTCAATTAGCTTGTGAGTATTTCTAACTTTATCCCTTATTGGTCTTAGGAAAACTCTATAAGGTTCATAACTTTTTCCTGTAATTTTTTTTATTTTATAAGAACATTCCTCCATTGATAAATCTTGAATTAATTTAGTTAATTCTTTTTCATACAATTTAGCAGCCTGCCATCTAGAAAAGAGAATAACTTTTTTTGTAGTTTCAAAAGTTACATTAGGATTTCCATCTCTATCTCCTCCCATCCAAGAACCAAATTGGATAGGATTGAAATCACGAGGTAAATTTTTTTTAATATTTTTTCTGAAAATATCATTTAATCTCTTGTAAACTTTAGGGATAGTATCCCATAAACTATCTTCAATTACTGCTAGACCCCATTTTGCTTCATCTAGTGGTGAAGGTTTTGTTCTTTTAAGTTCATCAGTTTTCCATATTATTGATATTTCTGTATGCAGTTTCCGATCTAATTCTAGAATTTTACTTGGATATTTTTTATAGAGGTGTCTTTGTTCTAATATATCTATTAAATTTGCATATTTTTGTATCAAAGTTCTTCGTTTAACTTCAGTTGGGTGCGCAGTTAAAACAATACCAATATTGAGGTTTGATGCTTGATCATAAATTTTTTTATCTGAGATTTTTCTATTTTTAAAAAGATTAGTGATTATATCCTCAATATAAAGATTTTGATTTTTGTTCTTGAAATAAGGATTTTCATATTCATTTAATTTTCTTGATGCATCTAATGACTCTGCAAGGTTCATTAAATTAAGTATGTGTGAAAAAGCTCTAGTTAAATTATAAATTTTTTTTGGTGAAAGTTTTTTAATCTCTTTAGAAATTTTTAAAAAAACTTTACTTTTATTTTTATCCAACAAAGTATTTTTTGATAAAAGCCTTATTTTCTCAACAGTTTTAAAAAAACTACTTCCCTCTTGCTCTTTAATAACTCTTCCTAGAAATGTACCTAATAAACGGATATCTTCTCTTAAAAGTTTAGTGGGTATTCTTTCATAGTAAAGATCTCTTTTCTTCATTATTTAAAATAAATTTTTTTTGTAAAATTCCTTTTACATTTGTTTTTACACTAAAAAAGAAACCTGAATATCTAAATTTTTTTAGATCGGCTCTGTTCATTCCTTTTGTTGCAGTAGAAACATAAAGTTCTTTAGTATTTTTACCACCAAAAGCACAATTTGTTATGTTTTTAGCAGGAAATCTAATCCTGTGAATTAATTTAGATTTTCTATTAAAAACTGAAACACATCCTCCGTGAAAATGTGCTACCCATAAATTTTTGTTTTTATCTAAAGTCATACCATCTGGTGATCCTTCTTCTTTAGAAAATTTTTTAAAAATTTTTTTACTAATTATTTTATTATTTTTATTTATCTTAATTTTATAAATTATTTTTTTTGGACTATCTGTATGATAAAAATTAAACTGATTAATAAACGCAGGTCCGTTAGTTATTCTATAATTTTTATCAACTTTTATTAATTTGAGATTTTTATCTAATTTATACAAAGATCCCCTATTTAGCTTTCTCTCCAAATTGTCCATGGTTCCAAACCACAAATTTCCAGCTGGATCAGTTTTCCCATCATTAATTCTATTAAGTTTTAAATTTTTTTCAATTGGTATTGATTTCAAAGTTTTTTTTGATTTTAGATTCTGTATCCTTAATTCTCCCTGAAGTCCTAATATAAAAATGTGATCTTTAATATGAGCAATAAATCCTATTTCCTTATTTACTTTAAATATTTTTTTTTTATTATTTTTAATATTAATTGAAAATATTTTTTTTTTTTTGATATCAACAAAATAAATTGAATTATGTTCACTTACCCAAAGTGTTCCTTCACCTAAAGTACATTTTAATTTCCAGATAGGTTTTGGATTAGATGTTTTTATATTATTCACTTACTTCAAACTCGCTTATAAAATCTTTATTAGGATTAATACCAATACCTATATTATCTGTGATAGATGCATACCCGTTATTATTTTTTACCTGATCTAAAATTGAAAAATTTTCACTAGGTAAATCTGTGATAAAAATATTTTTCTCTGTAGTATCAAACTCAAGCATAGATTTTGAGGGAAATAAACCGCCAGGCATATCAGGTTGTGCTGTTAATAAATGAAGGTTTACTGCTATACTTATTGCCGAACCCCAAACATGATTAACTATTGGAATAAAATTTGCTTGAGCTAAAGCAGATACTTTTAAATACTCTGTAATTCCTCCAAGTCCGCAAACTTCTGGTTGAGCAATGTCTACGCATTTGTTTGATATAAGTCTATTCCAGCCATATTTTGTAAACTCTGCCTCTCCACCTGCAATACTTGTTGAAATTTTTTGCTTTAACTCTCTATATCCTTCATAATCTTCAGGTGCAACTGGCTCTTCGAACCAAAATACATCAAGCTCATCTAATCCTTTTCCAACATAAAGAGCGTCTTTTAAATTATAAGCATGATTAGCATCAACCATTAATTTAAAATCATTTCCTATCGAGTCCCTGACTGCTTGAACTAATTTTAAATCTTCTTTTGGACCTAATCCAATTTTCATTTTCATGGCTTTAAAGTTTTTCGATTTTATTTGTTCTGCCTCTTGTTTGAACAAAATTATTAATTCATCAACTGATTTTTTTTGTAACATCATTCCATAACCATATACAGGAACTCTGCTATTACACTTCCCACCAACAAGTTGATAAAGAGGAGTGTTTGTTTTTTTACCAAGGATGTCCCACAAAGCAATATCCACACCAGATAGTGCTTGTATTGGCATACCTTTCTGGCCACTATCTCTTAAGAGATTATATACCTTTTGCCAGATATGCTCTTTCTTTAATGGATCTTCACCAATTACTAAAGGCTGTATAACTTTTTCAACAATATATTTATTTGCTAAAGCTATATTTCCTGGACCAAAACATTCGCCCCAACCAGTAATTCCTTCATCTGTCTGTACTTCTACAAGATGTGCCGTACGATGTTTATAATATTGTTGTGAGTAACCAAGTTCTTTTTCTAACTCATATCGAAGTACATGACTTTTAATTGAGGTTATTTTCACTGAAAATTATAAAGCAACTACTTTTGAGTTTTGCTCTCCTAAGTTTTCAATTGTTAATTTCATCGTATCACCAGCTTTTAGAAACTGTTGAGGTTTCATTCCCATTCCAACTCCAGGAGGTGTACCAGTTGTAATTATATCACCTGCTTGAAGGGACATATATTTGCTCAAATAAGATACTATCACATCAACATTAAATATCATTGTGCTTGTATTACCAGTTTGCATTCTCTTACCATTTACATCCAAACTCATCTTTAAGTTGTTAATATCTGCAATCTCATCTTTTGTAACAAAGTAAGGGCCAATAGGTCCATAAGTATCATGAGATTTTCCTTTAACCCATTGACCCATTTTTTCAATTTGCCATTCCCTTTCACTTACATCATTAACTAAACAATAGCCTAAAATATGATCTTGAGCTTGATTTTCAGAAATATGTTTTGTTTCTTTTCCTATAATAATCCCAAGCTCAACTTCCCAGTCTAATTTTTTAGACCCAGAAACAATTTCAACGTCATCATTAGGTCCTACTATACAACTAGTAGCTTTCATAAAAACTATTGGTTCAGAAGGAACATCAGCTCCAGTTTCAGCAGCATGATCAGAATAATTTAATCCAATTGCAACAAATTTACCTGGTTTAGTAATACAAGATCCTATTCGGTCACTTGCAGATAATTCTGGTAAAGAAGATAAATCAGCACTTTGTAATTTAGAAATAGTCTTAAAATTTAAATGATCTGGATTTAAATCTTTAACATGAGAACTAATATCTCTAATTTTACCATCTTTATCTAAAACAGCAGGCTTTTCTCTTCCTTTTTGTCCTATTCTTAATAATTTCATAATTATCCTTTTGTTGTTTATTTATATTGAAATTCCCCCATCAACAGCAATAGCAGAACCTGTTGTAAAAGCTGACTCATCTCCAGCTAAATATATTGCTATTGCTGCTATTTCTTCTGCAGTACCCAATCTTCCCATAGGTTGTCTTGCTATAAAATCTTTTTTTGCTTGAACCGGATCTGGACTTTGATTAACTCTATCTTGCCAAGAGGGTGAATATACTGTTCCAGGTAAAATTGAATTGCATCTAATATTTTGTTTAACATAATCCGCTGCAATTGATTTAGTTAGACCAATAATAGCAGCTTTTGATGCTCCATACACAAATCTGTTAGGAAATCCTTTCATGCTTGAAGCAACTGAAGCGATATTGATTATACTTCCGCTATTTTGTTTAATCATTATTGGTAATATAGCTTTACACATAAAATACATTGATTTTATATTTGTATTAAATGAAAAATCCCAGTCATCCTCTTCACAGTCTAGTATAGTCCCATGATGAACAAATCCAACTGCATTAAATAAAACATCTACAGTTTCTATATCTTTTGTAAATTTTGATATTTCATCTTTTTTAGTTACGTCTAGTTTTTGAACTTTTATATTAGGAAATTCTTTATTTAAATCGTTTAAAGTTTTTTCATTTATATCAGTAGCTATTATGCTTGCACCTTCTTTGTAGAATGCTACTGCTGTGGCTCTTCCAATTCCTTGGCCTGCTGCTGTTACGATAATTTTTTTTCCTTTTAATCTTCCGCTCATTTTTTATTTAACCTTTCGATTTCTTTATAAAGTGAACTATGATCTGTATTTCCGTGACCATTATCAACTAAAGTCTTATACATTTCTTTCACCAAATTTGAAATAGGTAAATGTGTATTGTATGAGTTTGCACACTCTAGAATATTATTCATATCTTTCAAATGAGTTGAAGTTTTTCCTTTTGGACTAAAATCTTTTTCTATCATTCTTTTACCATGAGTTTGTAAAATTTTACTATCTGCCCAACCTCCTGTAAGAGCTTTAATTAATTTAAATGGATCAGCTCCAGCCTTTTCACATAAAGTAATAGCTTCAGCAACAGCCCCTATTGTAACTCCTACTATTATTTGATTTGCTAGCTTTGAAACCTGTCCACTACCAATAGGTCCTACTAAAGTTGGATTTCCCATAGCCTTCAAAATATTTTCAGAGTTTTCAAAAACACTTTGTTCTCCACCAACCATTATAGCTAAAGAAGCTTCCTCAGCTCCAATTGTTCCTCCTGATACTGGTGCATCTAAGTAATTTATATTTTTTGATTTTAGACTATTTCCATATTTTGTTGCTGTTGTTGGTTTAATAGAGCTCATATCAATAACAGTTGATCCAGATTTTAAATTCTCTAACAAATCTGAATTATTCATTATTGCATCAACAGCAGTATCATCTGTTAACATTGTAATAATAAATTCATTATCTTTAACTGCTTCACCTAAAGTTTTTGATATTTCAGCACCAAATTCTTTCAAAGGCTCAGCTTTACTAATTGAACGATTAAATACTTTTAATTTAAAACCCGATTTTAATAAATTTTTAGCCATTGGCAGACCCATAAGGCCTGTTCCAATAAAGCCTATTTTCATCATGGTTTCGGTTTAAACTCGTGAAAATTTTGTGTCATCGCTTCTGGGAAAAACATAACACATGCTAATACGATTAATTGTATTACTATAAACGGTGCAAAACCTCTAAAAATATCTGTTAATGAAATATGTGCGGGAGCAACCGATTTCAAATAAAAGGCGGCGGGTCCAAATGGTGGACTTAAAAATGAAACTTGCATGTTTACACAAAATAAAATTCCAAACCAAATTGGATCAAATCCAAGAGCTATAACAATTGGTAAAAATACAGGCATTGCCAACAATACAATTCCAACCCAATCCATAAATGCTCCCATTATTAAAAACATTATCTGCATCATAAAAATTAAGTACATTGGTTTTAAATCATAAGCCAAAATAGTTTCTGCTACATATTTTGGACCACCAGCAAGAGAATAAGCGCCCGCTAAAACTGTTGCACCAAAAGTAATTGTTAAAATAGTTCCTGAAGCTTTAAATGTTCTGGTTAATGCATCTTTAAACAAGAACCATGTTAATTCTTTTCTAGCGAAAATTATAATTAATGTAGCAACAACACCCATACCTGCAGCTTCTGTAATACCTGTTATTCCTGAATAGATTGAACCCAAAACAATTATCACTATTCCAATTGGTGGCAAAAGACCTGGTAGATAAGAAATTTTTTCTCTAAAAGTTAGTGGCGGCTCATCACTTAATGGTGCAAGATGTGGTTGCAATCTTGTTCTAATTAAAATGTAAGTAATTATCAAACCTGAAATCATCAAACCTGGAACTATTGCTTCTTGAAATAACATTGTAATTGAAGTTTCTGTTGTCAATCCATAAATAATTAATACAATTGAAGGTGGTATCATTGTTCCCAAAGATCCTGATGCACAGATAATACCAATCGACATATCTTGATCATATTTTAATCTCAGCATTTGAGGCAGTGCAATCAATCCTAATAAAACTATTTCTCCTCCAATAATTCCACTCATAGCAGCCATAATTGTTGCCATGATGGCAGTTACAACACCTACTCCTCCTCTAGTTTTTCTTAACCATGCATTTAAAGCATCATAAAGGTCTCTGGCTATATTCGAGCGTTCGAGTAAGGACGCCATAAATATAAATAAAGGCACCGACAGAAAAGAATAAGTTACAACAAGAGAATAGTATCTTGAAAGTAATATGCCTAACGCGTGTTCGCCTATGTATAAAAATACTAGTACAGCACCCATAAAACCAGATGCAAAACCCATTGGAACACCAATAGATATAAGAAGTAATAATCCTACTATAAGTATTAGTGAAAGTGATCCTATTTCCATTTTATTTCAATTCTTTAGAAGGGTCGTATTGTTTTTCTTTAGGATTTCTCCAATCAATAATCAGATTATTTACAGATTGAACGGCTATAAGAAATACACATATAAGTGTGAGAGGCTTCATAGTTGCAGGAATTGGTGGATCCCAATAAGTAGCAAATCTTTCCCAATTTATGAATGATCTGTATGCATCTTCCATACCTCCATAGATTACAGCTGCTGCAAAAAGAACAATAATAATAGTACTTATTAAATCAAATATTCTCTGTGTCGGTCTACTGACCCAATCATACAATAACACTATTCTAATATGGCTTCTTAATCTAGTAGCGTATATTCCGCCTACTAAATAACAAACACCTGCCAACCATAAACATAATTCATTAGCCCACAAGGTTGGTTTAAATAATATATATCTCATAAAAATTTCGTACATCATTACAAGTACAATTACAGGAATTAAATATTTGATTGTATGGCTTAAAAATAAGGAAATTCTATCAATCCAATTTATTGGAAAATCATCTTTACTCGCAACTTTTTCATTTTGTTCTTGTAATTCTTTATCGATCATTGAGTAAAAATTTAACTAATTCGAAGGGCCTTTTCAGGCCCTTCAAAATTCTTTTATTACATGATACCGTTAGCTTTCATATAAGCTTTGTGTATCTCAATAAGTGCTGCAGCTTCTGGAGATTTAGTCTTCCATTCTTCCCAAGCAGCAAGTGCTGCTTGTCTGAACTTAAGTCTATCTTCTCTAGACCAGTCGTGAAGAGTTACGCCCATTTCTTTTAAAGCTTTAACCGCTTCAGCGTTTTTTCTCTCTACTAAGCTAGTGATGGTTCTTCCAGCAATCTCAATGCCTGCTTTCATTGCTCCTCTTTCATGAGGTTTTAGCTTTTTCCATACTTTAGTATTACAAGCTAAGTGGTCAGCTGGCATAGAGTGGAAACCTGGGTATGTAGCATATTTATTTTGCTCATAGTGTCCACCTGCATAGTTAGTTGCTAGAGATGAATAGTCAGCACCATCAATTAGACCTGTTTGTAAAGCAGTTGGAACTTCACCAAAGTCCATTACGATTGGCTTAGCACCTAGTGCAGTAAAGATCATACTTTCCATTCCTGGAGGTGATCTAAATTTAAAGTCTTTGATAGATGCAACATCTGGAATTGGTTTGCTAGAAATTAGAGACTCATGTCCTGGTATCCACCAACCAATTAAAGTCATACCATATTTGTTGTACAGTGCATCAACAGCCTCTTGAGCTCCTGGGTAATTCAAGAATTCATATTGTTGATATGGGTTATCATATCCACCCATTACATCACCTGCGAATTGGAACGCTGCATTTTTACCAGTTTGGTAACCAGCACCAGTCATATCGCAATCGATAATTCCAGTTTGTGCAGAGTTAAACACCTCAGCAGATTTTCCTGTTACTGATGATGAGTAGAACATTTCTACTTTTAAGCTTCCACCAGAAAACATTTCTACGTTTTTAGCGAATTGAGCAGCAACTTCACCATTTGGTGAACTAGCTGTAAAGTGAGTTTCAATTTTTAAAGTCTTTGCATTTGCAGAGCCAAATAAAGCAACTGAAACAATAGCTACAGCTGCTATAGTTTTAGATATAAGTTTAAACATTATCTTCCTCTCGTTTATGTTTTTTTGAAATTTAATCATAAATGAATTTTGAGATCAACATTATCGTTTAATTTTATATTTAGAAATTATACATATTATACAAACAACTTGAAGTTGTTCTAAACTACTTCTGAGATGAGAGGTTTCCCGTTAAAGAAACAGTATATGTTATCAACTGCCATCATACTCATAGCTAATCTAGTCTCATGTGTTGCACTGCCTACGTGGGGTAAAACAAAACAGTTATCTAAATTTAAATATCTTTTATCTAAATTTGGTTCATTGTTAAAAACGTCTAAACCAGCTGCATAAATTTTTTTATTTTCAAGTGCGTCTATCAAAGCATCATCATCAATAGTTGATCCTCTTGAGGTATTTATAACTACAGCATGTCTTGGTAAAAGACTTATTGTTGAAAAATTAAGAATATGTTTTGTTTCAGCAGTTGCTGGGGTATGTATACTAACAAAGTCACACTTGGGCAGCATGTCCTTAATGTCAGAATAATAACTTGCTCCATCCTCTAAATCATTAGAAAGTTTATTTCTATTATAATAAATTATTTTCATTCCAAAAGCTCTAGCATATTTTGCTGCTATCCTTCCAATACGACCCATGCCAATAATACCTAAAGTTTTGCCTGTAACAGAATTTCCAATCATGAATTTAGTTAAATCTGGTTTTTGATTTTTCCAATTATCTGTTCTTACCAAATTATATGCTTCACCAATTCTTCTGGATGCAGCTAAAATCAAAAGAATTGTAGTTTCTGCAACTGCTTCATTTAAAACATTTGGTGTATTAGTTATTTTGATTTTTTTACTTTCTGCAAACTTGATTGCAATATTATCGTAACCAACACCAACTTGCGCTATTATTTTTAATTTTCCGTTTAAATTTTTAAAGAAACTTTCACTAATTTTATCAAAACCAGTTGAGATCATTCCATCATAATCTTTAACAATATTTATTAATTCACTTTCTGGAATAGGCTCATCCTTAAGATTTAAAGTTGTATCAAATTCTTTTTCAAGTTTTTTCTCTGCTAAGTCTGAAATTTTTCTAGTAACTAATATTTTTGGCCTCATATTAATGAGAATCTCGTGGCAAACCTTTAGTGTGTGATACGTCTAAATATTGTCCTCTAGAATTTATACAAGCTCCATCCTCTAATTGACCAACTGTATTTCTAAATATTTCTTGCCAAGGAGTTTGGTTAATAAATTTAAAAACTTTTCTATTTTTTCTTCTTTTTGCAAATTCTGCTTTTGAGATCAATAAATCAACTCTCCTTTTATTCAAATCAATTTTCATTTTATCTCCCGTTTTAACTAAACCTAAATCTCCTCCTACAGCTGACTCCGGTGAAACATGAAGAATTGATGGACTTTCCGAGGTACCGCTCTGTCGTCCATCTCCAAGTGTTGGTAAATGCCTTATTCCTTTTTTTAACAGTCTATCTGGTGGCTGCATATTTACAACCTCAGCAGCACCCGGGTATCCAACAGGTCCACACCCTCTTACAATTAAGATTGAATTTTCATCAATTTTAAGTTTTTTGTCGTTTAGTCTTTTGTGATAATCTTCAGGTCCCTCAAAAACAACTGCTTTACCATTAAATACATTTAAATGTTTAGGATCAGATAAGTATCTTTCTCTAAATTCTTTACTAATTACTGAGGTTTTCATTATTGCAGAAGAGAAAAAATTGCTTTTCATAACTAAAAAACCTGCATTTTTTGCTAAAGAGTTTTTAAATGATTTAATAACTTTGTTATCGACATCTATTTTTTTTCTTAAATTTTCTCCTACCGTTTTTCCAGTTACAGTTTTAATATTTGTATGAATTTTTTTATTTTTTATAAGTTCTTTCATGACAGCTGGGATTGCTCCAGCTCTATGAAAACTTTCCATTAAATATTCACCTGCAGGCTGACAATTGACAAGTAACGGAATTTTATGGCCAAGCTTTTGCCAATCAGATAAATCAAATTTTATACCCATGTGCTTTGCTATTGCACTAAGATGAGTCGTGCAGTTACTTGAACCACCTATAGCGCTTGTAACTATCACAGCATTTTCAAAAGCTTTACGTGTCATAATTTTTGAAGGAGTTAGATCTTCATGCACCATCTCAACAATTCTTTTTCCAGTTTCATAAGATATTTGTTCTCTTTCTCTATAAGGCGCTGGTATTACTGCTCCTCCGGGTAATGACATTCCTAATGCTTCAGCTACTGAGTTCATTGAGGAAGCAGTTCCCATTGTATTGCAATGTCCTGCACTTGGTGCCGAAGATGCAACCATTTCCATAAATTCTTCGTAATTAATTTCACCTTTAGCTAAGAGCTTTCTTGCTTCCCAAACAACCATTCCAGATCCAGCTAATTTCCCTTTGTACATTCCATCTAACATTGGTCCACCTGATAAAATTATTGATGGAATATTTACTGTAGCAGCTGCCATTAGAGCTGCAGGTGTAGTTTTATCACAGCCAGTTGTTAATATTACTCCATCTAATGGATATCCATACATAACTTCAACTAATGATAAATAAGATAAATTCCTATCTAACATTGCAGTTGGTCTTTTCCCAGTTTCTTGAATAGGATGTGTAGGAAACTCCATCGGGATACCGCCTGCTCTCCTAATTCCATCTTTAATTCTTTTGCTTAAAGACAAAAAATGTCTATTGCATGGGGAAAGATCACTACCGGATTGGGCTATACCTATAATTGGATTTCCAGATTGGAGTTCTTTTCTAGTAAGACCATAGTTTAAATATCTTTCTAGATATAAAGCTGTCATTTCTGGATTTTTTGGATTATTAAACCAAAGTTGACTTCGAAAACTCTTTTTTCTTTTTTTTAGCATAATTAATATAATGGTCTGTTTAGATTATTAGTTATATAATAATTTTATGAATAATCTAATTGTTTTAAACAAGAATGACAATGTGGGTGTTAGCCAATTCATAATTCCAGAAAAAACAAAAATTAAAGGTCACGAGATTAGTACTGTTGATCCGATACCTTTCGGACATAAAGTTTGTTTAAAAACCATAAAAAAAGGTGATCCAGTCATCAAATATGATCAAATTATTGGTTTTGCACTTGATGAAATTAAACCTGGTGAGCACGTTCATTCCCACAATCTAGAATTTAGAGATTTCAAAAGAGACTTTAAGGTCACAAATAAAAAATATGTAATAAATGAAAAAATAGACACTTTTTTTAATGGAATATTAAGAGACAACGGACAAGTAGCAACTCGAAATTATATAGGGATAGTAAGTACAGTAAATTGTTCTGCAACAGTTACTAAAATGATTGTTGAAAATATAAAATATTCAAACATTCTTAAGGATTATCCAAATATTAACGGTGTAGTTCCAATTACTCACTCAACAGGTTGTGGAATGAATACTGATAGTGAAGGAATGCAAATATTTCAAAGAACTATAGATGGATTTAAAAATCATCCTAACTTTTCTCATGTTTTTGTAATTGGATTGGGATGTGAATGTGCCCAAGTAAGTTTATTTGATGAGTCTATAAAAAAACACGATCGAATTCATTTTTTAACTATCCAGGACGAAGGTGGGACAAAAAAAATAGTAGATAAAGTATTGTCACAAATTAAAAATTTGCTACCAGAATCTAATAATATTCAAAGAACTTCTCAACCTGTTAGTCATTTAACTTTAGCTCTTCAATGTGGTGGTTCAGATGGATATTCGGGGATAACAGCAAATCCAGCATTGGGTGTTGCAGCAGATCTCTTGGTTAAAAAGGGAGGTAGTTCAATTCTATCTGAAACTCCAGAAATTTATGGAGCTGAACATTTATTAATTAATAGAGCTTGCTCACAAGAAACTGCAGACAAACTCATTAAAAGAATTGAATGGTGGAGGCATTACACATCAATTAATAACAGTACAATGGATAACAACCCTGCGCCAGGAAATAAAAAAGGTGGTCTTACAACTATCTTGGAAAAATCTTTAGGAGCTGTTGCAAAAGGAGGAAATTCTGTACTTCAAGATGTGTTGCAGTATGCAGAGCCTATAAAAAATAAAGGATTTAATTTTATGGACTCGCCTGGTTATGATCCTGTATCTGTTACAGGTCAAGTTGCATCGGGTGCTAATGTAATTTGTTTTACAACAGGACGTGGATCCTGCTTTGGTTGCAAACCAGTTCCAAGTTTAAAACTATCAACAAACTCAGATATGTTTCAAAGAATGTCTGAAGATATGGATATTAATTGTGGTACAATTGCTGAAGGAAAAGAAAAAGTTGAAGAGGTTGGTAAAAAAATATTTGAATTAGTTGTTAATACTGCGTCAGGAAATAAATCAAAAAGTGAAATCAATGGTTACGGTGACGAGGAGTTTAATCCTTGGCAAGTTGGCGTTGTGATGTAATTAATATTTCCTGTGAATAAAGAAACATCATTAATAAAAGTAATTTTACTTGCTGCAGGTGGCTTTTTCATGTTTGTTTGTATGGATTCTACTGCAAAATACCTTGGAACAGTTATGCCAGTTACACAAGCAATTTGGGGCAGATTTTTTTTTCACTTAGTTTCTTTAATAATTTTTTTTTTAGTTTTTAAACCAAAAGTGAATTTAAAAAAAAATTTTAAAGTCCAAATAATAAGATCAACATTAATGGTTACTGCTACTTCATTTATGTTTTATTCTTTACAAAAATTTGACTTGGTAGATATATATGTTGTTTTCTTCACAGCTCCTTTAATAGTTTCATTACTTTCAGCATATTTTTTAAGAGATATTTTAACATATAAGGGAATAATTTTAATGTTACTTAGCTTTGGTTCAATTGTCTACTCGTTGGGGCCAAGTATGAAAATATTTAGTATAGATCTAATATTTCCTATAGTCCCACCAATTTGCTGGGCTTTATATCAATTTTTCACTAAACTTGTGTCAGGAGATAATGACCCTTTTGCTGCAATTTTTTATACATCAATTTTAGGTGTAATTATTTTTAGTGTATTTATATCTTTTAACTGGGTTCCATTAGAAAAAAATATATTTTGGCTTTATCTAGTAATATTGGGTGTCGCAGGATTTGTCAGTCATTCTCTGATTATTTATGCAATTCAGCTCTCTAATTTATCCTTTGTAACAAACTTTCAATATTCTCAATTAATTTGGTCAACAATTATCAATTTCCTAATTTTTGGCGTGCCTTTTGATTATAATAAGATTGTAGGTGTGGTAGGAATTATTGTTTTTGGTATAATGTTTATAAGGACAGAGGGAACAAAAAAAACTTAATTATCAAAAAAATGAAAAATATTGGATTTATTGGTGTTGGCTATATGGGCTACGGAATAGCCAAGAACATTTTAAAACATAAAAATAAACTTTTTGTTATTGCGAACAAAAATAGAAAGCCAATTGAGAAAATTGTTAGTGATGGTGCAGAAGAAGTAAAATCATTTGAGGATTTTGCCAATAAAAGCCTTGATGCTTTATTTTTGTGTGTAACAAATACCCCAATAGCAAAATCAATTTCTGAAAAAATTTCAAAGATTTTAAATAGTAAAACTATAATTATTGACATTACTACACACAACAAAACTGGTTCAATTGAAACTGAGACTATATTTAAAAAAAATAAAATTAAATATATTGAATGTCCTGTAATGGGTGGTCCTGTACAAGCTGAAGAAGGGGTTTTAGGCGGAATAGTTGGGGCATCAGATGAAAATTTTAAAAGTGCTGAAATTTATTTAAATTTTTTTTGTAAAGAATATTTTCATTTTGGCCCTGTTGGAATGGGAGCAAAATCGAAACTCTTAAATAACTTTCTGTCACTTGGAAATGCAGCATTAGTTAATCATTTAGCTAAAAGTGCCAGATCAATGGGTTTAGACTTGAAAAAAGTATACGATGTTGCGAAACTTGGATCTGGCAATTCAGCAGCTCTTAATAGAGTTTTTGATAATTTATTAAAAGGAGATTTTACGGGATTTAAATTTACTGCAAGCAATTCTGTAAAAGATTTAACATATATACAAGATTTACTAAAAGATTTTCCTGAAGCAGAAAAAGTTGCTGAAGTTAATAAAAATTATTTTCAAAAAGCTGTAGACAACGGTTTCGGTGAAAATTTTATAAGCGAATTAATTAATAAAAAATAATATAGAATTACAGTTAAGATACCGGGAATCTACTAAAGCAATAGGTTGTATTCAAGAATTATATTTGCTCAAAATTAAAATAAATTTATTGAATTTGTATAAATTTTTATTACCTTTTTTATATAAGGAGGTTTATGTTAATACTTTCACCACCTGATACTTAGCTGAAGTTTTCATACATACAAAACATAATAAAAATAAAATCCATTAGGATTTGATGCCAGAAAGGCAATTTATAGAGGAGCTCTTTTGGTATAAATTTAAACTAAAAGAGCGAACCTCTAATTTAATAATAGTTTATTATTTAATATTTATTTTACCAACCATACCAGTTTCGTAATGACCTGGCATATTGCAAGCCATTTCTAAAGAAATATCTTTAGAAAATTTCCAAACTATTTCTCCGGTTTCATTAGGCTCTAATAATACGCTGTTAGAATGAGAGTGTCCTAAAGAATGATCTTTTTTTGCCATTTTTTTCATTTTTTCATGATCTATTTTGTCAGCTAGAAGAATCTCATGTTCAACTAATTTTGCCATTTCAGGCTGATGTTTAATATGCATTTCTTTAGTTCCAATATTATATTCATGTACAAGTTCGCCTAAATTTTTTACTATAAATTTAATTGTTTCTCCTTTTTTTACTTCTATTTGAGTTGGATAATAATAATTGTCGTACATTTCTATCTCTATAGTTCTATCAATTTTGGAAGGATCACCTTTTTCACCAATCATATTCATGGATGCAGAATATGACGATGTGGAGACAAAAAATATTATTATTATTAAAAACAATTTTTTTATAATCATAATTATATTTTATTACCTTTTATTAAAAAATAAAACCCGCCTACTAAAAGAAAAATTTGAACACCCATAAATAACTGTTTAGTTACAAACCAATCTTTATGTGCGACTAAAAGTATACTAAACATTAGTATAACAATGTTAAGTCCTGCCAATCTTGTCAGTGTATGTCCTATTGAATTTTTTAAGAAATTTGCAATTATTAAAACTATCCCAGAAGAAATTTCAGAAATAGCAACTAAACTCGCAATAAATGGTGATAACCCAAAGTTCGTTATTAATCCTTCCGGTGGTAAAGGAAGTTTACCAGTTCCATATAAAATAAAAGCTATGCCAACTGTTAATCTAAGAAAAAGTGATGCGATTGCCTCAAAGTTTAAAAAAAAGTTATTAAATCTATTAAAAAAATTTTTCATTTATCTATTAATTATATAGTTTTAATGACACGCGATCCCAAATTTTTTTAATCTCCAGTAATTATATGGCCACGGAGTTAAAAAACCTACAAGTAACATTATTGGAACTACCCACCAAGTTAATATAGCTCCACCAGTTAATAAATAGTCAGTTAAATTCATCATAATTTCCATACTAATCATTGAAATTAGACTCATTCCACAAGCTGTTTTTAATGCATTACTAAAATTAAAATTTTGTGTCATTAAAATTATTGTTTCTAAAATAATGCTTGTTATTAAACCATTAATTATTGCTAAAATCATGATTCCCAAAACTGGAAAAGGAATTTCAGTTAGTTGAAAAAATAATATTGTGCCAAAGTCACCTATAGCACAACCTAAAACACACCAAACAGTATTTTTTGCACTTTTTTTCCAAGTATGTTGGCAAGACCAATGAAATGTAGGTGTAGAGATATTCACTATAATTTGATATTAATGAAAAATGATTTTTAAACAAGTATTTGATCAAAAATCTTCGACATATACTTATTTAATTGCATCGGCAAAAGGTCGCGAAGCAGTTATTATTGATCCTGTGATTGAGAATGTTGAAAAATATATAAGTTTACTTCAAGAACTAGATCTAAAACTTGTTAAAGTAATTGATACTCACATCCATGCAGATCATATAACTGGTGCATCAAAATTAAAAAAAGCAACTAATTGTTCAACAATTATGGGAGAACATACACCTGCTGATGCAGTTGAAGTTAAAGTAAAAGACGGTGAAAAAGTAAAAATTGATCAAATAGAAATTAAAGCAATATATACACCAGGACATACATCTGACAGTTATAGTTTCCTGATGAACAAATATTTATTTTCTGGAGATACTCTTTTGATTAATGGAACAGGTAGAACTGATTTTCAAAATGGTAGTTCTAAAGATGCTTATAATTCTTTATTTAATAAATTGCTTAAACTTCCAGATGATACGTTGCTTTATCCCGGTCATGATTATAATGGTAAATTGGTCAGCACAATTGGAAATGAAAAAAAATTAAATCCAAGGCTTCAAGTAAGTAGTGCTGATGAATATGCTGAAATAATGTCAAAACTTAATTTATCAAAACCAGAATTAATGGATAGCAATATTCAAAGTAATATTAGATTAGGTTCTAACTAAAAATCACAAATATTAAAAACCAATAAGAAACTAATCCAGCTAAAATAGTTGCAATTATATTTTTTGATAAAAAACCTACTAAAACAGCAATAAGTGCTCCAAAAATTTTTGGATCATTAAATTCTATAAAAGCTCCAAAATCATTTATAAAAACTCCTGGAAATATTATTGCTGGAAAAACTGCGGACGGAACATATTCTAGCACTGCCTTAATTTTATCACCCAACATATCTCTACTTATTAAAGCTATCATGGTCATTCTGGTAAAATATGTTAAAACTCCAGCAAAAATAATCGAAGCCAACGTCATTTTTTTAACTTCAATAGTAGTGCGGCTACAAATAAAGCAATTAGTGGAGCAATAATTATGTAAGATTTAAATGGGGCATCAAAAAATAACAAAGAGCTTAAACCGCAAGTGATCATTACAATTACATGATCTAATTTTTTTAAATCCTGAACAACTATTGCTATAAAAGTTAGAGGTATCGCAAATTTTAATCCAAGCTCTTCTGGAACAAATGATCCCAAAATAATCCCTGACAAAGTTGCGATCTGCCAACAAACCCACATTGTGCAGCCTGTTCCTATCAAATGATAGTGTAAATATTTTTCACTTCTATTTTTTTTAAAAAATTTGTTAGACTCGGCAAAACCTTGATCAACAACTATGTAAGAAATTAATAACTTTTTAATTAAAGATAATTTCTCTAAATATTCAGATAAAACTGCCCCATACAATAAATGTCGAGAATTTATAATTCCTACAGATGTAACAGCGACTAGGCTAGTTGCACCTCCTGATAATAATTGTAAAAAAACAATTTGGGAAGCTCCACCAAAAATTATAAATGACATTGCGTAAACTAAATATGGATTAAATCCAAGTTCAACCCCAATTGCCCCACAAATTATTCCAAACGGAATTACTGAAAGCATATGTGGAGCAATATCCAACATTCCTCTGTTAAATAATTGTTTTTTGGAAAACATTTTTTTTCTTTTACTAAAAGCAAACTATATGCTCAAGTCGTATTGGTCTCTTTATGCCAAATTTATCATTTATCTCATGGATTTCGTGGTGATGCGTATTAACAAGAACAGGAATAAACCTTTTACTTAATGTTTTTAAAGTATAAATAAAATTTGTACCTCTAAATTTTCTGTCAACAACTTCTAATTTTAGATTACTATTGTCATCATGCTCTAAATCTTCTGGCTGTAATAGCAATTGAACTTTTGAACCTTTAGGATAATGCTTAATAAATTTTCCCTCTATCAATCCCAAATCATCATTTTCAAGTGAATTTTCTCCAGTTACTTTTGCTGGTATCAAAATACCTCGATTTAAGAAGTTAACTACCTCAATTGAATTTGGAAAATGATAAACATTGTAAGGATCATCAAATTGTTTTATTTGACCGTCTAATATAATTGCACATCTGGTGCCTAGATAAAAAGCTTCATATGAGTCATGGGTCACAATTATAGTAGTTATTTTCAATTTGCTTAATATTTTTTTTAATCTTTCTTGAATTTCTTCTTTAAAACTTTGATCAACATTCGATAATGGCTCATCTAACAATAAAAGATCAGGTTGTGTTAACAAAGATCTTGCAAGTGAAGCTCTTTGTGCCTCACCTGCACTAATTTCATGAGGATACTTTTTGAGTATTTTTGAAATATCAAGTAAATTTATAATTTCATTATAACTAAGTTTTTTTGTTTTTATATTTTTATTTCTCTCGGCACCTAATAATATATTTCTTTCAACAGTAAAGTGTGGAAATAAACTATTGTCTTGAAATGCTAAGGATATATTTCGTTGCTCAGGTTCTATGTGTGTATCTTTAGAAGACAACAAAGTGCCATTTAAATTGATCGAACCTTTGTCTACTTTTTCTAAACCAGCTATTGTTCTTAATATTGTTGTTTTTCCTATTCCTGAAGGACCCAATATACATAAAGTATCTCCTTGGTTTTCAATACAAAATGTAGCATTCTTAACCTTTGTTTTTCCACCAATTTTAAAATTAACACTATTTATTTCTAAAAAATTTTTCTTTTTCATTTTTCTCTTAAAATATACTTAGATGTAAACATAATGAAAATTGCTGCAATTAAAATCAAAAAAAGTGATGGAACAGCTGCAGCTTCTAACAAGTCCTCAGAAGCAGATATATAAGCAGTTGTAGCGAATGTTTCGAAATTAAAAGGCCTTAAAATAAGAGTTATTGGAAGTTCTCTAATAATTTCAATGGAGACTAATATAGCTACAAATAAAAGTGAATTTCTTAAAAGAGGTACATGAATATTTAAAAAAGTTTTTTTCTTTGAGTAACCAAGAAGATAGGAACTTTCATCAACAGATACATTAATTTTTTCATATCCTGACTTGATACCATTAAAAGCTAAAGAGTAAAATCTTACAAAATAAACTAGAACTAAACCAAGAACTGACCCAATAAAAAATTTTTTAATAGATAAAAAACCTAGTTGCTTAACAATATTATTATCAAACCAAGCGACAAAAGTTATAAACGCTACAGCTAAAATTACACCAGGAATAGCATAGCCTGATATAGATATTGTTGATAAAAAATTTAAAAAACTATTTTTAGAAACTCTATTTCCATAATTTGAAATTAGAGAAAAAATTATTAGTGCTGAACTGGATAAAACTACCAAGTAAAGAGTGTTCAAAGTTAATGAAATTATATCTATATCATAAAGGTTTTCTGGAAATTTAATTGTCCAATACAACATTTGACTTAAAGGAAACAAAAAACTTAAAAAGAAAATAACAAAACAAAATATGAATGCGAAAAAAGATTTTTTTCCAGTTAATTTAATTTTTTCTTTTTGTTTAAATCCACCCTTTGAGTTGAAGTGATATCTGGCTTTTTTTCTAGAAAAGTTTTCTATTATAAAACATCCAAAAATAAATATTAATAGGAAAAATGATAATCGATTTGAAAAAGCTAAGTCATCAAAAGTAATCCAAGAATTATAAATTCCAGTGGTTAATGTATTTATTGAAAAAAAATCAACCGCTCCAAATTCAGCTAAGGTCTCCATTGCAACAAGTGAGAGACCTGCAACAATAGCTGGTCTAGCAGCTGGGATTATTAATGAATATAAAGATTTAAATTTTGATAAACCTAAGCTTCTACCTAAATCTATTAAATTCTGAGATTGGTATAAAAAAGAGGCTCTAGTAAGAATATATACGTAAGCGTATAAAGAAAATGAGAGTGATAAAGTTGCGCCCAATCGACCATCAAACTTTGGAATGTATTGATTGTATTCTCCTTCACCAAATAAATTGCTCAAAATTGTAAAAGCTGTTCCATAATTTTCAAAAAAAGCAGTTAAAGAATATGCGTAGATATATGGAGGAACAGCAAAAGAAAGTATAAGTGCCCATTTAAAAAAATCACATAAAGGGAATTTATAAAAAGAGACTAGATATGCGCATGTCACTCCTATTAAAAAGGTAAGAATTAAAACACTTATTAGTAATGTTGAAGAATTAAAAATGTACTCTAAAAGAAAAGTATCTTTTAAAATTTGATAATAGTTAGATGTATCCTCAAAAAAGCTAAAAAATACTGTTATAATAGGGATTAATACACCAATAGATATAATTAATGATGATAACAGCCAAATATTAAACTTGTTTAACATTATATGAGTTATTATATAAAATAATAATTATTTCTAAAGTTAAAGTGAAGACTGATTTATAGGGATTTTTTAATACCCACGTCAGTTTCTAGGAAAGGGTAAAAATCCCAGAGGAGAGTGACGTGGGTACTGTCTAAAAGAAATATATCATTATTTAAAAGGAGTGAGGATGTCTAGAGCCTCGTCTTTTTCAATCTCTGATAATTTTCTATTATTTATTTTACTCTGCATTTTTTCAACCTCTGACGAGCAAGGCTCACATGTTATCTGACCCTCAAGTGAGCCCCTCGTTTCAGAAGAATTATTTAAATTAGAGTTAAATAAATTCTTTTTCACTTTATGTTACTTCCAACCAGCAGCTGTCATTACTTCTAGTGCAGCAGCTTGATTTTTTCCATAAGTAGATACTTTAGTTGCTAAATCTTGTTTAAAATCTAACCCTAAATTATTTACTACTAATGGATTTGGAGAAACACCACCTATCATTGGAAACTCAAATGTGTTATTTGTAAAGTGTTCTTGAGATTCTGGTGATAATAAGAAGTCAACAAGTGCAATAGCATTTGCTTTGTTAGGCGCACCTTTCACAAGAGCAGCACAGCTAATATTCATGTGTGTACCTCTACCTTGTTGATTAGGGAAAAACGCTTTAACTTTTTTTGCAGCTGCTTGTTGTTCTGCTCCTTTATTTCCAGATAACATCAAAGCTAGATAATAAGTATTTGCTACAGCAATATCAGCTTCACCAGCTGCCACTGCCATAATTTGCGCTCTATCATTACCTTTTGGTGTTCTTGCCATATTAGATACAACACCTTTAGCCCAGTCTGCAGTAGCTTTTTTTCCATTATTTGCGATTAATGAAGCTACTAGAGATTTGTTATAGATATTGCTTGATTTTCTTATTACTAATCTACCTTTCCATTTTGGATCAGCTAAACCTTCGTAAGTTAAACCTGATAACTCAGCACCACTAACTCTTTCAGGTGAGTAGTAAATAATTCTTGCTCTTTTTGCTACTCCAACCCACTTATTAGTTCTAAAGTTTTTTGGAACAGATGCTTTGATTGTTGCAGATGATAAACCACCTTGGAGCAAACCTTTTGCATCCATAGCGCCACATCTTCCAGCATCCGCAGTTATATAAAGATCGGCTGAAGAATCCGCTCCTTCTTCGGCTATTCTTTTTTCTAAGGCTCCTGATTTACCATTAATTAAATTTACTTTAATTCCTGTAGCTGCTGTAAATTTATCATACATTTCAGCATCAGCCTTATAATGTCTTGCATTGAATACATTCACTTCATTTGCAATAGCAAAAGCTGAAACAAATAAAGATATTATCAATGCTAAAATTGATATTTTTTTCATATTATTCCTTAAAATTAACGTTATTTTGAGAATGAGAATTATTCGCAATGCGAATGATTATCAATCGCAATAATGTCGCATATATATATAGTTTATGTCAATATTTCCAATGGTTTTAACGGTACTATTTCCAATCACCAATTTTGCTAAAAAGGAAATTTCTGAAAGCTTGAATTCTAGCTGTATTCTTTAATGACTGAGGGTATACAAAGTGGGCTTCTGTTATTGGTCCTTCAACCTTAGGTAATACTTTAATGACATTGTTGGAATTTAAAACTAAATATTCTGGGAGTGCTGCTAAACCAACTCCAGATTCGACTGCTAAAAGTAATCCCATTACACTATTTACCTTCATAATCGACTTTCTTTTCTTTCCATCATGCATTCCTATTTTTAGTGCCCAATCAGGATTATAAACCGGTGAAGGTGCGCCTTTCCCAAAAGAAATAAAATTATGTTTATTGAGATCATTAATTGTTTTTGGCATCCCATTTTTTTCCAAATATTTATTCGATCCATATATAAAATACTTAATATCAACCAATTTTTTCTGAATATAATTAAGTTGTTTTGGTCTTCGCATAAAAATACCAATATCTGCTTGTCTTGTACTTAAATCTAGTTCCTTATCGTCAAAAACTAATTCGATTTCAATTTCTGGGTTTAATCTCATAAACTCTTGAATTCTTGGAGTTAACCAATGAGTACCAAAACTTCTTACAGTTGTAATTGTTAATTTTCCAGTTGGTTTATTTTTTTGATCTCCTAAAGATGTTTCAACCTCTTTTAGTTTGCTAATTACTTCATGAGCTGTTTTAAATACATATTCACCATTTTCTGTAAGAGTTAAGCCCCTGGCATGTCTCTCAAACAATTGTACTTTTAAATCCTGTTCTAACGATTGTATTTGCCTGCTAATAGCTGATTGGCTAAGGTTTAAATTGACTGTAGCATTTGTAAAGCTACCAGCCTCTGCAACAGCATGAAAAATTTTTAATTTATCCCAATCCATTATTTGCCAAGATTTATTATATATCTTCCAGATGTTTCTCCTTTTAGCATTTTTGAATAAACATCATTTACTTCTTCCAAACTAATTTCTTTAATTGATTTTTCTAATAAATCAAAATCAACTAATTTTGATGCCTCACTCCACAAAAATTTTCTTCTAACATTTGAAACTGTAACAGAGTTAATCCCCCAAAGTTTAACACCTCTGATAATAAAAGGCATCACAGTAGTATTTAATTTTATATTAGCTGCATTGCCACAAGAAGCGACAATACCAGCATCTTTAGTTTGAGAAAGTATATTTTCTAAGACTTTGCCTCCAACAGTATCAACAGCTCCATCCCAAAATCCTTTATCTAATGGTCTAGCATCTTTGGTTAAATCATCAGTATTTATAACATTTTTTGCGCCAATTAATTTTAAATATTCAACATTATTATTTTTTCCTGTAACTGCAGTGACGTTGCATCCTAATTTATTTAAAATCATAACTGCAATACTCCCAACACCTCCAGAGGCTCCACTCACAATTACATCATTAACTTTTTCCCCTAATAGCAGTTCTTCTCTTGTTAACTTTGTAACGAACGCACTTTGTAATGCTGTAAAACCTGCTGTTCCCATTATCATGGATTGTCTTAATGTTAACTCCTTTGGTTTTTTTACTAAAAATTTACTATCCACTTTTGCATACTGAGAATAACCACCATAATAAATTTCACCAACTCGCCATCCTGTTAAAATAACTTCATCGCCAGATTTGAAATGATCGCTATCACTTTCCTCAACTGTACCAGAAAAGTCTATACCTGGTATATGTGGGAATTCTTTTACTAGTCTTGCACCATTTTTTAAAATTAAAGCATCTTTATAATTAAGACCAGAGTAATCAACTTTTACAGTTACATCTCCATGCTTTAAAAAACTTTTATTAATAAATTTGATATCACGTGAAAAATTTTCACCCTCTTGATTGAGAATCAGTGCTTTAAATTGGTCAGACACACTAGTCTTTTAACGTAGTGCTGATAAATCGTAAATATCTATTTTGATAACTTAAATCTTCTTTAAATTGACCTAAGTAAAAATTTGTTACTGTTGTTGCTTGTTCTTTTTTTATCCCTCTCATTGTCATACACTGGTGAGTTGAATCAATAGTTACCGCAACCCCTTTTGCATCCAATGATTCCATCAATGTATTAGCGATTTGAACAGTTAATCTCTCTTGTGTTTGTAATCTTTTTGAGAATATTTCAACTACTCTTGCAATTTTACTTAATCCCACAACTCTTTCATTTGGAATATAAGCAACATGAGCTTTACCTATAATTGGGGCCATATGATGTTCACAGTGGCTTTGCACAGAAATATTTTTTTGGACAACCATATCACTGTAACCCTCTACATCACCGAAAGTTTTATCTAAAACTTTTTTTGCATCCTCACCATAACCTTGGAAATATTCTTTGAATGCTTTTATCACTCTTTTGGGAGTTTCTAATAGCCCCTCTCTTTTAGGATCTTCTCCCATCCAAGTTAAAATTGTTCTGATAGCTTCTTCAGCCTCTTTATCTGAGACTTTTTTTAACTCTATATTTTTGTCATCTGTATCTTTAACTAGTTTCATAGCGCCTTTTTATACAATAATTAACTTAATTTAAAATATTTAATATATCTCTATATATGCTACATAATCACCCCGTATGTTCAAAAAAAGAGAAAATATCTATGATATTGAAGAAGGGAGTCTTCTATCACCTAAATTTGACAATGATGGATTGATTCCAGTCATCACTATGTGCTCAAAAACTAGAGATATTTTGATGCATGGATATATGAACGTGGAAGCTCTTAAAAAGACAATTGAAACTAAAGAAGCACACTATTTTAGTAGATCGAGAAAAGCTATCTGGCACAAAGGTAAAACAAGTGGTTTTACACAAAGGGTTACTGAAATAAGAATTGATGATGATCAAGATTCAATATGGTTAACAGTTGATATTGGCGATGGAGCTAGTTGTCATGTTGGTTATAGATCATGTTTTTATAGATCAATTCCTATGGGACCAATAGAAAACGGAAGAAAAGTTGAAATGGAATTTCTTGAAAAAGAAAAAAAATTTGATCCTGAAGAAGTATATAAAGGTCAACCAAATCCAACAAAAATTTAAATGAGTGAAAAACAAAAAAATGTCTTGGGTGAAGACTTGGAGGAATGTTCAAATGATCCTTTAACAGGATGGTTTCGTGATGGCTGTTGCAATACTGATGAGAATGATCATGGACTTCATACGGTTTGTGCCAAAGTTACTACTGAATGTTTAGAGTGGATGAAAGAAGCTGGTAACGATTTAATTACTCCACATCCTGAATTTGGATTTCCAGGTTTAAAGGATGGAGATGGATGGTGTTTGTGTGCAACTTGGTATGCTAGAGCAGTTGAAGCAGGTAAAGGATGTCCAATATTTTTGAAAAGAACTCATGAAAACACTCTTAAATATGTACCTATTGAAACTTTAAAAAAATTTGCAATAGATTTATCTTAATTACATATTTCCATATCTTGGACCACCACTACCTTCTGGTGTCACCCAAGTTATGTTTTGAGAAGGCTCTTTAATATCACAAGTTTTACAATGGATACAATTTTGAGAATTAATTACAAATTTATTTATATTATTTTCTTTTTGAACTTCATACACACCTGCAGGACAATACAATTGAGCGGGTTCATTAAATTTTTCTAAAGTATAATTAATTGGTAAATCTGGATCCTTTAGTTTTAAATGAACTGGTTGATTTTCAGCATGATTGGTACCTGTTAAATACACAGAACTTGTTTTATCAAAAGTAATTACATTATCATATTTCGGATAATCTATTTTAGGCATTTTATTTGCTGGCTTTAATGTTTCATGGTCAGCATGTTTGTGTTTTAGAGTAAAAGGAAGTTTGCCTCTAAATAAAATTTGATCAATACCTGTAAAGATAATTCCTAATATTAATCCCCAGCTAAAACTCGGTTTTACGTTTCGAGCCTCGTAAAGCTCTTTATGTAACCAACTATTTTTAAATTTTTCCTCAAAAATTGATAAATCTTTTTTTTCTTGAAAATGTTCATTGATAGTCTCGGCCGCAATCATTCCACTTTTCATTGCAGTATGTGAGCCTTTGATTTTTGGCATATTCAAAGTTCCAGCGTCACATCCAACTAGTAATGCTCCAGGCATAAACATTTTTGGTAAACTTTGAAATCCACCTTCAATTAAAGCTCTAGCGCCATAAGAAATTCTTTTTCCACCCTCTATTATTTTTTTTATTGCTGGGTGTGTTTTAAATCTCTGAAATTCATCATAAGGGGATAAATGGGGATTTTTGTAGTCTAAACCAATTACATAGCCTAAGAAAACTTGCTTATTTTCAGCGTGATACATAAAACTACCACCGTATGTACTGTTATCTAGCGGCCATCCAGCTGTATGCATAACTAAACCTTCCTCATGATTTTTATCTTCAATTTCCCAAATTTCTTTAAAACCAATTCCATATTGTTGAGGATCTTTACTTTTGTTTAATTCAAATTTTTCAATAAGTTGTTTTCCTAAATGGCCTCTACAACCTTCTGCAAAAACAGTTACTTTACCTAAAAGCTCGATGCCGGGTTCGAAACTATCTTTTTTATTTCCCTCTTTATCTATCCCCATATCTTGAGTGGCCACACCTTTAACAGATCCATCTTCATTATATAAAATTTCACTTGCTGGGAATCCTGGAAAGATTTCCACACCCAAAGCTTCAGCTTGTTCAGCAAGCCATCTACATAAATTTGCTAGACTAATAATATAATTTTTATGATTTTGTTGAACGGCTGGAAGTAGCCAAGTTGGCCAACTTAATGATTTTGTTTTTCCTAAAAATAAAAATTTTTCTTTAGTTACTTTTGTTTTAATTGGAGAATTTAATTCCTTCCAATTAGGTAATAATTCATCTAGTGCACGTGTTTCAAATACATTTCCACTTAAAATATGAGCTCCAATTTCTGAAGCTTTCTCTAATAAACAAACATTTAAATTTGGATCTAATTGTTTTAACTTAATTGCAGTTGATAAACCTGATGGACCTCCACCAATGATTACAACATCATATTCCATTGATTCTCTAGACATTACTTAGTTTTTAACTGTAAGGATTATTTTTGTATAGTGTTTAATTTGTTCAGCTCTTCCATGAACTGGGGTATTGCCTCAAATAAATCAGCTTCAAGACCATAATCTGCAACACTAAAAATTGGTGCCTCACCATCTTTATTAATAGCAACTATAATTTTGCTCTCTTTCATGCCTGCTAAATGTTGTATTGCACCAGAAATTCCTATTGCAATGTATAAATCTGGAACAACAACTTTTCCAGTTTGCCCAACTTGATGATCATTACTTATATAACCTGCGTCTACTGCTGCTCTCGATGCTCCAATAGCTGCTCCAAGCTTATCAGCAACTTCAGTAATTAATCTGAAATTATCTCCACTTTGCATTCCTCTTCCGCCTGATACGACAATTCTTGCTGTTCCTAGTTCAGGTCGATCAGATTTAATTTCTTCTCTTTTTATAAATTTTGTATTTGAAAATTCTTCACCTGCCTCTAATTTTTCAATAGAGGCTGATCCTCCAGAACTATCACATGGATCAAAAGAAGTAGGTCTAATAGTTACACATTTTTTCGCATCATTACTTTTAATTGTTGCAAATGCGTTTCCAGCATAAATTGGTCTTAAAAAAGTATCTGGTGATATTACTTTGATAATATCACTAACCTGTGAAGTATCAAGATGAGCAGCAATTCTTGGCATCAAATTTTTTCCAAATGTATTAGCTGAGCAAACAACATGTGAATAATTTTCTGCAAGCTTAACGATTACTGGGGCAAAATTTTCTGCAGTAAAGTTTTCATAATGAGCTGCTTCTACGCTTAGAACTTTTTTAACTACTGGAAGTTCAGATAATTGTTTTGCTGCTTCTGCACTATTCTGACCAATGATGACAGCGTGAACATCTTCATCTATTTGAGATGCTGCAGTAGCAGCATTTAAAGTGAATGGTCTTAATTCTTTATTATTATGTTCTGCTATAAGTAAAACTGCCATTATATTACCTTTGCTTCATTTTTTAATTTTTGAACTAATTCTGCAACATTTGCTACTTTTATGCCTGCTTTTCTTTTTGGAGGCTCTTCAACTTTTAATTGTTCTAATCTTGGGGATACATCTACACCTAAATCAGAGGCTGCAATTTCTTCAATAGGTTTTTTCTTAGCCTTCATAATATTTGGTAATGACGCATATCTCGGTTCATTCAATCTAAGGTCACAAGTCACAATAGCTGGAATATTTATCTCAATTGTTTCAAGGCCTTCATCTATTTCTCTGGTAACTTCTAATTTATTTTCTTTTACATCAATCTTTGATGCAAATGTTGCTTGCGGCCAATTTAATAAAGCACTTAACATTTGTCCTGTTTGATTACAATCGTCATCAATTGCTTGTTTCCCCATAAATACTAAATCTGGTTTTTCTTTATCAACAACTTTCTGTAAAATTTTCGAAACAGCTAAAGGCTCAAGTATTCCATCAACTTTTACATGAATACCCCTATCAGCACCAACGGCTAAAGCTTTACGTACAGTCTCTTGAGCTTTTTCTTCCCCTACTGTTATAGCAACTACTTCTGTTGCTTTACCTAGTTCTTTAATTTTTACGGCTTCTTCAATCGCATTATCATCAGGAGGGTTAGTTGACATTTTTACATTATCAGTAACTACACCACTTCCATCTTCTTTAACTCTAATTTGAACGTTATAATCAATTACTCTTTTTACAGCGACTAAAATTTTCATTAGGCTCTCAATAAATTATTTTCTGAATCATAAGGACTCTCATCTAAAACTGTAGCGTCGTACATTTCTCCCAATATATCAACTTGTAATTTGTCGCCCACATTTGAACAGTCAGGTTTGACCATGGCTAATGCTATTGATTTATCCAATCTAAACCCAAATTCTCCTCCAGTTGCTCTTCCAACTACCTTTCCATCTTTAAAAATTGGGTTATTTCCTAATACATCAGCGTCTTTTGTATTGTGGACCTCTAATGTAACTAATTTGTTATCAAAACCTTTCTCTCTCCATTTATTAAGTGCATCTAAACCTATAAAATTTCCTTTATTTGGATGAACAAATCTGTCTAGACCAGACTCGTAAGGTGAGTATTCTATTGATAATTCTGTTCCTACTAATTTGTATGATTTTTCAACTCTTAAACTGTTCATTGCCCTAATTCCAAAAGGTTTTATTCCTAAATCCTTGCCTGCCTCCATTAGTTTATCAAAAATATGGTTTTGATATTCAATTGGATGATGTAATTCCCAACCAAGCTCACCAACAAAGTTTACTCTCATTGCATTTACTGGAGCGTATCCAACATTTACATTTTTAGCAGTTAACCATTTAAAGTTTTCATTTGAAAAGTCATCTGTTGAAACCTTTTGCATTAATTGTCTAGCCTTTGGACCTGCTACTACTAGAACTCCTGTGCTATTTGTTAGATCTTCAAAAATTACAGATCCATCATCTGGCATCCATTTTTGTATCCAATCATGATCTAATCTTAAATTCGCACCTGCAGAGACTAAGTAATAACTATTCTCAGCTTCTTTCATTATTGTAAACTCAGAATGTACTCCACCCTTAGTATTTAAAGCATGACACAAATTTATTCTTCCGATTTTTTTTGGAAGTTTGTTTGCAACTAGATAATCTAAAAATTCCTCAGCTTTAGGCCCTTTAATTCTACATTTGGCAAATGCAGTCATATCTAAAAGGCCTACATTTTCTTTTACATTTTGGCATTCTTTTTTAATTGCATCAAACCATTTAGATCTTCTAAATGACCAATCATCTTTTTGTTCCATCCCTTCTGTTGCAAAAAAATTAGGTCTTTCCCATCCAAATTTCTGACCGAAAACTGCACCTAAATTTTTCATTCGTTCGTAACAAGGAGCAGTTCTTAATGGTCTTGCTGCTGGTCTTTCTTCGTCTGGATAGTGAACTATAAATACATGACTGTATGCTTCTTCATTTTTTGCTTTTAAATAAGATTTAGTTGCATAATTTCCGTAGCGTCTAGGTTCTACTCCTAACATGTCTATTGTAGGCTCACCATCAACAATCCACTCAGCTAATTGCCAACCTGCACCACCTGCTGCTGTTATTCCAAAACTATGTCCTTCATTAATCCAAAAATTTTTAAGTCCCCAAGCAGGTCCTACAATTGGATTACCATCAGGAGTGTAGCAGATTGCTCCGTTATAAACTTTTTTAACTCCAACCTCTCCAAACGCAGGAACTCTATGAATTGCTCCCTCTATGTGCGGAGCTAATCTATCTAAGTCTTCTTGAAATAATTCATATTCAGAATTTTTTGATGGTCCTTCTACATAACAAGCTGGTGCACCATCTTCATAAGGTCCTAAAATTAATCCTCCAGCTTCTTCTCTCATGTACCACCTGCTATCACTATCTCTTAAGACACCCATTTCTGGTAAGCCATCTTTTTTTCTTTTTTGAATTTCAGGATGAGGTTCTGTAACAATATATTGATGTTCAACAGGTATTACTGGAATATCTAATCCCACCATCTCACCTGTCTGTCTCGCAAAATTTCCTGAACATGAAATAACATGTTCACACTCTATTGATCCTTTATCTGTTTCTACAATCCATCCATCTTTTGTTTGCCTCATGGATATAACAGTTGTATTTCTATAAATTTCAGCTCCTCTATTCCTCGCACCTGTTGCTAAGGCTTGTGTTAAATCTGCTGGTTGAATATATCCATCCTCTGGATGTTGTATTGCACCAACTAAATCATCTGTTTGACATAATGGCCAAATTTCTTTTACTTGTTCTGGTTTTAAAAATTTAACATCTACTCCAATAGTTCGAGCAACACCTGCATACTGATGGTATTCATCCATTCTATCTTTTGTGCTTGCTAGACGAATATTTGAAACTACACTAAAGCCAACATTTTTTCCGGTTTCTTCCTCTAGTGTTTTGTAAAGATTAACTGCGTACTTATGAAGTTGTCCAACTGAATAACTCATATTAAATAAAGGCAACAAACCTGCAGCATGCCAAGTTGATCCTGAAGTTAATTCTTTTCTTTCAACCAGAACAACATCAGACCATCCTTTTTTTGCTAAATGATAGAGAGCACTAACTCCTACAACTCCTCCACCAACTACTACAACTTTTGTTTTTGTTTTCATTCTGGGATTTCTACTAAATTTTTAATTGTAACGAAACAAAAATGTATCTGTGGACAATTAAATTGAGCTTCCAAGAGGGATAGGGCTAGATACCATTGTGGTTAACCAGCAGTCCTTTAAGCTTCCATCCAAAGTATATTTTTCAACCTGCCAATTGAACTTATGGTAAATTTTATCTTTATCAAGGATGATAACTTCAAATTGAGCCCATTTGTCACTACTTCCAAGTTCAGTTATTGTGTGACTTAAATGGTTAATCATCATTTCATAGGAGTCACTTTTTATCATCATTTTAAATTTGCTTAGTGGTCCTGTCACCCTTTTATTATTGGGGTGTGCAAAATTCCAAGTTTGCTCGATACCACCATCTTTAAAGTCTGAGTCATTATTCTGCAGACCTGTAAGTTGAATTTTAACAACCTCTGAAGGTAAAATATCTTTATTAGGCTTTAGTAAATCGGCTTTTGAAATTGATGTAAAAATTAATAAAATTAATATAATTTCAAATTTTATTTGCAGTGCTTTCAACATCTTTTAAAAATTTTGTTCTTTTTTTATCCTCGACAAATGGTACAGCAAAGTATCGCCTATATATAACATCCGTGATGCCGCATATATTAAATACTCCTCTTCTTAATCTTTTTGTTGGCATGTTAAGAAAAAAGGTTCTCACCGCAAATTGAGGTGATCCATATGTGCAAAATACAACTGCTTTTTTTCCCTTTAAGTTTCCTATTGGATAACCATAATTCCCAAAAAGTTTTTTAAATTTAAATGCCCAAGGAGGTGCTAAAACTTTATCAATCCAACCTTCTACTATTGCAGGCATTCTAAAATTCCAAATTGGAGCAATAACAACTATTACATCTGAGTCATCTATTCTTTTTCTATGGTTTAATACTTGTTCATCTGGTTTTTCACCTGAGAATACTGGGTCAAATTTATCTTTATATAAATCAATTAAATCTACAGAATGACCATTTTTCTCAACACATTTTATAAAAGTATCTCGAATTGCAGCATTAAAAGAATTTTCATCATAATGTCCGTAAACAATAAATATTTTTTTCATAAATTTTTTTAGTTATTTAATATATATAAGTATTATTCTGAAGTTTTGTACTTACTATTATTAATAATAAATACAAAAAGAATTGGTAATACTAAGGTTAAAATCGTTACAACAATTAATAAAATTCCAAGTTCAGAATAATCTGCTGTGGTTTGAATTTCGCCAGAAACTTTATCCTTAACCTCTCTAGTCACAGTAAATATTTCATTTAAATATTTAGTTCCTAATGCACTTGCAGATAAAGCAAGATTTGTAAAAGAAGCAAAAACTGCAAAAAAAGTTGCTTTTAAGTGTGAAGGAGCATTTTTAGCTATCCAAGCTAGTAATGGTATCATTGATACTTGACCAAGAGGAGATTCTAATGCTGTATTAATTAATGCAATAAACTTAGCATCAACTACTCCACCTGTTAACGAAGCTGTCCAATTATGAAAACCATAATACATTCCAACACTTGGTAAAAATAAAATTGCACCAGCAATACTTAAAACAACTATTATTTTAGCAATTGAATTATTTGCCATAAATGGTCTTAATAAAACAATACCAGCTAAAGTTAAAATTGAAGCTAGCAATGATAAGATAGAAAAAAATTGCTCATTAAATCCTAGTTCATCAATTTCGAACCATGTTAAACCAGGACCAGGGCCTGGCATGGCTCTAAATATAAATATTATAATAGCTGTACCTACAATGGTTAATCGTAAATCCTCAGGTAACTCCTTAATAAGTTTAAACATCAAAAATAAAATAATTATGACTGAACCTATAAAAACAATTTCTTGTGCAAACGGCACTTTGAATGAGCCTACAGACAAAGTAAAAACAACAAAAACTAAACTTCCTCCTAAAATCCACCAATTAACTTTTGTCTTTTCATCACCTCTTTCCTCTTTAAATTCCAAACCTCTAGACTCCAAAGTCTGTATTTTCTTTTTTCTTAAATAATTTGCTAAAATTACTCCTAAAATAGAAACCACGGGGATTATGAGAGCATAAATATAAATGGTTCCATATAAATTTATCTTATCAGCCTGTTCTAAGCTCTCTACATCTCTGAACAAAATTACGTTAACTAATGCAACAAGAACTGTACCACCTATGATAGCAAACCTTCCAAGCGTCTGCATTGTTGTATGCATTATTTTTATTTGATCTTTAGAATAATCAATACCAACTTCATCTACTAAAGGAACTGCTTCAACTGTCATTGCGTCTGCCACAACATCTTGAACTACATAACCAACTGGAGCTAAAATCACGCTTATTACAAACCACGTCTCTACAGAAAATACTTGGGACATATCTTCGGTATGAATAATCAACCCATACATAATTAATAAACTGAGAGCAATTAATGAAGCTCCGAAATAAACCATATAATTTTTTCTATTCCAAATAAGGTCCACAAGATGTCCTAACGGCATTTTTAAAGCCCATGGAATTCCTGCCCAAAAACCTAATCCTGCAAGAAAAGCGGCTGATAAGTTTAAATAATCCTTAACAAAAAATGTTCCTACTATTCCAGTTAATCCAGAAATTCCAGCAGCCATATAAACCATTAATGGTGGTAGATAAGTCCATTTAAACTGACGCCCTAAATCTAAAAAAGTATTATCCAAAAATTTAATTATTTTATTCATTAATCACTTAGGACAGGAAAAGCTTGTCTTACTTTTAAAAAATATTTTTGATACTCCATTTTTGTACATTTATTTTCAATGTATTCCATTTTATTTTCTTCAACTAATTTTTTTGCATTTTGATCTCTTATTCCAAGTTGAAGCCATAAGACTTTAGCACCTATTTTTACCGCATCTTCTGCAATTCCATAAGCCTCCCTGGATGGTCTAAATACATCAACTATATCTACATTTTTATTAATTTCTGTGATGCTAGAATATACCTCTTCACCTAATATTTTTTCTCCTTTTGCACTTGGGTTTACTGGATAAACTTTAAATCCATAATCCTGCATATATTTCATCACAATAGTTGATGTTTTTTTGAGATCCTTGCTTACCCCTACCATTGCAATAGATTTATATTTAGAGAGAATGTTTTTTATTTCACTCATACGATTTTATTTATTTTTTAATAAAATTTTTTTCTTACAAAATTCTTTAGCTTCTTCAATAGTCATTGGTTTTTCTAATTTTTGACTACCAGCAACACATGCATCTATAGCTCTTTGAGAATTGTGATCTCTAAAATCTAGTACAATATAAAGTCCCACAATAATAAAAATTATTATTAAAATATTTTTAATTCTCATTTATTTTTCCAATTAGGCTTTCTTTTTTCTAGAAAAGCAGATATTCCCTCTTTAGCATCCATTGCCATCATATTAAGAGTCATCATTTTACTTGTGTAAGTATAAGCTTTACTTAATGGCATTTCTAATTGTTTATAAAAAGCTTGTTTTCCAATTTTAATTGTTAAATTAGATTTAGAAGCAATTTTAATTGCTACTTTTAATACTTCACTGTCTAATTTAGATTTTGAAAAATTATCATTTATTAAACCTACTTCTTTTGCATATTTTGCATTGATAGGTTCTCCAGTTAATAACATTTTCATCATTGGTTTTCGATTTATCTTTCTACTAACAGCAACCATAGGCGTGCTACAAAATAAACCAATATTCACACCAGGAGTCGCAAATAACGCATTCTTTGTACTATAAGCTAAATCACAACTCGCAACTAATTGACAACCAGCAGCAAATGCTGCGCCATGAACTTTAGCTATTACTGGCTTTTTACCTTCAACAATTTGAAGCATTACTTTTGAACAAAGATTAAATAATTTTAAATATTTATTTCTTCTTTTTAAGCCTTTTACTTCTTTTAAATTATGTCCCGCACTAAATCCTTTTCCAGCACCCTCTAATATTATCACTTTAACTTTTTTATCAGCATCTAATTTTTTGAATGCTTTCAAAAGATCAGAAAGGTTTTGAAAAGATAAAGAATTATAAGTTTTCGGTTCATCAATAACAATTGATGAAATATTATTATTAATTTTTCTAATTTTTATATTGCTTTTCATTTAATCAGTTAATCCATCGGATCTAGCCTGATTTCTTTCTATATGAATTGGTAAAACTTTGCCATATATGGCCTTTGAGTGTTCTGGAGTATTCACTCTCCATGGATCTAAAACATAAGCTGGAATACACATATATCTTGATTTTTGACCTTCAACTTTAGTTACCCTGTGTAAAGTAAATCTTCCTTTAAAAATTTGTAAATCACCTGGCTCTAATTTGAGTTGTCTTACCCTAGTTCTATCACCTTCTATAACTTTTTTCACTTCTTCAAAGTTTTCATTTCCAGGTTTTCTGATATTAGGGCAGTACTCAAATATTCCTCCCTTTTCAGGTTTTTGAATCATTAAGCTAAGCGTAAATTCACAACTATCAAAATGCCATGGAAGTACTCCATCAGGTTTCATAACATTATAAGCGTGGCATGCTAATGGATCTGCCCATCTGTAAATAGGAGAAACACCTAAACAAGCAGATACAAATTTTAAAAGCTCTTCCGTTTCGTAAAGGTATTTCATTTCAGAGTCTTTTGAAAAACAATCTGAGTTTAAATATCCATTATACCTATTCATAAAAGTTCTTTTGGGATGATCTTTTGGTAATGATGGATCATCTTTGGCATATAAATAAGCATTAATACTTTCTTTAGACATGTAAACTTCATCCAATTGTTTCTCCAACTCTGAATTCATTATCTTTAATGATTTAGGTAAAATAAAATTTGGTATTGTTGAACAACTATTTTGATCTAGTTCTTCTTTACATTTTTTAATTAAGTTTTTAATTTTCGGTGAGCTTAAATCATGTATTGGATATTTTTCCAAATCTACAATATTTTTAAGTCTATCGTTCATTTGAGTTTACTTTATCTTTCCTTCTTCTCTCATTTTTGCTCTTATTTTAGTGGCTGAAATTTTTTGAGTTTCTTCATCTAAAACGATTTCCTCAATCTTGTACCCAACTCCCCTACCATAACAAATATTAGTAATATTTGGCACTAACATAATTTTAAATTGTCCTTCGAATTCTGGGTTCAATCTTTCTTCGATATTTTTTTTAACTGTCTCAAAATCAAATGGATTGTCGTCGACACCTTGTACGTCTCTAATTTGAATACAAACTTGACCTGTTTTTTTTATTATTTCTTTAAATAATTTATAATGACCATCATGAAATGGTTGCCATCTCCCTAACATTTGCGCCGTTGGCTTTTTATTATCCCATTTGTAACTCATTTTTTTATCTCCTCTGCAATTTTTGGTGCCCAATTTTTTGCATCTTGAGTGGTCACTTTAAAATCAAATTTTTCAGGATTTACGAACATTTGATTAGTGTCTTCAAACCTTCCTTTTTTAATTGTATCCACCCATATAATATAATCAGCTGGAAATAACTTTCTAGCTTCTGGTGTTGGTGCTACAAAGTCTGCAATTACATAATATCCCTCATTTTTTATTTTTACAGCAAAGTCTGCCATTCGTTTTGCTTGACGTACTCTTCCCTCCGCTGAAAAATCCCAGTCATTAGCTGCTTTTCTAACTTCATCAGCATTCAGTCTTTTTGCATTAAGAAGTGGGGCAATTTGATCAGCTAAGGTTGTCTTTCCAGCACCTGGAAGGCCCATTACTAAAATTATTTTCATGAAATATCTTCTAACGGATGATGAGACATTAATTCAAGTCCATTTTCAGCTACTAAATATTGTTGCTCAAGTTTAACTCCTTCTTTCCCACCAACTTTCCCAATATAACTCTCTACGGTTATAGTCATATTTTTAAAGAATGTTCCACTTCTATCACCACCATCATTAGGATATCTAATTGCGGGCCATTCGTCACACATACCAATTCCGTGAACCATTACTGAATATCTATTAGGATAATAGTCTTCAGGTAACACCCAAGATTTTTCAGTAAACTCCTTAAAGGAGACACCATCTTTAATTAATCTAGAATTATGATTTATTTGATCTAAAGCCATCCCATACAATTTTTTTTGTGAGTCGTTAAATTTATTACCAACAACAAAAGCTCTCGAAATATCCGCACAATATCCATAAGGACCAACCATATCAGTATCAAAAGCTACAATTTCACCATGTTGAATTACTTTATTGCTACTTTCTTGCATCCAAGGATTAGTTCTTTGTCCAGATGACAAAATTCTACATTCAATCCATTCTCCACCATTTTCAATATTTGTTTTATGTAAAATTGACCAAAGCTCATCTTCAGTCATTCCAGGTTTCAACTCAGACCGCATTTTTGAAACACCTTTTTCTGCAACTTCTATTGCTGCTTTCATACATTTTAATTCATCAGGTGATTTTATTACTCTAGCTTGTTCTAAAATAGATTTGGCATCTACAACTTTAATTCCCTCTTTATTTAAAGCTGCAACCGCAGGACCATTTAAAACATCAATTGCAATTTTTTTTGATTTAAAATAATTCTTTGATAAATCTTTAACTTCATCTATCCATTTTAATAATTGATTGTCTGCTTGGTCTCCATTACTAAAATAATCCCATGTGATTGCAGGTCTTATTTCATCAATTAGATTTAAATGCTTCGATAATATTTCACAATTAAAATACTCATAAAGAATGGTTGGTCCATTGACAGGTACAAAACAATATCTTGTTAAATTATGCATATTATAGACACTCATATTCACAGTATCTAAAGCGTAACGAACATTCACTGGATCAAATAGAATACAAGCTTCTAAATTGTTTTTTACTAATTCTTTTCTAACTCGATCTAAACGATAAAATCTTAATTTATCAAAATTAATTTCTTCCTCTCTTAATCTTTTTTTTGTAATAAAATTTTGTCTTGGTTTTATCTCAGGAGCTATTTTTCTACTAAACCTCATAATACTCTATACAAACCTAACCATGCGTTAACATCTTTGCTTGCAATATAGTCGGATTTAAAAAATTCTACTTCTTCCCACTTATTACTATCTTTGAGTATATCAATTTTTTTATCAAAACCATACTCTTCATGAATTCCTTCATTAATCGTGAAGCAAATTAAACCACCTGGTTTTGTTATTCTTATAAATTCATCTAATGCATTTGGTTTCACATGCCCAAAAGTAAATGTTCCAACACACATAACTCCACCATAAAAGTTGTCCTCAACTTCTATTAGTTTATTTAAATCCACCTTTACTAATTTTTGATAAAGATCTTTTGGAACAGTATCTAATAAAGTTTGAGATAAATCGGCTCCATGAAAATTTTTAAAACTATATTTTTTAAGCTCCAGTCCAACTAAACCTGTTCCACATCCAGCATCAAAGATTAAGGTATCTTTATTTTTTTCGTATTTATTAAATATTTCTGCAGTTTCTTTAGGTCCTGTGTAATTCCAATCAACCATATCTTTATTATATTTATCTTCATCTCCCCACTCATCGTAGTACCTCATAACTTCATCGGTAGTTTTAAGTTTATAAATTGGAATTTTGTTTCCTACATCTTTTTGTGCCATTAGCTTCTCATTTTTTGGCCACTTGGATCGTAAAGTGGTTCTTTAATTATTGAACAATTAAATAGATCTCCATTTATCTCCACTTGAATTTTATTTTCAGATTGAATGTTTTTTTGATCAATAAAAGTAAAGGCTACACTCTTGTTTACAAAATGTGCAAATCCACCTGAGGTTACATAGCCAATACTTTTATCTCCACTCATTACAGCTTCGTTATTTGTTACATCAATATCATTTGTTTCAACAATTAATGGTGTTAGTTTATTTGAAGAATTTTCATTTTGTGCACTTTTTTTTCCAATAAATTCTTTATCCCAATTAATAAAAGTATCTAAACCTGTTTCTTTTGCGGTAAAATCTGGTCTGTAATCCAAAGTCCAAGCTCCCCAATTTTTCTCCAACCTCATTGACATTAATGCTCTTCCACCAAAAGGTTTAATATTAAATTCTTTACCGGCTTCTATTAATTCTTCATAAAGCTTTAATTGATAATGGGGGGCTACATAAATTTCATAACCAAGTTCGCCCGTAAATGAAATTCTATTTATTATTGCTGGAACTCCTCCAACAAACATTCTTCTAGAATCTCTGAATTTGAACTTTTCATTTGAAACATTATCTCTTACAATTTTTTCTAATACTTTTCTTGAGTTAGGTCCTGCAATAGATAATCCATGATACTCATCGGATCTATTAGAGTAACTTAAATTAAATTTATCTAAGTGACTTTCAAACCAACGTCTATGCATTTCTTGAGCAGCTCCAGAACCAAATACCATGAATTCATTTTCATCTAAACAAGCCACAGTTAAATCACCACATAACTTTCCTCTGTATGATAACATTGGTGATAAAGATATTCTTCCTGGTTTTGGAAGTCTTCCAGCCATTATGTGATCTAAAAATTTTCTAGCATCAAGACCTTTGAATTCATGTTTTGAAAAGTTAGCAACTTCAATTAAACCAACATTTTCTCTTACATTTATAACTTCTTTTGAAACATAGTCATGTGATCTCGATCTTTTAATAGTTGGCTCTTCGTGAGCATCTTCTTTATTATTTGCAAACCACAAAACATTCTCTAGTCCAAAGCTATCACCCATAACAGCACCTTGGTTTACAAAACGATCATATAGTGTAGTAGTTTTTTGTTTTCTACCTTTTGGCAAAGTTTCATTTGGAAAAGTCATAATAAATCTTCGTTCATAATTTTCTGAAGATTTTATTGTTCCATATTGAGGGGATGCATAATCTCCAAATCTTGCAACATCCATTGCCCAAACATCAATGGATGGTTCTCCGTCAATAATCCATTCTGCTATACATTTTCCAACTCCTCCACCTTGACAGAAACCAGCCATAACACCAACTGCAACCCAATAATTTTTCATTCCTGGTACTGGACCAATCAGAGGACTCCCATCTGGACCAAAAGTAAAAGGTCCATTAACTATATTCTTAATACCTGCGCGCTCTAATGCCGGCATTCTTTCAAAACCAATAGCCAATCTATCCTGAATATTATCTAACTTTGGCTCAAGTAACTCATGGCCAAAATTCATTGGTGTGCCATCTACTTTCCAAGGGGTTGATTTCGGTTCATATGTTCCAAGCAACATTCCCTTTCCCTCTTGTCTAAAGTAAATATTTCCCTCAAAATCAGTTCCTATAGGCAGTCTTTGATCACCCATTGCCTCTATTTCTGGAATAGGTTCCGTGATCAAATAATGATGCTCCATCGGCTGAACAGGAAGATTTAAACCGGCTAATTGTCCAACTTCTCTAGCCCACAAACCACCAGCGTTAATTACAATTTCTGCATTAATGTTTCCTTTTTCAGTGTAAACATCCCAAGTTCCATCCTCTTTTTGTTTAGTATCTTTAACTACTGTATGAGTGTAATACTTTCCTCCATGTAACCTTGCAGCTTTTGCAAAAGCATATGTAACCCCTGATGGGTCAACTTCACCATCAATAGGATCCCATAATGCTAGCAAATATCTAGATGGATCTATTAAAGGATGTTTCTTTTTTACTTCCTCTAGAGAAATAAATTCTTGATCAAGACCCATGTACCTTGCTTTTGATCTTTCTCTTTTTAAATAATCAGCCCACACTTCATTTGATGCTAAATAAAATCCTCCACTTGGTTTAAATCCTGTTGAGTGACCTGACTCTTTTTCTATCTCTTTATATAGACCTATTGTATACGCCATCATTCTAGAAATATTAGGATCTGAAGAAATTACATGAACATTTCCTGCAGCATGCCAAGAAGAACCTGAAGTAAGTTCGTTTCTCTCAAGCAAAATACAATCTTTTAATCCAAATTTAGATAAGTGATAAAGTATAGAGCAACCTACTACGCCTCCACCTATAATTACTACCTTCGCATGCTTTTCCATTAGTATTTAATTTCCTTATTTACTTTTTTTAAAGACTTATCTGTACCATGATGGAAATGTTTACTCATATCTGGCATATATTTCATTGAAATTGGTTTTTTTCCAATTGCAACTGACATCTCTCTAACATGATGAGCTTCTGCACCACAACATATACCTATAAAATTTATTTTATTTTTAACACAATCTTTTGCAAATTCTGCCATTTCAAATCTGTTACAAAATAAATTATCTAAGGCAACAGGAAAAGCATTTCCACCAGGGATGCAATCACAACCATGATCTGTAATATTTAAAAAACCAGGTTCTTTCTCAGTAGTTCTATAAGGAACTGGAAGTCCTGATACATGGCACGAAACTTTATCTCTTACTTTTTTTAAAAGTTTCATTGTCATCTCTGGTCCTCTGTAACAATTTAATCCAACCACATCCGCACCTAAATCTTCTATCATTTTGCATGCATCTTCAGCACTATGCCCTTCTCTAGTTTTATCTCCTCTTGGAATCGCAAAATTACAAACTGCAATAAGTCCTGCATTTTTAATTGCTTTTAATGCAATTTTCATTTCGTCTGTCCAACTAATTGTTTCAGCAATAACAAAATCTACTCCGGCTTCTTTTGCCCAAGCAACTTGTTCTTCATACATTTGTTGACATTGTTTGTGTGTATTTGCATCAGCAGGATCAAATACATTTGTATTTGCTACATCTCCGCAAACCATCAAATCAAGATCCTTAAATTCAGCAGCAGCATCTTTTGCAATTTTAAGTGCATTTTTTTGCATCGGCTCTAACAAATGCTCTTTACCAATTATTCGAAGCTTTTCTCTATGCCCATAATAAGTAAATGCCTGAACAACGTCTGAACCTGCTCTTATAAATTCTTTATGAAGCTGAGTAACTACCTCAGGATGTTCCAAAACGACTTCAGGTACAAATGGTCCAGCTGAAAGATAACCTCTTCTTTCCATTGCAAAAAGGTAACCTTCTGCACACATAATTGGTCCTTCATTTAACCTTGTTATTAGATCTTTGCTCATAATTTATCCTTTCATCTCATTAAATTATTTGCAACCCATTTATGAAAATGATGGGTTGGATTATCCATAACTGGCGAAAAATTACCCCCATTATAAGAGGGAGATTTTCTTCCATCCTGCATACCTTCGATTATATTTAAATCTTCACTTTGAACTCCTTTCCAAAGTTCAAAATTTTGCTTTCTTAACGATTTAAATTTTTTTGAGTTAGCAGCTTCATTTCCAACATAATAAATTTCCATATGCTCTTTAGTGTATTCATTGTTAATAGGTTCTAGCCAGTAGGCATAAAAATGGTCTTTATGTATACCTAACATCACATTTGGGAATAACGCTACATACTCAGCAATATGTTCACGATCTTGTGGCCAATTTGGAAAAGTTGGAAAATTTAAATTACTTTTAAATCTTGGTTTATAAACCATTGTCCCTTGACCAGCGAAACGATTGGGTAAACCCTGAATATGATAATGATCATCTATTTTAGAATACGAGTTCAGCCCAGGATGTACCCATGGAAGATGGTAACTCTCACAATAATTTTCTATTGCAAACTTCCAATTACATTTTGCATTTAAATTAAAATATCCATAATCGTTAGAGTAAACAATTAAATCTCTATCTTTTATTGGCCAAAACTTTTCCCATCTATCGCTTAATGGTTTAATATATTTTTCAAATTCGATTTCATTGTTATTTAAATTTACGAAAATTAAATCAAGCCATACATAGGACCTTACTTCTTTAAGATTACTCTCAGATTTGTTAAATTTATTACAATTATGTTTGTTCATCCCACCGATATGAGGTGTAGCTATTAATTTTCCTTCCGTATTATAAGACCAGGAGTGATAAGGACATCTTAAAACATTTTTAATCTTTATATCCTCTTGAAGAATTTTATAACCTCTATGACTACAAACATTATGATAAACTCTTATTTGATTATTCTTATCCCTTAAGATGATCAAAGGAATTCCTAAAAGATCAAATGGTTTCGCATCACCAATATTAGGAATAGAATTACCAATGCCAATTACGACCCATTTGTCTTCAAAAATTTTTGCTCTTTCTACTGGAAGATAATCTTCATTAGTGTAACACTCATTTGGTAAACCATGAGCTTTATCTATTGCTCTATTAACTACTCTAATCTTTTTTAAATCAACTATTTCTGATAGCTTTTTCATTACAACTTTTATTAAACCTCCTTGTTAAAGTTGGAATTAATTCAAGTTATGTATTACGATTCTCTAATTATGATTTGTTGAAAAACAGTCTTGCAATTTAGAATATAAACAAATTCTTTGAAAAAAAAATTTGCAGAAAAAGTCATTTAAAAACATTATCTTTAAATTAATAGATGATAAAGACAATTTAACTTCAATCTAGGGTTGAAAGGAATTTGCAATTCACATTTTGTTGTGTTTTTATGTTTCTATTAACAATCATTGGGAGATATAAATGAAAATTAAAAGAATACTTCTTTCACTTGCTGTTGTTTTTGGACTTACTTCTTTTGGAAGTGTGGCTAATGCAGCTTGTGGAAACATAACAATTGCTAATATGAACTGGGCTTCAGCAAACTTTATGGCTGAAGTTGACAAGATTATATTAGAAGAAGGTTATGGATGTTCAGTAGAATTAGTGCCTGGTGCAACAATGCCTACTTTTACATCTATGCAAGAAAAAGGTGAGCCAGATGTAGCACCAGAATTTTGGGCTAATGCTGCTATCATAGCTTTAAACAAAGCTGTTGATGAAGGTAAAATGCACTCACTTAACAAAGCGCCAATTACTGGTTTGGGTGAAGGTTGGTGGGTATTACCTCACACACTTAAAAAACACCCTGAGTTAACAACTGCTGAAGCTATTTTAGCAAGACCGGATTTGTTTCCTCACCCAGAGGATCCATCAAAAGGTGGTTTCCATATATGCCCTCCAGGATGGAACTGTGAATTAAGTAACAGAAACCATTTTAGAGCTTGGGACATGGAAGCTAAAGGTTGGGCTATTGTTGAAACAGGTTCTGCTGCAGGACTTGACGGATCAATTGCTAAAGCTGCTGAGCGAGGTGAAAACTGGTTTGGTTATTATTGGTCACCAACAGCTATTATTGGTAAATATGACATGAGAGCTGTAGATATGGGTGAATGGGGTGGTAAAGACAACTGGGATGGTTGTATTGTTTTACCAGAGCAAGAGTGTGCTAACCCTAAAAAAACTTCATGGACAAAATCTGAAGTTTACACAATCGTAACTGATAATTTCAAAAAAACAGCTGGAAACGCTGGTATGGAATACTTTAAGAAAAGAACGTATCCAGGCCCAGTTATGAACGGTATGTTAGTTTGGATGGGTGAAAACCAAGCTGAAGGTGCTGATGCTGCAATTGAATTCCTAAAAACACAAGAAAGTGTTTGGAGCAAATGGGTTTCAAGTGATGCTGCAAAAAAAATTAAAAAAGCACTTTAATTAAAAATATTATCAAACCCGCCTAGGCGGGTTTGATTAAAAAAATTTATGGACTTCTTTAACAAAATTCCTGTAATGGATAGAACAGCTCTTAGAGAGCTTAAAAAAGGAATTGATTCTAGTTTCAAAGAATTTTCTAGAGCATATGGTGATGGTATTGAAGGTTTTTTTGATCCACTTTTACATTTTTTAATTTGGTTAGAAAAATTATTAGTAAATAGTCCTTGGCCTTTAGTAATCGGTGTATTTGCTTTATTAGCTTGGATTGGATCGAGAAGTGTTAAGCTTGTTATTGGCACAGTAGCTTGTTTTATAGTTATTGGCTATTTTGGAATGTGGAAAAATTGTATGGCTACCGTTGCAATAATATCTGTTTCTACATTAGTTTGTATTGTTGTTGGAATACCAATTGGAATAGTAATGTCAAAATCTGCTAGAGCAGAAAAAGCTATATTACCTATTTTAGATATGATGCAAACTATTCCAAGCTTTGTATATTTAATTCCAATCATTATGCTTCTTGGTATTGGTAAAGTGCCTGGTTTACTTGCTGTTTGTATTTATGCTTTACCTCCAATCGTAAGATTAACCAATCTTGGAATTCGAGAAGTTGATAAAGAAACTCTTGAGGCCAGTGAAGCTTTTGGGGCAACACCAATGCAAAAATTAAGATCAGTTCAGATTCCACTTTCTTTACCAACCATTTTTGCTGGGATTAATCAGACGATTATGATGGCTCTTGCGATGGTAGTAATTGCTTCAATGATAGGTGTAAAAGGATTAGGAGTCCCTATTTTACAGGCTATTTCTAACCAATATTTAGCACTTGGAATGATGAATGGTTTAGCAATTGTAGCTCTAGCGATTATTTTTGATAGGGTTACACAGCAGTACGGACAAAGAATTCAAAAGCACAGAGGTCAACTTAAGAAGTAAATTTATCTCAATCGAATTTTCTAGACTCATATTTCAAAATAAATAAAGATCCAAGAAAATGAATTTTTCTTTGGAAATAGGTCCTAAAACCGACATCGAAACAGTCCCTGCAGTAAGTGATGTATACATTACAATGCTACCTGGTGGTGACTATAAAGAGACAGCTGAAAAAGCCATAGAACTTGTAAAAAAAGGATTTAACCCTGTTCCTCACTTTCCAGCAAGATCAATGCAGGACGAAAAAGAACTTAAAGATTATGTTTCAAGATGCAAGGATGGTGGAGTTAGGCAAGCTTTAATAATAGGTGGCGGAAGAGAGCCTGCAGGTAAATTTGACAGTTCATTTCAACTTCTAGAAACAGGTTATTTTGAAAAAATGAAAATAGGAATTGCTGGACATCCAGAGGGGAGTCCTGATATATCCGACTCAGAATTAGAAAAAGCTATGATAGATAAAAAGCCTTATGCTGATTATATTGTAACACAGTGGTTACTTGATCCTCAGCCTATTATAGATTTTATTTCTAAGCAAAGCGTACCAGTGCATGTGGGAATCACTGGGCCATTAAAAATATCTAGCTTAATTAAATTTGCTAATATTGTTGGGGCAAAAAATTCCTTAAACTTTCTTAAATCTAATTTTACTAAGGCATTAGATTTATTGAAACCTAAAGACCCTAATGATTTAATTGGGAAAGTTAAATCGCATACTGATAACTTCCACATTTATACATTCGGCGGCTTGAAGGAAACTAACAAGTGGTTGAAGGAGAATAGTTATGTCTAATGAATTTGACTATACTAAACTAAAACATGTTACTTCTGTTGATCAATCTGACAGAGAAGTACCATATAATTTAAGACAAAGTGGGCCAACAAAAGTTGAAATGTTAATTTCAACAAGGGTAAGAAAGTCACCTTATTGGCATTTATCGATGCAGGCAGGTTGTTGGAGAGCAACTGTATATAATCGAATTTATCATCCTAGAGGTTATGTAAAACCTGAAGATGGTGGAGCAATGGTTGAGTACGACGCAATCGTTAACCATGTAACAATGTGGAATGTAGCTGTTGAAAGACAAATAAGAGTAAAAGGTCCAGATGCAGAAAAATTTACTGACTACGTAATAACAAGAGATGCAACAAAAATTTCTCCAATGAGAGCAAGATATGTTATCTTGTGTAATGCTTACGGAGGAGTTTTAAATGATCCAATTCTTTTAAGAATTTCAAAAGACGAATTTTGGTTTTCATTATCAGACTCTGATATTGGAATGTATTTACAAGGTGTAAATGCAGATGGAAGATTTAATTGTACAATTGAAGAAATTGATGCATGTCCAGTCCAAATTCAAGGCCCTAAATCAAAAGCTTTAATGAAAGACCTTTGTGGGGACCAAGTTGATTTTGACAATATGCCTTTTTATGGATTAGCAGAGGCAACAATAGGAGGAAGAAGTTGTGTAATTTCTCAATCTGGTTTTTCAGGCGAAGCTGGTTATGAAATATACTTGAGGAACGCTACATTGTATGCTGAAGATATGTGGAATGCGGTACTAGATGCAGGAAAAAAACATAACTTGATGGTTATTGCGCCTGCACACCATAGAAGAATACAAGCTGGTATTCTTTCTTGGGGACAAGACATGGATCAACAACATAATCCATTTCAATGTAATTTAGGTTATCAAGTTTCATTATCTGGTAAAGGTGAATGGAATAAAAAAGCTGATTATGTTGGTAAAGCTGCTTTGGAGAAAATGGGAGCAGATATAAAAGCTGGAAAAAAACCATATAAACTTCAATTAGTTGGAATGGAATTGGGCGGTAAACCAATTGATGATTATGCGCCTGACTTCTGGCTAGTATCACCAGAAAGTGGTGGAGATCCAGTTGGATTTATTACCTCACCTTGGTGGCATCCAGAAAAGAAAACAAACATTGCTATGGGATACGTTCCATTTGATGGGACTTTAAACACTAATGGATTTCCAAAAGGAAAAGTTGGGACTAAATATAAAGTTCATCTTCCAGAAAAATACTCAGATACTGCTGGAACTCCTGTAGATGCTGTAGTTGTGGATATTCCGTTCAAAGAATCTTTCAACGCAAATACAAGAGAAGTTGTAAAAGGCTAAAATTTAAAGGGGAGCTATGTTTTGCTCCCCTTTCCAATCAAATGACTAAAAGTTTTTTAATAGCAGTTTGCATTATTATTGCTATTGCTTTAATAGTATTTCCATTAATTGTTTCTTATAAGGCACAAAAAAATAAAAATAAAAAAAATTAATGTTTGCTGAATTTTTAAATATAATTTTTAAGTCAATAAAATTAGATAAGACTCTATATTCAGATAATAAAAACTTTGGAGAAGCATCTTTATACTTTGCTGGGATTATAATGATCTTAGATGGTATCGCTGGAGCAGTAGCTGCGAATACCATTATTAAAACAGCGATTGCAATGTCTGGTTTAACTGCAATTGTAACTTGGTTGATATGGGCAATTTTTATTTTTGTAATTGGAGTTAAATTATTTCCTGATAAACAAACTAAAGTTTCTTTTAAAAAAGTTTTAACAGCAGTAGGTTTTGCACATGCTCCTGGTTTATTAAGATTTTTTGCTGTCACACCAGATTTAATGATCCCGATAATATTTCTTACCCAGTTTTGGATATTTGCAGGATTAATTATTTCAACTAAGCAAATACTAAGTTTAAAATCTAATTTTAAATCTTTTGGAATTGTACTTTTATCCTTTTTAATTATTGCATTTTTATCTATCTCATTTGTGATGAGTAGAATGAATATGCTTCCAGTAAGTCAAATCAGTTAAAGTGGAAATATAGTCTTAGATACTCTACAAGATTTACATAATTTAAACCCAGTAAGAATTAAATTTTGAGTAACACTCTCGTCTTCCTCTTTGCATTCATCACAAATATTGTTTAATTCTTCAGTATCTACTTTTAGATTTTTTTCATCAATTTTATCAATCATTATCTGTCAAACCAGCACCTGCAGCACCCTCTTTTAAACTGTCACTCTCTTCAACAAAAGTTTCTTCGGATAACTTGTATAAATTATTCCATTCGCCATCTGTAAAGTTATCTTCATTTTCAAGTAGATAAACCTCAATTGTATTCGCTATCTTTGGAAATTCTTGATCAATAAAATTTGAAATAATATTTATATTTAGATTTAATAATATTTTTTTTTCATCTATTTTTACATTAATTTTTCTTCCAATAATTTCTGAAGAACGACTTACGAAGGAAACGAAAATTATTGGATAAGCAACATTTTTAAACTCAATTTTTTTTAATTTTTCTAAAACATTTATTTGATCTAAAAAACTAACACCTAAAGTAATTGGACAGTAAGGATTATTTGTTGAAGAATTATTTTCACCAATTAAATTTAAATTTTCAAATTTACTTTTATTTTTTTGATTAAAATATTCATTAAGGTGCTTAATACCCGGTAAACTAAATAGCTCTAGCAATCTTATGCTTTTTCCTGTTTCCTCAGAAACTCCCCAAGAATATCCTGCTGCCTTTGAAGCTCTTTTAACAGTAGTTTCAATTTCACTCAGTGATTTCATTATTAAATATTGGTTTTATATACCCATTGCTCATCATAACTTTTTAACTCATTTGGAAGTGGAGCTCCTTGAAACATGCAAATTCTTAACCACTTGTCAGATCGCGGATCAAATTTTAATGCCCCAAAAAAAGACAATTTTAGTCTAAGCATATCAATTGGCATTAAATCTTTACCAATTGTATTATCTTGTATTTCTGAATAAGGAAATTTTTCTACAATAAATGCCCTCCTTACGACATGTCTTAATTCAGAATTTGATGTTAAAAATTCAGCAATAGTTAAACTATTTTTTGAGACTAATAATTTGTCATAAAGTTTTTTTATATCTCTAGCTATTGCTAAAGGCTGTTCTAATTCTGATCCATGTTCCTCAAAACGATCAGCTAATCTAGGTTCTTCTTTATTTTTTGAAATAAACCAAAAGTTTTTATTATTTTCTTTTTTTTCAAAATTAATATCTAAAATGTTTGGATACTTTGCTTCGATGATATTACGTAATTCTTCAACTTTTCTATGAGTTGGAATATTAAAATATTTTTCTTCATCTGAGCTCATTTCTTTTACCAAAGGATTTATAATATTATTATAGGGTTCCATCATTATTGAAACAATGTACTCAATACATTCCTCGCAAGCATTATCCTCCAACCATTGATATAATTTGTTAAAAGGATATTCGATCTCAAAATTAAAATCTTTGTTTATAAAGTTTAAAAATTTTTCAACATCTTCTAGTAATGATGTGATTTTTCTTTGCTGATATTCACTATCAGTATTCCAGCTTGTAATATTTTTTAAAGATTTTTTTACACAATCAATAAACAAATCACTATCTTGACTTTCTACATCTTTGATTTCTCTAATTTTCTTAAGTGCTTTTTCTCTACTTAAAATCCAATTATTTAATAGAGTTGGATGATTAACTATAAATGGAGCCATTCCTAAGCCTGTAGAATTACCTATTCCCAAATTTTTACAAATATTATCATCTAACTTAACAGCTGTTTTTGGATTTTTATGATAAGCAACATGATTAACTTGATCAAAAGTAAACTGCCTTACCAAATAAACTAACATCATTTCTAATCTGAAAGGACCATTAATTTCCTCACGATTTTTAATTCTAAATCGATCGGCAAGACCAAATTTACCTGAGCCATATACTGCTGTAGTCCTATATAAATAGCCTACTTTTGATAATAAGTTTAAATCTGGCTGCTGTCCTTTACTCAACCTTTCAACTACGTGATTATAAATTCTTATTGATTTGTTTGCTCTAGATAAAGTTAATTCTTTATATGAAAGTCTTCCAACTTCTTGTTTGGGAACCTCATTTTTTAATCTTTCAATATCTTTCTTAGTTGGGACTCCATCGTGTAATGTAAATGCAGCATCCCATTTTGTTGCAATAACTCTATCTGATCTTTCTTCATCTTTGATTTCATTTGCAAAACAAACTAAAGAATAAACTCTTTTATTTTTTTTAAATGAATATACAGCTTCTCCAAAACCATTTTCATTTAAATTAAATAAATCTCTTTTATATTCCCACTCTTTAAATTCATTAAGAAAACTTCTTAAAAAAGATAATTTTGATTGATGAAAAGATCCTAGTCTTGATAATTTCATTATCTCGTTTGGGTCTCTTAATTCAACTTTCATAATTAAATTGATTTATAAAAATTGTACCAGTTATTTCCAAGTATTCCATGTGTCTCAGCATCTGAAAACCCTGCTTCTTTAAGACCTTTTTCAATATTTGAGAACCCTCTAGCGTCAAGAAACCAGTCAGGTTGCTTTGGAAAACCAGGTTTATTTTTTGACCCTTCTCCATAATTTTTACTTTTTGACCAAGAACCATTTCTCATCCATTCAACGACAGTATCTGGATGATCTAAACATAGATCAGAACCTATTCCAATTTTTGTTACATCCATTATTTCGGCTGTTCTTGCTATCATCTCGCAAAAGCTCTCAAGTTTGCAATTTGAATTATTTTTCAAATGATGGGGATACAATGACAAACCCAACATTCCACCGCTATCACTCAAAGTTTTTAACAATTCGGACGATTTATTTCTTTTTGCTGCATGCCAAAAGCTAGGATTTGCATGAGTAATCGCAATTGGTTTATCACTTAGCTCAATTGCATCGAGTGTACTTTTTTCTGCAGAATGTGACATGTCAACTACAAGACCAACTCTATTCATTTCCCTTATTACCTCACGACCAAAATTTGTAACACCGCTATCTACTTTTTCATAACATCCAGTTGCTAGTAATGATTGATTATTATAAGTAAGTTGCATAAATCTACATCCTAATTGATGGACCTTTTCTACAAGATATATATCATCTTCAATTGGTGAACAGTTTTGAAAACCAAAGAATATAGCTGTTTTGTTTTCTTTGTTTGCTTTTTCAATATCTTTAAAATTTTTACCAGGAAAAATTAAATCAGAGTTTTCATGAAATAATTTTTCCCATTTTTTAATTTCAAGTTGCAATTCATCAAAATCTTCATGATAAACAATAGTGACGTGTACAGCATCTAGACCGGCTGATCTGTTAATCTCAAAGATTTTCCTTGACCAATTACAGTATTGAAGATTATCAATTTTATAATTCATAGAATACTTAACTCTAATCAATATGTATTTAAATACTATTAATTTTATTGAAATTTTAAAATAATTTTGAAATAAATAAATTGATCTATTTTCATGAAAAAAAATAATAAATTAAAAGTTTCAATTATTATGGGAAGTCAATCTGACTATAGAATAATGAAACTTGCAGAAAAAACCCTTAAAAAAATTGGGGTTTCATTTGAAACAAAAATTATATCTGCTCATAGAACACCGCAAAGAATGTATAAATATGCCACAAAAGTTGAGCAAAATCATATAGGGGTAATAATTGCAGGTGCGGGTGGATCAGCTCATCTTCCAGGGATGATAGCAGCTCTAACGCATGTACCGGTTCTTGGAGTTCCTGTTGAAAGTAAAAAACTTAAAGGTTTAGACAGTTTGTTATCAATCGCACAAATGCCTAAAGGAATACCTGTTGGAACTCTTGCCATAGGAGAAGATGGTGCAATTAATGCTGCTTTATTAGCGGCGTCGATAATTGCTAGTAATAATTCAAATGTTCGTAAAAAACTTAAAAATTTTAGAACCTCACAGACTAAATTCATAAAAAAAACTCCAAAATAAATGTCTGAAATTACTCTTGGTATCATTGGAGGTGGTCAACTTGGCAGTATGCTTGCAATAGCAGCTGAAAAATTAAATATTAAAACTGTTGTTTTTTCTGATGATATTGATGCACCAGCACAAAATTTTTGCAGACAATTTGTTACAGGAAGTTATGACAACAAAGAAAAAATATCAGAATTTATTAATCAAGTTGACTTAGTTACTTTTGAATTTGAAAATATACCATTTAAAACATTAAATGAAATTAACAAACTTAAACCTGTTTTACCAAAACCTTCTGTTAATAGACTTGTTCAGCATCGATTAGCAGAAAAAGATTTTATTAATAAATTAAATATAAGAACAACCAGATATGTTTCGATTGAAAAAAAATCGGACTTAGATGCTCTTGAAGATTTTTTACCAGGTATTCTTAAAACAACCACTCTAGGGTACGATGGAAAAGGGCAATATCCAATAAAATCTATCAATGAACTTAGTTCATTGAAGATAGATTTTTCAAAAGAATATATTCTTGAAAAATTGGTTAAATTAAAAAAAGAAATTTCAATTATCATCACAAGATTTAGCAACAACAAATATGAGATATACGAACCAATCGAAAATATACATGAGGACCAAATTTTAAAATATTCAAAAATTCCTGCCGAAATTAATGAAAAGATTTTTAATAAATCTAAAGACTGGGCAATGCTAATAGCTGAAGAACTAAAATATATTGGAACCTTGTGTGTAGAATTTTTTATTGATAGAAATGATAATCTTTATGTTAATGAGATTGCTCCGAGAGTTCACAACTCAGGACATCTAACAATAAATGCTTTTAATGTAAGTCAATTTGAAAATCATGTGAGAGCCGTATGTGGTTTAGAACAAATTCCATTAATAAAAATATCTAATGCTAAAATGATGAATTTGCTAGGGAATCAAATTACACATTTTAGAAATATGGAAAAGTTTAATGACAACGAATATTTCTTTGATTATTTAAAAAAAGAAGTTAAAGAAAAAAGAAAAATGGGACATATTACAACTTTAATATAAATGTTAAAATCTGTAGAAGGTAATTTTGATAATCCTGAAGTTAATGAGCTTCTAATAAAACATTTTGTCGAACTTAGAGCTGCATCCCCAGAAGGGAGTGCTCACGTTCTGGATATACCTGGCTTAAGAGTATCTTCAATTAAATTTTGGAGTTTATGGAATGAAGAAAAATTGATTGGTTGTGGTGCTTTAAAATTCCTAGATAAAGAACATGGAGAATTTAAATCTATTAGAATTCATGATAATTTTAGAAACCAAGGCCATGGAATTAATGTAATCAATCATTTAATAAAAGAAGCTAAAAAACTTAAAATAAAAAGATTAAGTATTGAAACGGGTGCTGGTGATTTTTTTATACCTGCAAGAAAACTTTTCAAAAAAACAGGATTTACCCTGTGCGAACCTTTCGCGCATTATAAAGAGGACATTAATTCTGTTTATTTAACAATGCTTATTGAGGATAATTAAAAAAATTTATTTTTGATAATTGATCTATTTTGTTGACAAAACCCTATAAAATCTAAACAAAGCCACTATTACTTAATTATAAGTAATAATTAATATAACAAAATGTAAGAAGATAAATATGAGTCTACAAGGAAAAGTAAAGTGGTTCAATCCAACCAAAGGTTTTGGTTTTATTGAAAGAGAAGATAAAGAAAAAGATGTGTTTGTACATGTTTCAGCAGTAAGAGATGCTGGTATGAACGGTTTAGATGAGGGTCAAGCTTTGACTTTCGATGTTGAAGATGGTCCCAAAGGTCCTTCAGCAGTTAACTTAAAAACTGCATAATTTCACACTTCCTATTGGCTGAAAATAAATTTTATTATTAATAATTTTTTTATTCAGCCAATACCAAATGTAAAAACAATCTTTAAACATAATTTTTTATTATAGTATTAAATAAAAATATATAAACTAAGCAATATATGATTGGAATTTTAGGTGGAATGGGCACCCAAGCAGGACTTGACTTCTGTAACAAACTTACAGTTTTAAATAGAGGAAAAATTGACCAAGAGTATCCTTTATTTTTGCTTTATAACAAATCTAATATTCCTGGGCGTCCTGAGTCTATAGGCTCTCAAACCAAAAATCTTTCAAACAAATCTACTAATAAAAATAGTAAAGAAAAATACAATAAAGTTTTAAAAAGTTTACTTAAAGGGTGTAAGCTACTAGAGAAAAATAAATGTAAATTTATAGTTATACCTTGCAATACAGCTCACTACTGGTTTGATGATTTGCAAAAAGAAATTAATATTCCAATAGTAAATATGCCAAAAGAGGTTTTCAAATTTACAAAAATTAAGTGTAAAAAAAATTCAAAAGTTGGTCTATTGGCAACAGAAGGAACCCTTAAAACTGGAGTTTATAAAAAAATTTTTAAAAATGATTATCAGTTAATTGAACCATCTAAAAAAATACAAAAATCATCAGTTAATAAAGCTATAAAGTTTGTTAAAATGGGCAATATAAAATCTGCTACAAAAGCAATAAAACCTGCAATTAATTTACTAATTAAAATGCAATGCAAAAAAATCATATTGGGATGCACTGAACTACCAATAGCAATTTTTGCTTTTAAATCATTTAAAAATATCAAATCTTCAAAAGTATTTTTAGATCCTAACTTGATTTTGGCTCATTCTGCAATGAAAAAATATAAAAGCTAAATTATGACTAACAAAGTCGAAAAGCCATATGTGCTGAGAGCTGCTGAATTTGTTTATACAAATATAGTTAAAATCAAAAAACAAAATCCTGAAATCAATAACATACAAGCATTTGAAATTTTTATGACTACTAAAGAATATGATAGTCTAAGTTCTGGTGATTATCATGATAAGTGGTTTTTAGAACTTAAGAATAACAAATTTATTGATCCTATTACGAAAAAAAAAATAAATGGAGAAACTTTACGACTTTTAAAGCTGCAAAAAGATTCTATGTTGAAATTTTTATTAAAAATTCCTAAGCTTTATTATACAAAAAGTCATTTTCCATTAGAAATTTCTCAAAGAGCTTTTGATCATTTATGGAGAGTTTGCGAAAGTTATGAAATGTGGTGTAAAGAAACTAATCAAGAAAATCTAATAAATTTAAATCTTATTTAATAATATTATTTAAATTTAGTTTTGATCTAGTGATACTAATTCGTTTTTCAATTAATTTTTGCAAATTTTGATCATTTAATTTTTTACTAGTCATTTTTATTCTTGTTTTTACTAATTGTCTTAAATTTTCATCAAAAGAATTTTTTTTAATTATTTTATCTGTTTCTTCTTTGACTAAAGTTTCTTTTATTAAAGTTAATGAATTTTTGCCAGTTTCTCTTTCTATACTTTGATTTACTATAAATTGTGCACTAGCTTTATAAATATTACCTGAGGTTAGTGCTGTAACGCCTGGGCCAACGAATGAAAGTATGGGTACAAAACCTGTCAAAAAGAAAAAGGACAGTATAATTGCTAAAATTCTAAGTAAACTGAAATTCATAATCGAACATTAGGTGATTTGGTATTTCTTTTCTACATCTAATTTGCTCATTATAGGTACTGATTTATTTGATTTTAGTTAATTAATTTGTTTATTAAACATCATGATTAGAATATTCCCTTTCATATTTGTAATTTTATGGTCTTCCGCTTTCATAACCACTAAACCCATTATAGATAATAGTGATCCATTTGCTGCTCTTGCTTTTAGATTTGCTTTTGTTGCTTTTGGTTTTTTTTTATTTTCTATTTATACAAAACAAAAAATTTTAGTTAATACGAGAAACTTTTTTGAGTCTTTTTTTAGTGGCGTACTTTTTCATGGTTTTTATCTTGGTGGAGTTTTCTATTCAATTTCAATAGGTATGCCTACAGCAATAGCAGCTTTAATCGTAACTCTTCAACCAGTTCTCACAAATGCATTAAGTGGTCCTATTTTAAATGAACAAGTTTCTTCAAAACAATGGATAGGTGTTTTATTGGGGTTTGCTGGCGCAGGTCTTGTATTAGGTTTTGATGTTGGTTCTAAAATACCTTTGGCTGGATTGATTTCAACAATAATAGCATTATTAGCAATTACTTTTTCCACATTATGGCAGAAAAAATTGAGTAACAAATTGCCTTTATCTGTAAGCAACATGAATCAAGCTCTTGGTGGTTGTATATTTCATTTAGTAATAATTATATTGATTGTTGATCCATATATTGATTTTTCACAAACATTTATTATTGCAATGAGCCATCAAGTATTTTTGGTGTCATTTGGAGCCTTTACAATTTTGATGTATCTAATAAAAAATAATTCTGCAAGTAAAACTGTTTCAATATTTTTTTTAATACCAGCAACATCTGCTTTTATGGCGTGGCTTTTCTTAAATGAAAATTTGACAAGATTAGATTTAATTGGATTTCTAATCACCTCTATAGGTGTTTATATTGCTACAAGAGATTAAAGAGTTTTAAAGCCAAACTCTAACGATGCATCTGTAATGGAGTGATACAAAGATTCTCCAAAACTTCTTAAAGCAAACAATCTTACTTTGTTTGGATTGTCATTCATTTTGTCAACAGTGAAGGTTATTCCATTATAAGTTGAATTTATTGAATTATTTTTTTCTAATGTATTGAAATTAAATGGGCACCCTTTTTTTAAAACTTCTATTGTTTCTTTTCCCTCAATTTCAATAATTGCTCTGGAATGTGATAAATCCGTTATAGCAAAGTCTGAATCTTTAAATTCGTTTAGAATATTTTTAATTAAATCTTTTTTTTTTGATACTAACAACCAGGTCTTTGGCCCATTCCACATAATTCTTGTATTTTCATTAAATACCACAGCAAGAGATTCGTTTCTTAATTTTAAACCATCAACATCAATACTCTCAAATGAAACTGAGGAATTTTTGAATTGAACGATTTGAACAATTAGTAAATTTCTGTTTTCAGATATTTTTAGTAGATCATTTTCATTCTTACCTTCATAATCTCCAAACTTACCCGTTGAATGAATATTTGCTAAAGCCGAAATTGAAGTCATGACCTAACCCTCTCACCTTTTGGATCTACATAATGTGATGAAACTATTTCTACTGGAATTACTTTATTTTTAAGAGGTGACATTACAAATAGTTTTTCGCCAATCATATTTTTTCCATCCTTTAATATTGCTAAGGAAAAAGGATTGTCGTATTCAACACTCCAGCATGAAGCTGAGATATGCCCCAACTTTGGATTTGGTAAAGGTGCATTAGCATCTTTAACTAAGTGAGATCCTTCTGGAATACTAGTTTTTTTATCAAGTGGAACGACTCCCACTATTCTTTGTCTATCGTCTGATGTAAAAGCTGCTCTTTGAAGTGATCTTTTTCCAATAAAATCTTTCTTTTTGCTCACTAGACCTTCTAAAGCGTTATCATAAGGTATTGTTCTTCCATCAAGCTCTGATCCAGCAACATGCCCCATTTCGATTCTAAGTGTTGATAATGCCTCTGTTCCATATGGTTGAATTTTAAAATCCTCACCAACTTCTATTATTTTTTCCCACATGAAGTTTCCATTGTCAGACTCCACATTAACTTCATATGCAAGCTCACCTGAAAAAGATATTCTAAAAATTCTAGCTTTTACTCCAAATAAATCTCCTTCCATGTAGCCCATAAAAGGTAGTCCTTCATTAGAAACGTCTAAATTTGGAAATAATTTTTGTAAAACATCTCTAGATTTTGGTCCTGCAATAGCCGCTCCTGCCCATTGTTCTGTTGTTGAAACAACATTAACATTTAATTCAGGCCAGACTAATTGTAAGTAATATTCTAAATGTGAAAGAACATTTGCTGCTTGTGCCGTTGTAGTAGTCATATGATAATGATTTTCAGAAATTCTCGTAGTTGTTCCATCATCCATAACAATACCATCTTCTCTTAACATTACCCCATACCTAGCTTTACCGACTGGCAATTTTAACCAGGCATTAGTATAGACTCTATTTAATAACTCTGCTGCATCTGGCCCTTTTATATCAATTTTTCCAAGTGTAGTTACATCACAAACACCCACATTTGTTCTAACATTTTTTGCTTCTCTCTTAGATCCTTCAAATAAATTTTCATTTCCCCTCTTATAATATCTAGGTCTTAACCAAACACCTGCATCAACGAAAACAGCATTATTTTTTTCATGCCAAGCATGCATTGGGGATTTCCTAGTTGGTTTTGAATGTTTTCCAACCTCTCTTCCAACAATTGCACCAATTGAAATAGGTGTATATGGTGGTCTAAAAGTAGTATGACCTACAGCTGGAACAACTTTATTTTCAATTTCTGATACCAACTGTAAGCCATTTAAATTACTTGTTTTACCTTGGTCAGTTGCCATACCAAGCGTAGTGTATCTTTTGACATGCTCGATTGATCTATAGCCTTCTCTAAGAGCTATTTCGATATCCGATACAGCTACATCATTTTGAAAATCTAAAAATCTTTTATAATTTTTTCCTGCTGGTAATGGAACACACCAAAACTTATCATGTTTAGAAGATTTTTTTTCAACTACGTTAGGAATGTTTACTTCGTTATCATTATCAGTAATTTTTTTTGATAATTCTCTTCCTTTTGCAAATGAGGTTTGTAAGGTTTCTTCTAAAGAAAATACTCCGTTAGCAGCTCCTAAAGTTGTCTCTTGTTGTTTTGAGATTCCAGGAACAAATGCATCAATTTCTTCCTTAAACTTAGTTTTATTTCCTGATTGAGAAGCTAAATGAATAGAAGGTGTCCAAAAACCAGAAACGCATATACAGTCACATTTAATATTTTCTATTTTTCCAAGTTGTTTTTTGTCATCAGAAATACTCGCTATATCAGCAGATTTTACTTTTTTATATCCTTGTGCTGCAACTACAACATAAGAATTTTTAATATTTATTCCTAAACTTTTCGCCTCATCTATAATTTCTGATTCAGGATTTTTTCTTGAATCTAATACCATTGGTTGCACTCCATGCTTTTGAAATTCAATAGCTGTTTCGTATCCACTGTCGTTATTTGTAAATATCAATGGATTTTTTCCAACTAAAACTCCATAAACTTTTAAGTATTCTTTAGCAGCAGAAGAAAGCATTACACCTGGAGTATCATTATTTCCAAAAACTATTGGTCTTTCAATAGATCCTGATGAAATTAAAACTTCTTTTGCTCGGATGTACCATAATCTTTTATTGGGATGATATTTTTTTGTTTTTGGCAAATGATCACTTACCTTTTCAGACATTACAAGCATGTTGTGATCATAATAACCAAATATTTGAGATCTATTTTTTACCACAACATTTGGCATTGTTTTAAGTTCAGAAATTATGCCTTCAGCCCAATCTTTTCCTGATTGGTTTCCAATATTCACATCATCTGTTAATAAAGAACCCCCGAATCTTGGTTTGTCTTCGGCTAAAATTATTTTTGCTCCATTCTTTGCAGCTGCGTATGCACTAGATAAACCAGATGGTCCTGATCCAGCTATGAGTAAATCACAATATTCATATTTGTGCTCGTATCTTTCTTTATCATGTTTTGTAGATGCTACACCTAATCCAGCTGCTTTTCTAATAAATGGCTCATAAATTCTATACCAAAAGCTTTTTGGCCACATGAATGTTTTATAATAAAATCCTGCAGGTAAAAATATCTTTAAAAAATTATTGATTGCACCAATATCAAAATTAACACTTGGCCAACAATTTACACTTTTTGCCTCTAAACCCTCAAAAAGTTCTTGCTCAGTTGCTTTTATATTTGGCTCAGTTTCATTATTTCTATAAAGCTGTACTATTGCATAGGGCTCATCTACTCCTGCTCCAAAAAAACCTCTTGGCCTGTGATATTTAAAACTTCTACCAACTAAATGAACACCGTTTGCAAGTAAAGCAGATGCCAGGGTATCACCTTCATATCCAAAATATTTTTTTCCATTGAATTTAAATGATAATTTTTTATCTCTATTAATTAATCCAACACTTTCTAATCTGAAATCTTGAGACATTAGACAACTCCCTCGTCAGCTTTAAAAGTTTTAAATATTTCATGAGTTGCAGTATCTCTCTCTACTTTTATCCATTGTCTACAACCTGATATATGTTGCCATAACTCTAAATGTTTTCCTCTTAAACTTTTTCTATTGTAAACAAAGTCGTCCCATTCTTTATCAGAAATTTCTTTGTTCAAATCTGGCCTTTTGACACTTGCATCTCCACCATAAGAAAATTCAATTTGTGGTCTCATTCCACAATGTGGGCATTTAATGTACAGCATTTATGATATCCAGGTTTTTGTTCCGAGTCCTTTTTCGTCAATTAAATGACCTGTATTAAACCTGTTCAAACTATATCCTGCATTCAATTCATGAACTCTATCTTGAGCAATTGTATGTGCAAATGTCCAGCCAGATGCGGGTGTTGCTTTAAAACCTCCGTAACACCATCCACAATTTAAATACAAACCATCTATGTGAGTTTTATCAATTATAGGAGATCCGTCCATTGACATATCCATTATACCGCCCCAAGTTCTGAGCATTTTTAACTTACTTAAAAAAGGCATCATTGCTATACCTTCGGTCAAAACATGTTGCAAAGTAGGTAAATTTCCTCTTTGTGCGTAACTATTATAACCATCTAAATCTCCACCCATTACCATTTCGCCTTTATCTGATTGACTAATATAAAAATGTCCAGCACCAAATGTTACAACGCTATCTAAAACAGGTTTAACTGGCTCTGAAACACATGCTTGAAGAAGATGAGTTTCAATTGGTAATGTCATATTTAATTTTTCAGCTAAAATATTTGTGCTTCCTGCAACACATAAACCAACTTTTTTAGCCTTAATATTTCCACGAGATGTTCTAATACCATTTATTTTTCCAGCAGAAACATCAAAACCAATTACCTCACAATTTTGAATAATATCAACTCCCATATCATCTGCTTGACGAGCATAACCCCAAGCTACTGCATCATGTCTTGCAGTTCCTGCACTTGGTTGCATCAAACCACCAAAAATTGGAAATCTTACATTTTCAGAAAAATCAGCCATTGGAATAATTTCTTTAACCTGTTCTCTATTCAAAAGAACAGCATCTATTCCATTTAACCTCATTGAATTTCCTCTTCTCGCATATGCATTCATTTGCGCATCTGAGTGAGCAAGATTAATAATACCTCGAGGAGAAAACATTACATTGTAATTTAGGTCCTGACTCATCTTTCTCCATAAATCCATTCCAAATTCACTGAATAATCCGTTTTCGTCATGCATGTAGTTAGATCTGATGATTGTAGTATTACGTCCTACGTTCCCACCTCCTATCCATCCTTTTTCGATGATTGCAACTTTTGTAATATTATGCTCTTTTGCAAGATAATACGCTGTAGCAAGTCCATGGCCACCTCCTCCAATGATTACTACATCATATTCTTCTTTGGGCTCTGGGTCCTTCCATGCTAAGTCCCAATTTTGATGATTAGAAAATGCATTTTTGACTAAATTAAAAATAGAATATTTCTGCATTATCTAATTTTATAGGAAAGAATTTAAATAGTGCTTATTTTTTTTATATATATTTTTTAGAAGTTTCCAAAGAACTTAAAAAAGGATATGAAGTCTGCAAGTAAATGTTTTAATTTAGAGGATTTTAAATGAGTGAGGTCAAATCAGATATTCAGATAGCTAGAGAAGCTAAAATGCAACCAATAAATGATGTTTTAGCAAAAATAAATGTGCCAGATGAAAGTTCAGCATTTAGTCCGATGGGGCGACATATTGCTAAGATTAACTTGGAATATCTAGATACACTAAAAGGCAAGCCTGATGGTAAATTGATTTTAGTTACAGCTATTACACCAACACCTGCGGGTGAAGGTAAAACAACAACATCTGTTGGACTTCACGATGGATTGAATAAAATCGGAAAAAAATCAATTGTTTGTTTAAGAGAGCCAAGTTTAGGTCCTTCATTTGGAATGAAAGGAGGGGCTGCTGGAGGAGGATATGCTCAAGTAGTTCCAATGGAACAAATTAATCTTCATTTTACAGGTGACTTTCATGCAATAACTTCTGCTCATAATTTATTGTCAGCATTAATAGATAACCATATTTATTGGGGAAATAAATTAGACATAGATGTTAGAAGAGTTGTTTGGAAAAGAGTGATGGATATGAACGATCGATCTTTAAGGTCAATAAATATAAATTTAGGTGGAGTAGCCAATGGTTTTCCTAGAGAAGATGGTTTTGATATTACTGTTGCGTCAGAAATCATGGCTATTTTCTGTTTATCAAATGATTTAGAAGATTTAGAAAAAAGAATTGGTAACATTACAATTGCTTACAATAGATCTAAGAAACCAATTTACGCAAAAGATTTAAATGCCCAAGGACCTATGACTGTGTTATTGAAAGACGCAATAAGACCTAATGTTACTCAAACTTTAGAAAATAATCCTGCAATAATACATGGAGGACCATTTGCAAACATTGCACATGGATGTAATTCGGTAATCGCAACAAAAACTGGTCTAAAACTTGCTGATTATGTTGTAACTGAAGCTGGCTTTGGTGCTGATTTAGGTGCTGAAAAATTCTTAGATATTAAATGTAGAAAATCAAATTTAAAACCAAGTTGTGTTGTAATAGTTGCAACAATTAGAGCATTAAAAATGCATGGTGGCGTTGCAAAAGATGATTTAAAAAATGAAAATGTAGATGCTCTAAAAAAAGGTTTGGTTAATTTAGAGAGACATATTGAAAATGTTAAAAAATTTGGTTTACCAGTAGCAGTTGCTGTTAATCATTTTATCAAAGATACTGATAATGAAGTTAAAGCTTTAATTGAATTTTGTGATGGCTTGGGGGTAAAAGCAAGTCTTTGTACTCACTGGTCAAATGGTGGTGAAGGAACTAAGGAACTGGCAGCACATGTTGTAGATCTATGTGAAAAAAATCAGGCAAAATTTAAATTTTTATATGAGAGTAATACTCCTCTATTTAAAAAAATAGAAACTATTGCAAAAGAAATTTACAGAGCTGATGAGGTAATTGCTGATACAAAAATAAAAGATCAATTGAAAACTTTTGAGGAAGCTGGTTATGGTGAACTGCCTATTTGTGTTGCAAAAACACAATATAGTTTCTCAACAGATCCAAATTTAAAAGGAGCACCAACAGGTCATGCTTTGCCAATTAGAGAAATTAGGCTTTCATCTGGTGCTGAATTTATTGTAGTAGTTTGTGGAGCTATAATGACAATGCCTGGATTACCACGAGTTCCAGCAGCTGACTCTATTAGATTAAATGATAAGGGCGAAATTGAGGGACTATTCTAAATTAAGATAATTTAACCAATTCTCTAATTCTCTCATTCTAGATTTTTTATCCAACTTTTTATTTTCTTCCTCTATATTTTTAATATGAATATTTATTTCATCCTCGTCTGCAAATGCGCCTTTGTCTAAAAGTCTTTTTTTTCTGAAAATGATTAAATTTATCATCTTATTGTAAGTTATTTCAGGATGATATTGAAGGCCCCATATATCACATTCACCTACTTTAAAATTGAGTGCTTGTACCTTGTTAATTGCATTTGAAGCTAACAAAATTGAATTTTTAGGCATTGTTACAACTTCATCGAAATTAAAAGCAGGTGTATTAAATCTTAAACTTTTGTTTAAGTATAATGGATGTTTTAAGCCATTTTCATTAATTTCAATATCAAACGCAATTCCTTTCTGAGAACCATTTGTACATTTTTTTACCTCACCTCCTGCAGCAGTCACAGCTACTTGCATTCCCCAACAGATTGCTAAAATTTTTTTAATTTTTTTTTGACACTCTTGCATAAATTGTATTTGCCTTTTTATTTCTGGAGTAGCGTTGTAAATGTTTAAACTGCTTCCACCCCAAATTAGACCATCATAACTATCAAGATTATTAATTATTTTATGAATATTTTTATCTGATGAGGGATTTGCAACATCAATTATTAGATTATCTGTAAAGTAGCTAAGACTATGTTTTAAACTTTCTGTATGTGTTTGAATACCTGCGACAGTGAATTGTTTATTTTCCTCTGTTGGATTGCCTTCAACAATTAAAATTTTTTTCATTCAAATAACTCTCCTGAAATACTTTTTTTATACATTTCTTTTAAATCTTGCTTACTTATTTCTTTTGGGTTACCTCCTGTTGATGGGTCATCGTAAGCCATCAAGGATAGTTCTTCTAAATCAATATTACTACAATCCATAACTTCTGATAATTTATGTGGAATATTCAAATTATTTCTTAATCTTAAAATCCAATCTAAAAAACTCTCAAAATTTTTCTCTAATTCAAGATAGTCACAAATAGAAATTATCTTATTTTCAATTGAAGATTTATTAAATGTTAACACATAGGGCATAAATATTGCATTAGACAATCCATGGTGTACATTAAATTTACCATTTACTGGATGGCTCAATGAGTGAATTGCTCCAAGTCCTTTCTGAAATGCAGCTGAACCCATTGATGCTGCAGCAAGTAAATCCATTCTAGCATTAACATCATTTCCATTTTTAAAAGCTTTTATTAAAGAATTTTTTATTAATTTCATTCCCTCTATTGCTATACCGTCAGCCATTGGATGATATCCACGTGCACAGAAGGCTTCTAAATTATGAGCTAATGCATCCATTCCAGTTGCAGCGGTTAATCTCGGAGACAAATCTATAGTAAGTAAAGGATCTAAAATTACGATTGAAGGTAACATTTTTGGGTGAAAAATAATTTTTTTTGCACCAGTATCTTTGTTAATTATTAAAGATGCTCGTCCTGTTTCAGATCCTGTACCAGCAGTAGTTGGAACTGCGATTATTTTTGAAATTTTAGAACTATCAGCTCTCTTCCAGTGATCACCAATATCTTCAAAGTCCCATAATGCTCTTGATTGATTGCACATAAATGCTATTGCTTTTCCAACATCTAAACCACTTCCACCTCCTAAAGCAATTACACCATCGCAACCCAAAGTATTGTAAACTTTAACTCCTTCCTCAACGTTTTCACCAATTGGATTTCCCGTAAAATTAGAAAAGGTAGAAAGATGTTTAAAATTTTTTTTTAAACTTATTATTATATTTTTTATAATTTCTAAATTTATTAAATCTTTATCGGTTACAAATAGTGGGTTTGAAATGTTTAGCTCTTTACAAGCTAAGAATAAATCCTCTACTCTATTCTCACCTATCCACATCGTGGTGGGATAATTCCAATTAATGCCCATTAAAAAATATAATTTTATTTTTTTTAAAATTATTAGTAAGATATATTTATAAATTTATTAATGATAGGAAAAATTCTATGTCAAAAATAGCAATCATTGGCGCTGGTCCATGTGGACTTTCAATTTTAAGAGCATTTGAACATTTAGAAAAAAAAGGAGAAAAAATTCCTGAAATAGTTTGCTTTGAAAAACAAGAAAGTTGGGGTGGACTATGGAACTACAACTGGAGAACTGGTTCAGATCAATATGGAGATCCTGTTCCTAACAGTATGTATAGATATTTGTGGTCCAATGGACCTAAAGAATGTTTAGAATTTGCTGATTACTCTTTTGATGAACATTTTGGAAAGCCTATTCCTTCTTTTCCTCCAAGAGAAGTCTTGCAAGATTATATTTTGGGAAGAGTAAGTAAAGGTAATTTAAAAAGTAAGATTAAATTTAATACAAGAGTTACAAATACTGTTTATAAAAATGATAAGTTCGAAATTAGCTACCAAGATAAAGTTAATAATAAAATTTTAAATGATACGTTTGACTATTTAGTGGTTTCTACAGGTCATTTTTCTGTACCTTTTATTCCTGAATATGAAGGGATGCATTCTTTCCCAGGAAGAATAATGCACTCACATGATTTTAGGGATGCAGAAGAGTTCAGAGGAAAAGATGTTATTGTTTTGGGAAGCAGTTATTCGGCTGAAGATGTGGCCCTACAATGTAATAAATATGGTGCTAAAAGCGTAACAATTGGTTACAGGCATAACCCAATGGGATTTAAATGGCCAAGAGGCATGAAGGAAGTTCATTACTTAGATAGGTTAGAGGGAAAAAAAGCGATATTTAAAGACGGAACTGAACAAGACTCTGATGTAATAATACTTTGCACTGGTTATTTGCATCATTTTCCGTTTTTAGATGAAAGTTTAAAGTTAAAAACACACAACAGATTATATCCACCAAAACTTTATAAAGGTGTTGTCTGGCAAGATAATCATAAACTTTTATACTTAGGAATGCAGGATCAATTTCACACTTTTAATATGTTTGATTGTCAAGCATGGTACGCAAGAGATGTGATAATGGGCAAAATAAAAATGCCTAGTGATGAGGAGATAGAAAAAGACATAAACAAATGGGTTGCTATGGAGGAAAAATTGGAAAATCCTGATCAAATGATTGATTTTCAGACAGAATATACCAAAGAACTTCATGATATGTCTGATTATCCTAAAATTGATTTTGAATTAATTAGAAATCATTTTAAAGAATGGGAACATCATAAAGTAGAGGATATTCTAACTTATAGAAATAAATCGTTTTCATCTCCTGTGACTGGATCAGTTGCACCAATTCATCACACACCATGGGAAAAAGCTATGGATGACTCGATGGAAACTTTTTTAAATAAATAATTAATAGTTAATTTTTAATTTTTTATTTTTAACAATTGATTCTAATAAAGAGATCATTAAAGGAATTTTTCTTTTATTAATTTTTTTAAATATAAAAGGAGCGATTTCTATTGCTAAATCAGCACCTTCTACTGTATCATTTTTCATAAACTTTTTCTTTGCTTGGGCAAAAGTATAGCCTTTTCCTAAGTATTCTCCCATTTTACTATTTCTTCCACCCATTGCACTAACATATAAATCTCCCAAACCTGCTAAACCATATACAGTTTCATTTTTACCTTTAAAATAATTTACAAGATATTTCATTTCATCAATTGATTTTTTGAATAAAGCTGATGAAGTATTATGCCATTGTCCAGCTCCAATTATCATTGAATAAATATTTTTAATAGCAGATAAAAACTCTACTCCTCTAACATCTCTACTAAATTCAGTTTGATAATAATTTGTTGAAATTAATTTACCAATTTTTTTTGCAGTATTAATATTTTTATTTGCAACAACAGTGAAGCTTTTCACTTTTCTTGACAATTCTTTTGCTAAACATGGACCTTTCAAAACTGAAATATTTAAATTTTTATTGTACTTTTTCAATAAGCTAGACATTGAAATTAAATTTCTACCATCAAATTTAAGACCTTTTGTTAATACCAAAATAGGTGATTTATTTTTAACTTTTGAAAGATTTTTTCCTATTAAGTCTATTCCTATAGAACTTACAGCAATTACAATTAAGTCCCATTTACGATTTAAAATTTCACTTGAAAATTTATTTATTTTTAATTTTTTTGGTAAATTTATATTTAATGATGGGTGAATTTTTTTTTTTGAATTTAATTTTTTTAATAAATTAAAGTTGTATGGCTCTGTTAAAGCAACCGAGTGACCATTATCTAACAATGGTATTGAGAAAGCAGCTCCCATAGCTCCCGCACCAACAATTAATATTTTTTTCATTTTTATCTTTATGCTAAGGTTTTTTTAATTGCTTGCTTCCAACCATGCAATATATGATTTCTAAGTTTTTTATTAATTTTTGGCTTAAAAGCTTTATCTTTTTTCCATGTATTTTTAATCTGATTTAATGATTTGAATTCTCCTACTTGATAACCTGCAAACAAAGCTGCTCCAAGAGCAGTAGTTTCTAAGACTTTAGGTCGAATTACTTTTAAATTAATTACATCTGCCAAAAATTGTGAAAACCAATTATTTGCTACCATACCACCATCAATTTTAATTATTCTAGGCTTTAAACCATCTTTATTCATTGAATAAAATAAGTCATAACTTTGATACGCAACTGACTCGACTGTAGCTCTAACCAAAGTTTTCCAATCACTATCTCTTGTAAGACCTGTTATTAAACCTCTTGCATCAGGTCTCCAATAAGGTGCGCCTATTCCACTAAAAGCTGGGACAACATAAACTTCATTATTACTTTTTGTTGATTTAGCTATTTTTTCAGTTTCATAAGCGTTGTTTATTAGTTTAATTTTATCCCTTAACCATTGTACGCCTGCTCCTGCAATGAAAATAGATCCTTCAAGGGCATATGTAGTCTTATTATTCAATCTATAACAAATTGTCGTTAACAACTTATTTTTTGAATTAATTTTTTTTGATCCAGTGTTCATTATTACAAATGCACCAGTACCATAAGTACTTTTTATAGATCCTTTTTCAAAACAAGCTTGTCCTACAGCAGCTGCTTGTTGATCTCCTAAAACAGCTGAAATTGGTATTTCTTTTCCTGTAACTCTCTTGTCTGTTTTTCCAAAATTATCTGCAGAATTTTTTACCTCTGGCAATATACCCTTTGGAATTTTTAATTTCTGTAATATTTCATTATCCCATTTATTGTTATTAATATTAAACAACATTGTTCTACTTGCATTAGTAGCTTCAGTTAAATGCTGTTTACCTTTGGTTAATTTCCAAATTAAGAAGGTGTCTACTGTGCCAAACAATAAATTATCTGATTTTAATAATTTTTTTGAAATTTTTACATTATCTAAAATCCATTTTATTTTAGTGGCAGAAAAATAAGGATCAATAAATAAACCTGTTTTTTTTCTAAAAGTATTTTCGTAATTTTTACTTTTTAAAAATTTACAATATTCCTGGGTTCTTCTATCTTGCCAAACTATTGCATTATAAATTGGTTTGCCAGTTTTTTTGTTCCATAAAATTGTAGTTTCTCTTTGGTTTGTGATTCCAATTGTAAGAATATGACCTTTAAAACTTTTAGCTTTTTTTATTACTTGTTTTAATGCCTTAAGTGTTGTGGACCAAATTTCATTTGGATTATGTTCTACCCAACCATTTCTTGGAAAGTATTGTTTAAATTCATATTGTGATATAAATTGAATATTGCCTTTAATATCAAAAAGCACTACCCTCGAAGAAGTTGTTCCCTGATCTATCGAGATAATAAATTTTTTCAAAATACTAATCTATGCCAAGATGTTTTTTTCTTTTTCCAACCCAAGTTCTTATTAAGTTATCAAAAATCAAACCTATAAATGCAACACAGATACCCAAAGTTAAACCAATTCCTGCTCCATTTTTATCTGAAAGTGCTTTTAAAATATACTGACCTAAATCCTCGGTTCCAATAAATGCTCCTATTATTACCATAAATAATGCAAAAACTATTGTTTGATTAAGACCAAGCATCATATGTGGAAATGCTAATGGGAATTCAATTTTAGTTAATCTCTGAAATTTATTTACACCAGACATTGTTGCAGCTTCATGCAAACCAACAGGCACACTTCTTAAACCCTCAATAGTGTATCTGGTTGCTGGAATTGTTGCATAAACAATCACTGCAATTAATACTGATGTATCTGTAATTCCAAATAGCATCATTACTGGAATTAAATATACAAAAGATGGAAAGGTTTGAAATATATCGCAAACACCTAACATGAAAGCAGCTGATTTTTTATTTTGAAAACACAACGTTCCAACTGTAAATCCTATTAAACAAGAAACAACAACTCCAAAAGTTGCCATGTATAATGTTACCAGCGCTCTATCCCACCATGGACTTAATGCAATAAATAGAGTCAAAGCTGCAACAACCAAAGCAGAACGAATTCCTCCAATTAAATATCCTGCTCCAACAGCTAATACTAATGTAGCTACTGCAGGCATTCTTAAATATAGAGCTCTCATAGGTTGAAGCACATCTACAATTAACCACGTATTAAAGGCCTTTATATAAATAAAGAAAGTGTCAAAAATCCAATCTACGCCTTTATTCCAAAAGTCTGCTGTTGATATTCCTTTGTTATGTGGAACTTCAAATAAGTAATTAAAGCTTCCTTTGAAAATAAAAGTACCTATATAAGCAAGAACAATTCCAATTAATACTGAAGCAGCAAAAAATATTGTATTTTTATTTCTTTGATAAAATGTAAGATTACCAAAATAATCAGTTTGTTTGTTTGCCCAAGCTAAGGACATCTTGTCTAAAAGAATTGCGATTAAACTGATACATAGCCCTGCTTCTAATGCTAAACCAATATTAAGTTGGTTCAATGCTAATAATAAATTAAATCCCAAACCTTTTGCACCAATAAATGCAGAAATAACTGCCATTGAAAAACAAACCATGATAACTTGATTGACACCAATTAATATATCTCTTCTTGCTGTAGGTATTAATACCTTAAGCATTAACTGCCAATTTGTACAACCACTCATTCTGCCAGCTTCAATTACTTCTGGAGGTATGGCTCTTAAACCCAGTATTGTTAATAATATCATTGGTGGAACTGCAACAACCATAGTAATAATTACAGCAGCATGATCTCCAACACCAAAAAGGACAAGTGCAGGAACTAATACAGCATATTGTGGCATAGTTTGCATCACCAAAAGAATTGGATACAAAGCTTTCTCAACACGTTTACTTTTATAGGCTGCAATACCTAATCCTAAACCAAAAATAAATGAAAGAGGAGCTGCAACAAGTATAAATGAAAGCGTTTGCATTGATGGTTTCCATTGACCAAAAATAGAAATATAAATCATTGTTAAACCTGCAAATAAAGCCAATCCTTTTCCGCTTAACTTGTAAGAGAGTATAGCTGCTCCAGCTGCAACAATAGTCCAAGGCAAACCTGGTAACTCTAACCAAGGGTAGGCATCTATAAAATCCCAACTAGTAAATGCAACAATTGTTTCTAAGCCTCCTAATAAAATCTCCCTAATTAATTCAATTAAAAATGTCATGAATGCTGTTAAATTTCTGCTTATCTGCAAAAGTAGTGGTCGAGTTTTAAACTCTTGAGTATCTTCATTCCAAAACTCCATTGGCATCCACTCATTCATTAAAAAGAATAATGAGTCATTTATCCATATGGGTAACCAACCAAGTAACGGAGGTAATCTCCAAAATACATCAAAGGCGTAATACCTAACTTCTTTACCAAGGAAAAAGTAAACACTTTGGTTTGGATCTTTGACAAATTCTGCCTGGCCTCTTATAAATTTATAAGTTTCAGGAACTTCAATCGCAAAACACAAAGCAAAAAATACGATTAATAAAAATAACCATTGAAATAATTTTGGATATTTTTTTAAATACTGCATATTTTAACTACCATTTTTTCTTCCTCCAAAAACTGTATCTATTATTTTTGAAGGTTTAATTGATCCTACAATATTATTATTTGAGTCAACTACTCCTACTAATTTTTCTTGGGTAAGTATTTTTTCAGCAACATTTTCTATAATTTCATCTTTTGAAACTTTTAAATCTCCTAAATTATCTTTACTTGAGGCATCCATCACATCCTCAATAATTAAAACCTTTTCTCTCGGTACTTCTTCAGTAAATTTTCTTACATATTCAGTTGCTGGATTTAATACTATGTTGGCTGGTGTATCTAATTGTTCAATTATGCCATCTTTCATAATTGCTATTCGATCAGCCAACTTTAATGCCTCATCAAAATCATGAGTAATGAACATTATAGTTTTTTGTAATTTTTCTTGAAGTCTTAAAAATTCATCTTGCATTTCTTTTCTGATTAATGGATCAAGTGCAGAAAAAGGTTCGTCCAAAAACCATATATCAGGCTCTACTGCTAGTGATCTTGCGATCCCTACTCTTTGTTGTTGTCCTCCTGAAAGCTCTCTTGGAAAATAGTTTTCTCTTCCATCGAGTCCAACTAATTTTACCATTTCCATTGCTCTATTAATACTATCCACAGTATTAGTTCCTTTGATCTGCAATGGAAATGCAATATTTTCAACAACAGTTTTGTGAGGTAGTAAAGCAAAACTTTGAAACACCATTCCCATTTTGCTTCTTCTAAGTTCTATAAGTTCTTTATTATTTAATTCTAGTAAATCTTGACCCTCAATAAAAATTTTACCCCCTGTAGCATCCGTTAATCTTGATATACACCTAAGCAATGTTGATTTACCAGAGCCAGACAACCCCATCACCACCAACATTTCACCTTTTGCAACCTCAAAAGAAGCGTTGTTAACTCCTACAATACATCCTTTTTCTTGAAAAGTTTTTGCGTCTACATTTCCGTTAGCTTCTTCAAGCATCTTTTTGGCATTTTGCCCAAAAATTTTATAAACTGATTCACATTTGATTACAGTCTCAGACATAATTTTTAAAGTTATATTAAATTTAATAAAATTAAAATGTTAATAATTACTCCATTTCTTTGTTAAAAATTTTTAATAAAATAAACCCTCGTATCAATTCCTGTGCTTAAAAAACTTAAGGCCTCTCCACTTATAGTAATACTTTCATCTACCCCTACATTATTTCCACTCACTGTAAAACCTGCAAAACATTTACCTTTTTCTTGATCCCATTTTACAAAAGTTTCATCAATTTTATTCCCATTAATTGTATATAGTTCATGTGCTCTAAAATTTAAAAAATTAGCACCCATTATTGCTCTTTGAGGAATTAGCTTTGTAGCTTTACATACCTGCTCATATATTTCATCTGTTAATTTATATTGATCAGTTCCATCAAATGCTACTAGTATCCCTGAAGGTAATTTAGATATTAACTCACTAAGTTTTTTTTCTTCAGCAATTCTCTCTTCCTCTAGCTTCATTCTTTTTACTAAGTCATCACCTTGTCCAAAAATTCCATTTAAAATACTAAACAATATAATTACAATCAGAGTAATAAATATAAGACCAATAAATTGTCTTAAAGACTCAGGTAAATCTTTTATTTTATTAATATAATTTTCTTTAGACATTATTCTTGCAACTTACCATTCTTCCAAATACCTGTTTTTTGTTTTCCATCAGCCCAAGTAAATGTTCCCTTACCATTCATAAAACCGTTCGCCCACTCTCCTTCATAAGTAGAGCCATCAGGAAACGTTAATGTTCCTATTCCGCTCCAGACACTATTTTTAAATTCCCCTTTATAAATATATCCATTTGGCCAAGTCTCTATACCCTGTCCTTGTTTTTTTGTTGAAACCCATTCTCCTTCATAAGTTGTTTTGTCTGTATAAACCCACTTGCCATAACCATTGTCACAATTACCTTCTTTGCAACCTGTGCTTCTTGCATATACTGATGAGCAAACTAGAAAACTTAAGAGAAAAACAAGAATAGATTTTTTCATAAATATATTTTACACAAAATTACTTAAAAAAAAATCCCCCCCAACAATGTTGGGGGAGATTTAAAATTTTAACTTTTATCCTTATTTAGTAAAAGCTTGCCAAACTGACTTATTGTCAGCTAACCATTTTTTAGCTGCATCTTCGTGAGTCATTTTGTCAACATCAACTAAAGCCGCCATTGCACCAATTTGACTTGTAGAGAATGACAACTTTTTAAACATAGCTGCTGCATCAGGATGAGTTTTTGGAAAATCCTCATGGACTGCTTTTTTTAAGTATCCATCAGGAGAGCCGCATTTACCATCACCGCCATCTTCTGGTCTGCAACCAGCTGTGTATGGAGGAAAATCAATGAATGTAAAACCAGCACCGTCTGTGAAGTTAGGAGTCCAATTGAATATAATTGTTCCTCTTCCCTCTTTTTCAGCTGCCGCTAGCTCTGCCCAAAGTGCATCTGCGCTTCCAGCAAATTTAACCCACCAAAGATCACCTAAACCTAAAGCGTCTACTCTTTGAGGAATTAAGTCACCATGCCATGTTTGTGGACCTTCCAACATTCTTCCTTTTCCATCTGGTGAATCAGGTGTTGTAAAGTTTTTAGCACAATCTGGATTTTTTAAAGCTGTCCAATCTGGTAGACCTGGACATAATCCTTTTTCAGCAACCCAGTTTGGATATCCCATATCCTCTAAAGTTCGTGCTTCATGATCTCCGTAATCTAACAAACCTCCTTTATCAAGTGCTGTTGTAAACGATTTTCCAAAAGCAGACTCCCATACCTCGTGAGATAAAGTTACATCTCCAATTCTAATTGACTCATATACTGCTTGTGAGTCAGCATTAACGTATTTTACATTATTTCCCATACTTTCGAAAATACCACCAATTACATAGGCCATTACAATTTGGCTTGACCAGTTGTGAGTTGGTATCACGATGGGCTTTTTGCTATCAGCATTAGAAATTCCTGCAAAACTAACCACAGAAATAACTAGAGCAGATAGTAATGACATTATTTTTTTCATATATACCCCTCTATATTATTAATATATTAATGATTAATTATGTGCTTATTTAAAGTTATAGTCAACTCGTTTTGATTATATTAAAGTTTCAAAAAATTTAAAAAATGTTGGGTACAAGTAAAGATATCAAATATCCTGGTTTAAATATTTTACCACCTGGAGTTGAAAGACATGTTGTTAATGGCGGTGGACTAACTGGTTTTCAAGTGTTTCCAGATGATGAAATAGAAATTGTTAATAATGAAGGTAATCAAATTTGTGAAATTATTTGTTTTGACAAAAGTGGAAAGTCAGAACTTGGAATTTTTGATCTCAAAGAAAATAGTAAAAAAAATTACATTAAAAATATTTTGCTTAGAAAAGACGAGTCTATACTAGCAACAAACTATCAATTAAAAAAAAGAAACTTAAATATTTCAGACTCACATGCTGCTATTATTTTTGATACAGATACAAATGCAGGTGAAGTTATTAAATTAAAATCAAAAGATAAATGCTATGCAATATTTGCCTCGCCTGGGGATGATATGGATGTTACTAATCAAAATCCTCCTAGTGAATTAACAATATTTATAAAAAGATCAAAAATTACAAATGATAAAGAGTTAAATGTAATTCCAGATCCTGTTTTTGAGCCTGCGCATGAAGAAAATATTTTAAGGCAATCTTGTACATCTTATCAAGTTAAAGAAGGTGACTACATTCAAATCATAAGTCCTACAGGAAGACAATGCTCTGACTTTGTGGCATTTGACACTAGAAAATTAGAAAAAGGAATTGAAAAAGGATTAGACTGGCAAACTACCAGAACTTTTATGGGGAATACTTTTCCTGGACCTGGTCTCTTTTCAAAATTTTATGATACTGATCATGAGCCACTAGTAGAGGTTGTAAGGGATACAGTTGGAAAACATGATACTTTCAATCTTGCATGTACTTCAAAATATTATGAGGATGCAGGTTATTTTGGACATCCAAATTGCTCAGACAACCTAACTGAAAGTATGTCTAAATTTGGAGTGCAAAAACAGAAAGGATGGCATGCAATCAATTTATTTTTTAATACTTCTGCAGCAGGTTTAAATTCTGTCATTTCAGATGAGTCTTATTCACGACCAGGGGATTATGTAATGTTTAGAGCTTTAAAAGATTTAACTATTGGAACAACTGCATGTCCAAGTGATATTGATCCTTGTAATTCGTGGAATCCAACTGATATTTTTGTTAGAACGTATGACAAAAAAAAAGAATTTAGCAAATCATTTGCATTTAGAATGAAAGCAGACTCAGAAAAAAAACTTACAAGAAACTCTGGTTTTTATGAAAGAACTTCTAAATTAACTAGAAATTTTGTTGATGCTAGAGGTTTTTGGCTTCCAAATGATTATACAAAACACGGTTTAGTAAATGAATATAATGCATGCAGAAATGATGCTGTGCTAATTGATCTATCATCATTAAGAAAATTTGAAATTATTGGCCCAGATGCAGAGGAACTTTTAAATTATACTCTTACAAGAAATATTAAAAAACTTTCTGTTGGACAAGTTGTTTATTCTGCAATGTGTTACGAAAATGGAATGATGTTTGATGACGGAACCCTTTTAAGATTAAGTGAAACAGGTTTTAGATGGATATGTGGAGACGAGTACGGTGGAGAATGGTTAAAAGAAGTTGCAAAGAAAAAAAAATTTAATGCTTTTATTAAAAACTCAACAGATCAAATAAGTAATGTATCTTTGCAAGGTCCTAAGAGTAGAGAAATATTGAAAAAAATTATCTTTACACCACCAACACAGCCATCAATAGACGAACTGGGTTGGTTTAGATTCACAATTTGCAGGATTGAAGAGCTTCAAGGCATACCGTTAATCGTTTCAAGAACAGGTTACACTGGCGAGTTAGGTTATGAGATTTGGTGTCATCCAAAACATGCGCCTGAGGTTTGGGATAAATTGATGGAAGCAGGCAAAGATGATGGTTTGATTCCAGCTGGGTTTGCTGCTTTAGATAAACTGAGAATAGAGGCTGGTTTAATATTATTTGGTGCTGAATTTGATGGAGAACAAGATCCTTTCGAAGCTGGTATAGGTTTCGCTGTCCCTTTAAAAACAAAAGAAGAAGATTTTATTGGTAAAGAAGAATTAATAAAAAGAAAAGCCAATCCCCAAAAGAAATTAGTAGGATTAGAACTTGCTGGTAAAGAAATAGCTGGACATGGGGACTGTGTTCATATCGGTAGATCACAAGTAGGTATTGTTACGAGTGGGTGCTTATCTTCTGTGTTAAATAAAAATATTGCACTTTGTAGAATAGATACTCAATACTCTGAAACTGGAACAGAAGTCGAAGTAGGTAAAATTGATGGACATCAAAAAAGGATTGGTGCAAAAGTAGTCGGATTTCCATTTTACGATCCATCAAAGTCTAGAGTTAGATCTTAAAAAATATGCCTAAAGATAAAAAAACACTTTTAGATTTTTGGGAAGATCAGATGAGACAATCACATACTTCAAGTAATTATTTTTTTAGAAAATCTCCTTCTCATTATCATATGATGTTATTAGTCATGTCTGCATTTAAAGAAGGGAAAAAATTGTCTGTAGAGGAGTTAAAGACAAAACTTTTTAAAACTTCTAGACCAAAATCAGCATTAATTATAACAGAAGCATGTGAAAAAGGATTCTTTAGGTTAGAAAAAACATCTGCTGACCAAAGAATTAAAAATATAATGCCAAGTGAATCTTTTGTTGATGAATTTAACAAATACTTGGTTACTCTTAAAAACATAAGTTATTAGCAGATAATAGTTTAAGGAAGCAAAATATCTAAAATTTATATATAAATTTTAGATCTATAAAAAACTATATAAATAAGTGTTTCCAAAAAATATGGTTTGTATATGTCAACTTTGCCTACAAAAGCAAAAGTAGTAATTATCGGCGGTGGAATTCACGGATTAAGTACCGCATGGAAACTTTCTGAAACATATAAAAATCCTGGTGATGTAATCGTTTTAGAAAAAAAAGATACAGCAGCAGGAGCAAGTGGGATTGCTTGTGGTGTTGTTAGAAATAATTATTTCCAACCAGCAATGAGAGAACTTATGGCTCACTCAGTGTCAGTCTGGGAAAGTGATCCTAAAGCATTCAAATATAATCCTGTTGGATACATGCAAATATCTCCTGAAGTAATGCATGAAGATGTAGCTAGTATTTATAACCAGCAAAAAGCAATTGGATATGAGTCAGTTTTTATAGAAGGTGAAAAAGATTGTTCAAATTACATGAAAGGTATTTTTGATGATTGGCAAGCTAAAGGTATAACTTCTGTTCTGCATGAAAAAAAAGGAGGTTACGCTTTTAATAAAGACTCAATTAAAGCTCTTGAGAGTAAAGCGAATTCAAATGGTGTAAATGTTCACAAAGGTGTAACTGTTACAGGCTTTAAAAGAGGTAGTAATAGTAATGCAGTAACTGGAGTAGTAACAAATTTAGGGACTATAGAATGTGATCAGGTAGTTGTTGGTGCTGGTCCATGGGTAAGAGATTTTTGGAATATGCTTGAGTTACCTAAATCTACAGAGATCAAAGGCAAAGATGGAAAAATGCACGAAGTTGATATGTGGAAATATTGGTTTTTACAAGAGGGTGTTCTAGGTGTTGATGCAGATTATTTAAAAACTAATGATGGCAAACAGCCTCCAGTAATACACGTAGATACAGATGCACCTTTATACTCAGATAAAGATAAAAAATTAATAACTGATGAGCTTTGGGGTATTTATTATAAACCTGATATAGAAGGCTTGGGAGTTCAAGGAGGAACTTCTCCATATATAGTTCAAAAACATTTTGATAAAGTAAACGTTGATCCATATGGAATTGAGTCTCCTGAATATCAAACAACTGATAAATTCGCTGACATGTGGACATCAGCTCTCGCGCATATACAAAAAAGATTTGAAGGTAAATCTGATTTGTACAGAAAAGGTCCATCTGGTGGTCTAGGTTGTTTAACCCCTGACTCTTTCCCAATATTTGATAGATTTTTTGAAAATGTTTATATGATTGCTGACGCTAACCATGGTTATAAAATGATTGGTGTTGGGCATTTAGTTGCGCAAGAAATTTTAGGTCAAGAAAGTGACTTATTAAAACCGTTTAGATATGATCGTTATGCTAAGGGTGAACTTCACCCTACTTCGAACAGTCCGTTTCCTTGGAGTTAATTTATCTAAGTAGACAAACGTTTTTTTTTCAGTTACCTTTTTGATCTAGAAATTCAAAAGGGGGAAAATGACTGATTTAGAAAAACATGTAAACCAACCAGGTAGAGCAAAGCTAGTTAAAAAAGTTAGAGAAAAAATTAAAGAATTAGGGATAACTTACATTTATTTTCAATTTATATCTGTTACAGGCAGAGTTGTTGGTAAAGGAATACCAGCAGATCATTGGGAAAGAACTGCAGAAAAAGGTTTTCAATTAGTTTATGGATCGACTGCAAACTTATTTTTAGATCGTCATAATAATTACATTGGCTACGGACCAGAAGCAATGGAGTTGGTTGGAATTCCAGATCCGGAAACTTTCGTTCAGTTACCATGGGATAAAAGAGTTGGAAGAGTATTTTGCACATGTTTTAGAAACAGAGAAGAAAGAGAAAATCCAGGAGGTCACCTTACATCTGATTGCAGAGGAAATTTAAGAATTTTCATGGATGAATTTCAAAAGAAACATGGACTAGAATTAAGAGTTGGAACAGAACCTGAAATGATGTGGTTAACAAAAAATCAAGACGGCACTCCAACTGGAAAAGGTTTTTCAAAACCATTCTGTTATCATATTGATCAGTTTGAGTCGTTAAGACCTGTTTTTATGAAAGTGATTGAATACTCTAACGCTATGGGCTTAGATATGATTCAAGGTGATCATGAGGATGCCCCTGGACAACTAGAGCTTAACTGGACTTTCGACAATGTCTTAAGAAATGCAGATAGATTATCAACTTACAGACAAATTTGTGCACAAGTTGCTAGAGAACATGGTTTAATAGCTTGTTTTATGACAAAACCATTCATGGGTGTATCTGCAAGTGGTTGTCATACAAACATGTCATTATGGAAAGGTGGAAAGATTTCTGTAAACAAGTTAGGTCATAAATCTTTGCCAGGTGTTGATGAGGTATTTAGCTATGTTTCAGGTGGAAAAAATACTTTCATGCCTGATACTAAAGATCCACAATTGCCTGGAAAAATTGGGTTACAATCAATAGCAGGCATTATGGAACACTTACCAGCATTAACTGCTCTTGGATCTTCAACCGTAAATTCATACAGAAGATTATGGGACCAAGGATTTTGGGCTCCTGTTTATGCTGACTGGGGATATCAAAACAGAACTTGTGGATTAAGAGTGTCTGCTCCAGGGAGATTTGAATATAGATCGGTGGACTCTATGCATAATCCTTACTTGTTAGGTGCCGCTTTGTTAAAAGCATGTGATGAAGGTATTAGTAAAAAAATGAAACCAGCAGCTCCAGAGTCTAGAAATATTTACGAAGCTCAAAAAGCTGGAAAAGATGTTAAAAAACTTCCATTAAGTCTGGGTGAAGCTTTAGATCGACTTGCTGAAGATGAAGTTATCAAATCTGCAATGCCAGATGAAATGTATAAAGTTTTCCATTGGTATAAAAATGATGAGTGGGAAAGGTTCCTGGGTGCAACCACACAATGGGATCTGGATACTTATCTTGATTGTCTACCGTAGGTCATTAAATAGAAAGGGTATAAATAAATTATGTGTGGAATAGCAGGTTTAATTCATAGAGGTAAATCTTCTAATGTTGGTAGTGAATTACAAGGAATGCTCCAAGCATTAAAACATAGAGGAGAAGACTCAACAGGATATGCCTTGTACGGAGATACTGACGGCAAACATTTTATAATGCGCTTCAAAGTTGGTGAAAACGTTGGTGAGGGTTCATCTTCGGTTATGGAGGATGTTTCTGTCTATGATGAAAGAAAAAAGATAGTAGATCAAACTTTAGCAGAATTAGGGGCTAAGGTGGTTAAAGAGGAAAGAACTTTGCCCTACTCTTTAAGATATGAAATAGATTATGATGTAAAAGACCTTCTTAATTTTTCTCAAACTATTGAAAGTATACCAGGTGTTGAAATTCTATCTATGGGTAAATCTTTAGAAGTTATTAAGGATCTTGGAAATGCAAAAGCTGTTTGTGATAGATACTCTTTAGATAAACTAGTAGGAACCCACGCAATAGGTCATGCTAGAATGGCAACTGAGTCGGGTGTTGATATTAAATCAGCCCACCCTTTCTGGGGTTATCCTTTTAGTGATGTTTCGGTAGTTCATAATGGACAACTTACAAATTATTGGAATAATAGAAGAGCATTGGAAAATAAAGGAATGAGATTTATGTCTGAGTGTGACTCGGAACTTATAGCAGTTTACATTGCTCAAAAAATGAGAGAGGGAGCATCTCTTGAAGAGGGAATGAAAGATTCTTTAACTGGTCTTGATGGTGTGTTCACTTATTTTGTTGCAACTAAAGACTCTTTAGGAATGGCAAAAGATACAATGGCAGCAAAACCTCTAGTTTTGTATGAGTCAGATGATTTAGTGGCAATGGGGTCAGAAGAAATCGCAATAAGATCTGTGCTTCCACAAGAAATTGATACTTACGATCCATTTGATGGGGAGGTTAAAGTATGGCGAATTTAAAAAACGTTACTAAAAAAACCAAAGCCCAGGAGATGGGTATGCACACTGAGGTGCTTACTGGCAGAACCCAACAGAAATTTTTTAATCCAGACGAGGCTGAGAACTTTTATTATTTTGGAACTTATGATGTTGATTTTAATAAAAGGATCGATTTGGATGTAAAAGATATGACTGCTCCTGAGGCAAATAAAGAAATAGATAATTTAATGAGCCAAGGGTATGGGACTATTGTAATAAAAAACCCTCAAGGAAAACATAGTCTTGGTGTTGGTATCTTAAATAAATTAAACCTAATTTTTGAGGGAAGCTTGGGATATTTTGGAATGGGCTCATGCGACGGCCCTATAGTTAGAATTAATGGTAGAGTTGGATGGTCATGCGCGGAAAACTTAATGGCAGGAAAAGTTGTGATTGAAAAGAATGCAGGATCATGCTTCGGAGCTGCTATAAGAGGTGGAGACCTAATTTGCAAAGGTAGCGTTGGAGCAAGAACTGGTATCGATATGAAAGGTGGTACCATTATTATTGGTGGAGATGCTGGTGCCTTTACAGGTTTTATGATGCAAAGAGGAAGAATAATTATTCTTGGAGATGTCGGAATTAACCTAGGTGACTCAATGTATGATGGGACAATTTTCGTAGGTGGCGAAATAGGATCTTATGGTAGTGATGCAGTAGATTCAGAATTAACACCTAATGACCAAGATTGGTTAAAAAGAAAATTAAAAGTTGCTGAAATTGGTGAAAATTTTGACGTAAGTAAAATGAAAAAAATTGTAGCTGGTAAAAAACTTTGGAATTATGATAATTTGGAACCTACAGAGAAGAAGGGAGCAATTTAATGCCTAAGAAAAAGTCAAAAAAAATTAAAAAAAATGGAAAAGGTGTTGGTGGAAAAGCTGACGTTCATGTTCATGAAGAAGGGAAAAGAAATAAAAGTTTATTAGGGCATAATGCTATTTTCACTCCCGAAGTAATTGATGACATTCATATTAAATCACAGTTAGGAAGATACAGAATGCGTGGTATGGCCCTAATGAAAAAAATTCCTACATTTGATGATTTGGTATTTTTACCTGGAACATTAACTAGATTTGTAATCGAAGGTTACAGAGAAAAATGTGAAACTAAAACTGTGATTGGTCCAAGATGTGAAAATCCAATTGAGCTTGATATTCCTGTTTATATAACTGGAATGAGTTTTGGTGCACTTTCTTATGAAGCAAAAACTGCATTAGCAAGAGGAGCAACAATGGCTGGTAGTGCTACATGTTCAGGTGAAGGTGGAATGATACCAGACGAAAGAAGATATTCTGAGAAGTGGTATTACCAATGTATCCAATCAAGATATGGATTCAATCCTCATCATGCACAACTAGCTGATGGAATTGAAGTATTTATTGGACAAGGACAAAAAGTTGGAATGGGCGGTCACTTAATGGGCCAAAAAGTAACTGACCAAGTTGCTGAAATGAGATCTTTACCATCTGGTATTGATCAAAGATCTCCTGCTAGGCACCCTGACTGGTTAGGTCCAGACGATCTAGCTTTAAAAGTAGAAGAGCTAAGACAATTAACTAAAAATAAAGTACCAATTCAATTAAAGCTCGGAGCATCAAAAGTTTATGATGATGTGCGTATGGCTGCTAAATGTGATCCTGACTCTATTTATCTTGATGGAATGGAAGGTTCTACTGGTGCAGGTCCCCACATAGCCGCTGCTAACACTGGTATTCCTGGAATAGCGGCAATTAGAGAGGCAAGAAGAGCAATAGACGATGTTGGTAAAACTGGAAAAGTAACATTAATTTATGCTGGTGGTGTAAGAGACGGTGCAGACATGGCAAAAGCCTTGGCTCTAGGAGCTGATGCAATTGCGATTGGTACTGGTTCTATGATCGCATTAAATTGTAATAAAGATATTCCTGAAGCAAACTTTGAAAAAGAAATGGGAGTAAAAGCTGGTGAGTGTTATCACTGCCATACAGGAAGATGTCCAGTCGGTGTTGCAACTCAAGATCCAAAATTAAGAGCAAGATTAAATCCAGATGATGCTGCACTGAGAGTTTACAATTATCTTCATTCAATGACTTTAGAAGCTCAACTTTTAGCAAGAGCTTGTGGTAAAACAAATATTCATTCGCTAGAGCCTGAAGATTTAGCTGCACTAACATCTGAAGCTTCAGCATTAGCTAAAGTTCCACTTGCAGGAACTAACTATACAGTTGGAGTTGATAACTATCACAAAATATAAGGTTAATAACTATGGCTAAAAAAAAGGGTAAGAAGTTAGTTAAAACAAAAGAAAAAGAGATTAAAGGTCAATTAGGAAAAAAAGCAGAGACAGCTAGAGAAAAAATGATCGGTCAATCAATTGGTTACCGATATGATGTAAACCTTTTACCTGACTACAGCAAAATCACACCATTTCTGAAAAAATATATTGAAGCAATGGGTTGGGATGATTTAAATTGGTTAGAGGATGTTCATATGGGATATGAGGAAGATAGACCTGCAGTTTTTTGTAGAAATGCAAATGGTTGGGTTACAATTCCAAAATCGATTAAACTGCCGAATAACCAACAAGATAGAGATATGATTGCAAGAGAACTTTTAGTCAAGTTTCAAATGTCACCAAAACATCCTCTTGTTGATTTAAAAAAAGCTTATTTAAAATTTTAACTTTACAATCAATAGTTGATAATTTTTAAAAACCTATTGTTCATAAAGGTTTTTAATCCTTTTTTATATTTGTATCGAATCAATTAATTTTATAGGATTCTAATAAACTAATATGGAGAGAGAATATGACTGATCAGTTAGGTGCTCTAACAACCATATTTACAGAGTTTTACTACTGGGTAACAGTAGTGCTGATGTTCTTAATTCACGTCGGTTTCTGTATGTATGAAGTTGGGGCTTCTCGTTACAAACACCATCAACATACTCTGATGAAAAACACAATGCTGATACCATTGGTAACAGTGACGTGGTTTTTATTTGGTTGGTGGATATATTGGGCTTTTCCTACAGGACCGGGTTTAGCACCATCAATAATGAATGAGAGCTCTGCTCTTATTACAGACGAGTCCGCATTTAGTGCAACATGGTATACGGCAACGAGTGATTTAATGGCTGTAAATCTAGGGGACCATATTTCTGGTGTCTTCTGGGCTGCATTCTTACTGTTCTCATGGACTGCCGCTTCTATCGTGTCAGGTGCAATTATTGAAAGAATAACAACTTTTGCGTTTGGAATTTTAGCAATTGCAATTGGATCTGTATTCTGGGTAATAGATGCAGCCTGGGGATGGCACTTTGATGGCTGGATGTTGAAACTCTTAGGATATCATGATGCCTATGCATCAGGTGTAATTCATGCAATTGCAGGTGGTTTTGCATTGGGTGTTCTAATGGTTTTAGGACCACGAATTGGAAAATTTTCATCAAGTGGTGAGCCAAGAAACATTGGGCCAAGAAATCCTTGGCTAGTTACAATTGGTTTATTTCTAATTTATACTGGCTTCTGGGGTTTCTACGCAGCATGTAATATACCAATCTTTGATCTTGGACCTGAGTACGGTATGGAAGGAATAAGTTATTGGACAGCAACAAATATATATGTAACTCCTACGACACTTAGTGGTATTACTTTTAACTTCTTGATGTCATTATCAGGAGGTTTATTAGCCGGTTATTGGATTGCTAAAGGTGATCCGTTCTGGACTTACTCAAGTGGACTAGCGGGTATTATATGTGCTTCAGCTGGAAATGATTTATATCATCCAATTCAAGCAATGATAATTGGTATGATCGGTGTTGTAATTTCATATAAACTTCATTATTGGGTTGAACGTAAGTTCAAAATTGATGATGCAGTTGGTGCGGTTGCAGTACACGGTTATGCTGGCTTTATTGGTCTAGTGATTTGTGGATTTGTCTTAAATGGTTACCCAGCTTCTGGTTACAGTGTTGGAGCTATGTGGGACGGAACTACTTACGCTTCAATAAACCCATTAGGTCAATTCATCGGTGCATTAATAATGTTCGTTGTTCTTGGACTAATACCGGGCTATGTCATAGCTAGAGTGCTTCATGGTATGGGTAAATTAAGGATCCCTCGTGAGGTTGAGATAGCTGGACTTGACTATGAAATAATGGAGACTGCTAAAGAAGATGAAAAAGCAGTTGCGTCCGCAACCAGGTAAAGGAGAATAATATATGGCTACAGTTACAAACTGGATAGATCACCTTAACAAACCAGCCGAAGAAGTTGCTGGTGCTGTTTATCCTGGTGCTGGATCTAGTGAAGGAATACTGGTAATCATTGCTATTATTTTGTGGGTTGGTTGGCATGTTTTAACAGCTAAATCTGAGAGTGAAGAACTTGATAGACTAGCTAGAAAAAGACATGGTGCTAACGACCATAAAAGCAATATTACCGATTGGTAATTAAAAAATAAATTTGGGCGCTACTTAATTGTGGCGCCCTTTTTTTTAGAAAAAATATGGATGATAAAGATAACGAAGAACTAAGGCCTTCTAAAATGAGAGGGGTAGCTTTTCCAAAAGCTAAGTACGGAGTGATAGCGGCTATTATCATCATTGTAGTTGTAAATCTTATCTATTATAAAGAATTCTTTTTATCGTTAATTAATTAAAACTCAAAAATCTATGTGTGGAATTGTTGGAATATATTTGAAAACAAAAAAATTTGAAAAAAATTTAGGTAAAATGTTATCAGGTATGCTTAATAACATGGAGTCTAGAGGACCAGATAGTGCAGGATTTGCTGTATATAAAAATTCAGATAAAAAAGAATATAAATACTCTTTGTGTATTAATAATTTAGATTTTAATAAATTTAAAAAAGATATTTCAAAAAAAATTAGAAATTTAAAATTAAATCAATACTCAGATCATGTAATTGTAAGAACACCAGAAATACCAAAAAAATTTATTAAGTTTATCAATAAAGAATTACCTGAAGTTTCAATTGTTGGATATGGGCATTCTATTGAAATTTTTAAACAAGTTGGAAATCCAAAAGACGTTGTTAAAAAATTTAACTTAGAAAGTTTTAGCGGTACACATGGTATTGGTCATACAAGAATGGCAACTGAGAGTGCAATTACTACTGAAGGCTCTCATCCTTATTCAACAGGAGAAGATGAATGTTTAGTTCATAATGGTTCTTTATCTAATCATAATAATTTAAGAAGAGAGCTTAAGAAAAAAGGTAATACTTTTACCTCTGAAAATGATACTGAAGTTGCTGCAGGTTATGTTTCTAATAGTCTCTCAAATAATAATTCATTAAAAAAAACTCTTGTTTCAGGCCTAAAAGACCTGGATGGTTTTTATACATTTATAGCGGGAACGAGAAAGGGATTTGCAGTAGTAAGAGATGAAATTGCATGCAAGCCTGCTGTTATCGCAGAAACAAAAAATTATATTGCTATTGCGTCTGAATTTCAAGCTATGGCACATTTACCAGATGTTAATGATGCAAAAATTTTTGAACCTGAGCCAGGTGTTGTCTATTCTTGGGGTAATTAATGATATTAGATTTAAAAAAATTGAAGTTAAGAAAAATAAACGAACAGCTTCAAGGTATAGATAGAAAAATAAATGATAGGAATTTTACAATAATAAACCCCGAAGGTAATCATGCAGTATGTGCGGGACTTACCGAGGAATTAAATGTAAATATTAAAGGTCATGTTGGATATTATTGTGCAGGAATGAATCAAAAAGCTAACATTACAATTGAAGGTAACGTGGGGACTGGTGTGGCTGAAAATATGATGTCAGGTAAAGTTCATGTAAAAGGTAATGCATCACAATCAGCAGGTGCAACAGCTCATGGAGGACTTTTAGTTATTGATGGCGATGCTAGTTCAAGATGTGGAATTTCTATGAAAGGTGCTGATATAGTTGTGAAAGGCTCAGTAGGTCACATGTCAGGTTTCATGTCTCAAGCAGGGAACTTAGTGGTGTGTGGTGATGCTGGTGAGGCATTAGGTGATAGTTTATATGAAACAAACATATATATAAAAGGTAAAGTTAAATCACTTGGTGCAGATTGTGTAGAAAAAAAAATGGATAAAAAACATTTAAAAAAACTTAACATACTTTTAAAGGAAGCAAATATTAAAAATCATAAAGCTGAAAGTTTTAAAAGATATGGCTCAGCAAAAAAATTATACAACTTTAAAATAGATAATATTTCTAATTATTAATCATGAAGAAAACTAACAGAACTCATCCTCGTCAATCATGGACTTTTGACGAATACACAAATTCAGAAATTAGAAGAGCTGCAGCAACAGGCATTTATGATATTAGAGGTGGAGGATCTAAAAGAAAGCTCCCCCACTTTGATGATTTATTATTTTTAGGAGCATCAATGTCTAGATATCCATTAGAAGGCTATAGAGAAAAATGTACTACAAATGTAACCCTTGGAACTAAATTTGCAAAGAAACCACTTGAATTAGATATACCAATTACAATTGCAGGGATGAGCTTCGGTGCATTATCAGGACCAGCAAAAGAAGCTTTGGGAAGAGGCGCAAGTGCTGCTGGTACATCTACTACTACAGGTGACGGAGGAATGACACCTGAAGAAAGAGGACAATCTAAATATTTAGTATATCAATTATTACCTTCTAGATATGGAATGAACCCAGACGATTTAAGAAAAGCAGATGCAATTGAAGTTGTTATAGGTCAAGGTGCAAAGCCGGGTGGTGGTGGAATGTTATTAGGTCAAAAAATAAATGACAGAGTTGCAAAAATGAGAACTTTACCAAAGGGAGTTGATCAAAGATCTGCATGCAGACATCCTGACTGGACTGGACCAGATGATCTAAAAATAAAAATTTTAGAATTACGTGAAATTACAAAATGGGAAGTTCCCATCTTTATAAAAATTGCAGGTGCAAGACCATATTACGATACTGCTCTAGCCGTAAAAGCTGGTGCTGACGTAGTTGTGCTAGATGGAATGCAAGGAGGAACAGCTGCTACACAAGAAGTTTTTATAGAAAATGTTGGTCAACCTACTTTAGCTTGTATTAGACCTGCAGTAGATGCCTTACAAGATTTAAATGCGCACAGAGAAGTACAATTGGTAATATCAGGTGGAATAAGAAATGGTGCAGATGTTGCAAAAGCTTTAGCGCTTGGTGCAGATGCGGTGTCAATAGGCAGTGCTGCAATGATAGCTATAGGTGATAATGATCCAAAATGGGAAAAGGAATACAATAAGCTAGGTTCTACAGCAGGCGCTTATGACGATTGGCATGAGGGAAATGATCCAGCTGGAATATCAACTCAAAATCCAAATTTAATGAAAAGATTAGATCCAATAAAAGCTGGTAAAAAATTAACCAATTATCTAAAAGTTATGACATTAGAGGCGCAAACACTTGCAAGAGCTTGTGGAAAAAATAGTTTGCACAATTTGGAACCTGAAGATTTATGTGCACTAACTGTTGAAGCGGCTGCAATGGCTAGAGTTCCATTAGCAGGAAGTGATTGGATACCGGGAATAAAAGAAAAAAAGTGATTGATACAATTCTTTAATATTCATAAGATCATTTATGCCAAAAAATTTATCAAAGATTGCAAAAGCTAAAAAAATTAAATATTTTTTAATAAGTTTCGTAGATCTGTTTGGAGTTTTAAGATCTAAATTAGTTCCAGCTCAAGCAATTAGTGAAATGCAGAAAGAGGGAGCGGGTTTTGCGGGTTTTGCGACATGGCTAGATATGACTCCAGCAGATAGTGATATGTTTGGCGTTCCAGATCCTGATAGTTTAATTCAACTTCCATGGAATAAAGAAATTGGATGGTTAGCGTCTGATTTATATATGGATGGCAAACCTGTTAAAGCGTCTCCAAGAATAATGCTTAAAGAGCAAATAAAAAAATTATCACAAAAAAAACTACAAATGAAATCAGGTGTAGAGTGTGAATATTTTTTAATTTCTGAAGATGGACATTCTTTAGCGGACAAAAGAGATATTCAATCTAAACCTTGTTATGATCAATCTGCTCTTATGAGAAGATATGATTTAATAAAAGAAATTTGTGATTGTATGTTGGAAATTGGCTGGAAACCCTACCAAAATGACCACGAAGATGCTAATGGTCAATTCGAGATGAACTGGGATTATTCAGACTCACTTATTACAGCGGATAGGCATGTTTTCTTTAAATTTATGGTAAAAAGTTTAGCAGAGAAACATGGTTTAAGAGCAACTTTTATGCCAAAACCATTTAGTAATTTGACTGGTAATGGTTGTCATGCTCATGTTTCAGTTTGGAATGGAAAAATAAATAAATTCTTAGATAATAAAGATCAATTAGGATTAAGTAAGTTAGCTTATAATTTCTTAGGTGGAATAATGAATAATACGCAAGCGCTGTCTGCTTTTTTTAATCCAACGATTAATAGTTATAGAAGAATAAACGCTCCACCAACAAAATCAGGTGCAACATGGTCTCCAAGTAGTATTTCGTACACAGGTAATAACAGAACTCATATGATTAGAATTCCTGACAAAGGAAGATTTGAGTTAAGATTAATGGATGGTTCAGCAAATCCATATTTGCTTCAAGCAGGTATTATTGCTGCAGGACTAGAAGGAATTAATAAAAAATTAAATCCAGGAAAACCTCTTCATTGTAATATGTACGAAGATTATAAAAAATATCCTAAACTTAAGAAATTACCTAACGATATTAACCAAGCCATTAGCATGCTCCAAAATAGTAAAGCGCTTTTAAAAGCATTTGGTACTGATGTTATTAAAAGCTATATAAAATTAAAAAATTTGGAGATAAAAAATTTTAAAGTGAGAAATGTTTTTAATAAAAGAAAACCAGTATCACAATGGGAAAAAGATAATACTTTAGACTGTTAAAGTGAGAAGTTTAGGAAGTATTAATAACTGGTCTCTTACAAAATTATTAAAAAATAATTATTATAATTTTAAGAGAAAAAATATACTAAGATTTATTCCATCATCTATACTTTTAAACGCCTTTAAAACAATTTCGAGTTGGAAAAACTATAAAGCTACTCCCTTGCTTAAACTTGATAAATTAAAAAAAAAATTAAAAGTAAATAATGTCTTCTATAAAGATGAATCAAAAAGATTTCATTTAAAATCATTTAAAGCATTAGGTGGAGCCTATGCTGTTGAAAAAATATCTAAAGGAAAAAAAAATATTATTATCTCATCGGCAACAGCTGGAAATCATGGCAGATCTGTTGCCTGGGGTGCTAAAAGATTAGGTTTAAAATGTAAAATTTTTGTCAGCCAATATGTTAGTGACTCCAGAGTTCAAGAGATAAAAAAATACGGTGCTGATGTAACAAGGGTAAAGGGAGATTATGAAAACTCTCTAAGAGAATGCATTAGATTATCAAAAAAAAATAATTGGAAAATTGTTCAAGATGTTTCAACAAAAAATTATAAATTAATTCCCTTACTTACAATGGCTGGGTATTCAATAATGATTAAAGAAATATCCAAACAAACAAATCAATATATAACTCATATTTTCTTACAAGCAGGTGTAGGTGGAATGGCTGCTGGTGTAGTAGCAGGTGTTGCTAAATATTTTAAAAGAATTCCAAAAATTATAATTGTTGAACCTGATAGAGCAGATTGCGTTCTACAAAGCGTTAAGGGTAATAAGCTTAAAAAAATTAAAATTAAAAAAGAAAGTATCATGGGAGGTATGTCATGTAATGAAATGTCTTTTATTCCATGGCAAGTATTGAGAAGAGCTAGTAATTTCTGTGTCTCTGTAAGTGATAAGAATGTTGCTAGTACCGCTGCCATGCTCAAAGATAAAAAGTTCAGCAAAAAATCAATAGTTGGAGGGGAATGCTCTACACCCGGTATTATAAGCCTAATTGGTGTTTGTAATAATTTTAAAACTAAAAATCTGATTGAACTTAATGAAAAATCTAATGTTTTATTAATTGGATGCGAAGGAAATGCAGATGTTAAACTTTATAAACAACTGCTATCTAAAGGAAGAAAATAAATTAACATGACAAAAAATGCAATATTTTGGATTAGAGAAGATTTTAGAATTGATCAAAATCCAGCACTTTCTTTTGCAAGTCAAAATCATGACAATGTTATTGGATTATTTATTTACAACAAATCTGATTTTGATAAAAAACGAGAAGCACAAAAATGGTGGCTTTATAAGTCTTTGGAAGAATTTAAATCAGTATTAAAAAAATATAAAATTAATCTCCAAATTTTAGCAGGAGATGAGTTAGAAGTACTATCAAAAATAGAAAAAAAAGATAATGTTTCAGTATATTGGAATAAAATATACGAACCAGATGTAATCGCTAAAGGTAAAAAGATAAGAGATATTTTTTTAAAAAATGAAGTTACATTTAAATATTTTAAAGGCAATATTTTAAATGAATTCCAAGAAGTTACAAAAAATGATGGGACACCTTTCAAAGTATTTAGCCCATTCTGGAGAAACGCTGAAGAAAAATATTTAAGCTTACCTCCAAGCAAAAATTATATTGTCAAAAAAAAAACAAAATTAATCTCTGTATTCAATAATTGTATTGACCCAAAAGATATTTTACCCAAAAAAAATTGGTACAATAAATTTGAAAAATACTGGAAAGTCTCTGAAAGTGAATCTAAAAAAGTTCTTAATAATTTAATTGAAAAAAAAATAAAAGATTATGGAACAGCTAGAGATTATCCCTCTATTGAAGGCACATCAAAAATATCTCCTTACATAAAACATGGCCAAATTCACGTAAGTACAATTTGGCAAAAATGCAATCAAATTAAATCTAAAGGTATTGGTTATAGAAAATATATTAATGAATTAGGTTGGCGTGAATTTTCACACAGTTTAATTAACTATTTCCCAGAATTTTTGAAAGGCAATTATAGAAAAGAGTTTGATAAATTCCCATGGGCAAAAAATGAAAAGTTTTTAAAAGCATGGAAATCAGGGATGACTGGCTATCCAATCGTTGACGCAGGGATGAGAGAATTATACGAAACTGGATGGATGCATAATAGAATTAGAATGGTAGTTGGTTCATTTCTTGTTAAACATTTAAGAATTAATTGGACAGAAGGTGAAAAACATTTCAGAAATTGTTTATTAGATTTTAACAAAGCAAATAATGTAGCTCAATGGCAATGGGTTGCTGGTTGTGGAGCTGATGCTGCACCTTATTTTAGAATTTTTAACCCAATTTTACAGGGAGAGAAATTTGATAAAGAGGGCCTATATGTAAAAAAATGGGTTCCTGAGTTAAGCAGAGTACCAAATAAATTCATTCATAAACCATGGGAAATGGAGCTAAAATATCAAGAGGCAATAAAAACTATTATAGGCGAACATTATCCTAAACCTATTGTAATACACGAAAAAGCAAGAGCTGCTGCTTTAGAAGCTTTCCAGTCACTCAAAAAATAATCTATCTATTCTCCAATAAAATGATGAATGATTATTCTATTTTGTTGTTCTAAACGATGTTCAAATAAGTATAAACCTTGCCAAGTACCAAGTAATAACTCACTATCTTTTATACTCAGAGATATTTGATTATTAGTTAGAGTTGATTTGATATGTGCAGGCATATCATCTTTTCCCTCAATCGTATGAACATAAAGTTTTTTATTCATTGGGGCTAATTTATTAAAGAAATTTATTAAGTCATTTTGTACGTCTGGATCTGCATTTTCTTGTACAATTAATGAGGCACTTGTGTGCTGAATACTTAAATTAATAATACCATTTTTAAAATTATTTTGATGAATCCACTGAATTGTATCATTGGTAAATTCATATAACTTTTGACCGTTAGTACTAATTTTATGATTATAGAATTCTTGTTTCATTAATTATAATCCTTTGATGTAAGTTCATACAAACGACTTACTGTACGTTTAAATGGTTTTTCAAGTAATCGTGATGATGTAAATTGATTTAAATTTTGATCAGCTGTAACTGCTAATGAAATATTTTTATCATAAATTATATCTAACAAAGTGATAAAACGTTGTTGTTGATTTGAATTCACATCATTGAATTGGGGTATTTGATCAATAACTATGAATTTACAATCTTTAATTATCGCTAAATAATCTTCTGCTCCTAAATTTTGATCACAAAGTTGATTAAAACTATATCTTGCAATTCCTTCATAATAGTTTTCTATTTTAAAATCTCTTCCTTTTACATTTATTGTCTTTAAAGATTTTTTTTTGCCTTTTGTTATAGTCCTAAAAAATTTATTAATATTAAAATTAGTTTCTTGATTAAGTGGAAAAAAATATCGATTTTGTTTATTATCACCAGATTTTCTATAATCGTCCTCAATTTTTAATTCGCACTCAATGGATTGATCCTCCATGATTTTTATAAAAGGTATAAATTGCTCTCGTTGAAGTCCTTCTTTATAAAGTTCTGAAATTTTAGTATTCGATGTAAGGATAATTTTTATATCTTCTTTGAAGATTTGCTCAAAAAGTTTTCCTAAAATCATTGCATCAACAATATTTGTAACTTGAAATTCATCAAAATAAATTAATGAGGCTTTAGATTTCAAATTTTTAACAAATTGACTAATTATATTTTCTTCTTTTTTTTCTTTTCGTTCATGAACAAAATCATGAAAACCCAACATAAACTCATTAAAATGCTTTTTCAATTTTTTTTCGTTAAGATGATCATAAAAGAAATTTAAAATCATTGTTTTCCCAACCCCTACTCCACCATATAAATAAAATCCTTTTTTAGATTGTTTTTTGGCAAATAATTTTGAAAAAAAAGATTTGTAATTAGTATGATGGTAATTTTCTAATTTTCTAATTACAGTGATTTGATTAGAATTAACTTCTAAATGTTGATTTTCACAATAAGATATAAACAACTTTTCAAATTTTTTTGGCATTAATTTTTTTTAGTTTTAAAATCAATGCCATACTCTGATCTTGGTCCTTTTCTTAACCCAAATGGACCTGTAATAAACAAAGTTAATGGTTTTGTTCCTGGTTCCAAATCTACCCGATGTAAGTTATTTGCTGATCTAAACCCAATATATCCTGGTGGTCGCCAAAACTTACCTGTGCTTAATGTTTCCCAATAGCCTCCTCTTAAAATTATAGTAATATATGGAAATGTATGATTGTGAACTCCTTCTCCATGATCATTTGCTAACATCTCATGAATTAATATATTGAACGGGAACCATTTGGGTCGATGCCTCATTAAAACATAGTAACGGTTCATCCAGGGCTTTGCCTCATTATACTTTGGGTGAGAGGGGCCTCTATCTAAAACTACTTTTTTTCTTCCAATTTTTTCTAAGAATTTTAGGAACATGTCTAATTATATTTTATAATAGAACCATTTCTTACTATATATAAATTATCGTTAAATATAAATGGTTCAGAGACTAATCCACTAGAAACTTTTTCAATTTTTATTATTTTTCCGTCTTCAATTCCAGCTATAATTAATTTACCATCTGAGTTGGTTAGATATAAATTTTTGTCTCCTATTATAAAACCTACTGGATAAATATTTTTCCTTTTTTTATCTTTATAATTCAGAAATAAATCTGTAATCCGAATTATATTGCCTTTATTTTTATCAATTAAATATAAATATCCTTCTCTAGAAATTGTGAAAATTAAATTTCCAACCAAAATAGGTTTTATATTAGAATTAACTTCATTTATCCAATTGATAGTTCCTGTTTTCAAATCAAGGGAATAAAACTGATTTTTATTGTTTGAAAAATATATTGAATTTCCATCTGATACTAATTTAGAAATTTTAAAATTATATGTTTCATTTATAATTGCACTACTCTGTGTAGGTAGTTGCCATGTAATTAAACCCGTTTCAATATCTACTGCTGTAATATCTCCTATAGAATTGTTAAAAATAACATTATCATTTAAGATAATTAAAGAATATTTTATATTTGAAATTGTGAACGAATCCTCTGTTTGTAAATTCCAACATTCAGAACCATCTTTGATTTTGTAGCATCTTAGAGTATTTTTATAATCGATAACAAATATTTTATCTTTGTGCTTTTTAATATTTGAATTAAATGGATACTCATTATTTTTTAACCAATTCACTTCTCCAGTAATAATATTCACAGAGTAATATTTTGCTACACTATCAGCAACTAATAGGTTTTGTTTATCAACTATAAAATTAAGCTTGGGTTTTAATTTTCTTTCAGATTTTGAATAATGATTTTTTTTCCAAACAACTTTTTGATTATTATCATACTTTATAATTGAGCCTTTTTTATCAAAAAAAATAACTCCACTTTTTAAAAAAATTGGTTCAAAATCTAATTGGTTAATTTTCTCTAATTTTGAAAATTTAAAATTACCAATCTTTCTTAAATCACCTTTATAACTTTGCAAACCAAGATTATTTTGATTATCATTTTTTTTATTAAGAATTTTTATTGAAGAAAGATCTAATTTTAAATCTTGATTAAATTCTTTAACGCTTGATTTATTTTCTGAAAAAACTTTTGTTATTTTTTTGTTATTCTCTAATTTGTTTTCTTTATCTTTCCAAATTCTAGAATTTTCGTTAAAAGAACAGTTATTTATAAAAAAAAATACTACTAAAGTAAAAATTAATTTATTCACCCAAGTCTCTATTCAATCTTTTCTCTGCTTGTAGTTTTAAATCTGGATTTGAATTTTCCAAATTTATTATTTGATTGAAAAATTCCTTAGCTTTTTGCTTTTGATTATTTGCATAAAAGTATTCAGCCATCAAATATAATGAATGAGATTGCCAAACACTTTGTGAATTAATTAATGGATTTAACATGTTTAAGAGATCACTTTCTTGAGCATTGTCTGCATTGTAAAGTGCCTTTTTATATATTATTAAATTTTTAATCTCACTGTCTAGTGATGTGTTTTTAATCAATAAATCAAATAATGAATTTATTTTAGACCGATCAGTAACAAGGTTGTTATCTATAATAAAATAAAGTGATAATGGTGAATAAGTCGGATCTTTTTTATTAATTATTTCAATTAAACCCCTAGAAGTTTGATCTTTTGTTTTTTCCGAATAATCTATCGTTATTGAGTTAAATTTTTCTGATATTTCTTTTTTTTTATTTATTAAATATTTATCGTAACTAAAAACAGCAATTAATAAAAAAATTAAAGCAATTATACCTGATATTAATTTGCCTTTATTATTTACAAAAAAGTTCTTAATTTTTTCATTTCTTGTATTAGCATTTATAATTGATAAATCTTCATCCATAACTAAATCATATTTCTCAAAACGTACTGTAGAATACCTCCATTTTTATAATACTCTAATTCATTTTTTGTATCAATTCTGCATAAAGTTATAATTTTTTTTATTTCACCTGAGGCATATTTGATTTCAACAGCTACTTCATCTGAGGGATTTACGCCCTTCTCTATATTTATAATGCTAATCAATTCAGAACCAATTAATTTAAGATTTTTTCTATTCACATCATTTGTAAATTGTAAAGGTAAGATTCCCATTCCAATTAGGTTTGATCTATGAATTCTCTCAAAGCTCTCGGCTATAACTGCTTTAATTCCCAATAATTTTGTTCCTTTAGCTGCCCAATCTCTTGATGACCCTGTACCATATTCTTTTCCCCCAATCACAACCAAGTCTGTCCCTCTTTTTTTGTATTCAACTACTGCATCGTAAATAGGTAGAACTTTTTCCTCTGGATATAATTTTGTAAAACCACCTTCAGTTCCAGGGACCATTTCATTTCTGATTCTTATATTTGCAAAAGTACCTCGCATCATAACTTCATGATTTCCTCTTCTTGAACCATAAGAGTTATAGTCTTTTGGCAATATTTGATGCTCCATAAAATACTCACCAGTCGGACTATCTTTTTGAATACTACCAGCTGGAGATATGTGGTCAGTAGTAACCATATCACCTAAAATTAATAATGGTCTTGCATCCTTAATTTCTTTAAATCCCTCTGGTTCATCTGGTAAAGAGTCAAAGAACGGAGGTCTTTTTACATAAGTTGAACCCTCATCCCATTTGTAGATGCTACTTTTCTCAGTTTTTATTTTTTGCCATTGAACTGGTCCTTCAGAAACATTTGAGTATCTTTGTATAAACATTTCTGCGTTGAGTGATTCTTTTAATGTGTCTTCTATCTCTTTATTTGAAGGCCAAATATCTTTTAAAAATACTTCTTTTCCCTCTTTATCTTTTCCTAGTTGATCTTTGTACAAATCAACCTCCATGTGTCCTGCAATTGCATATGCAACAACAAGTGGAGGTGAGGCCAAATAATTAGCCTTAATATGTGGTGAAATTCTTCCTTCAAAATTTCTATTTCCAGATAAAACTGAAACAGCGTAAATATTTTCTTTTTGAATTGCTTCTACAATATTTTCTTGAAGTGGACCTGAATTACCAATACACGTTGTACATCCATATCCAACTAAATTAAATCCTAATTGATCAAGATATATATTTAATCCAGACTTTTCTAAATAATCTGTTACTACTTGAGATCCAGGAGCTAAGGAAGTTTTTACCCAAGGTTTAACTTGTAACCCTCTTTCAATTGCTTTTTTAGCCAGAAGTCCAGCCCCAATTAAAACGTTTGGATTAGAAGTGTTAGTACAAGATGTAATTGCAGCAATTAATATAGAGCCATCTTTAATTGTAAAGTCTGTGTTAGCTACTTTTGAAACTGATTTTTCATTTTTATTTGTGGCTTCATGCAATACTTTTTTAAAAGAATTTGGGGCATCAGTTAAAAGTACTTTATCTTGTGGTCTTTTTGGACCTGATATGGTTGGAACAACTGAAGACATATCTAAAGATAGGATATCAGTAAATTCTATGTCATTACTTGCCCAAAGACCTTGCTCTTTAGCGTAATTTTCCACGACATTGACGGTGTGTTGATCTCTTCCAGAAAATTTTAAATATTTAAGTGTTTCCTCGTCTATAGGAAAAAAACCACATGTAGCTCCATATTCAGGAGCCATATTTGCAATAGTTGCTCTATCTGCAAGTGTCAAATTTTTTAATCCCTCTCCATAAAACTCAACAAACTTACCAACAACTCCTTTATCTCTTAACATTTTAACAACTGTTAATACCAAATCAGTTGCTGTAGTCCCCTCTGGCATTTTGTTTTTCATCTCAAATCCAATAACCTCAGGTATTAACATCGATATTGGTTGTCCCAACATTCCTGCTTCAGCTTCAATTCCACCAACACCCCATCCTAAAACTGATAAACCATTTACCATTGTAGTATGACTGTCTGTTCCAACTAAAGTATCTGGAAAAAGATACTTATGTCCTTTAAAATCTTCTGACCAAACTACTTTTGATAAATACTCTAAATTCACTTGGTGACAAATCCCTGTTCCAGGTGGAACTATTCTAAAATTATTAAATGCTTGCTGTCCCCATTTTAAAAACGAATATCTTTCTCCATTTCTTTCAAATTCTATATCAACATTTTTTTCAAAAGAATCCGCTTTTGCAGACTGATCTACTTGTACAGAATGATCAATAACAAGATCAACAGCAGATAATGGGTTGATAGTATTTGGATCCTTATTTTTTTCTTTCACAGCTTCCCGCATTGCTGCGAGATCGGCTACAGCTGGAATACCAGTGTAATCTTGGAGAAGCACTCTTGCGGGTCTATATGCAATTTCAGTTTTAGATTTTTTTGTTTTAAGCCAATTCTTAATCGCTTCTATTTGGGATTTAGTAACTGACAAATCATCTTCATATCTTAATAAATTTTCCAATAATACTTTAAGAGATTTAGGAAGTTTACTTACACCATCAAGGCCATTTTTTTCAGCCTCAGATAATGAATAATATTTAAATTCCTTACTATCTATCCAAATATTTTTTAGTGAATTGTAAGAATTTTTGTTTCCTGGTTTCATATTACAAATAAAAAGTTAGTATGCTTAACAAAAGAAGCAGTGACATAACATAATTAAAATAATTAATAAATTTCTGATTTGTCGCAAATTTCCTAAAGAATTTACCTAAAAAGGTCCATAATGTTATACTGGTTACAGAAACTAATAAGGCCAATATAATAATTTGAGTCGTATAGCTTACAAAGTTTTCTCCAACTTTAATGTATGTTGATACAATTATAATTGATGCAATTACAGCTTTGGGGTTTAAAAATTGAAAAACAAATGTTTCAATAAATTTTACTGGATTTTTATTTTTGTTTTCTTCATTTTTAGAACTGGAGAAAGAAATTTTATAAGCCAAGTAAATTAAAAATAGTGTCCCTAAATATTTTAATATTTCTTGAATTAATGGATAAAGTTTAAAAACATTTATTAAACCTAAGGCTACACATAGTAGTAGAAATGGGAACCCCAAAGTGACTCCAATTATGTGTGGAAGAGTTCTTGTAATACCAAAATTAAATCCAGAATAAAATGCTACAAAATTATTTGGACCCGGAGAATAAGCTGCCACAATCCCAAATAATGTTATCGATAAAATTTCTGGATGCATTTCTATGCTATAGGCAAACCATTCTCAGATTTTTGAGATGGATGAACCAAAATTACTTTGCCCTCCTTATCTATTGAGCCAAGAATAAGCACTTGAGAAACTACGCCAGCTATGTTTTTCTCTGGAAAATTACAAACACCTATTACTTGTTTTCCTTTAAGATTTTCCTCATTATAATAGTGGGTAATTTGGGCAGAAGATTGTCTAATACCAATTTCTTTTCCAAAATCTACTTCAACAACTAAAGAAGGTTTTCTAGCTTTTTCATTTTTTTTTACTGAAATAACTGTGCCAACTCTAATGTCAACTTTATCAAATATATCGTACGTAATTTGTTCTTTCATAATATTACTATATAATGCATGAAAAATATGAGTACAGAAAATAATTCAGAACTATTGTTCAAAAATTCAGTTAAAATATTGACTGACTTAATTGGCTTTAAAACAATTTCAGGAGAGGATAATAATTCTCTAATTGATTATTGTGATAACATTTTAAAAAATCTTGGTGCTACATCTTTTAGAACTTTTGATGATCATAAAAAAAGAGTTAATTTATTTGCTACTATTAAGGCAAAAAATCTTAGTGAAAAAAAATCAATAATTTTATCAGGACACACAGATGTCGTTCCTGTGTCTAAGGGGTGGGCAACAGATCCTTTCATTGCAACTATTAAAGACAATAAACTTTATGGAAGAGGGTCCTGTGATATGAAAGGTTTTATTGCGTGTGCTTTGGCCTTTGCACCGATCTATTCTAAATCAAATCTTGATAGAGATATTCATTTTTCTTTTACTTTTGACGAAGAAACTGCGTGTCAAGGAGCTCCTATACTTATTAAAGAGCTAAAGAAAAGAAATATTAAAAATGGAATTTGTATTGTTGGTGAACCAACCAATATGAAAATTATTGATGCTCACAAAGGATGTTATGAATACACAACATATTTTAAAGGTTTAGCTGGACATAGTTCAGCTCCTCACAAAGGAGTAAGTGCTGTTGAATATGCTTCTAGATATGTGAACAAATTAATAGAGCTAAGAGAAAAACTTAAAGAAAGAGTCCCAAAAGATTCAATATTTGATCCTCCTTATTCTACTTTATCTATTGGAGGTATATTTGGAGGCATAGCTCATAATGTAATTGCAGACAAATGTCATGTTAATTGGGAAACTAGACCTGTTGTAAAAGATGATGCAGTTTATTTAAATCAAGAGTTAGACAAATATGCGACCGAAATTTTGTTACCTGATATGAAAAAAATATTCCCCAATTCATCAATTGAAAAAAAAATTATAGGCGAAATAGTTGGTTTTGATAGAGAAGAAAAGTCAGAAGCTTGTGAATTGATATCTAGCTTAACTGGCGATAACTCAAGACAAGTGGTTTCCTTTGGTACTGAGGCAGGTCTTTTTCAAGAAATAGGAATTAGTACTGTCGTATGTGGTCCTGGCTCAATTGAGCAAGCTCATAAAATTGATGAATTTATTGTTTTAGATGAGCTAAAAAAATGTTTGAAACTTCTTGACGGAATAAAAGATAAGTCTATTTTAAATTAACTCCAACCACCTACTGCTTTAACTTCTAAAAATTCTTCTAAACCGTGCTCCCCTGCTTCACGTCCAATTCCTGAATGTTTAAAACCGCCAAATGGTGCATCAACTGCAATACCAGCTCCATTTACATCAACCATCCCAGATCTTAATTTTCTTGCAACTCTTTGTACTTTTTCGGAATCTTTAGTTTGGATATAGTTTGTTAATCCATAATCAGTATCGTTAGCAATTTTTATTGCATCTTCTTCTGTTTCAAATGGAATTACAGATAAAACAGGCCCAAAAATTTCTGTTCTTGCAACTTCCATATCGTTATTTACATCTGCAAACACTGTTGGTTTAACGAAATAACCTTTATCTAATCCATCTGGTTTACCAGTGCCTCCCGCAACTAATTTTGCACCTTCATCAATACCTTTTTGAATTAAGGTTTGTATTTTATTAAATTGAGTCTCTGAAATAACTGGACCTATATGTTCTCCTTCTTTTTTAGGATCGCCGACTTCAAAGTTTTCAGTATATTTTTTTAATCTCTCTATAGCCTCATTGTACATTGATTTTTCAACCAACATTCTAGTTGGTGCATTACAAGATTGTCCTGAATTTCTAAAACATCTTAAAGCACCTCTTTCAATGGCTTCTGGGTCAGCATCTTTAAAAATTATATTTGCCCCTTTTCCACCTAATTCTAAACTTACTCTTTTAAAATCTCTAGCGGCATTCTGTGAAATTAGAGCTCCTGCCCTAGTTGATCCTGTAAAAGAAATCATATTAATATCTGGATGACTCGTTAGAGCATCTCCTGTTGTTGCTCCGTCACCATTAACTAAATTAAATACTCCTTTTGGAAACTTCACTTCATCAACAATCTCGGCAAGTATCATTGAGGATAGTGGCGCTAACTCTGATGGTTTTAAGACCATCGTACATCCTGATGCGATTGCCGGCATTACTTTTAAACACACTTGGTTCATTGGCCAATTCCATGGAGTTATTAATGCACAAACACCTTTTGGTTCATAAATTAGTCTTTGGTTAGGAGCATGTTCACCTAATGGTTTTTCAAATTCAAAATTTTTTAAATATCTTATAAAAGATTTAATATGACTTGCTCCTGTACCTGCTTGTAATTTGGTTGCAAAATCTTTAGGAGCACCCATTTCAAGAGTTATAGCTTCTGCAATATCTGCCCATCTTTTCTTGTAGTTTTCATAAAGTTTTTCCAATAATCCAATTCTTTCATCTTTAGAAGAAAAGGCCCATGACTCATATGCATCTTTTGCTGCACTAACTGCTAAGTCAACATCTGCTTTATTTCCTAAAGTAATTACAGCGCAATTTTGCTCTGTTGCTGGATCGATTACTTTAATTTCTTCAGAACTATTTGGCTTGACCCATGCTCCATTTATATAAAAATTTTTTTTGTCTAACATTTCTTATAACTATCCTTTCTTTATGATTTTGCAAATAGATTTGTAAGTTCATAAACTATTGTTGCAGCGGCTAAAGAAGTTACCTCAGCATGATCGTAAGCAGGTGAAACCTCAACTACATCTGCAGAAACTAAATTTAAACCTGACAGTCCTCTTAAAACATTTACTATTTCTCTTGTTGTCATACCTGCAATCTCTGGTGTTCCTGTTCCTGGGGCAAAAGCTGGATCAAGCACATCAATATCTATTGATAAATATAATGCATTATCTCCTACTCTCTTTTTAATTCTTTCAGCAATTTTATCCGTGCCTTCTGTTTGAAATTCATCACAGTGAATTATCTTAAATCCAAAGCTCTCATCATTTTTAATGTCATCTCTACTATAAAGAGGACCTCTGATACCTACATGCATTGATGCATCGTCTAAAAATAAACCTTCCTCTCTAGCTCTTCTGAATGGAGTTCCGTGAGTATAAGGAGCTCCAAAATATGTATCCCAAGTATCTAAGTGAGCATCAAAATGAACTAAAGACACAGGTCCTTTATTTTTTTTATTGATTGCTCTTAACAGGGGGACTGCAATAGTATGATCTCCTCCCAAACTAATAATTCCTCCAACCTTATTTAATAAATCTGTTGCGCCCACCTCGATCTGCTTAATTGCTTCATCTATGCTAAACGGATTACAAGCAATATCACCAGCATCAGCAACTTGCTGGATTTTAAAAGGTTCAACATCATAATTGGGATGATAATTAGTTCTTAAATGTCTAGACGCTTGCCTTATGCTTTGGGGACCAAATCTTGCACCTGGCCTATAACTTGTACCAGCATCAAAGGGAATACCAACAATTGCGATATCACAACTTTCCACATCTCTTAATTCAGGAAGTCTTGCAAATGTGCTTGGACCGGCAAATCTAGGGACCTTTGTTCCATCAGCTGGCTGAATTGGATTTTTATTTCTTTCTTTTTTCATTTTTTAATAATCTAAGATAATATTATCTAATCTAATTCGTCTATAATAATTTAATGAAAATTTTAATTTTATTTATTCTTGTATTTCATATTTCACATGTAAATGCTGATGAAATTTATAATCTGATAAAAATCCCAAATTTAGAAATTTATAAATTGAAAAGCGATAATAATATCCGTTATTTGAGTGCTAGAGGTAATTTTAAAATTGGTGTGAGCAAGAACATTACTTGTGACAAGGCTAATATAGATAATTTAAATTCAAAATTTTCTTTAATTGAAAAAAATCTCAACCAATATAATTCAGATTTTCTAAATAAAATAAAATTAAAGTACATTGTTTTTTGTGAAAATTTGTTCATCTCTGGAATAAATACTGGAGGAATACCCGATAATAAAAATAGAACTTTAATTTTAGATATTAATTTTAATCAAAAGTATTTTGAAAGAATGATACATCATGAAATTTTTCACATGATTCAAAATAGTCATACTAATTTTTTTGATGAAAATAAGTTTTCTTCATTTAATGAAGCATCTTTTAATTATGCAGAATGTTCTACTTGCTCTAATAGAGTAAATTTAGATTTATATAAAAATACAGATGGATTTTTGACAGAATATTCAAAATCTATTCCATCTGAAGATATGGCAGAAATTTTTTCGTTTCTAATGACTGATAAAAAAATAATTAAAGAAAAAATAAAAAATGATAAAATTTTATTTAACAAGGTAAATTTTATAAAATTTAGTTTAGCTAAAATAGATAAAAATATTTTATGATTAAATCTATAAAAGCCTCAAGATCAGAAAAAATATTATTTATATTTTTAATAATTCTAGCAACTTTTATATTTACATCTTTTTTTTTTTTAAAAAACAAATGTCTATTTGTTGAAAAAAATCCTTTAAATAAACTAAATTTTAATGAACCAAATAATATTGTTGTAATGAATGTTGAATGTGGGAATGTAATTATTGAACTTTATCCAGATATTTCTCCTAAGTCGGTTGAAAGATTTAAATTTTTAATTAAGCAAAAAAAATATGATGGTTCAGCCTTCTATAAGGTTACCAAAAATACGTTTGTACAAGCTGGAGATATTGAATATGGAAACATAAGTAATTTAGATTACTCTAAAATTGGTAGCGGTAAATCAGGATTGGGCTTATTAAAATCTGAGCTAAACAATGATTTTATATTTACGAAGGGGAGTGTTGGTTTTGCTAGAACATCAGAATTTGATACAGAGGATAGTGAATTCTTTATTACCCTAAAAGAAATACCAATTTATCAAGGCGAATATACACCAATTGGTAAGGTAGTTCGTGGATTAGATATTTTAAAGAAGATTAAAACGGGAAATAAAGCAATTTATGTTTTAAGACCTGATTATATAAGAACCTTTAGAATGTTTAATTCTAATTAACTAGAGGTTTACCAGTTGATAAAGTGTGTTTAATTCTATCTTGTGTTTGTTTAGTTTCTATCAATCTCATAAAAGAATCTAATTCTAGTTTATACAGATCATCCTCAGATAATGTTTTTTCAATAGTCGTCTCACCGCCGCTTAAAACATTTGCAAGCTCTGATCCAACATACATACCATGATCTAAAATTACTTTTTCATTATATAGTTTTTCTAAAACCTTAATCATTTTATCTTTCAATGGTTTTCCGGAGAGATTAAACTTACACTCCTCTGGTGGAATAAAATCAATATTTTGATCAATTAATTTTTTTGATACTTCGAAAAGACGGTTTCTGTTCATAATTTTTTTATCTTCGGGTCTTAAGTATTTCAAAGGCTCAGCTTCTATTGGTGATGAAGCTGTTTTGGCATAACCAATAATATCAAAAACTTTTAGTGGTGCATAATCTGGATCTGATTTTGCTTCCTCTGTTTTAGACCATCTCCATAACATTTCTTTACATCCTCCCCCTGCAGGAACTAAGCCAACAATAGTTTCGACCAACCCAATAACTAAATTTGTATGGGAAGCAACAAAATTACTTTGTACTAAAACTTCAAATCCTCCTCCCAAGGTAAGTCCTGATGGAGCTGATACAACTGGGTATTTTGAATATTTTAAAGTTTTACAAGTATCTTGAAAATATTTAATGAATTTTTCAATTGATTTAAAATCACCTTTATCAGCAAAGTTCATGGTATAACTTAAATTCACACCTGCTGAAAATTGCATACTTTCATTAATTACAATTAAAGGTTTGTCAGTTGCATTTTTTAATGCATCCATTGAGTCATAATCTAATGCACAAGCTTTTGTTGTAAATTCAACAATATTAAAATCTTTAAAGCGATGAATTTCAGCAGAATTATTTTTATCCAGTTTAATTGCAGATGGTCTTATTTTTCCTAATGTTTGAATGTCTGTATAAAGCTGTCTTTCTCCATAGAAGTTTTCATCTTTTGATTTTGATAAATTTTCCAAAAATTTATTATGTTCAAAGTTATCAATTCTTTCAAAGAAATTATTAACTCCTATCGATCTCAACATTTCAAATGGACCCATCGCCCAGTTAAAACCTAGTCTCATAGCTTCATCAATATCATTGAACTTATCAGTAATTCCTGGAACAAGAGAAGATGCATATTTAATTATTTTAGAAATTACAATCCAAGCATACTGACCAAATTTATCTTTTCGATTAATTAAATTTACAATATCAACTGTATCAATTCCTAAATCTATTTTTTTTGTTGCTGAATACTCTCCTGTTTCTAAATTAATCGCCTCTAAAATTTTTTGCCCCCCACTTTTATTCATTCTGTAAAAGCCACCTTTCCCTTTTCGACCTGTGTAACCTGTCTCAATTAATTTTTTTACTAAAGGAATTTCTTTTGCAACAATTTGAAATTCATCTTTGTCTGAGAGTTCCTTGATAAAACTTTTTAAAACATCAGCCATCAAATCAATTCCAATTAGATCATATAATCCAAAAACTCCTGTTTTTGGTATTCCCATCGGTCTACCAAAAACTGCGTCTGCCTCTTCTATTGAAAGTTTCATTTTGAAGGCCTCAGTCATAGCAACCTGCATAGCGTAAACACCAATTCTATTACCCAGAAAACCTGGTGTGTCATTGCAAACTATAGCTCCCTTACCAAGTTCAACCTCGCAAAATTTTTTTAATGAATTAATTTTAATTAGGTCATTGTTTTCATTTTTAACAATTTCTAATAAGCCCATGTATCTAACTGGATTAAAAAAGTGAGTTATGCAAAAATCTTTTTTTTCCTCATTAGTAAGTTTTTCTGACAAAACTTTAATTGGGATTGACGATGTATTTGACGATACTATTGCACCCTTTTTTCTGTCTTTAAATATCTTTTTGTAAATATTATGTTTAATATCAATTCTTTCTACTACTGCCTCCACAACCCAATCTGCATCTTTTATAGCATCAAAATTATCATTAATATTGCCTACTTTAATGTTATTTATTTTACTTTTATCTATCAGCAGAGGAGGTCTTGACTTGTGAATTCTTTCTCTAGCTTTTTCGCTAATTTCTGTAGTTAAATCTAAAAGAGTAACTGGAACACCTGCATTACATAAATGAGCTGCTATTCCACTGCCCATTGTACCAGAACCAATAACAACAACTTTTTTAATTTCCATCGCAATCTCTATATATGAAAATATTATATCGGTAAATTATCTATTTATTCCTCTTAATCTCTCAGATCTTCTTCTTAATAGTTCTGCGCTTATTAAGATTAAAGTTGAAAGAAGAATTAAACAAGTTGCAACAGCAAGTATTGTAGGACTAAGTTGTTCCCTTAAGCCAGTCCACATTTGCACTGGAATTGTAGTATTTTCTAGTCCTGCAAGAAATAAAACAACTACAACTTCATCAAATGAAGTTACAAATGCAAATAATCCACCTGAAATAACACCAGGTAATATTAAAGGAAGAGTAATTTTCATAAATGTATTAACTGGATTACTTCCGAGGCTTGCAGCTGCTCTTGTTACACTATGATCAAAACCAGACAGCGTGGCTGTTACAGTAATAACAACAAATGGTGTTCCTAAAATAATATGGGCTAAAACTATTCCAGTATGTGTCGCAGCTAAACCAACTTTTGCCATAAAAAAGAAAATTGCAACACCAGAAATAATTAGGGGAACAATCATTGGTGAAATTAATATTGCCATAATCATTCCTTTATAGGGCATATGTCTACTGCTAAGTCCTAGAGCTGCTAAAGTGCCCAAAATAATTGATCCTATGGTTGCAAATATCGCAATTATAAAACTATTTTTTGCAGCTAATCCCCATGGATTTTTAGTTCCATAAACCATTTCGTGATACCATCTAAAAGAAAAGGCATCAGGGTCAAGTCTTTTCATGCCCTCAGAAAAAACTAAAAATTCTTCTGCGTTAAATGATAAAGGAAAAATTACGAATAAAGGTGCAATTAAAAAGAAAAATACAAATGTACATATAGCAATATAAAAATAATGCCAAATTCTGTATCGAGTTTCTGTATAACTTGGTAATGCCATATTTATCCTAATTTTATATTATCAACTCCTACTAATTTATTATAAATCCAATAGATTACTAAAACTCCGGATAGCAACATTAAACCCATTGCTGATGCAAAACTCCAGTCTAATGTAGTTTTCATATGATAAGCAATTTGATTGCTTATTAATGTGCCTGACGCTCCTCCAACTAATGCCGGAGTGATATAATACCCAATCGCTAGAATAAATACTAATAAACATCCTGCGCCAATACCTGGGATAGTTAATGGAAAATAAACTTTCCAAAAAGCAACAAATGGAGTTCCACCTAATGATTTTCCTGCTCTCATTAAGCTTGGGGATATTGTTTTCATAACACTGTAAAGTGGAAGTACCATAAATGGCAACAATATTTGTGTCATTGCAACATAGGTTCCAACTTTATTATACATCATCTCTGGTCTGTTATCGTCTGCAACAAGACCAATCATTACAAAGAAATCATTTACTACTCCCTGTTGTTGCAATAAAATCATCCAACTGGCAGTTCTTACCAGTAGCGAAGTCCAAAAAGGCAAAAGAACACATATCATTAGAAGATTGCTATACTTCATAGGCAATGTCGCAAGCAGATGGGCAATTGGATAACCCATTAAAAAACAGAAAATAGTGACAAATAAAGCTATTTCCAATGTTCTCAACCAAAGTATCCTGTGAATTCTTCTGTCTTCATCTACTTGAGCAATGCTTCCATCTGCTGCATAGTACATATCCATACCTTTTAAATATTTTGCCATTGTGTAAGGAGGTGCAGTTCTTTTTATTGCTTGCCAATACTCAACATTCCTCCATCTTTTATGAACTTTCATAATTTGCTCTTTGATGCTTTGACTTTCATCAATTTTATTTCTTTTGATTTGTCTCATTAATTTTTTAGTAATAGAGTTAAAACCATTTTTTTCCTTGTTCAATCTTTGACCAAGTTTACCTTGTGTCTGATTTTCAATTAAAACCTTGTAGTCTAAATAGAAACCAGCAAAAACTTCTTCTGGTGGCAATTCTTTTCCATCCCATTTTTCCATAGCCTTAAAAGTTTTAGGAAGCATGTTTGTGATCATTTTATCGTCTACACTTCTTGTAAACATTTCACCAATTGGAAAAACATATGTAATGAATAAGAAAAACAGTAATGGAGCAACAAGAAGAAAAGCTTTAATTTTATTCTTCTTTTCCGCCTTTTTTAGACTGACCTCAAGTGGAATTCCGTCAGTAGTTAAAATTTGTTTTGTTTCTGAGCTCATAAAAAAATAGGGCGGTTAAAACTAACCGCCCTAAATATATTATATTAATTCAGTGTTTAAAACTGAAATTATAGGCCTGCTTTCATTGCTTCCCATTTTTCACCAATCTCTGTTCCATTATCAGCCCAGTAGAAAGGATCAACCAAGAAATATTTCTTAGTGTTTTGAGGAGACGTAGGCATTTGCGGCATCATTTCAGTTTTACCATCTTTGTACCAAGGCTCATTGGCTTTGATAATATCTAAAGATGATAATCTGTATGGAGCATATGCAATATACTTCGCACTACCAGCTAACATTTCAGTGTTAGTCATCATAGCTAAAGCTTTTTTAGCATTTGCTTCATCTGGTCCACCCTTAACTAATGCAAAATACTCATAGTCAAGACCTTGACCATGCCATACTTGCTTAATTGGAGCACCTTCACCTACTTCAGCGTTAAAGAATCTTCCATTCCAACCAGTTGCCATAACTACTTCACCAGCAACTAATAGTTCTGGTGGTTGAGCACCTGCAGACCAGAATACACATCCACCATTTGGATCTGTACAAAGTTCTTTAATTTTATTCATGGCTCTATCAACACCGCCCTCTTCTTCAAGCTTTCTGTAAAGTAATTCTCCACCTTTACCCATGTTTACGCCGTCAGCAGCTAAAGCTATTTCTAGATTTGTAAGAGCACTTTTGTATATCGCTCTTTTACCTGGAAATTTTTTTGTGTTAAAAAAGTCTTTAATAGTTTTAGGCTCTTTTCCACCAAATGCTCTTGTATCAAAAGCATAGTTCCAAGAATAAAGAATGTTTCCAACTGCACATTCACTTGGCATTGGAGCAAAGAAGTCCTCACTTGCAGGAGTTCCATCTGGTGCAGCAGGGAAATCTTTATCAAAATCAAATTTAACAAATAAACCTTCATCACATCCGTTAATTGTATCGAATGCAAATAAGTCTATAATATCCCAAGTAATAGCACCTGCTTCTTTTTGTGCTTTTATTTCAGACAATCCACCTGAGTAGTCTACCCAGTTAATGTCTATCCCTAAAGCCGCAGCTGTAGGATCACCATACCCTTGTTTTTGAGAGTCTGTATATGCTCCACCCCATGATGCTACTGTAACAGCAAAGGCTGAAGAAGTTAAAGACACAACAAAAGAAAGAGCTAGTAATAATTTACTTATTTTCTTCATTATTCCTCCGTTTAAACGTTGATATAAATTAATTTATATAACTAAAAGTACAACAAATAGACTAACTTAAGTCAACAGCTCATTTTATCGTTGATATATATTGTTATTAAATGAGAATTACTTTGGATCTAGTGCTCTTGCATCCTGACTATTCCATCCAATTTTAATGTCTTGACTTACTTTTAGCTCTAGGTTGGATGTGCTATTTGGAACTTTTAAAATAAATTCGGAGCTTCCTAATAAATTTAATCTAACTCTTGTATGATCACCATGATAAATAACCTCTTCTACTTTTCCTGTAAACATATTATCCATTTTGTCTGAGGGATTTATTAGTGCCCTTTCTGGTCTTAACGATACAGTAGTCTTTTCTCCTATAGATTTAACTGAAATAGGATTTGCCAATATCTCTGCCTCAGCAAGCCTAACCTTACATTTATCTTTATCTATGTCAGAAACCTCTCCATTAAATGTATTATTTTCTCCAATAAATTCTGCAACAAATGAGTTAACTGGTTTTTCATATAATTCTGCTGGGTCTGATAGTTGTTGTACCTTTCCATCATTAAATACTGCTATCCTGTTTGACATTGTCAAAGCTTCACTTTGATCATGTGTTACATAAACAACCGTTACACCAATGCTTTCATGAATATGTTTAATTTCATATTGCATACTCTCTCTTAAATTTTTATCTAACGCTCCCAAAGGTTCGTCCATTAGTACAACTGAAGGATCAAATACCAAAGCTCTAGCGACTGCTACTCTTTGTTGTTGACCACCTGAAAGTTGGGCTGGCATTCTGGTTTCAAATCCGTTTAATGAAACCATAGATAATGCTTTATCAACTTTTTTATCAATTTCATCTTTTTCAACTTTTCTTACTCGCAAAGGAAAAGCTAAATTTTCATAAACAGTCATATGTGGAAATAATGCATAGTTTTGAAATACCATTCCAATCCCTCTTTTATGAGGTGGAATATTAGAAATGATATTTCCATCTAGTAATATTTCACCATGAGTTGGTGTTTCAAATCCAGCTAACATCATTAAACAAGTTGTCTTACCTGAACCAGAAGGACCAAGCATTGTTATAAACTCACCTTCAGCAATATCTAATTGAAGATCTTTAACGACAAGAACTTTGCCGTCATAACTCTTGTCTACTTTATCAAATTTTACGAATTCTGGATTTTTAGACATAAAGATGCATATAAAACATTTGTATAAATAGATTTCAATAGCTAATTAACTCTTAATATGAAGCTCTTTTGGAAAATTACAAAACAATTCTGATCCATTCTCTGTAACTCTTATAGCTTCAGAGGCTTCAACACCCCAATCACCAAACTGCATTACAGCTATCATATGAAAACAAATATTAGGTTCTAGAACTGTCATATCTCCCTTATAAATATTAAGTGTGTGCTCACCCCAATCAGGAGGATAACCAATTCCAATCGAATAACCTGTTCTAGATTTTTTTTCTATTCCATATTTATCTAATATTTTCCAAAAAGCTTGCGCAACATCATCTGCTGTATTTCCAGGTTTAATTAGACTTATGCCAGCATTTAAAGCTTCAATTGTTTTGTTCATCGTATCAATCTTTAATTGATTAGGTTTTCCAAGCAGAACTGTTCTTGCCATTGGAGCATGATATCTTTTATAAACCCCAGATAACTCAATAATTGTAGCCTCACCTTCTACAAATTTATCTTGAGTTGCTGTCAAATGTGAGGCTGAAGTGCCTTTTCCTGTTGGAAGTAAAGTTGCAATACTAGAATATTCACCTCCAAATTCCTCTGTCCCGTAAAATAAAGTTTTTTGAATTTCACCAACTGCATCGCACTGTCTTACACCTGGTTTAATAACTTCCATAGCAGTTTTCATTCCTTTTTCAGAAATTTTTGCAGCAGATTTCATGAAACCTATTTCAGCATTTGATTTTACTAACCTTACCCAATTAACTAGACGATCACTGTCTTTAATTTTTGCATTGGGTAATCCCTGCTTTATTTTTTCATAACAAAATGCAGTGAAGTAGTGTGCATCCATTTCTAAGCCAATGCATAACTTGTCCCATTTTCTTTCTTTTATAATTTCTACTAAATTATCATAAGGATGTTTTGGCCATGTATGAATATAATTTTCGTCATAAACTAAAATATTCTCATCCTTTAAATAAGTTTTAATATACGCTCCACCTGCATCTTGAGCTCTAACAAAACATAAAGGCTCATCAGCATCTATATGAACAACTGCACACTGAGCATAATAAAAAGACCAAGCATCATAACCTGTAAGGTAATTCATGTTGTTAGTGTCATGTGAGATTAAAAGATCGATGCCTTTTTCTTGCATCATTTTTTTAACTTTTGTTAATCTTTGCTTATATTCTTCTTTTGTGAACAACATTAATTTTCTTTAAATAATTTCCCAAATCCTTCCACAGAATTATTTTTGTTTATTTTAACAAGCGTATCCCAAATTAAAGCCTGATTGCTAGATAAAACTGTAGTATTTAATTTTTTCTCTAATTTATCAATAATTGGCAATACTGGTAAAGCAGTACAAGAAACAAAGAGTGCCTCTGCCCCATTTAAATCTATTTCGGATAGAACATTATATAAATAATTCTGATCAACTTTTCCGATATTGTAATCAGCCTCTATATCAAAGTAAGAATTTGACGTAACTTCAAATCCTTCGCTTTTAAAATATTCCAAAACTTCATCGTTAAGTTTTTTGCTATAAGGTGTAAATAGACTTATTTTATTTATATTTAATTTCTTTAAAGCTTTGATTGCAGCAGTACTTGGAGTTGTCACTTCTGCCATAGGTTTTGCAGCTTTTACTTTTTGTTCAATTGACTCATAACCTGCAGCTATTGTTCCAGATGTACAACCATAAACAACACAATCGATATCCTGATCAGGTAATATATCTTTTGTTACCTCAGTAACTTTGTTTGCCATTTTGATCAAATTTTCTTTTGTTAGCGGGTTATAGCATTCGATACGATTTACAAAGAAATCAACTTCTCTATCTTTAATTACGTTTATAAAATCTCTTTCAATCATAAAATCGCTTGCAAGCGCAATAAGTCCAATTCTTGGATTTGATTTGGTAATATATTTAGGATCTATTTTTGTTGAATTCATAATTTAAAAGGTGAATATATCAGAAGTTCTTTAATAATCATTAATATAAAAAATAGGCATGAATATAAAAGATACTTTCGTAGCATCCTTGGTGCCTATTTTTTTAGGCTTTGGTTTTGTAATAGCTAAACCAGCTTTTGAATCTTTCCCTCCTATTCTTTTGATGGGTATCAGATTTACATTTGCTGCTTCATTGTTAATTTGGTGGTTTCCAATTCCAAAAGGATATTTAAAAAGAATTTTTGCTGCATCATTAGTAGCTAACACATTGCAATATAGTATTACATATACTGGTTTAGATTTAATTGATGCATCTTCAGCGGTTCTTTTGGTTCAGATGGAAGTTCCGTTTGGAGTTATTTTTGCTTACTTCATGCTTAAAGAAAAACCAACTATTAGAGCTTTAATAGGTATAGCTGTTGCATTTGTTGGTGTTTATATTTTAACTGGATCTCCTAACTTAGATGGAAAGTTTATTGGGATTAGTCTTACGATTTTAGGATCGGCTGTATGGGCTCTTGGACAAGTTATGGTTAAACCTTTAAGTAAAGAAATAAATCCTTTAGCTTTAGTTGCTTGGTTAGCATTATTCTCTGGACCAATATTAGTAATGCTATCTGCAATAATTGATGGAAATACAATTAATTATCTAACAAATGCAAAATTTGATCATTGGATTATTGCTATTTATATTGGTTTCATAATGCAGCCAATTACATACGGTTGTTTCTATTATGTTTTAAAAAACAACCCACTTTATAAAGTACTTCCTATTGTTACTATGGGTATACCCCCAACAGGTTTACTAGCAGCTATATTTCTTTTAGGTGAAAAACCAACGGCAGAATTATTTATAGGTGGTGCAATTATCATAGTTGGTGTGATTTTAATTGTATTTACAAAAAACAAAAAAGAAGAGGAAATAAAATGAAAATTGGATTTATCGGTTTAGGTAATGTTGGAGGAAAACTTGCTGGAAGTTTATTAAGAAATAACTTTGATCTTACGGTAAGAGATTTAAATGAAAATTTAACAAATTCCTTTAGAGACTTAGGTGCTAAAGTTGCAAAATCTCCGAAACAATTAGCTGAACAATCAGATTTAATCATTACCTCTCTTCCTTCCCCTGAGGTATCTGCTGAAGTGATGGAAGCTGACGATGGAATTCTAAATGGTTTATCAGAGAATAAAATTTGGTTAGAAATGAGTACCACAGATGAAAATGAAGTTAAAAGAATTGGGAAAAAAGTATTGGCAAAAAATGCAACACCAATGGATGGCCCTGTTAGTGGTGGATGTCATAGAGCTACAACAGGTAATATTGCTATATTTATTGGTGGTGAAAGAAAAGCATTTGAAAAAATTTTACCTGCATTAACTGTTATGGGAAGAAAAATACTACATACTGGTGAGCTTGGTACAGCAAGTATATTAAAAGTGGTTACAAATTACTTGGCATCTGTACATTTGGTTGCATTAGGCGAAGCTTGGACAATCGCAAAAAAATCTAATTTGGATCTTGCAAAAACTTATGAGGGAATTGCTATTTCATCAGGTAATTCATTTGTGCATGAAACAGAAAGCCAGGTTATATTAAATGGGTCTTACAATATAAATTTTACAATGGATTTAGTTTTAAAAGACACAAGTCTATTTGATAACCTTGCAAAAAAACTGAATGCTCCTTTAGAAATTTCTCCACAAATAGTTGAAATTTTTAAAGATGGTCAAAAAAAATATGGTTCCAGAGCTTGGTCATCAATGATTGTAAAAAGGATGGAGGATTTAAATAATATTAATTTTAGAGCTAATGGTTTTCCTGATGAGTTAGTTGATAATGAACCTGAGGAAAAAGGATATGAAATTTAATTAATATGTTAAGATGAAAAATGTTAGATAGAAGAAAATTTTATATAAATGGTCAGTGGGTTGATCCAATTAAAAAAAATGATTTTGAAGTCATTAATCCGAGCAATGAGGACCCGTTTGCTGTTATTTCTTTAGGTTCAAAAGAGGACACAGATTTAGCTGTTAAATCAGCAAAAAATGCCTTTGATACTTGGAAAGAAACTAGCAAGGGAGAAAGGCTAAGTTTACTTGAAAAATTATCCTCAGTTTATAAAAAAAGATTTAATGAAATGGCTGAGGCTATTTCTCTTGAAATGGGTGCACCAATGGATTGGGCAACAGATGTTCAAACAGCCTCAGGGAAAGATCATTTAGATGATTTTATTTTAAGATTAAAAAATTTTAAATTTGATGAACACTTTGATAATAAATCAAATAATCATATCTATTATGAGCCAATTGGAGTTTGTGGATTAATCACACCATGGAATTGGCCAATTAATCAAATTGCTTTGAAAGTTGTTCCTGCATTTGCAACTGGATGTACAATGATTTTAAAACCATCAGAGATAGCTCCTATTTCTGGAATGCTATTTGCAGAAATGATTGATGAAGCAGGTTTTCCAAAAGGTGTATTTAATTTGGTAAATGGAGACGGTGCAGGAGTGGGAACCCACATTTCAAGCCACCCTGATATTGATATGGTTTCTTTCACAGGTTCAACAAGAGCAGGAAGATTAATTTCAAAAAATGCTGCTGAAACAATTAAAAGAGTTTGTCTTGAATTGGGTGGAAAAGGTGGAAATATTGTTTTTGCTGATAGTTATAAAGATGCAGTAAGAGACGGTATTAGAAATGTAATGAGCAATTCCGGTCAATCTTGTGATGCACCAACAAGAATGCTGGTTGAGAAATCAATTTATGAAAGAGCTGTTAAAGAAGCAGTAGATGAAGCAAACAAAATTAAAGTAGATCTAGCTTCAAAAAAAGGAGATCATATAGGACCAGTAATTTCTAAAATTCAATATGATAAAATTATAAATCTTATTGAAAGTGGAATTTCTGAAGGCGCAACTCTTGCAGCAGGTGGACCTGAGTTACCAAACGGTTTGAACAAAGGGTACTTCATTAAACCAACTATATTTACAGACGTAACTAATGAAATGAGAATTGCTAAAGAAGAAATTTTTGGACCTGTATTATCTATAATTCCATTTGAGACCGAAGATGAGGCAGTCAATATTGTAAATGATACTTCTTATGGTCTTGGAAATTATTTACAAACTGAAGACAGAGAAAAAGCACACAGAGTTGCTAAAAAATTAAGATCTGGATGTGTTTACATAAATGGAAATGGAGCAGATGCCGGAACTCCATTTGGTGGTTACAGACAATCAGGTAATGGGAGAGAAGGAGGTGTTTGGGGCCTTGAGGAATATCTTGAAGTAAAGAATGTTACTGGTTGGAGTTAACAGAATTTTTTAAATATCTTAGCCTTCCAATAATTTCATCTCGATCCATATAATAACCTTGCAAATGTCTGTGCCCTGAATTTGGATCAAATTCAGTTCTACCATGTAATAATCGTCTGTTATTAAATGAAAAAATATCCCCTGGTCCTAATCTAAATTTAATTTGAAATTTGTCATCATGAAGTAAATTTCCAAATCGATGATGAGCTTTGTAAACTTTATCCATCAAATCAGGATGACAATCTAAAGCATCCATAGTTGCTACACTAAACCGAATATCATGGTAATCCTTATCTTTTGTTAGAGATATCGCAGGTGCATAATAACTTCTAACAGACTCTTGAGTATAATCCATGTCTCTAAATTTTAAGTGAACGTTTACCAGCGTATCAAATATATCTTTCTCATTTTTTCTCAAATAATCCGCTACTGCAAAGCCATCTACGGCGGACGAGTCTCCTCCAGTTGCAGAATTTACTAAACAATGAAGAAATTGATATCCAGGTGGTGTTTCAAACCATGGTAAATCCATATGATTTCTTAAGGCATGCGCTGTGTAAGCAGAATTATTTGGTTTTGGAATATTAATTACTTCAAACGGTGTTTTAAAAAAAGTTTCTCTAGTATGGCTAATTCTATTTAAAATTTTAAAGCCAGAATTATTTTCAGTTGGGGCATTTTTTACTATAGCAATTCCAGTATGATGTAAGAGCTCTAACCATTTGATAAGACCTTCATCTGAATTCATTATCTCGTCATGCTCAATCTCAATTGACTTAAAGTCATTTTGTAAAGAATTATCCCAAAGTTGGTATGGTGATTTATATTCTAAATTATTTTTTATTGTGTAGCAGTTTTCTCTTAACCAATTTTGGTCATAATAACTTATGTGGCCTCCTTCACTCCATTCAATTTCCAGCTTACCTTCATTATTTACTGAGAATTTTTTTGGATTGATATTATTTGATACTTTTAAAATATTGAACATTCTATGACGTGAGTCTTTATCATGTGCAGTTGGACAATTGTCTCTTAGCCATAAATAATTAAATTTACTTCTTTTTCCATCACTCCAATCAACTTCTAAATTTGTAGAATTTTTAGTTATATTTTTAATTGTAAAATTTTGTTCCATTAATTTTTATAATTTGAATGTTCTCTCTCTAACTTTCTTAATAAGGCAGCCCACTCTGTTTTTCCATCATAATTATAGTCGTCAGAGTCGCTCATGTTTTCCCAAAAATATGCAGCTTTTTGTTTATCTATTTCATGTTTATTTAAACCCATAGCAAGATTTTTTACCTGAACCGAACATGCTTGCTCTAGATAATAGGCTCTGAAAAATGCCTCTGCAGCAGTTTTTCCCACTGTATAATATCCATGGTTTCTAGTAATCAAAATATCATGTTTGCTAATTAAGTTTTCAAATTTAGTTCCAAAGTCCTTATCCTCAACAAATTCATAATCAATGTATCCAACAAGATGATTTAAATAAACTGCAGCCTGCGAAAGATACATTAAACCTTCTTTAGTACCTCCCACAGCCATCACATCATTATCATGTCCATGAACATAAAAATTTACATCTTCTCTTTTATTAAAAATCCATTGAGCAAGGTTGATACATCCATCATTTAACCAAGGTCCGTCTGTATCTAATTTTTTTCCGTTTTGATCAATTTTAACTAAAGATGAAGCGGTAATTTCTTCATAAAACATTCCGTAAGGATGAACGAAAGAACAATTTTTATCTTCAGCAGATCTTGCGCCTGCACATTGGTTAGCAAGGTCTGTCATACCGTACATATGTAAAATTCTATAGAGAGCAGACAACTCTAGTCGCACATCTTTATCTGTTTGCGCCATATTTAAAATTTTTATTTAAAAATTAATTAAAAGCAAATAAATACAACCGTTATTTCTTAAAACAATTGTAAGTTGTATAATATTTGTTTTACATATGATGATTGTAACTGTTAGAACATTACATCATGTCAAAAATTGAGATCAACAACGTATACAAAATTTTTGGAAACAACCCATCCTCTGTACTGCCAATGGTAAAAAATGGTGCAACTAAAGATGAAATTTTAGAGCAAACAGGT
>CACNSD010000002.1 GCA_902623075.1 uncultured Pelagibacteraceae bacterium
ACTTACCAGATTTCTAATACTCAAAAAATTTATTTAAAAAGAAACTTAGAAAAAGATATTTTTAATAAAGAAATAGTATTAATTAAATTAAATAAAAAAGTAATTTATAAAGAGAATTTAATTGTGCAAAGTCTATACAAATCAGCTTCTGAAAAAAATATACCTGCTAATACCATAGTTGAATTTGCTGGGATATATGGTTTCCAAGTTGATTTTCAAAGAGATATTAGAAAAAATGATAAATTTCAAATTATGTATGAGATTTTTTTAAACGAAAAAAATGAGATAATAGAAACAGGAGAAATACTTTTTGCTAATCTAAAGCTAAGTGGACAAAATAATAATTTATACTATTTTGACTACAAAGGAAGTGTGGGTCATTATGACAGAAATGGTAAGAGTGTGAAAAAGGCATTAATGAAAACACCAATTAATGGCGCTAGGCTTTCTTCACCATTTGGAATGAGAAAACATCCAATAGATGGTTACAATAAAATGCATAAAGGTACTGATTTTGCTGCACCAATGGGAACACCAATAATGGCATCAGGTGATGGAATAATTAAAAAAGCAGGATGGTGTGGCGGAGGAGGTAATTGTGTAAAAATTAAACATAATTCAACATATCAAACAGTCTATGCTCATATGTCAAAGTTTGCTAGGGGTATTAAGGCTGGTGTGAGAGTTAAACAAGGTCAAACAATTGGTTATGTTGGTTCTACAGGTAAGTCTACTGGTCCACATTTACATTATGAAGTGATAGTAAATGGAAAAAAAGTTAACTCCCAAAAACTTAAGCTTCCATCAGGTAAAATTTTAAAGGGTAAAGAAAGAAAACTTTTTGAGACAAAAAAAATAAAATTGGATGTTTTAAAGTCTGAAAAAATACTTGGACTAAACTAATTTATTTCCACTTGATTTTTTGAGGTATTTTCAATTTTATTTTCATCACCATCATTATCAATTAGGTTTTTATCAGAATTTTCTTTAGAGTTTTCTATTTTTACCTCATTAATATCTTTGTCATTTTGAGATTTACTATCTAAAAATTTCTCTTTTCTAATACTCTCTCTCTCATTAAGTATCCTTGTAAAATGGTCTGCATGTTGTAAGTAATTTTCAGATAAGATTTTATCACCATTTGATAAAGCTTCTCTAGCCAAATCATTAAATTTTTCTATTAATTTTGGAGCATTATGATTATTTCTCCCAGGCACTTTTCTCTTGAAATTATCATTATTTGAAAAATTAGAACCAAATTTAGGTGTATCACCATTTGATTTAAAATTTCTTGTATTTCTTCTAAAGCTATTTCTTCTATTATTGTTGTTGTTATTTCTAAATGTAACCATGTAAAATTAATTATATTTTTGTACTGACAATACACCTATCATTATAAGCAAGATCTTTTTGAGTACTATTTATATAAAAACCTTCTCTATTTAATAAATTTATAACTTTATTTTTTTGATCGAAACCGATCTCTAAAATAAATTTGCCATTTTTTTTTATCAGTTCAGAACTTTTTTTAATTACTTTTCTGATTTCTGATAAACCATCTAATCCACCATCTAATGCCAGTCTTGGCTCAAACTTAGCAATGTCTCTCTCCAGATATCTTAAGTCAAATTTTTTGATATAAGGAGGATTAGAAACAATTAAATCATATTTACCTAAATTGAATTTGTCAACATCTGATTTGTAAAATTTTATTCTAGATGAAATTTTCAATTTAAGTGCATTAATTTTACTTATATTTAGACATTTTTGGCTTATATCAATACCTGTTCCATAAAAATTTTTTCTTTCTTTTAAAATAGATAAAATAATACATCCTGATCCTACACCTATTTCTAAAATATTAATTTTATTTTTATGTTTTGTTATCCTTAAAGAATTTTCGACAATAAGTTCTGTGTCTGGGCGTGGTATTAATGTATCATTCGTAACAAAATATTCTGAATTCCAAAAAAACTTCTTGTTAGTCAAATAAGCAACTGGGTTACCTAAAGATCTTCTTTCAATTAATTTAAAAAAAGTATTTTGATCTTTTTTGCTAATTTTATTATTAGAATTTAACAAAACATATTTTCTATCCTTATTAATTATTTTTGCCAATAAAATTTCAGAATCTAATTGTGAACTAGATATTAAATTTTTCTTTAAAATTTTAGAACCGTTGCTTATAACTGAACTTATATTCATATTATTTTAAGTTATTGAGACTTTCTTCCTGTGCTTGCAATGTTAAAGCCTCTATCATTTCATTGAAAGCATCACCCTCTAAAAATTCATCTAACTTATGAATAGTTAAATTTATTCTATGATCTGTTACTCTTCCTTGAGGAAAATTATAAGTTCTTATTCTTTCTGATCTATCTCCCGTTCCAATTTTCGTCTTTCGGTCTTGGGATCTTTCTTGATCTATTCTAGATCTTTCAAGTTCGTAAAGACGAGCTCTCAAAATCTTCATACCTTTAGCTTTATTTTTGTGTTGTGATTTTTCGTCTTGTTGAGAGACAGATAAACCAGTTGGAATATGAGTAATCCTAACAGCACTATCTGTTGTATTTACAGATTGTCCTCCTGGTCCTCCTGCTCTAAATACGTCAATTCTTAAATCGGTGTCATTTATTTTTAAGTCTACCTCTTCTGCCTCAGGTAGGACTGCTACTGTTGCTGCTGAAGTATGAACTCTACCTTGAGTCTCTGTATCTGGAACTCTTTGCACTCTATGAACTCCACTTTCATATTTTAATGTAGAATAAATATTACTTCCTTTTATAGAGGCTATAACTTCCTTCAACCCCCCTGCATCACTCCTTGAAATTGATATTAGCTCAAGAGACCATTTTTTTTTTTGGCTAACTTTTTCATACATTTTAAATAAATCAGAAGCAAACAAACTTGCTTCCAATCCACCTGTGCCAGCTCTTATTTCAATAATTGCATTTTTTTTGTCAGCTTCATCCTTTGGTAACAAGAATAATTTTAGTTTTTTTTCATTAGCCTCATGTTTATTTTGTAAATCTAGCAATTCTAAATCTGCCATTTTTTTTAATTCTGAATCAGCAGTTTTATCATTTAATATTTTCTCTAATTCTTTTTTTTCATTTTGATACGAAATATAGTCTTTGGCACTTCCAACAATTTCATTTAGATCTGAATACTCTTTTGATTTTTCAGCAAATAATTTATTATCTAAACCACCTGTGGATAGATCTTTTTCAATAGATGAATGCTTTGTGATCAATTCCTCAATAGTTTTTAAGGGTATCATAGTTAGTTCTCTAGTTCAGATGCTTTTTTCTCAACTTCGCTAACAACTTTATTGACTATGTCATCTGTCAAAACTTTTTCATTCTGGATACCTGATAAATATAGCATATTATTACCTTTCCCCCCTCCTGTAATTCCTACATCTGTCATTGCAGCTTCGCCTGGTCCATTAACAACACAGCCAATAATTGAGAGAGTTATTGGTGTCTTTATGTGAGATAATTTCTCTTCTAAGATTTTGACTGTATCGATTACTTGAAATGCTTGTCTTGCACAAGATGGGCAAGAAATGATTTTTACACCTCTATTTCTTAAATTTAGAGATTTTAATATCTCATTTCCTATTTTAACCTCTTGAGTAGGATTATCAGATAAAGAAATTCTTATCGTATCTCCAATTCCATCCATCAATAAACTTCCTAGACCTATAGATGATTTTATACTTCCTGAAACAAAACTTCCCGCTTCTGTAATACCAAGATGTAAGGGATAATCTGTAACTTTTGATAATTGTCTGTATGCTGCTATTGATAAAAATACATCTGATGATTTAACACTAATTTTAAAATTAAAAAAATCTTTATCCTCTAAAATTTTAATATTTCTTTTAGCACTTTTAACTAATGCTTCAGGACAAGGCTCTTTAAATTCCTCTAAAATATCTTTTTCTAATGAACCTGCATTTACACCAATTCTTATCGAGCAATTATTATTCTTCGCAGCTTTTAATACTTCGTGTATTTTTTTTTCATCCCCAATATTTCCTGGATTAATTCTTAAACAGCTAGCTCCATTTTCTGCTGCTTCAATAGCTCTTTTATAATGAAAATGAATATCTGCTACTACCGGTATTGATACATGCTTTATTATTTCCTTAAGAGCTAATGCTGAACTCTCATCAGGACAAGAAACTCTAACAATATCAGCACCCTCCTCTGCTATATCATTGATTTGATTTATAGTTGCTTTAACATCCGTTGTTAAAGTGTTTGTCATTGATTGAACAGAAATTGGATTATCGCCCCCAATTTTTACTTTTCCAACATTTATTATTTTTGTTTTTCTTCTTTTAATATCTCTAAAAGGTCTAACGTTCATTATAATTAGTCTAATTTAAATTCTCTATGTAAAGCAGCTATTGCTCTTTTAACATGCTTTGCAGAAACTAGTACTGAAATTTTTATTTCAGAGGTAGAAATAACCAAAATATTAATTTTTTTTGAAGCAAGTGCCTGAAACATTCTATATGTTATTCCTGGTGTAGTTATCATGCCAACACCAATAATTGAGACTTTAGATACATTTTTATCAAATGATAATTTTTTAAAAGATATTTTTTTATTTTCTTTAATTAATTTTTCCGTTTTTTTTAAATCGTCAGACTTTATTGTAAATGTAAGATCTGTTTCTTTGCCATCTAAAGAAATATTTTGAACTACCATATCTACATTTATAAGATTTTGTGACAATGGTTTAAAAATAGAAGCAGCAACTCCAGGTCTATCTTTTACGCCTATAATTGTAATTTTAGCATCATTTTTTGTTGATGATATTCCAGTAATAATTTGGTTGCTAAATACCTTCCTTGAGTCTGTAATTAAGGTTCCAGCTTTTGATACAAAGGAAGATTTAACTTTGATATCAATCTTGTTTAACTTTGCATCTTGTACAGATGTAGGCTGCATTACTTTTGAACCAAGTGATGCCATTTCCAACATCTCATCATAAAAAATTTTTTTAATTTTCTTTGCTTTTTTATATTGCCTAGGATCAGTTGTATAAACTCCATCTACATCGGTATAAATTATACACTCGTCTGCTTTAATAAATTTTGCAAGCTTAATCGCTGTTGCATCTGATCCACTTCTTCCGATTGTTGTAATTCTAAAATTATTATTAATACCCTGAAAACCAGTGATTACAGGTATACCTCCTGATTTAATATAGGCACTTAGTTCCTTAATTCTAATTGAGCTTATTCTTGCACTTGAATGAGGTCCATCTGTTACAATTGGTAACTGCCAAGATACCCAAGATCTTGACTTAAATCCGTCATGTTTTAGTCTGCCAGCTATAAGTGCGCACGATACTTGTTCTCCAGTTGAAACTAGTGAGTCATATTCGGCTCTATCAAAGTTATTACTGATTAATTTTGATTTTTTTACTAACTCATTTGTTGCACCGCTCATTGCTGATGAAACTACCACTACACCATTTTTTTTCTTTTTGTAAAAAGCAATTATTTTACAAACCTTTTTAATTCTATCTATACTGCCAACAGAGGTTCCACCGAATTTTAATACGACTGTTTTCATGCTAGTTTTAATTATTATTTAATAAATAATTGATAAAATACATCTTAATTGTTATGTCAACTATTTATCATAATGAAAAGTATAAATAAAAAAGAAATAGAAAAATTTTCTAAAATTGCCTCAGAATGGTGGAATCCAGACGGAAAATTTAAACCACTTCATAAATTTAATCCCATCAGAATTAAATATATTAAACAAAACATAGTAAATAATTTTAAATTAAAAAATAAGAGTAAACCTTTATCCGGGATCAATATTTTAGACATTGGTTGCGGTGGAGGATTATTATCTGAACCAATGGCAAGGATGGGTGCTAATGTAACTGGGATTGATGCTTCTGATAAAAATATACAAATTGCTAAATTACACTCAAAAAAAAATAAATTAAAAATTAATTATTTGTGCTCATCACCTGAAAAAATTAAAGTTAAAAGAAAATTTGATGTTATTTTAAATATGGAAATTATTGAGCATGTAGAAAATGTAGATTTTTTTTTAAAATCCTGTTCAAAGCTTTTAACAAAAAATGGTTTAATGTTTGTTGCAACAATAAATAAAACTTTTAAATCTTATATGTTTGCTATTGTTGGAGCAGAGTATGTTTTGAAATGGCTTCCAATAGGTACACACGAGTGGGAAAAATTTGTTAATCCAGGAGATCTTAAAAAAATTCTTAAAAAATATAATTTATACCTTGATAAGATGGATGGTATGAGTTTTGATTTATTAAAAGATGAATGGAATATCTCTACAGATTTATCTGTAAATTATATATGCAAATTTATTAAAAATTAATTTTCCTTTTCATCAATCCACGGAATTATTTGAGCATCTATACCCTCGTCCTTTAATTCTTTAAGATCTTCTTTAGATGCACTACCGTAAATACCTTTTGTTTTTTTTTTTTCATTATAATGAATAGATCTAGCTTCATATGCAAAATTATCACCGACAAATTTAAAATTTTCTTTAATAAACTTTTGATAACCTATTATAGTTTTCTTTACTTTATTGTATTTTTCAATATTTGCTTTTTCGTTAATATTAGATTTGCTATTAATTAACTGAGGAGCCATAATAGTTTTTTCAATTTTGATTGAATTACATTTGTGACAAGACAAAAGTTTTTTCTTTTTTAATTTTTCATATTCATTAGAAGTCGCAAACCAGCTATCAAATTTAAGTTTACAATTTTTACAAAGGAGTTTGTATTTAATCATGTTTATTATTTAATAATCCTGTATAATTTTTCAATAAGTTAACTTCTATAATCCGCATTAATTTCAATATATTTTTTTGTTAAATCCATCGTGTAAGCAGTAAAATATTTTTTTCCAGTGAAAGTTTCTATATTTATTTCTACATTATTATTTTTCATGTAATTTCCAGTCAGTTTTTCATCATAACTTTGACTTAATTTGCCACTCTCTATAATTACTATATTCCCAAATTTGATTGTTAATTTTTTTAAATTTATTTTGGGTCCTGCTTTACCAATTGCCATAATAACTCTTCCCCAATTTGGGTCCTCTCCTGCGATTGCAGTTTTTACCAAAGCCGAATTTGCAACTGAAAAAGCAATTTTTTTTGCATCTATCTCATTTTTACATTTAGTAACATTTATTGTAATAAATTTTGATGCTCCTTCCCCATCTGCGACAACTCTTTTGGCTAAATTTAAAAGAACATTATTTAAAGCTTTATCAAAATTTTGAATTTTATTTTCATTCACACTTCTAACTTGGGAATTTTTTACTTCATTAGTTGCAAAGATAGTTGCCATATCATTTGTACTTGTATCCCCATCACATGAAATTGCATTAAAGGTGTTAGTGATATTTTTTTTTAATAATTTTCCTAAAACATCATTAGACAAAGTTGCGTCAGTAAAAAGATAAACTAAAGTTGTAGCCATATTTGGATATATCATGCCTGATCCTTTGGCTATTCCATATATTTTTACCTTTTCATTTCCAATCTGGCACTCCTCCATAGCTAGTTTGGGCTTTGTATCAGTTGTCATAATTGCAAGTGCCGCTTTCATCCAAATAAATTTATTTTGTGTATAACGGATTTTATTAATTAAATTTGGAATATTTTTTAAAATTTTTTCATAAGGAAAACTTTCTCCAATAGTGCCCGTACAACCAAAAATAATATTTTTTGATGAAATTTTTTTAGGTTTATCATCGTCTTCTTCTTGTTTTTTATTTAATTGTTTTGCAGTTGTCTCTGCTAATTTTTTTAAACTTTCATAACCTTGTTTTCCTGTAAAAGCATTTGCATTTCTTGTATTTATTATTAGAGAAAACACTTTTTTTGGTCTTTGATTAATATTCCATTTTATATTTTCAGAAACCATTTTTGACTGGGTATAAACAGAGGCATAATTTGCACCTTCTCTAAAATAAAACATGGTTAAATCATCTCTAATATCTTTATATAAATTTGCTGAAACAACTGAAATTGATACGCCATTCAGATGATCAAGGTCTTGAAAATCAATCATTTTAGTATTTTTTGATTTTGATGATAAAAAATTTGTTAAATTAATTCCCATATTGTTTAAAATATTTATTTAATTCATATATTAAACAATATAATTAAAGAATAAATCAAATAGTCATGTTTAACCCTTTAAATTTAATTAAAAAATTTATCAAATCTAGTAACCAAAAAGAGCTAGATAGAATTAGCAAAATAGTAGAAAAAATAAATTTCTTAGAGGAAAAATTTATAAGTTTTAACGATAGTGATTTTCCAAAAAAAACGCAGGAATTTAAAAATCAATTAAAAAGTGGAAAATCATTAGAAAAAATATTGCCCGAGGCATTTGCATTAGTTCGCGAAGCAGCAAAAAGAACGCGTAATGAGAGACATTTTGATGTTCAGTTAATTGGCGGTGTTGCATTACATGAGGGTAAAATCGCAGAAATGAGAACAGGAGAGGGAAAAACTTTGACCATTACTCTTGCAGCGTACTTAAATGCTTTGAATGAAAAGGGTGTGCATATTGTTACAGTAAATGATTACCTTGCAAAAAGAGATTCAATTGAAATGGGACAAATCTATAATTTTCTTGGACTTACTTCTGGTTTTATAAACAACGACCAGGATGATTTAGTAAGAAAAAAGAACTATGATTGTGATATTACATATGCAACCAACAGTGAATTAGGTTTTGATTATTTAAGGGATAATATGAAATTCTCTGAAAAAGAAATGGTTCAGAGGAATCATAGCTTTTCAATAGTGGATGAAATAGATTCTTGTTTAATAGATGAGGCTAGGACTCCTCTAGTAATATCAGGTGCATCTGAAGATAAAACTGCTCAATATATATCTATAGATAAATTAATTAAATTGTTAAATGAAAAAGATTTTGAAATTGATGAAAAAGAAAAAAGTGTTCTTCTTACTAATAGCGGTATTAATAATGTTGAAAAACTTTTATCTAGCGCTGGCATATTGAAAAATAATAATTTTTATGATCCTGAAAATCTACATCTTGTTCATCACGTTAATCAAGCTTTAAAAGCAAATCATTTATTTGAAAAGGGTAGAGATTATATTGTTAAGGATAATATTTTAAAAATTGTAGATGAATTAACAGGAAGAATTCTAGAAGGAAGACGATTTGGTGATGGACTACATCAGGCTCTTGAAGCCAAAGAAAAAATTCAAGTACAAGCCGAAAATCAGACACTAGCCTCTATAACTTATCAAAATTATTTTAAACTCTATGAAAAAATATCTGGTTGTACAGGAACTGCTGTAACAGAGTCTGCAGAATTTTTTGAGATATATAACTTGGCTGTAATTGTTATTCCTACAAACAGAGAAATGATTAGAAAAGATTTTAATGACTTAATATTCAGAACAGAAAATGAAAAAAATTATGCAATTGTTGAAAAGATAATTGAACGCAATAAATTAGGACAGCCTATTTTGGTATTTACCTCAAGTATAAACAAATCAGAAATCTATTCAAATTTATTAGATAAAAAAAATATTAAACACGTAGTGTTAAACGCAAAAAACCACGAAAACGAAGCTGAAATTATTGCAAATGCAGGAAAAGAAAAATCATTAATTATCACCACAAGTATTTCTGGAAGAGGTGTCGATATTCAGCTTGGTGGAAAAAAAGGATCTATTCCTGAGGATCAATTAAAAATTAATAAAGAAAAAATTAAATCTTTAGGGGGGTTGTTTGTAATTGGAACAGAAAGAATGGAATCACGAAGAGTTGATAATCAAGCTCGTGGAAGAGCAGGAAGACAAGGCGATGAAGGCAGCTCAATATTCTATGTAAGTTTAGAGGACGATTTAATGAGGATTTTTGGCTCAGAATCAATGAATAGTATGCTTGAAAAACTTGGACTGAAGGATGGCGAAAGTATAGACCATCCTTGGATTAACAAAGCATTAGAGAGAGCTCAGCAAAAAGTTGAGGCTAGAAATTTTGATATAAGAAAAACACTTATTAAATTTGACAATGTGCTCAATGATCAAAGGCACGTAATATTTTCTCAAAGAAAAAATGCTATGAATACAGACAATATCTTTGACTACTCAAATGATTTTTTAAAAGAAATATCAGAGAATTTAATTAAATTAAAAATTACTAACTTGTCAGATCCTAAAAGTAATGAATTTAGCAACAGAACTAAACAAATTGTAGGTAAAAGCTTTGGAGAATCAGAATTTAAAAAATTAATTTTGTCTAAAGATAAAGATTTCAAAGAAAAAATCTTTAGTAAATATAATGAGATGAGAAATGAAAGAATAAAAATACTTGGTGAAGATCACGCAAAAGAAATAGAGAAAAGAATTTTTCTTCAATCTATAGATTTGAATTGGAAATCCCATATTCAGTATTTAGAGCAACTCAGACAAGTTGTTGGTTTAAGATCTTATGGACAAAGAGATCCATTGGTTGAATACAAAAAAGAGGCATTTGAATTATTCTCAAATCTTTTAGAAAAACTGAAATTAGACTATATAACAATTCTTATGAACCTAAAAGTTGTAGTTGAATCAAATCAAAATCAAGAAAATAAGAGACAAGATATTACTAATCAAGTTTTAAAAAATAAAAAAATAGGAAGAAATGAACCTTGTTTTTGTGGCTCAGGTAAAAAATTTAAGCACTGTCATGGTTCTCTTTAAATTTAAATTAATAAAAGAAACAAAGTAATTAAAATTAATCCACCAAGAGCTGCAAATTTTATTTTTTTTGATTTTAAAATTTTATCAAGATTATGTTTTTTAATCGTTAAATTACTTAGATCTTCAGTATTTGTTATAAATCCATCATTTCTTCCAATTTTTAAAAATTTATTTTTTCTCTCATTCATAATTTCTTCAGCAGTTAATTCATCAAAATAATTTAAATTATTTATTAATGACTTTTTCACATTATTTATTATCGTATCTCTATCTCTGTGGGCTCCCCCTAAAGGCTCTTGAATTATTTCGTCTATAACTTTTAATTTTAATAAATCTTTAGCTGACAGCTTCATAGCCTTTGCAGCATCAAGCATTTTTTTTGGATCTCTCCAAAGAATAGTTGCGCATCCCTCTGGGGAAATTACTGAATAAATTGCATTTTCTAACATAATTACTTTATTTGAAGAAGCTAACGCTATTGCTCCACCAGAGCCACCCTCACCTATAACTATTGCAATTGTTGGAACTTTAAGCTCCATACAGCACTCAATTGATTTTGCAATGGCCTCTGCCTGTCCTCGCTCTTCTGCCCCTACACCTGGATATGCTCCTGGTGTGTCAATAAAAGAGATTATCGGAATATTAAATTTATTTGCTAATCTCATCAATCTTATTGTTTTTCTGTATCCTTCAGGTCTCATCATTCCAAAATTCCTCTCAATTCTACTATTTAGATCTTCTCCTTTTTCTTGACCAATAACTAATACTGACTTTCCATTAAATTTGGCAAATCCAGTTAAAACTGATTTATCCTCTCCGTAATACCTATCTCCAGATAAAGAAATAAAATCATCAAACAAATTATCTATAAAAAATTTTGCTTTTGGCCTATCTTCATGTCGTGCAACCATAGTTGTTTGCCAAGGATCTAAATTGGAATAAATATTTTTTAATTTTTCATCTATTTCAGTTTGAGTACTTGAAATCTTTTGTGTATCCACCTCTGATAATCCCTCTTGATTGTATGGATCTTTTAATTTTTCTAGTTCATTCTCTAGATCTTTGATTTCTGTTTCAAAATTCAGGTAATTTTTCATATATTATTTATATCGGATAGATAAAATATAAAAAAGGCAATAAAATGATATCAAATGATGAGCAATTCTTATTAATTGACTTAATTTTTTTAAGAGATAAAAACTCAATATCGGGAGAGACTATTTATAGCGCCGAAGGAGCAACCACCCCGGAAACTCTCAGGCAAAAGGACCGATTAAAGCATAACACTCTGGAAAGAGATTAGTTTCCGCCGAAGGAGTAAAGCTCTCAGGCAAAGATACAGATGGGGTACAAGCTAAAGTGCTATGCAGGAAAAATATATCAATATCAATAATCTACAAGTATCTGAAAACCTATCAAAATTTGTAAGCGATGAATTGTTAAAACATACAGATATATCACCAAATAATTTTTGGTTAGGTCTCGAAAACACTCTCAAAGAACTTGTACCAAAAAATAAAGAATTAATTAAATTTAGAGATAATTTGCAGAAAAAAATAAATGATTGGCATGTTAAAAAAAAAGGTAAAGACTTTAATTTAGAAGAGTATAAAAAATTTTTATTAGAAATTGATTATCTTAAAAAAGAAGGACCTGATTTTAAAATTGAAACTGAAAATGTTGATGAAGAAATTACGAATATAGCTGGACCTCAGTTGGTTGTGCCAATTATGAATGCTAGATATGCATTAAACGCTGCGAATGCCAGATGGATGAGTCTATATGATAGTCTTTATGGTACAGATGTAATTGAACAATCTGAAGATAGTGTTTCTGAAAGATATGATCCTCTAAGAGGAGAAATGGTTATTAAATACGGAAGAGATTTTTTAGACAAATATTTTCCATTGGCAGGATTAAGCTGGACTAAAATTACAAGTTTCGCTGTAAAATACGGAAAATTAAAAGTTTTAAAAGGAGCTGATATTTTTGACTTGGTGGACGAAAATAAATTTGTTGGACATAGAGGTGAAGGTGATAATCCCTCAGCAATTATTCTGAAAAATAATAATTTACATATTGAGATTCTAAAAGACTCAAGGGCTTTCGCTGCTCAACAAGATCATGCTGGAATTAGTGATATTATATTGGAGTCTGCAATATCAACTATTTGTGATAATGAGGATAGTGTGGCCGCAGTGGACTCGGAAGATAAAATTATTTGTTATAGAAATTGGTTAGGTCTTATGAAGGGAGAGCTCAAATCAAAATTTGAGAAAGAAGGTAAATTATTTGAGAGAAAATTAAATCCTCACAGAAGTTATGTCTCAAAAGATGGCAAAGGTTCAAAGTTACATGGTAGAAGCCTTTTACTCGTGAGAAACGTTGGTCATCTGATGACTAACCCTTCAATTTTATTGAATGATGGAAGTGAAATTCCTGAGGGTATTATGGATGCATTTATAACAGTTGCAGCTGCATTACATGATATTAAGAATAAAAATAATTCAAGAACTGGATCAGTTTATATTGTAAAACCTAAAATGCATGGTCCAGATGAAACAGCTTTCACAGATTTAATTTTCACTAAAGTTGAAGAAGTTTTAAATTTACCTAGGTACACTTGTAAAATTGGTATAATGGACGAAGAAAGAAGAACTTCAGCAAATTTAAAAGAGTGTATAAGAAGTCTTAAAAATAGAGTGTTTTTTATAAATACTGGTTTTTTGGATAGAACTGGTGACGAAATGCATACGTCAATGGAGGCCGGACCTATGATTAAAAAAGGTGACATGAAGTCATCTCTATGGATTGCAGCTTACGAGAATAATAATGTTGATATTGGTCTAAGTTGTGGCTTTTCTGGTAAAGCTCAAATAGGAAAAGGAATGTGGGCAATGCCAGATAAAATGAAAGACATGATGGAGCAAAAAACAGGTCATTTAAAAGCCGGAGCTAACTGTGCTTGGGTTCCCTCTCCAACAGCAGCTGCTTTACATGCTTTACACTATCATGAAATAAATATTTTTAATGAGCAAAAAAAATTGAAAAGTAGAGAGCCAGCTAAACTTGATGATCTCTTAACCATCCCAATAGCAGATAGACCTAATTGGTCTGTAGAAGATATTAATAAAGAAATTTCTAATTCTGCACAAACTTTGCTAGGTTATGTTGTGAGATGGGTCGATCAAGGTGTGGGTTGCTCTAAAGTGCCAGATATTAACAATGTTGGTTTAATGGAAGACAGAGCAACTCTTAGAATTTCATCTCAACATATAACCAATTGGATCCATCATGGAATTACAACAAAAATACAAGTAACTAATATTATGAAAGAAATGGCTAAAATTGTAGATAACCAAAATAAAAATGATCCCCAATATGTTAAGATGAGTGACGATTATGAAAACTCTTTAGCATTTCAAACTGCATGTGATTTAATATTTAAAGGTAAAGAGCAGCCCTCGGGTTATACTGAACCATTACTTCACTTAAATAGATTAAAAAAAAAGTCTAATCTGAATTCGAAACCAAATTAGATCGATTTTTAAAAGCAGAATATAAGGTTCCATCATCTAAGCTTTCAATTTCTCCACCTACTGGTAAACCTTGTGCTAATTTAGTAACTTTAACACTCAAATTTTTTAAACTATCTTGAATGTAGTATGCAGTTGTTTGACCTTCAACAGTTGCACTAGTTGCAAGAATTACCTCTTCAATTTTGTCTCTATTTACTCTCTCAACTAATGAATTAATTAATAAATCCTCTTTTCTTTGACCAACTGAAGAAATTGTTCCTCCTAAAATATGAAAATAACCTTGAAATATATTTGAATTTTCAATAGACCATTGGTCCGCAATATCCTCAACTACACAAATTTTGTTATATTTTTCTTTTATATGCTCGCAATTTATACACCCATATGAATTTGATTTTAAAGATCCACATGAATTACACCTAACTACATTTTTATAAACTTTTGCCAAGGTATTAGCCATCGGTTTTACAAGTTCATCACGATTATTAATTAATTTTAAAACTATTCTTTTTGCTGATTTAGGACCTAGACCTGGGAGCTTTGAAATCAATTTAATTAGTTCTTCTATCTCTGTAATATTTTGCATTTATTATAAAGGCCATTTAAAACCAGGAATTCCAAAACCTCCAGTTGCTTTTGAAATTTCTTCAGTTGTTTTTGATTTAAGTTGTGATTTAGCTTTATTGTGTGCTGCAACAATTAAATCTTCAATTATGGCTTTATCCTCTTTCATTACTTCATTGGATAATTTTATTGTTTGCATCTCTCCTTCTCCATCCAAAGTTATTCTTACAGAATCTGAACCAGAAACTCCTTCAGCTCTAATTTCTTTAATCTTTTGCTGACTCTCTTTCATTTTTGTCTCAAGCTCTTTTGCTTTATCTAATATTTTGCTAAAATCAGTCATTATCAACTCCATCTTCGTTTATATTTACATCTATTAGCTCGGCATCAGGAAATTTATCCATCACACTTTTAAACATTTTTGAATCTTTCATTTCTTCAATTAATATTTTTTTAACATTTTTCTCTCTATCTTTAACTGATATTTGTCCTTTTAACTTACTAAATGTGATAATCCATCTCTCACTAGTCCATTCAAAAAGTTTTAACGATAAATCTTTTACGAAATCTTTACTTAATTTTTCATTAAAAGATATTTCAATTATATTTTTTTCAAACTTTACGAGATTAACATTATTTTCTAGCTCGTATTTTAATTTAATCTCTTTTTTTTTTGAACAGATTTCTATTAAATCCTCAAATGAATTTATGTAACTTTTAAATTCTGCTTTTATTTCTGTTCGAACATCTGGTTTATTTTTTTCTTCTTGCGCAATATTTTTAATTTGATTAATTGTTTTAGGAGTTAATTCACTATTTTTATTCTTGTCTAATTCTTCGCTTTTCAAATTAATATCAACTTTTTCAACTTTGTTTTCAGATTTTATAAACTTTAAGTGCATTAATCTTATTAAAAACATCTCTATGGACAAATGCTGATTAGAAACTTTATCTAATTCTTCTAAAGAAGAAATCGAAAATTGCCAGAATAATATTAAAACTTCTGTATCAACTTTGTTTGCTAAATTCTCAATTTTAGAAAACTCTTCATCATTAAGAGAAAAGTTTGTACTCTCTAAAGTTAATGAATTAATATTTTTGAAGTAGTATAAAAGCTCTAAAAAATCATTAATAAAAACTTTTGGTTCAATTCCTTGATCATAAATGTTTCTATATATGTCTATTACTTTTTTTTCTTCACCCATTAATATCAGCTCGAATAAGTCGATTAATTGAGATTTATCAAAATATCCAAAAATTTTCTGTGCTGAATTCAAATCTAATTCTTTTCCATCATCTAAACTTAATAATGCTCTATCTAATAATGATAAAGCATCTCTAACAGAGCCTTCTGAAATTTTTACAATAAGCTTTAAAGCATCTTCTGTTACTTTCCCTTTTTCCTTATCCTTAATATTTTTAATAAATTCTAATAATTCTGAAGATTTAATTCGAGATAAATCAAATCTTTGACATCTAGATAACACGGTAATTGGGATTTTTTTAATTTCCGTAGTTGCAAAAATAAATTTTAAATATTTTGGAGGTTCTTCTAAAGTTTTTAACAAAGCATTAAATGCTTGTTTGCTTAGCATATGAACCTCATCAATAATAAATATTTTGTATTTTGCTGAAGTTGGCCCATACCTAGAAAATTCAATTAAATCTCTCACATCATCTACACCAGTTTTACTTGCGGCATCCATTTCAAGAACATCTATATGTCTTGATTCACTTATTGATTTACAATTTTCACAAAATTTTTCTTTGCATAAATTGTCGATGCCATTTGAGCAATTAAGTGCTTTGGCCACAATTCTTGCAGTTGTAGTTTTTCCAATTCCCCTTATGCCAGTGAACAAATATGCGTTTGGTATTTTGTTCGCTTTAATAGAATTTGTTATAGTTTCAGCTACAATCTCCTGACCAATTAGATCACGAAAAGATTGTGGTCTATATTTAAGTGCTAATACTTTTGAGTTATTATTCATATATAATGTAAGGAGACTAGAACCTGAATAACTGTCTCTACGACTGCTTCCGTTAAGATCTGGTCGGGTTCAAGCAGCATCCACCTCTAGCCTCCTCAACCATTATAGCAGTTAAAATTTCTAATCTACAAGAAAAGTTTTTTATTTATTTTGTCTCAAACTATCTGCTTCAAAAACACCTAGAACGTGAAAATCTTCACAATGTAAGCCAAGCTCTTCAAGAGATTTTTGAACTTTTGGATCTTCTATGTGTCCATCTAAGTCACACAAGAAAAAATAAGAATCGAAACTGTTTTTCTCCGGATAACTTTGTAGTTTTGTCAAATTTACACCATTGATAGCAAAACCTCCTAACGATTGGTAGAGAGCAGCAGGCTTACTTTTCAATTTGAATAAAAAAGAAGTTATATAAGTGTCATCTTTAAATTCTGGTTGAGAAATATTTTTTCCCATAACTAAGAACCTAGTTAAGTTACCTGTTTCATTTTCTATATTTTTTTTTATAACCTCTAAACCATAAATTTTAGCACTTAAAGAAGACGCAATCGCTGATTGTTTTATATCTTTTAATTTTGAGACCATTTCTGCAGATCCAGCAGTATCTGCTCTAATATGTTCGGTTAAATTATATTTTTTAATAAAATTTGAACACTGAGATAAACCTTGTGCATGAGAATATACTTCCTTTATATCTTCTAATTTAGCATCAGGTTGACCCAACAAATTATGTTCAATTTTTTGAAAATGCTCTTTGTAAATATTAAGTCTATGTTTAAAAATTAAATATTCTATACCAATATTACCCGTGATTCTATTCGACTCTGGAATTATTATTTTACTTTCTGGCTCCTCGGATGCTTTATTAAAACAATCATCAAAAGTTTTACATGGTAAAATTTCTGCTTTTGGATCAATTGAAAGTGCTGCTAGATGAGAATATGCTCCAAATGTTCCTTGAAAATAAATTTTACTCATCATTTCTTATATTCCATTATTTTTTTTAAGGCTAGATAATCTTCTTTAGTATCTACTCCTATTGGAGATGATTTTGCAAGTGAAACATTAATATCAATATTGTTATCTAATGCTCTCAACTGTTCTAACCGATTTTCTATTTCATTTTTAGATTGATTTAATTGAACAAATTTTTCCAATATATCTCTAGCATAACAATAAATTCCGATATGATGATAAGCTTTATCCACTTTCTCAGATTTTCTTAAAAAAGATAAAGCTTTGGGAAAAAATTTATCATCAAGTTTAATTTCGGTGATCACCTTAACAATATTTTCATTTTTAAAGTAACTATCATCTTTTATAATTGCCGCTAAAGTTCCTAGATTAGACTGACTCTTCATCATTTTATCATTCAAACTAATTATATCCTTAATATCGATTGCCGGCTCATCTCCTTGTAAATTCATTATTAAATCAACATTTCTAATATTAGATTTTTGAAGTGCCTCATAAATTCTATCAGTACCTGTTTTGTGTTTTTTGCTGGTTAAAATAGCATTAAACCCATTTTTTTTAACATCATCAGCAATTTCTTGATCCTCTGTTGCAACAATTACATCCCCAATATTAGCCTCTACCGCCTTTTTTGATACATGTGAAATAATTGATAAATCATTTATTTTTAATAATGGTTTTCCTGGAAGTCTGCTTGCAGACATTCTAGAAGGTATAATTATTAAAGTTTTCATTAAATCCTCATTTTATTATACCCATTAAAGTACAGTAGAGGCAAATTTATACATTAAATTTTAGCTATTTTTTAATTTATCGTGTTATACGTTCACTACAAATAATTGAAAAAATGGATTCTTTTGAAATTAATAAAATAGTTGCTGCAGTTCTAATGGTTGCCCTACTTATTATTGGTATTGGAAAATTATCTGATGTTATATTCTATGTAGAAAAACCTGATAAACCAGGTTATTCAGTTGAAATAGAGACTAAAACTACCACAAAAGTATCTAGTTTGAATTCAGAAACTGACAAAGTTGATATAGCCTCATTAATGGCAATGGGTGATATTGCTCATGGTGAAAAAGTTTTTAAAAAATGTGCAGCTTGTCATTCAATTATAAAAGGTGGTAAGAATGCGATTGGTCCAGCTTTATACAATGTTGTAGGAAGAAAAATAGGAGCAATTGATGATTATAAATATTCAAAAGCATTAGTTGCATATGAGAAAGAATGGACTTTTGAGGAGTTAAACGGTTTTTTAATTAAACCTGCGAAGTGGATTAAGGGAACAAAAATGGCTTATGCAGGTCTTAGAAAAGAAAAAGATAGGGCTTCTGTAATTAAATATTTAAATGAAAACTCAGATAGCCCATTGCCATTACCTTAATTTTCCAAAACAATATAATAAAATACTTTTTTGTACATGAACTCTATTGAGTGCTTGCTGCCAAACGTGTGATTGTTTTCCTAAAAAAACATCATCAGAGACTTCATTTCCTCTTGGCAAGCAATGTAAAAAAATGTGATTTTTATTTGCGAAGCTAATTAATTTTTTATCAACTTTGAATTTTTTAAATGCTTGTATTTTTTTTTCCTTGTTAACTTTGTCGTTTAAAGAAATTACTTTATCAGAAAATATTACATCAGCACCAGCTACTGCTTTTTTCGGATCATTGTAAATATAAATTTTTTTATTTTCTTTTTTTAACCAATTTCTTAATTCTTTACTTGGTTCAAAATTTTTTGGACAACCAATACTTAGTTTGAATGAAAATTTAACAGAAGCTGCAATTAGACTGTTTAAAACATTATTTGAGTCTCCTATCCAGCAAATATTTAATTTTGAAATAGGTTTTTTCATTATTTCCTCAACTGTGAAAATATCGGACAAGACCTGAGTAGGATGAGAAGATGGGCTCAAACCATTTATAATTGGAATTGATAGATATTTTTTGAAATCCTCTATTTTTTTATCTTTATCAGTTCTCAGCATAAAACCATCACCATAAGTGGAGATAATTTTAGCAGTGTCAGCTACACTCTCTCCACCTAGACCAAGATGAAGTTCGCCGGAACGTAATGTTAATGTACCTCCACCCAACTGTTTTATGGCTAAATAAAAACTAATTCTTGTTCTCGAACTTGCTTTTTCAAACATTTGAATTAATAGTTTGCCCTTTAAAGGTTCTCCCCTATCGACTTCAAGTGTACTTAATTTTTTTCTTAAACTTTTTCTCTTCTTAGCATCAGTGATAATTTTTCTAAGATCTTTAGAAGGAATATCTTTTAAATTTATAAAATGGTTCATTAGCTCATCTCTAAACATACTTTATTTATAGTCTTTAAAGCTTGATCTATTTCTGTTTTTTTAACATTTAGTGGAGGCAAAATTCTAACAACATTTTCAGCAGCCCGTATGGTAAGTAAATTATTCTCCATTAATTTTTTAATAAAAGTTATTTGATCTTTATGAAGCTTTATTCCTATTAATAAACCCCGCCCTCTAATTTCTTTAATTAGATTAGGATATTTTTTTTTTAATTTGTTAAGATTCAATAAAAAATATTTTGATAATTTTTTAACATTATTTAGGAAACTTTTACTCGAAACTATATTAATTACAGCATTTCCTACTGCCATTGCTAATGGATTTCCTCCAAAAGTTGAGCCATGTGTTCCTGCTATCATACCCGATGCAACTTTTTTATTCATAAGTACTGCACCTATTGGAAATCCTCCGCCAATACCTTTCGCGATTGGAACTATATCTGGTTTAACTTTTGATTTTTCAAATGCGAAGAAATCACCACTGCGACCTATACCACACTGAACCTCATCTAGAATTAGTAATATTTTTTTTTCATTACAGACCTTACGAAGATATTTTAGGCATTTATCAGGAATTACCTTGATGCCACCCTCACCTAAAATAGTCTCAACCATAATTGCTGCTGTATTTTTTTTAATTTTGTGTTTAATATCTGGAAATCTAGGTTTTGTATCTCTAAATTTAATATGATCAAAACCAGGTACTTTTGGTCCAAAACCTTCCGTCATTTTTTTTGAACCGCTTGCATGTATAGCAGCCAGAGTTCTACCATGAAATGAATTTTTGATGCATAAAATTCTATTTTTATGTGGTTTTCCAACAGAAAAGAAATATCTTCTTGCTACTTTAATAGCTGCCTCAGTAGCCTCTGCGCCAGAATTTTGGAACATTACATAATCTGCAAAAGTTATTTTACACAACTCTTTAGCTAATTTTTCTCCTTCCGGAATTAGAAAAGAATTAGAAACATGCCAAAGTTTTTTAGATTGATCTCTTATAGTTTTTATTAATTTTGGATGTGCGTGTCCCAAAGAGTTTACTGCTATTCCTTGAACGAAATCTAAATATTTTTTATCATCTGTAGAATATAAAAAACTTCCCTTTCCATACTTAAAGGCAATTTTTTTTCTGTTATAGTTTTTTGCTAAATAGCTCATAAATTTGTTTGTTTTATAAATTTTAACTATTAATACAAGTTAGGATTGAAAAAACATATACCCTTAAAAGTCTATTGTTGTTGATAACTGTAACATTTTGGTTGTTTAAATATATTTTATATCAGTATATTGTTACATTATAAAGTTAATATACAATATGTAGTTATATGAGTTGGACTGAAGAGAAAGTTGCCAAACTAAAAGAACTTTGGGGGAAAGGTAATACTGCAAGTCAAATTGCGGAGATAATCGGTGGCATAAGTAGAAATGCAGTCATAGGTAAAGCTCATAGACTAAACTTATCTGCAAAAATAAAAACTAGAACAGCTACTTCAAATCAAAATTTTGATAGCTCAACAAACGAAAAAAACGTACCTTCAAGAAGAGGGATTAAAAGAAAATTTAAATCTTTAATAATTGAGAAAGATTTTGAGCCAGAAAATCCAAAACAATTAGAGGAACTTGACGAAAATTCATGTAAATGGCCGATTGGGCATCCTGACGAAAAATCATTTTATTTTTGTGGAAGATCGTCTTTAAAAGATTTTTCTTATTGTAAATTGCATCTTTTATATGCTTACCAACCAAAAGGTAAAAAAGATGATGTTACAGAAAAAGAAGAAAATGCAGAGTTTATTGAAAAGAAAATTCAATCAGCCTAGTTTAATTAGGTTTATCGTTTAAATCATTTTTTAATGTATACTTTTCTGTTGAGAATTGTCCCCCTTCTCTCCACATATAAGAATATTTTTTAACTTCTTCATCAAAATATCTTAAACTTGGCATTCCAATATCAAAATTATTTTTATATTTAGCTGATGCAATATTGTCATATTTTAAAAGCCTTAACTGATCTCTAGTTAGTATAGGATTTGGAATTAGTTCAAAAAAACTAGCAGAAAGTTGGGCAATTTTTAGAGGTAGAGGTATTAAAAATCTTTTTTTTCCAATAGACCTTAATAATTTTTCAATTATTTCTTTAAATGTAATCGTTTCTGGCCCAACACACTCAATTATTTTTGAGTAAATATTATTTGAAATAACATGGTGAATAATATCTGTTAAATCAGAACAATGGATTGGAGAAAATTTTGTATTCCCATTATAATATAGTGGAAAAAAAGGAAGTCTATTTAATAAGGTCATGAAATTTGTTGTGAAGTTATCATCTGACGAATAAACAACTGAAGGCCTTAGAACTGTAGCAAGTGGAAAATTTTTAAAAATATTACTTTCACCATCAAGTTTACTTTTGGCATAATTAGAATCTTCTGCTTCATTTATGCCCAGAGCAGATAAGTGTATAAAATGCTTAAGATTATATTCCTTGCAAAGTTTTGCTAATATTGATGGAAATATAGAGTGAATATTTTTAAAAGTATTTCCTTTTTTGTTTTCAAATAAAATTCCAATCAAATTTATACATATGTCTGATTTTATGAAAAGTTTTCTTATTTTTTTTTCATCAAAAATATTAGCCTCCACAATGTCTATGTAACCAGCATTTGCCTGAGTTTTAATAATATAACTTTTTTGATGAATATTTCTAGTAACAACAGTAACTTTATAGTTATTCTTTGTCAGTTTTCTTATTAAGTTTCTCCCAATTTGGCCACTACCACCAAAAATTAGACAATTTTTTGCTTTCATATATATATGTTTAAAAATGAGTAATAATATTCAATTGTACAAAAACGATCTACCAGATGATTTAAATTTAGGCAATATAATAGCTGTAGATGGAGAGTTTATGGGCCTAAATGTTAGACGTGATCCTTTATGTCTAATCCAGATATCTTCTGGTGACTCTAAAGCTCATATAATTCAATTAAATCGAGAAAATTATAAAGCCCCAAATTTAATTAATATTTTAAAAGATGAAAAAATTGTAAAAATTTTTCACTATGCTAGAGCAGATTTAGCTCATATAAAATATTATTTGAAGACAGATACCAAAAATATTCTTGATACTAAAATTGCATCAAAACTTGCAAGATCTTATTCTGATAATCACTCTTTAAAAATATTGATAAAAGAGTTTATAAATATAGATATTAGTAAACAATTTCAAAATTCAGATTTTGGTGGTGAGCTAACGCCCTCTCAACTTAAATACTGCGCAAATGATGTTATTTATCTCCACAGAATTCATGAAGGTTTAAAAGAAATTCTTCAAAGAGAGAATAGATTTAGTTTATATGAAGACTGTTTAAAATTTTTAAAAACTAGAGTAGATCTTGATTTGGCTTTATTTAAAGATGATATTTGGGCACACTAATGAATAAAAATAAATTTGTATTTATTGCCAAAAATGTCATAGAGCTTGAAATAAAGGCGTTAAAAAAACTTAAAGAGACAATAAATTATTCAGAATTTAATAAAGCAATAATAAATATTTCCAAGTGCCAATCAAAAATAATTTTATGTGGTGTGGGCAAAAGTGGCTTGATAGCATCAAAAATTGCTTCTACACTTGCATCGGTTGGAACACCATCATTTAATTTGTCTGCAAGTGAAGCTTCACATGGAGACCTGGGAATGATTTCTAAAAAAGATATTTTAATATTAATAAGCAATTCAGGTGAAACTAATGAATTAAAAAATATAATACAGTATGCGAATAGAAACAAAATATTATTAATTGGAATTGTTTCAAAAAAAGACTCAATATTATACAGGGCCTCGGATATAAAACTCCTAACTCCTAAAGTTGTTGAGGCTGGTGGAGTAGTGCCTACATCAAGTACCACGACTCAGCTTGCTTTAGGTGACGCAATAGCAATTTCTACAATGAAATATAAAAAATTTGGAAAAATGGATTTTAAAAAATTTCATCCATCTGGTAGTTTGGGTTCTCAATTAAAGACAGTAGAAGACATAATGATAACTGGGAATAGTATACCATTCGTAAATGAAAATATAAAAATGGAAAATGCACTTAAAATATTAAGTGAAAAAAAACTTGGAATCCTTATAGCTATAGATAACAAAAAAAAAACTACAGGAATTATCACAGATGGACAAGTAAGACGCTCTAGTCAAAAGGATATAAATTTTAAATCCTTACCAGTAAAAAAAATTATGACAAAAAAACCAATATTTATCGATAAAAATGAGTTAGCAGCCAGAGCTCTTTCAAAAATGAATAATAAAAAAATAACATCATTGCTGGTATATAATAAAAAAAAACCATCTAAAACTATAGGTGTTATTCATGTACATACAATTTTGCAATCTAACATTTCTTAGATGAAAAGAAAAAAAATTTTGCTAATTTCTTTAGTATTAATTTTCTTTATAGTTATTATTTTTTTAAATTATAAAAAAATTGATAATGAGGTGAAGGCACCAATAAATGATAATATAAAAGATGAGATTATCTATAACTCAAATGTTATTAATAATGTAAATTATACAACAAAAGATGCTAATGGTAATGAATATATTATTACAGCTCTTAAAGGACAAATTGATATCGATAATCCTAATATTTTATATCTCACTGACGTAGAAGCGATTATTAAATTAGCAAATTCAGACAATATAAATATTAAATCAAACTATGGTAAATATAATACAAATAATTTTGACACAATATTTTCTAAAAATGTATGGATTAACTATTTAGAAAATATTATCGAAGGAGAATATTTAGACTTTTCAATAAGCAGAAATTCAATGATTATCTCAAGAAATGTGGTTTATACTAATTTAAATAATATTCTAGAGGCTGACGTAGTAAATATAAATTTGAAAACGAAAGATACAAAAATTTTTATGTATAATAAAAATGAAAAAGTTAATATAAAAAGTATAAATTAATATGGCAATAATAAAAAAATTTAGAATTAAATCCTTTAAAAATATTAATACAATTATTGAATTTCAAAATATTTCATTATCTTATGGAAATAGATTAATATTAGACAATATTAATTTTAAAATAAATGAGGGACAAATTTTTGGAATGCTTGGACCAAACGGTGTTGGAAAATCGACTATTTTTAATCTTATAACTGGTTTGGTTAACCCTAGAAGTGGAGTGATTAAAATTACTGGAGAAGAAGTTGCTAATTACCCAATTTACCTGCGTACAAACAAATTTAAAGTGGGGTATGTTCCTCAATATGGAGGTTTTTTTAATGATTTAACTCTTCATGATAATTTAAAGGCTATAAGTGAGATTGTAATAGAAAATAAAAACTATAGAGCAGAAAGGATTAATTTTTTAATTTCAAAATTTGAATTAGATAATTTAAAAGATATAAAAGGAAAGTTTTTGTCTGGTGGTCAAAAAAGGAAATTAGTTTTAGCACTTGCTTTATTAAGTAATCCAAAGGTTTTACTTTTAGATGAGCCTTTTGCTGCTTTAGATGTGCTTACAATAAAAATGTTGCAGGAAATTATTGTAAATTTGCAGCAAGAAAATCATATTACTATCTGTATTTGTGATCACCAAGCAAGAGATTTACTAGCTTGTGTAGATACTGCTATGATTTTAAGTAATGGCAAGATTGTTGCACAAGATACACCAGCTAAGCTAGTTCATAATATAAATGCTAAAAATGCCTACTTTGGTGATAATTTTAAATTTAATTAAAAATAAAATAAATGCCAAATTTGGTAACAATCAACTCGAAAATTAAAAAATTTAGAAAAATAATAAATGTTAGTGGAGATAAAAGTCTTAGTATCAGATGGGTGTTATTTTCATCTTTAGCTGATGGGGTATCCACTGCTAAGAATTTATTAAACTCTGAAGATGTAATAGCTGCACTTAAAACAATAAATAAACTAGGTATTAAATATAAATTTAAAAATGGCTATTGCAAAATTTATGGTAAAGGGATCAATGGTTACAATTATAAAAAAAATTTAATAATTAATGCAGAAAACTCTGGTACATTAGGTAGGGTTATACTTGGGTTATTAATTAATTCTCCAAAAAAAATAAAACTAATTGGAGATAAAAGTTTATCAAAAAGAGATTTTAAAAGAATATCTGAACCTTTGAGTAAATTTGGTGCAAAGTTTAAATTGAATAAAAATAAAAATTTACCTCTAATAATTCTTGGTTCAAGAAAATTAAAACCAATAAAATATTATGAAAAAAAAGGGTCAGCTCAATGCAAAACAGCAGTTATTTTTGGTGCAATGAGAACAAATGGAACTACAATTATTAAAGCTAAAAAATCTAGAAATCATACAGAGTTACTATGTAAATATTTAAGTTTACCAGTAATTAGCAGAAATAAAAAAAATTATGACGAAATTAGAGTTAAAAAAGTTGAAAAAATTAAACCACTTAATTACGACATACCGTCAGATATTAGTTCAAGTGCTTTTTTTATTGTTTTAACAGCTCTCTCTAAAAATTCTCAACTAATTATTAAAAATGTAAATATTAATAAATCAAGAATAGGTATAATTTATATTCTAAAAAAGATGGGTGTAAAAATTAAATTTACAAATAAAAAAAATTATAAAGGTGAAAAAATTGCAAATATTGAAATTAAAAGTCCTAATTACTTAAAAGGAATTGATTGTCCAAAAAAATTGAATAGTGGTGCAATAGATGAGTTCTTAGTTATATTTTTAGCTGCTGCAAAAGCAAATGGAATTTCATATTTTAGAGGCTTAGATGAATTAAACCAAAAAGAAAGTCCGAGATTAAAATGGGGTGCAAAGATTTTAAACAAAATAGGAATAAAGAATATTACAACAAAAAACTCGATTAAAATATTTGGTAATCCAAATTTAAAGATAAATAAAAAAATTATAATAAAAAATTACCTAAAAGATCATAGGGTATTTATGTCAAGTGTAATCGCTGCTTTATCATTTGGTGGAAAATGGGAAATTCATGATAAAGATTCTATTAAAACATCCTTTCCAAATTTTTTGAAAATAATTAAAACTTTAAAAAATAATGATTAAAAGAAAAAATATTTTAAAAGTAGCTATAGACTCCCCAGCGGCGGCAGGAGCAGGAACACTGGCTAAAGCATTATCTAAACATTATAATCTTTTATATTTAGATACAGGAAAAATTTATAGGTTTATTGCTTATTTAAAATTAAAATATCCAAATAAATATAATAAAAAATTTATAAAACAAAAAATTAGAAATCTAAAGATTAAAGATCTCTCAATAAAAGCTTTGTTAAAAGATGAGGTAGGAACAGAAGCTTCAATAGTATCTAAAGTAAAAAGTACTAGAAAATTAGTTCATACATTTCAAATAAATAGTGCTTACAACCCACCTAAAAAATTTAAAGGTTCATGTTTAGATGGGAGGGATATTACTTACAAAATTATTCCAGATGCAGATTTTAAATTTTATATAACAGCTAATATAAAAACTAGAGCACTACGTAGATTCAAGGAATTAAAAAAAATAAAAAAAAAAACATCATATAAAGATGTCCTAAAAAACCTCAAAAAACGCGATAAAAGCGACTTTAATAGAAAAATATCACCTCTTAAGAAAACAAAAGATTCACTATTGATTAATACAACAAACCTTAATAAAAGGTCATGCTTTTTAAAAATAAAAAAAATAATTGATAAAAAACTAAAATTTGATGCAAATATATAAAGATCTATCAAGCCCTGCAACGCAAGAATTTGAAAAACTATTAAATAATCAGCTATCAAAAATTCAAATAGAGGAAGGAAAAATTATAGAGGGAAAAGTAAATAAAATTACCGAAAAGTTTGTATTTTTGTTTGTAGAGGGCTTAAAATCAGAACCTGTTTTAGATATTAATGAATTAAAAAGTATGGGTCTTTCTGAAAAAATAAAAATTGGAGAGATGATCCCAGTATTGTTAGAAAAAATTGAGGATAAAAATGGTGAAGTAATAGTATCTGCTAGTAAAGCCCAAAAAATAAAAGGATGGGATAAATTAGTTCAAGCCTATGAAAAAAATGAACCTATCATGGGTAAAATTACATCTAAGTGTAAAGGAGGATGTATAGTGGAACACATAGATACTGGATCCTTAATGTTCCTACCTGGATCACAAATTAGTGATAAACCATTAAAGGATATAAGCCATTTAATGAATGAACCACAAAAGTTTGCTTTAATAAAATTAGATAAAGCTAGAGGAAATGCATGTGTTTCTAGACGTGAAATTATATCCTCTTTCAAAAAAGAAGATAAAGCAAAAATAATAGAAAAATATAATGTAGGTGACATAATTAAAGGTGCTGAAGTTAAAGGATATAGTACATTTGGATGTTTTTTTAATGTGAATGGTGAGTTAGATGTTTTGGTCCACTTACAAGAAATTTCTTACTCAAGAGTAAATCATCCTGATGAAGTTTTTAATATTGGGGAAAAACATGATCTTAAAGTTATAAGTGTTGATAAAGAAAAACTTCAAGTAGGCTGTTCAGTAAAACAATTATCTCCAGATCCATTTGAGCATATAGAAAATTACGAATTAAATAAAATTTACAAAGCAAAAGTGGTTAAATTAATGGATTTTGGGGCATTTTGTGAATTAGAACCTGGTCTTACAACGCTCCTTCATTCAAGTGAGTTAAGTTGGACTAAAAAAAATATATCTGCAAAAAAAATGTTTAATATTGGAGATGAAATAGATTGCATCATAACAGAAATTGATAAAGACAAAAGACGTGTAGCAATTTCTCATAGATTAGCTAAGGAAAATCCTTTTGAAACTTTTGAGAAAAAATACCCTGTTGATACAATTGTAGATGGAGTAGTTGCTAGTAAAAATGAGTATTCTCTATTTGTAAAAATTGAAGACTTAGATGTAGATGCATTTTTGCACTGCAATGATCTAACATATCAAAATGATAGCGAAGAAGAATTAAAAAAATACAAAAAAGGTGACAAAATTAAAGTTAAGGTTTTAGAAATTAAAGCCTCTGAACAAAAAATTAGAGTTGGTTTAAGACAAACACAAGTTGATCCTATAGATTGGTTTAAGGACAAAAGTAAAAATCAAATTATAACCGTTAAAGTGATTTCAACCGATAACAAAGGTTTAATAGTTAGACCTGAAGGCTGTGAAATGGATTTTCAAATCAAGAAATCAGCAATAGCTATTAATTCAGCAGATGCTAGACCAAGCAGATGGACCGGCGGTGAAAAACTAGATTGTGCAATTGCAGAGTTAGACTTAAATAAAAGAAAAGTAACTCTAAGTATCAAGCTATTAGAAGAAATAGAAAAAAAAGAGGCCTTAGATAAATATGGTTCAGAGGGATCTGGTAAAAACCTCCCCTTTTCGTCATTATCAGAGGATTTGAAGAAAAAAGAAGAAGACAAAGAATAATTAGAGAAGATTTAAATTGGCTATTGTAAAATCAAAGCTTTTAAAACAACTTTCAAATAACTACCCAAATTTCCTAAAAAAAGATCTAGAAAAATTTGTAGATATAATTTTAAAGGAAATAAAAAGAACTCTTAAAAAAGGTGATAGAGTTGAGCTAAGAGGTTTTGGTGTTTTCTCGACAAATAGACAAAAAGCTAGAATATCTAGGAACCCTAAAACTGGAGAGAAAGTTCATACACCTGAAAAAAGAACTATTCACTTTAAAATGTCTAAAGACTTGTTTAAAAAAATAAATAATGAAGAATAATATTATTTTTGTCGCTTGTGATAGTTCAAATTTAAATAAAATAAAAAAAATAATTAATCAAACTAATTCAAAAAAATTAAAAATAATCCCTAAATTTGGCCTTCAATTCTTTTATTCAAAGAATGGACGAAAATTTTTAGAAAAATTTAAAAAAGATTTTTGGTTAGATTTAAAGATAAATGATATCCCCCAAACTGCATTATCTGCCATTGACAGCTTAAAAGATTTAAAAAAATGTAAATATATAACAGTCCATGTAAATGGTGGTTTTGAAATGCTTAAATCAATAAAAAAAAGAGCAAAAAAAATAAATAAAAATTTAAAAGTTTTAGGAGTTACAATTTTAACAAGTCTTAATAATAAGTCTCTTAAAGAAATAGGTCATACAAAAAATGTAAAACAGTTAGTTTTAAGACAAGCAGCATTAATTAAAAAATCAGGATGTGATGGTATAGTTTGTTCTGCTCAAGAAGCTATGATGGTTCGTAAAAGACACAAAAATTTATTAGTCATAACTCCAGGAATAAGATTGCCTGGGGATAGTTCAAATGACCAAATGAGGATTATGACTCCTAAACAAGCTTTTAAAAATAAGGTTTCTGGTATTGTTATTGGAAGATCACTTACAAAAGGTAACATAAAAAATAACACTAAAAAACTTACTGATCATTTAAACAAATGATCAAAGGTTGCAAGATTTGTGGAGTAAAAGACTCTGATACTTTAAATTACATAATTAATCATTCCCACCCCCCAAAATTTATTGGCTTCATATGTAATTACCCAAAAAGCTCAAGATATGTTGAGCTTAACTCTCTAAACAAATTGTTAAATGTAAAAAAAAATAAATGTAAATTTGTTGCTGTTTTAGTAAAACCTAACAACAAAATTTTAGAAGAAATAAAAAATTTACCTTTTGATTATTATCAATTGTATGACTGTAAACCAGATGAAATTAAAATTATAAAACAAAAATATAAAAAAAAAATTATTACAGCTCTAACAATAAAAGATGAAACTGATGTTCTTAGGTATAAGTCATTTGTTGACGTAACAGATGTATATTTATTTGATAGCAAAGGTTATGAAAAAAGTCATAGCTTTGATCATAACTTGATTAAAAATATCAAATTAAACAAGGAATTAATGCTAGCTGGAAATATAAAATTTGATGATAATCTAAAAAATTATGAAAAAATTGCTAATTACTTAGATTTATCTGGAGGCTTGGAAACTTCTGGATTAAAAGATACATCCAAAATAGATATTTTTTTAAAAAATTTAAATAAATTAAAAAATGAAGCTTAAAAAAAAAATTCCACTAATTGACCAACATGATCGTTACGGTTTTTGGGGTGGTAAATTTGGAGGAAGTTTTATTCCTGAAACTTTAAAAAAACCTGTAGAGGATCTAACTCGAAGGTTTTCAAAATTAAGAAATAATAAGAAATTTTTAAAAAAGAGAGATTATTACTTTAAGAATTATATAGGATCACCCACATCATTTGTAAAATTAGAAAATTTATCTAATCATTTGGGTGGTGCTCAAATATGGGCTAAAGTTGTATCGGAAGCTAATGGTGGAGCCCACAAAATATATAATGCAACTGTTCATGCTTTAATTTGTAAAGCAATGGGTAAGAAATACATCGTTGGAGACACAGGAGCAGGTTATGCTGGTAAAATGTTAAGTATGGCTGCTAAGAAATTTGGTCTGAAATGTAAAATTTTCATGGGTGCAAAAGATATCAAAAGACAAAAACCAAATTGTGATGCGATGAGAAAAAATGGTGCTGAAATAATTCCTGTATATTCAGGCAGTCAAACCTTAGTCGATGCAGTCAGTGAGTGTATGAGATATTGGGTATCAAATTGTGACACTACACATATGTGTGTTGGAAGTACAGTTGGTCCAAATATATTTGTAAAAATTTGTGGATGGAGTACAGCACAAATTTCAAGAGAACTAAAAATACAAATTAAACAAGAATTCAAAAAAATTCCAAAAAAAATTAAATTAATTAACTGTGTGGGTGGTGGTAGTTCAGCATATGGTTTTTGGAGTGAATTTATAGATTTTAATAAATCGCAAATAGAGTTGGTTGGTGTAGAGGCTGGAGGTCCAAAAAAATCAAAACTCCATGCTGCACCTTTAAGTAGAAATGCTAAAATCGGAATTTTACATGGAGCAGCTTCTTATGTTTGTCAAAACAATGAAGGTCAAATTAATGACACTGAATCAATTAGTGCTGGATTGGATTATCCAGGTGTAAGTCCAATTCATTGTTTTTTAAAAGATACAAAACGAGCAAGATATACTTATGCAACCGATGAAGAGGCACTAAAAGCACATGTGATGGTAACTAAATTTGAAAAACTTAATCCAAGCCTCGAGCCAAGCCACGCATTCGCTGAGGCTATTCGAATTGCCCCTAAGTTAAGCAAAGACACAATTATAATCGTTAACTCATGTGGTGATGCTAAAAAAGATAGAGATATCTTAAGAGAGAGGTTAGGTAAAAATTAATGAATTCATTAATCAGTAAAGCTTTCTCAGCTGCAAAAAAAGAAAATAGACCAGCTTTACTGACTTATACTGTCGCTGGAGACTATACTAAAAAAAAATCTTTAGAAATATTAAAATCAATTTCAAATTATGCAGATATTTGTGAATTAGGTTTTCCGCATAATACTCCTATAGCTGATGGAGGGCAAATACAAACGAGTGCTTATCGGGCAATTAAAAAAGGTATTAAAATTAACGATGTATTTTCAATTTCTAAAAATTTTAAAAAAATAAAAAAAAATAAACCAATTATACTGATGGGCTATTACAACATGATCTATCAATATAATGAAAATAAATTTTTAGAAAAATGCAAAAAATCAAAAGTTGATGGTTTAATAGTTGTTGATTTACCTTATCCAGAAAATAAAAATTTTGCATCAAAATGCAAAAAAAAAGGAATTAATTTTATTCAGTTGGTTTCACCAACTACTTCCCGAATAAGACTAAAAAAAATCATAAAAGACTCACATGACATGATTTATTATATAAGCATGTTATCTACAACTGGTGGTAAGCTTAAGGTGTCTCCTACGAAAATATTAAAAAAATACAACAAAATAAAAAAACAAAATAAATCAAAAAATGTTGTTATTGGTTTTGGAATTACAGAAAAAACAATCCAATCTCTTAAAAAAGCTGATGGTTTGGTGGTTGGAAGCGCAATTTGTAAGGAAATCTCTAAATCAATTGAAAAGAGACAAAATGCGGTCACAAATGTTACTAATATTGTTAAGAGATTAAAAAATAAAATTCAATGAACTGGATAACTAAAATTATTAAAGCAGGTGAAAAAATTAAAACTGCTATACGTGAAAGAGCTACGAAAGAAGATATTGCAAAAAGTGATTGGACATCATGTTGTAAGGGTCCAATTTTAAAAAAGGATTTAGAGGAAAACTTATGGGTATGTCCTGATTGTAAACGTCATCACAGAATAAAACCTTATCAAAGGTTTGATATATTGTTTGGAAAAAACAATTACGAGATTTTTAAAACCCCAATACCAAAAGATGATCCACTAAATTGGACAGACTCTAAGCCCTACAAAGAAAGACTTAAAGGTGCTCGTAAAAAAACAGGATTAGAATGCGGAATGATGGTAGCATCAGGAACTATAAATAATATTAAAATTACAGCTGTAGCTTCTGATTTTGACTTTTTGGGAGCCTCAATGGCAGCAGCAGAAGGTGAAGCTTTTTTATATGGAATACAACACGCAATAGAAAATCAAACACCTTTTTTATGTATTAGCGCAGGTGGAGGAATGAGAATGATGGAAAGTTTAATTTCATTATCTCAAATGACAAGAACGACACTTGCAATTAATGAATTAAAAAAAAATGGACTTCCATATTTAGTTTGTATCACCGATCCTACTGCAGGGGGTATTACCGCATCATACGCGATGTTAGGTGATATTCACATTGCGGAACCAGGAGCTTTAATCGCATTTGCAGGTGCAAGAGTAATTCAAGGAACTGTTAAAGAAGAACTTCCAGAAGGTTTCCAAAAAAGTGAATATGTTGAAAAAACTGGTTTTGTTGATCTAATCGTTGAACGTAAAGATCTCGCCTCTAAAATTGGAACTTTATTATCAATATTGTTAAAGAAAAATTCTGATATAAGTTCTGAACAAAATGAAACTTCAGAAGATAGTCAGTCGCTTACAAGAGCTGCATCCTAAAGAAATAGATTTAAGTTTAGATCGTATTCGAAATCTCTGTAAAAAGTTGGGAAATCCTCAAGATAAAATAAAAGCAATTTCATTTGTTGGAACTAATGGAAAATATTCAACCATCCAAGCAATGTTTTCAATTTTAAAAGAAGCAAATTTTAAATGCAATATCTACACAAGTCCTCATATCAAAAGTATCAATGAAAGGTTTGTTTTTAATAATGAAGAATTGAATGATGAAGAGTTAGCAAATTTACTTGAGGAAATTGAGAATGCTAACAATAATAAACCAATTACTTTTTTTGAAATACTGACAGCAGCCTATTTTTTAAAAGCATCTCAATACCCAGATAATATAAATTTAATTGAAAGTGGATTATTCTTTAGGTTTGACGCTACTAATATCTTAAAAAATAACCTTGCTAGCGTCGTAACATCTATTGGTCTTGATCATTTAGATTGGCTACCTGAAAATGAACAAACTGTTGAAAAAATTATTTTTGAGAAAACATCAAGTTTATTAAAATCAAATATTATAGTTGCAAAACAAAGTACTAATAAAATTAAAGAAACTATAAAAAAAACAATTTCAAATAACAGATCAAATAAGTTTTTCCATAATGAAAATTTTAGTTTTGCTATGCAAGAAAACGACTTCTTTTATTATGAAGATCATTTTGGTGGAATAAAGCTACCTACACCAAATGTAAAGGGCCAATTTCAATTGGAAAATGTCTCAACAGCTATTGCAACTCTAAGAACTTTAAAAGATTTAAATATCAAAGATGATCACATAAAAAAAGGTGTATTGAAAATAAATAGTATTGCAAGATTGCAAGAAATTAAGTCTGGGAAACTTAAGAAACTTGTAAAAGATCATAGGCTTTTTGTTGATGGATCTCATAATCCTTTAGGCGCAAAAGTGCTGAATGAGTACTTAGAAAGTTTAGATTGCAAAAAACATATCATTATTGGAATGATGGCTAATAAAGATCATAATGAATATATGAGTTTCTTTAAGAATATTTCTACCTTGACTACTATTGATATTCCCAATCAACCTAATTCAATTAAAGGAAAAGAGCTTAAAAATAAGCTGAATAATTTTTCAAATATTAAATACATGGAAAGTGTTGAAGCAGCAATCAAATCAATTCCTGTAAAAGAAAATGATATAATATTAATAACTGGTTCGTTATATCTTGCGGGTGAAGTGTTAAATTTAAATTAGATATTTTTTTCTAAAAATTCCTTCATGTGACTTTCGGGAACTCCGCCAACTTTTCTATCTACCTCAACACCTTTTTTATAAATTATAACTGTTGGTACACCTCTGATGCCAGCAGCTGAACCCGTATTAATTCCACCATCTTCAACATCAGCATAATAGAAACCAGCTTTGTCTTTATATTCATCTGACAATTTATCCATCACAGGTTTTAGTGCCTTACATGGACCACACCACTCTGCTGAAAACTGAATGACAGAGACATCCTCATTTTTAATTTTTGTGTCAAAATCTTCATCTTTAAAATTTGAAAGCATATATCCTTTCTATTAATTAGAGCCTTAAAGTCAACTAGGCAATTTCATATTTTTTTTCTATAGACATAATAAATTCATTTATTTCATCTAATTTTTTTAGTTCCTCTTCATCATCTCGATTTGATGCTTGATCTCTTAAGGTATCAATTTCTTGGTAGGCCATTCCTATAGTTTGCCACTTTTCTCTATTTTTGCTTAAAATTCGTCTAGCAATTTCACTTTTTATATTTTTATATAAATCTGGTGGCAAAATATGCGGTGCTTCTTGATAAATAATTTTTTGCCCAAACCAACTACATCTTTTATCTTGAAACTTATCCAACATTCTTAATTTATCTTCCCAAGAAGAACTATGCCAAATTTTAAATAAAGCTGTATCTTTATTTGGAATGAATTTTTCATATAAAGTTTCTTCTGGTAGTAAATCTTCCTGCGTTTGCGTTTGAGCTTTTTCTTCAGCTGTCTCTCTATTTATAATTTGAATATTTTTACAAAAATTTTCATTACTTCTAACTAATTTAGCTCTTTTCTGAATTGTTTCTAAATCTAAGTCTGAGTAAGCTTTTTCCTTTAATGCAAACCTTTTATCTAAAACAACTGGAGCTTTATTTGTTTTAATTACTCTAAGAGCTTTTGGGCTAAACTTTTTTAAATAGACTTTAAGATCATTTACTGAAAGATTTAATAATGGCTCAGGATCTCTTCTCAAATCCCATAAGTATCCCCAAGAAACATAAGAAGGATGAAAACAATGTTCTGGATGTATAGTTGAGACTAAATACATCATATTTCTTCCTTTCACATTTTCAAATATAGAATAGATGCCTTCACTTTTTAAAATAGTTTCAACACTATTTTTTGTAGATGTGCTTAAAAAATTTTCCCAATTTTCTTTATGCTTATCTTTTATAATTCTAAGAATTTTTAAACTTGTAAATGCATCATGATAAGCTGTATGCTGTTGAGAAGTATCAAACCCTTGTTGTCTAGCCAAACCCTCAAGTGCAAGACTTTCGTTACCAGCTTCTGTCAATTCAGTTTTTAGAGTTGATGCATTTATAGTTTGTGCTGCTCTGGCAATGTGTAAACCATCATGCTCTTTGTTTGGCGATGAATGAGTAGCATAGGGATATCTATTACCTTTAAAAAAATTAAAATGAAACATTCGCCTATCAAAATTTAAATTACTCCACCCCATAAATAATGCGGGTGCAGCTTTAGAAAAAAAATTTTCTACAGCACCTAAAAAATCATAGTGTGAATAATTCCCTTTTGTTAATAAATCAATACTTGTTGAGTTGACAAGTAACGCTTTAGCTGAAGGCACCTCTCCCTCGGGCATACGCCCGCGGATGTTTAACTTTCCAATTTCCTTTAAATTTTTATCAACAACTACAGCCCCCACTTCAATTATTGAGCCCCAAATAGTGCTATTAGTTGTTTCTGTATCGTAAATTACTATTTTGTCCATTAATTTTAAATAATCCCTAAGTTAAATTTATAAGCTCATAAAATTTTTTCAATCTTCCTAAAAATAAGTTTTGATAGATAATCAAATCATGACTTTGAATTTTAAATTCTTGGAATAAGTTATCTACTGTGCAAACAAGAATTACACAAGAAGTGATATTAGAGTTATACACAATGTTATGTGCCAATGAATATGCACTAGTTTGAAGAAGCCATGAATCAATGTACTCAGCCTTTTTTGGTTTATTACTTTGTTTAAAATCGATTATTGTTTCTTTTCCTTCATACACTCCAACACAGTCTGCTGTCCCAGCATATTTTTCTGGATAATAAAGAGTACACTCTACCCCCCAAATTTCCTCTAATCTGTTTTTTAAACCTTTTTCAATAATTTCTTTAGCCATTAATTTGTATTTTTCATTATCTTCGAAAAAACTCAGGTTTTCTCTTCCAAGCAAATAAGATTCTAAATAATTATGCATTTGAGACCCTCTACTGCTTGCAGCTTTAGTGATTGCCTCAGCTTCTTTGTAACCGGTTCTTTCCCTCCAATTTGCTAATGCTGCTTTATCTTCTTCTGATCTAGTTGCGTCTAGAATTGAAGTGACACTTGGTAATTTTTTTTCTCCCAATAAGTATCTTCTAACACCATCTACAGTTGCTCTGGAGGATGTTGGATAATCATATTTTTGATTCCACTGCATGAGATTTCTTATAGACGTTATTATATAAAAAAAGAAATTAATTTTTAAGCTGTCTTTTCTGTTCAACAAATTTTTCTACGTTTTCAGTTTGTACAGCTTGCTCAACCTGCTCGGGATCTTTAATGTTTTCTAAAGTTCTTGAAATTGATCTTGCATCGGTTCCAAACTTATCAACAACTCCCATGGCATCCTCTAATTTTTTTCTAAGAACAATAATATTGTCAAAATGTTTAGAAAATCTTGTACTGATTGTTTTTAAATGATTATAAATTTCTGTTGCACCTTTTTGTACCTTCAATGATTGAAATCCCATATGTAAAGACTGTAAGTAAGCAGAAAGAGTATTAGGTCCACATATTACAACTTTATATTTTTTCATTAACTCTTGAGTTAATAATTCTTTTGTACTTGGATCTTGGTATTCAGTTAACTCTTTGTATAAACTTTCTGTAGGAGCATATACGATTGCAAAATCAGTAGTTTTTGGTGGAACAATATATTTTTCATTAACACTTTTAGCTTTTGCTTTAAACGCTGAGGCTAATTTTGCTCTAGCATCTGCTACAGCCCTTTTGTCTTCCGCGTCATGACCATCGGTAATTGCTTTGAATTTTTCTACTGGAAAATGACTATCAACAGGAACTAAAACATCTCCTTGAAGCTTTATTGCAAATTCAACATTTTCACTGGTATCCTCTTTCATTTTAACATTCGTCATGAATTGAGAGGCTGGTAGCAAATCTTTAATTAGAGCATCTAAGCTAAATTCTGCGAGAGTTCCATATTTTTTAACTCCAGCTAAAATTTTAGTTATCCCCTCTTGGCTTTGATTTAAAAGTTGTACTTGTTGATTAAAATTTCCAACCTTTTCCTCTACCTTAGTTAAAGTTTCAGTCATATCTTTAGTAACCCCAGTTGATAGGTTATTAAATGAAGTCGACATTGCACCAAGTGAGCTATTGATTGTAGTGTTTAAGGTATCTTTTAAACTTGATATTTCTGATTTTAAATTAGCTATTTCCTCAGCTTCCTTGTTCTCATTGTCATCTTTTAGTTTTGATCTTAAATTTAAGTATACAACACCTAGAGTTGCACCAGTTAACACAACTAAGATAATTAATAGAATCGTATCCATATACTCTAAGATATACGTGATTTTTCAAAATACAAATTTATTTGAAAAAAGATTTAATTTTTAGAAATTAACTTTAACATTTTTCTAAGGCCAATTTTATTACTTGATGATTTAGAAATCATCATACAAGCCTCTGATCGAAGTATCTCTCCGTCCTTTAAAATACGTAGATTATTTGCTTTTAAAGTTTCTCCTGTAGAAGTGATATCTGTAATTATCTCCGAAGAGCCTGTAAAAGGATAAGCTTCAGTTGCACCCAAACTATCAATTAATTTGAATTGGGTAACGCCCTTTGAAAACAAAAATTCCCTTGTTAAGTTTGGATATTTTGTTGCTACTCTTAATCTTTTCTTTTTCTTATCTTTAAATTCAAATGCAATTTCTTCTAAATCTGCAACTGTTTGTACATCTATCCATGGATCAGGAATTGCAACTACTAATGTGGCCTTCCCAAAATTATATCTTTTAAACACATTAATTTTCTTTTGAGTGTTAATTTCACTTTCCTTTAATAAATCAAAGCCAGAAAAACCTATGTCCACAGATCCGTCTCCAAGTCTTTGGATGATCTCTCTTGCATGAAGATATAAAATCTTAATATTTTTAAATTGTTTTATAGATCCTAAAAGATCTCTTTCTCCTCTTTCAGAAATGAGATTTAATTTATTTTTTTTAAAAATATTTAAAACATCTTTTCTTAGTCTGCCTTTACTTGGGATTCCGATATTTAAAATATTTTTTGTCATTAGTGATTTAAATTTAAAGCAGCGCCAACTGCTGGAGTTTGTTTTTTTGATCCCAAGTCTGAGATTAGACCATCATAACGACCACCATTGATAATATTTTTTAATGAATTTTTAGATTTAATATCAATTTTAAAAACCATTCCGGTGTAATATTCTAATTGCCTTCCAAAGGATGCTGAAAATACTACATTTAATTTTGAAACTTTGTTATTAGATATTGGAAAATATTTTTGATCTACAGCTAAATTTATTCTGTTTTTTTTAAAAAATTTATTTAACTCAATTGCTGCCCTATTTATTGGACATTTAATTTTTAAAAAATCTTTTATTATTTTTGAAACATTTTTTCCTTTACTGGCTCTTCTAGGATCTTTAATTTTCTGATCAAACCTTTTCAATATTTCATTAATTGTTCTTCCTGCAACAATATTTGATAAATCTTCTTTAAGCATTTTCACGTAACGCTTTTTATCTATTTCTACAATTGTTGGATCAACATCTGAATTAGTTTCTAATCTTTTTAATAAATCATTAAAATATTCTTCTCTCCAGAAGTGTCTGGATAATCTTAGCTTCCATCTCTTTGGAATATCTAATTTTGAAATTAACAAATTAAATATTTCAACATTTCCAATAGTAAGCGTTCCTGATGAATATTTGATATTTTGAAGCAATTTAAGAGATGTGTTTATAATTTCTTTATCGTCATTTTTCTCATCCTTAGATCCCAAAATTTCAAATCCAATTTGATTTCTAATTATTGAGTCTTTTTTGTTTTGTGATTTTCGATAAGCTTGACCGCTATAAAAAATTTTTTCCTTGCCCTTTAAGTTATTTTCTAAATATCTTAAACAAGATGCAATCGTTAAATCTGGTCTTAAGCATAACTCGCTTCCATTCTGATCCGTAAAAGAAAAGATAAATTTTCTAAAATTTTCTCCAGATCTTTGAACAATGTGATTAGCCTCAATTACTGAAGGTAAATCAATATATTTAAAACCCTTAGATTTTACTGATCTAAGGATACTTTCAGATAAGTTTTTTGACTTCATCGATTAAATTTTCTTTTGGAAATGTTTTATTGTTTTCACCCTTAACGCCTTTGAGACTTTTTATAGTGACTGTATTATCATTAAATTCATTTTCACCACATATTATTGCAACATCTAGTTCACGTTTATTTGCTAGGGTTAGTTGCTTGCCTAAATTTTTTTTTGTATCTAAAAAAATTTCAGCATTGATATTATTATTTCTTAATAGATCTAAAATTTCATAATAACTTTTAAGATATTTTTCATCCATTACACAAACTAAAACTGGTTTTTGACTATCTACTTTTACTTGATCCAATTGCATTAAAGCAAATAACAATCGATCAACTCCAAAACTAATTCCGGTGCCTGGAATATCCACACCTTTAAATCTCGAAATTAATTTTGCATAGGCTCCTCCAGAACAAATACTGCCTATATCGACCTCTTTGCCTTTGTTATTTGTGACTTTAAAATTTAGATTTGTTTCAACAATGAAATCTGAATAATAAGCCAATCCCCTAACAATTGTAAAATTTGTTTTGACCTGATTTAAATTTGAACTGTAACCCAATACTTCAAATACTTGTTCTAATTCCTTTATACCTTCTTGAGACAATGGATTTTTTAATGTTTCTTTTAATTCTTTTAAATCTTTAATTTTTAAAAAATTTAGTATTTCAGATGCTTGTTCATCGTTTAAATCTGCACCCTTAGTGATTGCACCACTTATATCTTTTCTCTCTTTTTTGAGCAGATCTTCAACACCTTTTAAACCAAAACCTGGTTTGTCTAATTTATCAATTGCCCTTATTACTTTTGCTTGCTTTTCTTCTGATATTTTTAAATCATCAATTAATCCTTGAACTATTTTTCTGTTACTAACGTTGATTATAAATTGATCTTTTTTTAGACCACAATCTAACAAGGTGCTTGATATTAAATTGCAAAGTTCCGCATTTGCTTGCGCAGGATTAACATTTCCAACGATATCAAAATCTGCTTGCATAAATTCTCTGTATCTTCCATTACCAGCCTTTTCATTTCTAAAGACATTTTGAATGGCATACCTTTTAAAAATTGATGGAAGCTCTTGATTATTTTGAGCAACAAATCTAGCTAGTGGGCTTGAAAGATCATACCTAAGAGTAATCCTCTTTTCTCCATCCTCAAATGAGAATACATCAGACATAGGATTAGCGTCATCTTCTGCCAAAAAAGATCCTATATTTTCACTTATCTCAAACGAAGGGGTTTCCAGAGCCTCTGCTCCAAATTTAATAAAATTATTCTCAATAGCTTTTAAAAGCTTTTTTTTGAGAAGAAGTTTTTTATCCCAACGATCTTCAAATCCTGAAGGTAATCCAGGAATTAATTTTTTTTCTTTATTCATTTTTTGGTACCCGGGCTGAGAGTCGAACTCAAACTTAAAGTTCCACAAACTTCCGTGCTAACCATTACACCACCCGGGCTTATCCTCTTTGTTTTTATCTTATTTTATGTGGATTTAAAATTATAATATAAATAAATAGCCTACTGGCTATGGAAACAGTTTCTGTGAGTACTTCTAAAAGTCTTTCTGTATGTAATATTTATATTCATAAGCAGTCTTTTAGACAAAAAAAATTAATATTCAAGGTCTAAATAAAAAAAGGACGTTTATCTATTTGATAGATAAAGCGCCCTTATAAATAATTTCTAAATTAGTCTATTTTTTTTAAATTAACTGCAGAAGGACCTTTAGGACCATCTTCTAATGTGAATTCAAGTTTATCACCTTCATTGAGATATCTCATACCAGCAGCTTTTACCGCTGAAGCGTGAACAAAGGCATCTTTTTCTTTATCATCTCTTTCAATGAAGCCATATCCCTTTTTACCGTTATACCATTTAATTTTTCCTTGTAGTGTACTCATCTTATTTCTTAGTCCTTTTGTTATTTATTATATCTTAAAGTTAATTTCTTTTACGATTATTTCAAGATGAAACTTTGTGGTGGTGGCTGAGGAAGGATTCGCACCTCCGACACAAGCCTTTTCAGGGCTCTGCTCTACTCCTGAGCTACTCAGCCTTATTTATCCCCTAAAGATAATTCTTCCTTTAGTAAGATCGTAAGGTGTCATTTCAACTGTCACATTATCACCTTGGAGAACTCTAATTCTGTTTTTTCTTAACTTACCAGCTGTATGGGCAGTTACGGTATGTCCATTTTCTAATTTTACTCTAAACATTGCGTTGGGAAGTAGGTCTATCACTGTACCTTTAAATTCCAGTAAGTCTTGTTTTGACAAATTTATTTTCTCCTTATTCGTTTTACTACAGATTGAGCGTGTCCAACCAACCCTTCGTAATTTGCAAGTGTTATAACTGATGGTCCGAGACTTTCAATACCCTTTTTTGATAAGTTTATATATGAAATCCTTTTATAAAATTCATTTACACTTATACCACTTGAGTATTTTGCAGAACCATTAGTTGGCAACACATGGTTTGATCCAACATTATAATCAGTCATTGCCATCACTGCATATCTTCCTAAACATATTGATCCTGAATTTTTTATTTTTGGAACTAAGGATTTATAATTTTTAATATTTAATTCCAAATGTTCTGGTGCAATTTTATTTACAACACTTGTTATTTTAGCGTCTGAAGAAACATACATAAGAATTCCATTATTAATTAAACTTCTTCTTGCAACAGAAGCTCTTGGAATTTCTTTTAATTGTTTAGTAATTTCAATTTTTACTTTATCTAGCAAATTTTTATCTTTTGAAATCAAAATACATTGTGCAAGAATATCATGTTCAGCTTGTCCAATTAAATCACTTGCAACCCACTCAGGATTTGAAAACTTGTCACAAACTACAGTTACTTCTGAAGGACCTGCGGTCATACCTTCTATTCCAACAACACCAAAAACTTCTTTTTTTGCAGCTGCAACATAGGCATTTCCTGGACCAACTATTTTATGAACTTTTTTAATTTTTTTAGTCCCATAGGATACGGCTGCAATAGCAGAGGGGCCCCCGATAGAATAAATTTCTTTTATTTTGCATTTTTTTGCAGCGTATAATACGGCTGGATTTTGTTTTCCTTTATAGCCTGGATTAATCATAACTATTCTCTTAACGCCTGCAACAATTGCTGGAATAGCATTCATCAACACACTTGATGGGTATGAAGCAGTAGAACCAGGAACATAAATTGCAACAGATTCTAAAGGCACATATTTATATTCAAGTTTGTTTTTTAATTTATCTGTATAAGAAATATTTTTAAATTTTTGAAGTGAATGAAATTTATAAATTCTATTATAAGCCGTATCAATTGCTTTCTTTACTTTTTTATCAAGTGAATTTATAGATTTTTTTATTTGTCTTCTGCTTGGAATGATTATTTTATTTTGATTGAATCTTTTCTCGTATTTTAATAATGCTTTATCTCCATTTTTTTTAACATCTTTAATTATATTTGTTACAGAAACAGAGTCTGATTGAATTTTTTTTTTTCTCTGTAAAAGCAAATTCTCTAATAATTTATCAAAATTTTTACTTTTACTATTTAATATCTTCATAACTATTTAATTTCACTTTGATCCTCTAATCTCGCTTCAATAGTTTCTGTAGTTAAAGCAATATGAGCATTATTATTAAAAAAAAGATTTATTTCATAAACATTATTATTTTTCAAATAATCTATGCCTATTAACTCTAAAACTGTTTCTTGACTTGATTGATCAATATTTTTTGATCTTACTTTATCAATAAAATCAAACCTACAAATACTATTAATTTTTTTATCTTTTTGTTTATTTTCAACCTTGGTTCTTTCAATTGATAACAAAAAAACCTTATTAGATGCAAGATATTTAATATCAGCAATTTTAACTTTAGCCCCTGAGCTACAGACTGAAATCATTTGTAGGCCCTCTTGATCACTTGCTATTATTTTTGCTAAATATTTATTCACTATTTTAATCTTTTAATTTTCACACCAATTTTTTTTAATTTATTTTCGATTTTTTCATAACCTCTATCTAAATGATAAATTCTATTAATATGAGATTTACCAATAGAAACTATAGCTGCTAAAACCAAAGCAACAGAGGCTCTTAAATCACTAGACATTAATTCGGCACCAACAAATTTAGTATTTCCCTCTATCGTAGCAGTATTATTTTTAATATTTATTTTTGCTCCTAGTCTTTGCAATTCTGCGACATGCATAAATCTATTTTCAAAAATACTTTCGGTAATTGAACTTTTACCATTTGCTTTACACATTAAAACCATCAATTGTGCTTGAAGGTCTGTAGGAATGCCTGGAAACTCTTTTGTTTTAATGCTTTTTAACGATTTTATTTTTTCAGGTCCTTTAATTAAGATTTTATTTTCACTAGTTTTGATCTTAGCACCAACTTTTTTTAGTAATTTAATTTCTGTACTGATAAATTTAGGATTTAAATTATTTATTTGTAAATTACCTTTTGTAAGTGTTGCAGCTACACAAAATGTACCAGCTTCTATTCTATCAGCCATTACAGAATATTCAGTTTCATCCAAAGCGTTTACACCCATAATTTTACAAACTCTTCCAGCCCACTTTATTTTCGCACCAGCTTTATTTAAAAAATTTGTAAGATCTTTAATCTCAGGTTCTATTGCACAATTTTTTAAAACTGTTTTACCTCTTGCCAAACATGCTGCTATTATGGAATTTTCAGTTGCTCCAACACTTATCTTTGGAAAATTTATGGTTGTTCCACTAAGTTTTCCTTTAGATTTTGCTAGAATATATCCATCACTTAATTTATATTTCATACCAAGTTTTTTTAATGCTGTTAGATGATAATTAACTGGTCTAGCGCCAATTAAGCATCCTCCAGGCAATGACGTTTTGGATTTATGGTACTTTGAAATAAGTGGACCCAAAACTAAAATTGAACCACGCATTGTTTTGACTAAAGAATAACTAGCAAAAGTTTTCATATTTTTATTATTTATAATTTTTGCTATTTTTTTATCTCGTGATAAAATTATTTTGGAACCAAGAGACTTTAATAAATTTAACATTGTGTTAATGTCCTTAACTCTTGGTAAATTTTTGATAATTACAGGTTTATCAAATAATAGTGTTGCAGCTAATATCGGTAGGGATGCATTCTTAGAACCTGAAATTGAAACATTACCCTTGATTTTACAAGGGCCATTAATCAGAAATTTATCCATAAATTACTTTTTAATCTTAGCAACTTGAATTGTAGTTTGGCCCTGATATTTACCGTTCTTTGATTTATAAGTTGTCTCTGGCTGAGTATCTGACTTGAAAAATAAAAATTGTGCAATTCCTTCATTTGAATAAATTTTTGCAGGATTGGGTGTTGTATTGCTTAGCTCGATAACAATATTCCCCTCAAATTCATTTTCAATTGGCGTCACGTTACAAATAATTCCTGTCCTTGCATAAGTACTTTTTCCAACGCAAATACATAAAACGTCTTTTGGTATTCTAAAATATTCTACTGTTTTAGCTAAAACGAATGAATTTGGCGGGATAATACAGTGTGGTCCTTTTCGTTCTATAAAGTTATCATCAGAAAAATTCTTTGGATCAACCAAAGAACTATTTACATTAGTAAAAATTCTATATTCATCAGAGATCCTTACATCATATCCCATACTACTCAATCCATAAGAAATTTTTCCTTCGGAAACTTGATGATCCAAAAATGGCTCTATCATATTTTGCTCTTTGCACATTTTTTTAATCCATGAATCAGGTTGAATTGACATTATTTATTTTTCTTTTTATTTTTTTTTTGGAAAATTTTTCTTTTCTTCAGATTTTTTCTAAGCGCCAAGCTTAAACGCTCATTTTTATCTTTTGAACTCATTCTTTATTTGGGTTAGTCAGGAAATCTAAAGAAATTGGTTTATTAGGATCTAATGCGGCTGTTTTTTTCTCTTCTTTTTTTGGGCCTTCTTTAGCTAATCGTTTAGCTTTTTTTTCAGCAAGCTTTCTCTCTCTTTTAGCTTGCTTTTCCATAAGCTTATTGCCTTTGGTTGATTTATAATCGTAATGAATTCCCATAACATTTTCCTAAAATAGATATAAATCATATTCATCAAAAAATTAAGGCAATAATTTGAAAAAAATGCTTTATTATCAATAAAATACAATTTGTCTCTAAGCTCCTGTAGTTAAATGGTATAACAAGTCATTGGTAATGACTAGTTCCCTGGTCAGTACAGGGTGGGAGCACCATTAATCCTTAAAAAAGATTTTTCTTAAAATAATTGTTGTCAAAACTAACGCAAAAAAAGCAAGCAGTGGGATATATATTTCTCTTGAAAATATAATATCTGTAATACCGGGAACTTTTATATTTGAATCTATAATTTTCTCTATACCGCTACCTATTGAGGAAATTAAAAAAACTCCTGGTGCAACTCCTAACAGTGTTGAAAAGAAATAATTTTTTAGTTTTACATCAAAAAGTGTTGGTAAAAGACATTGAATTTGCCAAGGAATTCCTCCAACTAAGCGATAGATCAACAAGTAAATAAATTCTGATTTTTTAAATTTAAATTCTAGATTTTTATATTTGTTTAAAAATTTTTCTCTTATAAATTTTTTTAAAAAATAATTTCCAAAAATATAAAGAAATGTTGCACCAATAGTCAAACCAAAAACTACAATAATTGTTCCTATCCATTTTCCAAAAATAAAACCCCCTATTAAGATTACTGGAGATCCAAAACCTAAAAAAGGGAAAACCCATAATATTGTTAATATCAAGAAAGAAATTGAGACCAAAAATAAATTAGATTTTTTGAGCCCTATAAAATATGATCTGTTATCTCTTAGAAAATCATAAGAAGTAATTTCTGAAAGGCTAAACTTTGAAAAAAAAAAATACAAAAATAAGCAAACAATTAATAGATAAGATAAGCCAATAAATAATTTAATTTTTTTTGTATTTTCCATGATTCCTCCTATTTTAATGCTTAATCTTCTATTTGCTATTTTAATTATTACTAATATAAAGGGGCAAAAATTATAAAAAAACTATATCAAATCTATTTATGAAAAGAACCTATCAACCCTCAAATAAAAAAAGAGCTCGAAAACATGGCTTTCGTTCAAAAATGAAAACTAAAGGTGGTAAAAAACTTTTGGCTAGAAGAAGAGCAAGAGGAAGAAAATCACTAACTGTTTCAGTATAGAATAATGAAAAGCAAAATACTTGCTCTTTCAAAAAACGAAGAATTTAAAAATTTACTTAAACAAAAAAAGATTACCAATAAATACGTAAGTATTTTTTTTGGAAAATTATTAAATAAAGATAAAAAAAGACTAAATATCAGTTTTGTGACTAAAAAAAAAATTGGTAATGCAGTAAAGAGGAATAAAATTAAAAGAAGATTAAGAAACATCATGAATGAAGCTGTTAAAAAAATAGAGATAAACTTTGATTATTCATTTCTTGTTATAGCTAAGTCTTCTATGCTAAATAATGAGTACAAAATTATAAAAGAAACTCTTTTTCAAGATTTTGAAAAAATAAAATAATGAATATATTTACTTTAATTTTAATTAAATTTATCAAAGCCTATAAATATTTGATTAGTCCATTATTGGGTCATTCTTGTAGATATTTGCCAACATGTTCTGAATACAGCATAGATGCTTTAAAAGAATATGGTTTTTTTAAAGGTTTATTAATTAGTATAAAAAGAATTTTATCCTGCCATCCAATAAAATTTTTAGGGGGTGGCGAAGGGTTTGATCCAGTTAAAAAAGAAATGAAGGATAATAAATAATGGAAACTAGAAATATAATTGCTGCTATAAGTTTATCAGCTGCTGTAATTATATTATACTCGCTATTTTTCGCACCACCTCCCGTAACAAAAGATAATTTAACTAAAAAAACTAAGACTGAGCAGAATTCAGACGCACCTAGTCTTGATCAAAAAGAAAACGTAGCTGAAATTTCAAGAGAAGAAGCGTTACAACAAAGTGAAAGAATTCAATTTGAGAACCAAAGTATTATCGGATCTATTTCATTACAAGGTGCCGCAATAGATGATCTAACTTTCAAAGAATATAATGTAAGTTTAGAAAGCGATGAAAAAGTAAAATTTCTCGCACCACGAAGCTCTAAACAAGGCTACATAATAGAAAGTGGTTTTATAACTAACGATAAAAATATCGATATACCAAATGCAGATTCAATTTGGTCAGTTTCTGGAAATAAAAAATTAACTGATCAATCTCCTATAAAACTAAGTTGGACAAATGATCAAGGCATCACTTTTGAAAAAGAAATTGCTTTAGATGATAAGTTTTTATTCACAATAAAACAAAGAGTTATAAATTCTACAGATAAAAACTATGACTTCTATTCTTATGGACAAATTATAAGAAATCAAATCCCAGAAGGTTTAACCGATTTTTATATTCTTCATGAAGGCCCTATCGCTACATTAGACGAAGAATTAATTGAGGAAGATTATGACGATATTGAAGAGAAAAAATTCTCAAGAACTGCCCAAAAAGGATGGTTAGGTATAGGAGATAAATATTACATATCAACTTTAATCCCACCAAGAGAAAAAGAATTTAAAACTACTATGGATTACAAAAACAAGTACAGAATAAACTTTGTTACAACTGAACCATTAGAGTTAATTGGAAACTCCTCTATAGAAGAAAACTTGCAAGTAATAGTTGCTGCAAAAAGAGTTGATGTGATTGATGGGTACGCAGAATCATTAAAAATTGATAAATTTGATCTTACGATAGATTGGGGATTTTTGTACTTTTTAACACGTCCTCTGTTCACTGCTTTAGAATATTTCTTTAAAATATTTGGTAATTATGGATTGGCAATTATTGCTGTTACTGTTTGTATTCGTGTAGCATTTTTTCCACTTGCTAATTTTTCCTTCAGAAGCATGGCTAAAATGAAAGCTCTGCAGCCTGAGATGACAAGACTTAAGGAAGTACACAAAGATGACAAAATGAAACTACAACAAGCAATGATGGCTCTATATAAAAAAGAAAAAGTAAACCCCATGTCTGGATGTTTGCCTATTCTAATTCAAATACCAGTATTTTTTGCTTTGTATAAAGTTTTATTTGTAACTATAGAAATGCGTCATATGCCTTTTTATGGTTGGATCCAAGATTTAAGTGCTAAGGATCCCACTTCTATATTTAATTTATTTGGATTGTTTCCATATGACGTACCTTCTTTCCTTGTTATTGGAGCATGGCCAGTTGCTATGGGAGTATCAATGTGGGTGCAACAGAAGTTAAATCCAGCTCCAACAGATCCAATGCAAGCAAAAATATTTATGTTCTTCCCTTTATTTTTAACAGTAATTCTTGCACCATTTCCAAGTGGATTAGTAATTTATTGGACAGTTAATAATATTTTAACAATGGCTCAGCAGGTTGTAATAATGAAACGTACAACAGTTAAAACTGTTACCTAATAATTTAAAAATAAAAAATGAACCTTGAAAAAATATTACCTAAAGATGGGCCACCATTAAATGAAGTAACGAAATACATTGCAAAATACAAAAATGATTTAATAGTAATTAAATACGGCGGAAACGTTTTAATTGATAGAAACATATTTAATAACTTTATAACTGATCTTAGTATTTTGAATAAATTGGGCCTTGCAACCGTAGTAATTCATGGTGGTGGACCTAGAATTAAAAGAGAACTAGAAAAATCGAATATTCAATCAAAATTTATAAGAGGACTAAGAGTAACTGATAAAAATATAATTAATATTGTTGAAAAAGTTTTGATTGATTTTAATGATGATATTGTTAATTCCTTGAAAGACAAAGGAACAAATGCGATTTCTATTCATACAAAAAAAAACAATGTTATAAAAACTCTACCAGAAACAAAAGATCTAGGATTTGTAGGAATACCAAATGAGATAAATAATGAACAAATATTAAATACAATTAGACAAAATAAAATTCCTATAATTTCACCATTAGGTTTAGGTGAAAAAAATCAAACGTATAATATTAATGCCGACACTGCTGCCATGGCCATAGCAAAATCTTTAAAATCTAGAAGACTATTGTTAATGACGAATGTTGATGGTGTTTTGGATAAGAATAAAAAATTAATAGAGGAAATATCTTCATCTGAGGTTCTGGAAATGATTAAAGATGAAACTATTACAGAAGGTATGATACCTAAAATTAATGCTTGTATAGATGCGGTAAATAATGGTGTTAAAGCAGTCGGAATAATTAATGGCACAAAGTCACATTCTTGTTTATGGGAAATTTTTTCTGATAAAGGCTCTGGAACTTTAATAAGACAATGAAAGAATTAAAGAATATCAAAAATATATTATTCGATTGTGATGGGGTGCTCTACAGTGATCTTAAAGGCGTATTTGGTCAAGTAAGTAAAAAAATGACTCAATATATTTCAAAAAAACTTAATATAGATTTACAAAAAGCAAAGGAATTACAAACAAATTATTTTCATAAGTATAATACAAGCCTTAACGGTTTAATGATACATCACGATATACCTCCAAGAGAATTTTTAGACTACGTTCATGATATTAACTTAGATTTTTTAGAGAAAGACATTATTTTAAGGAATGAGTTAGAAAATATAAATCTTAAAAAATTTATATTTACAAATGGTAGTAAGGAACATGTTAAAAATATTACTAGTCACTTAGGAATAGATGATCAATTCGATGGAGTATTTGATATTATTGATGCTGAATACAGTCCAAAACCTGAGGCAAAAACATTTGATCTAATGGTTAAAAAATTTCAAATCGATCCAACTGAAACCCTTTATATTGAGGATATCGCAAAAAACTTATCCATAGGAAAAGAAAGAGGAGCAAAAACAGTTTGGTTAATCAATAATGAATACTGGGGGAAAAAAGAGTCTGAGGAAGAATATATTGATTACAAAATAGAAAATCTTTCTTTATTTTTAAAAGAAATAAGGATATTAAAAAACTCATAAAATTATGAGTATTGAAAAAATTATAAATGAAGCTTGGGAAAACAAAGAACAAGTAAACCAAAATTCAGATAAGTTTTTAAAAGATACTGTTAATCAAATTATTAATGATTTAGACAGTGGAAAAGTGCGGGTAGCTGAAAAAATTAACGGTGAATGGGTTACTCATCAACATCTAAAAAAAGCTATCATGTTAAGTTTTAGAATGTACCCAATGGAAAATTTAAATGGTCCATACAGTAGCTGGTATGACAAAGCTCATTTGCTTAAAGGAAAAACAGCTGGATGGACTAAAGAAGATCATGAAAAAGCTGGTTTTAGAATGGTGCCAAACTCACCTATAAGAAAGGGTTCATTTATAGGAAAGAATGCAGTTTTGATGCCCTGTTATGTAAATATCGGAGCATACATAGATGAAGGTACAATGATGGATACCTTTAGTCGTGCAGGAAGTTGTTGTCAAATTGGAAAAAATTGTCATATCTCGGCTGGTACTGGAGTTGGAGGTGTATTAGAACCTGCCCAAGCATTACCAACTATTATTGAAGATAATGTTTTCTTAGGAGCAATGTCCGAAGTTGTAGAAGGAGTAATAGTTGGAGAAGGCTCTGTCCTTAGTATGGGAATGTATATTGGACAATCAACAAAAATTGTTAATAGAAAAACTGGTGAAATAACTTATGGAAAAATACCTCCTTATTCAGTAGTTGTTCCAGGATCCTTGCCAGATAAAAACAATCCACAAGCACCATCTCTATATTGTGCGGTAATAATTAAACAAGTTGATGAAAAGACAAGGTCAAAAACTTCAGTTAATGATCTTTTGAGAGAATAGGTTAATGAAAACTTATAATGAAACAAAGTTAGCTCAAGAGCTAATAAGATTTCCAACAATCAAAACAGAAGATAAGGGTATAATGAAATTCTTATCAAAAAAATTAACTGCTCTAGGTTTTAAATGTACAATTATAAAATCAAAAGGAAATGGATTAAAACCAGCTCTTAATCTGTATGCAAGATATGGTAAATCAAAGCCTCACATTATGTATTTAGGTCATACAGATGTTGTTGCTAATCTTGATAACTGGAAACTTCCACCTTTTAAAGCTGTTGTGAGCAAAGGATATTTAAACGGAAGAGGTGCTCAAGATATGAAGGGTAGTATAGCTTGCTGGATAAGTGCAGTAAGTAATTTTGTAAAAAAAAATAAATTTAAAGGATCTATTTCAATCATTATTTCAGCAGATGAAGAAACAACAGGCTATGGATGTCCAGCAGTTATGAAATACTTAAGAAAAAAAGGTGAAAAAATTGATTTTTCTGTAGTGGGAGAACCAACTTCAAACAAATCAGTTGGAGATGAAATTAGAATTGGAAGACGTGGTTCTATGAATGGAATTATAACTGTATATGGTAAGAGCGGTCATAGTGCATTTTTTGGGTCCTATATTAATCCTTGTACTGCTTTAGCTAAAATAATTGCGAAACTAAAAAATTCTCCTTTAGATAGTGGTACTAAATACATGCCACCATCTAATCTAGAATTTACTAAAATGAATGTGGAAAATTTATCTGAAAATGTGGTACCTCAAGCTGCAAGTGCAAAGTTTAATGTAAGATTTAATACGAAACACAGATCAAGTGTTTTAAAAAAGAAATTAAATAAAATAATTAATTCAGTTGCAAAAAAACAAAAGTGTAGGGCTAAAATAGAATACAGAGTTAGTGGTGAAGCTTTTTACACTGAACCAAATAAAGATATTATTATGGTAAAAAATGTTGTCAAACAAGTGACTAGACTTTCAACTAAATTAAACTGTAGAGGTGGAACTAGTGATAGTCGGTTTTTAGGATCTATACCAAGACTAGAACTTGGTTTAAGAAATAATAGTATTCACCAAGTCAATGAAAGAACATCGATTTCAGATTTAAAAAAATTAACTTTAATTTATACTAATATTTTAAAGAAATACTTTAAGTGAAAACTGGTTTAATCACATCAGAATCATCTCAAAATCATGATACAGGGCCCGGTCATCCTGAACAAATAGCTAGGGTATGTGTAATAGTAGATAATTTTAAAAAACTTAATAATAAGAATCTGGTATGGAAGAAGCCATCTAAAGTTTCAGATGATATTATTTTAACAACTCACGAAACAGATTATTTAAATTTAGTTAAAAAATCTTTTCCAAAAAAAGGTTTTTCCTCACTTGATGGGGATACAATCATTTCCCCAGGTAGTGAAGAGGCAACTTTTGATGCAGTAGGATCAATAATTACAGCAATTGATGGAGTGGAAAAAAAAGAATTTAGAAATGCATTCTGCAGTGTTCGACCTCCTGGACATCATAGCTCACAAAATAAGGCTGCTGGTTTTTGCATTTTAAATTCAGTAAGTATAGGTGCAAATTATTTATTGAAAAAATATAAATATAATAAAGTTGCAATAATAGATTTTGATGTACATCATGGTAATGGAACACAGGATATTTTTTATGAAAATAAAAATGTTCTTTTTATATCAACTCACCAATATCCTTACTACCCAGGGACTGGCTCAGAACAAGAAAGAGGTAAATTTAACAATATCTTTAATATACCTTTGCCTGCCGGCATAAGTTCAGAAGAATATTTAAACGTATTTGAACATGTATTAAAAAAATTAGATGAATTTAAACCAGAGTTTATATTAATTAGCGCTGGTTTTGATGCACATGAAGATGATCCTCTTGCTCAATTTAATTTAAAAACAGAGGATTATTTTACTATTACTAAAAGAATATTGGAGGCTTCTAAAAAATTTTGTAATGGAAAAGTTGTTTCGATTTTAGAGGGCGGTTATGACCTAAACGCACTTCGAGACAGTACTAAAAGACATGTTGATGCTCTTTTAGAATTTAATTGATAATTCTTAAGAAAACTCTAAATAAAAAATTTTTATGAAATTATATAAAATAAAAAAATCTGAAATTGATAGTAAAGGTAGAGGACTGTATGCAACTCGTAACATTAAAGAGGGAACCAAAATAATTGACTACGTTGGAAAACTTATAACAAAAAAACAAACCCAAGATTCTGATAAGTACGATAATAATAAACCGATATATTTATTTACAATAAATAAAAGATTCGATTTAGATGGAGATTTTTCGTGGAATACTGCAGGTTTAATTAATCATTCGTGTGATAATAATTGCGACTATGATGGAAAAGGACTGAAAATTTGGGTCAAGGCAATCAAAGATATTAAAAAAGGTGAGGAATTTACATGTGATTATGGATTTGGTTATGATGAAAATTACAAACAATTTCCTTGCAAATGTAAATCAAAAAATTGTTGTGGTTATATTGTAAGAGCTGAGTCGCGATGGCGAATAAATAAAAAGTTTGCTATGAGTAATAAAAATAAATTAATAAAGAACTCTAAACAAAAATAAGCCACCTGGTGGTGCTGGTGGAGCACATAGTGTTCTTTTTTTTGACTTAAATATTTTTTCAAAAGTTTTTAAATCCCATTTATTTTCTCCCAAATATTTTAAACAACCAACCATAGATCTAACCTGATGTTGTAAAAATGATTGAGAACTAAATTGAAATTCAATTTTATTTTTTGAAGATTTAATTTTAATTGATTTAATTGTTTTCACTGGACTTTTTGCATTACAACCTGAAGATCTAAAAGTTGAATAATCATGAGTTCCTAATAATTTTTTTGCACCCTTTTTTATTAGTTCTAAATTTAAAGGCTTCCGAACATGCCAAGATCTATTTTTTTCAATTATAGGTTGGCTTATTTGATTAAAAATAATATATTTATAAATTCTTTGTTTTGCTGAAAATCTAGCATGAAATTTATTGTTTTTTTTTTTAATATTTTTAATTGCAACATCTTTTAAATTTAAAAAATAATTTATTGATTTCAGAAACTTAATTGTATCTGTTATTTTATTTTTACAATCAAAGTGAGCAGATTGCTCAAATGCATGAACACCTGCATCTGTTCTACCTTGGCCATGTAAAATAATTTTTTCTTTTAATAATTTCGATAATTTTTCTTGAATTAATCCCTGAATAGTTAGACCTTTTTTTTGAGTCTGCCATCCTCTAAAATTTGTTCCTAAGTACTCAATAAGTATTTGGTACCTATTCATTATAAAAATGAACCCTTTTTAATTTGAGTTCCTAATACAAATTCACCAATATTTTGAGGCTTTTTTCCTTGTCTTTGTATTTCTTTAATCTTTATTGATTTTTTATCTCCACAGCAAATTTCTAAATAATTAGATAAAACCTCGCCAGGATTTCCTTGTGCTTGTCCAATATCTGCTTTCAAAATTTTGTATCTCTCGCCATTAAACATAAAATAAGCTCCAGGAGCTGGATAAAGTCCATTGATTTTACCGATTATAATTTTAGCTTCCTCTTTCCAATTTATTTCTCCCTCTAACTTTTGAATTTTTAAAGCATAAGTAGCTGATGAATGATCTTGTTCTATAAAATTGGCCTTATCATCATATATATCATCTATATTATCTAAAATTTTTTCTGCAGCTAAAGTTGATAGCTTTTCACTTACATCCTGGGCATTTAAATTATTTTCTAAATTTATTTTATAAATATTACATACTGGTCCTGTGTCGAGTTGCTCCTCTAATTTCATAATACTGATTCCTGTTTCTTTATCTAAATTCATAATTGATCTTTGAATTGGAGCGGCACCTCTCCACTTTGGAAGAATAGATGCGTGTATATTTATAAATCCTTTTTTAGTTAAGTTTAAAAATTCTTTGGGAATAATTTGACCATATGCAACTACAATTGCTAAATCTGCATCTAGTGATTTAAAATATTCTAATTCTTTTTTATTTTCTTTTAGAGAATTTGGGCATCTCAATTCTAAATTTAAAGTTTCAGAAATCTTTTGTATTGGAGATTTATTAATTTTTTGTCCTCTTTGAGATTTTTGTGGAGGTTGAGTATATACACATTCAATTGGATATCCATTTTGATATAAAGATTTTAGTATGGGAACAGAAAACATTGGCGTTCCCATAAAAATAATTTTTTTAGCCATAACTAAACTATTACTCTATTAGGATTTTTTTTATTTTTTGAAATTTTTTTAATTATTATATCTCTTTTTAATTTAGTTAAATTATCAATAATAAGCTTTCCATCCAAATGATTAATTTCATGTTGAAGACAAGTTGATAACAAACCATCACACCTAATATTTTTCAATTTGCCATCCAAATCAATATATTCTACCTCACAAATTTTAGGTCTTTCAATTTCAATAAAAGTATCAGGTATGGATAAACATCCTTCCTCATATACAGATGTTTCATCACTAATTTTTTTTATAACTGGATTAATAAAACTTAATGGATTTTTTTCTTCTTCTTTTGTTGAAACGTCGATAACTAAAATTCTTTTTAGAATACCAACTTGAACTGCTGCAAGACCTATGCCATTAGAATTATACATAGTCTCGAATAAATCATTTACCAATTTTTTCTCACTTTCGCCAACATTTTCTATGGGATCTGAAATTTTTTTCAAAATTTCGTTTGGAACAGTTATAATTGGTTTAATAGTCATCCGATAAATAAATAAACTAATTTTTAAACTTTTAAAGGTAGAACTTTTAGCAATAGTTTATTTCTAATCAAATCAACATTTAATTGATTTAAAGTATTGATAATAAAATAAACTGTATCTTCATCAATATTTTCAATTTTATCAGGTCCTATCACCTCTATTATTCTTAACAATGCAGCACCTATCTCATTATTATCTATCATTGTTTGAATATCAGCGGGCATTTCTGATTGCTTCACCTCATAAAGACCATCATATTTTTTTGAAATTTCAACTCCATCAGATTTAAGTGCTTCTAAAAAAATTATATCTTTTTTTGATAAAAAATATTTTTTATCTTTTTTAATTTTCTTTAAAAATTTATCTAGATCCTCTTCAATTTTAGATTTTGAATAGTCCCCATTAAAATAATTTATAAGTTTTGATTGATGTAGAACTTTATTATTATATTTAATCTTTTTGTTTGCTGTCTCTTTTTTGTTTAAATTGCTATTATAAAATGTTGTAAAATTTGAGGGTACATCTTCAACACTAATTTGACCTAAAAATCTTTTTAGTTCTAAATCAAAGGCATCGCCTATTTCGTCAGATATAAATAGATCCTTTAATATCTTAATAAATTCTAATTTAATTTTTGGTTCTTCAGTTAAAAGAGTTCTTTGATATAAAAGAGCGCGTCCTTCAATTGAAGATAGAGATTTGTATGCCTCTTTTGCGTTTAAAAATTGGTTAATATTAAATTGAAATTTTTTATAAAATTCGAATAGCTCTTGCTCAGAATAATTTTTATCATTTACAGCTTTTTCTATTGTAGAAATTTTTTCTAAATCAGTAATCTCTATATCTTGAATTTTAAGGAGTAAATTAGCAGCTGAAAGATATTTCCAAATTATTTTAGGTGTATCTTTACCCGGTTCATAAGAAAATTCAGGATTAGTTCTATGTGCTAAATGAAAATCTAAAATTGAGTTTATTGATATTTCTTTATCTACTTCATCTATATATCCAAATAAATAATTTATTTTATTTTCATAATAATTATCTTGGAAACCTAACTCTTTTTTTAAATCTAGTATTAATTGTGCCTCTTCATTTTTTCCATAATTGATTAAACAATATAAATTAAATTTTGATAGATATTCGTCTTGGATAGGTTCTGTATTTTTAGAAAAAATTTCACAGGATTTTTTCAAATTTGATACTGATAAATAGCTATCAACTAAATATCTTGCTAAGTTTGGATGCAAATTTATTATTTGATTTTTAATTAAATATTCTTCTATTAATTCTAAGTTTGCATCTTTTATTAACCAATCAGATTTAAAGCTCATAAATTCTTGCTCAGTAATGTTTTGTGTCGGGGAATAAGCATTAGTTAATAAAGATATGTGCATTATATCAGATGCATCCGTTGAAAGATTAAACTTTTTAATATTCTGAAATAAAGTTTTTAATTTGGTTCCATCTGAGTTTGACCACATATCCATACTTAGGCCATATTCAGTTGGATCGTATAATCCAACAATTTTAATTTCTTTTGACGAAAATTCTTTATCAAGTTTAATTGTATCTGACTGTTTATTTTTTTGTAGTTCGTAAACACTATTCTGAGTAATGCTACTAGAATTCTCACTTAAAATGTTTGTTTCTGAAATGATCTGATTATCCTTTTTCTCTATATTCCAAATATCAATTGGTTTATCTTCTGCATGCACAAGTGTAAAAAAAATAAGATAAACTAATTTAATTGAAAGAATTTTCTTATTTAACGATTTTAAAATTTTCATTTGGAATAATTTTCTCAATTTCTTTTTTAGGTGCAGGAAAATCAATTGTACTTAGAAAAAAAATAATACCTAAAATAACCCCTAATCCGATTATAGATTTAATCACAAGTCCTATGATACTTGCTTTGCCTGAACTTGTATTTTTAATAAATTGCATATACTTTTAGTTAATTTCAAATTAAGACATATTTATGTTTTTTCAATAAAGAAACTTATGAAATCAAAAGAAAATCTAGTTTTTTTGGGAATGATGGGTTCGGGTAAGAGCTCTATTGGGTCTTTAGTAGCTAAGAAATTGAAACTAAATTTTATAGATGTCGATAAAGAAATTGAAAAAAATTTAAACATTACGATAAAAAAAATTTTTGAATATAAAGGTGAGGATTATTTTAGAAAAATTGAAGAACAGACAACTTTAAAAAAACTTAAATTAAACTCTACTGTAATTTCACTTGGCGGAGGGGCTTTTACAAACGAAAATATTAGGAAAGAAATATTAAAAAATCATTTATCCTTTTGGCTAAATTGGGATGATAAAATATTGTTAAATAGAATTAAAAATAGTAGAAAAAGACCATTAGCGGTTAATGCAACAGATACTGAGTTAATTGATTTAATTAAGAAAAGGTCTAACATCTATTCTAAAGCTTTATATGAGATAAAGTGTGACAATCTTACTAAAAATGAAATAGTAAATAAAATTGTAGATATTTATGAAACAAACTAGGTTAAATATAATAACTAAAACCAAAAAATATCCAATAATTATTGGATCAAATTTAACATCGAGTATATCAAAAATTTTCAAATTTAATTCAATTAATTTTGATAAATGTTTAATTGTTATTGATAAAGGTGTACCAAAAAAATTTGTCTCAAATATTAAAAAATCTTTAAAAAATAAAAAGATTTTTATCTTATTTTTTAATGCTAGTGAAAAAAATAAAAATATTCATAATGTTAATAAAATTTTAGAAATTTTATTAAATAAAAACTTCTCAAGAAATGATGTTTTAATTTCTTTAGGAGGTGGTATTACAGGCGATATAAGTGGTTTTGCAGCAAGTCTCCACAAAAGAGGCTTAAAGTTTATAAATATTCCAACAACTCTTTTAGCACAAGTTGACTCATGTATAGGTGGTAAAACTGGTGTTAATTCTAAGTATGGTAAAAACTTAATAGGAAGTTTTTATCAACCATCATTAGTTGTATCGGATATTCAATTTCTTAATTCTTTATCTAAAAGAGATATAATTTGTGGATATGGAGAAATATTAAAGCATTCGTTAATTGATAATAAAAAATTATTTAATTTCTTAAATAAAAATGTAAAAAAAATTTTAAGCCTTTCATCTCCATTTATTGAAAAAGCTGTTTATGAAAGTTGTAAAATTAAAAAAAAAGTAGTCGAAAAAGATGAAAAAGAAACAGCATTAAGAAAAGTGTTAAATTTTGGTCATACATTTGCGCATGCTTATGAGGCTGGATTAGGTTATAGTCACAAACTAAATCATGGTGAGGCTGTAATACTTGGAATGAAGACAGCACTTAATTTTAGTTTAAGGGAAAATTTACTCAATAAAAGGGAATATAATTTAATAATAAATCATATTGATAATTCTGGTTTACCTTGTTCGATAAAAAAATATTTTTCTGTAAAAGATTTAAATAAGATCTTATCTTTTATGATTAAAGATAAAAAGAATAATTCTGAAAAAATTAATTTGATTTTGTTGAAAAAAATTGGAAAGCCTATATTTAATAAAAAATACTCCAAAAAAAAATTAAGATTATTTTTAAAAAAATATTTAGCTAATTAAAATTTGTATTGAGTGTATGAATTCTTTTAATTCTTTATCTAAAATCTTATAAATTTTTTTATTACTTTCAATTTTATTCATTTTTTTTAATTCTTCAGAAGCAATAATTACTTTTAAATGATATTTTCCCTCTTGATTTCCTTTATGATTTTTATGAAGAAAAGATTTATCTTCAATATTTATACTTTCGATATTTATTTGATTTAGTAATTTTTTTTTTATAATTGCAATTAACTCATTTATATTCATATATATTATTATATATCATGAAAAATATTTGTGACTGGAATAATTGTAATGAAATTGGTGAATATAAGGCACCAGTTGAGAGGGATAATAGTAGAAAATTTAGAATGCTGTGTCTTGAACATGTTAAAGAGTTCAATAAAAACTGGAATTACTTTTCTGGTATGAATGATGAACAAGTTATAGATTTTTTAAAATCTGATATGACTTGGCATAAGCCTACCCAAAGCTTTAGCTCATCAGATAACTTTTTCAAAGTATTGTGGAATACAACTTTGAGAGATGAGCTCGATAGAGAGAAAATAAATGGAGATTATAATCATATGCGTCAATTTAAATTTGATCATAAGGATATAAAAGCTTTTGGAATATTGGGGGTTTCTGTAGGTTTAAATTGGAAAAAAATACAAAATAAATTCAAATTACTTGTGAAAAAATTTCACCCTGATATGAATTCTGGAAATAAAAAATACGAGGAAAAACTTAAACTAATAACTTTAGCTTACACTCAATTAAAAAATACCTATAGGAAAAAAATTGACACCAAATCTTAATACAGAACCAGATATAAAAGTCTCATTAAAACAAACTTTTGGAATTGACTCCGAAATGGAAGTAGAAGCATTTTCCAAAAAAAATGAATACGTTCCTGAAATTGATAAAAACTATAAATTCGATAGAGATACTACTTTAGCTGTTATTTCAGGGTTTGCGTTTAACAAAAGAGTTTTAGTTCAAGGATATCATGGTACTGGTAAATCTACTCATATTGAACAAATTGCTGCAAGATTAAATTGGCCCTGTATTCGTGTAAATTTAGACAGTCATGTAAGTAGAATAGATTTAATTGGAAAAGACGCGATAGTTCTTAAAGATGGAAAGCAAGTAACTCAATTTAATGAAGGTATTTTACCTTGGTCAATTCAAAACCCGGTTGCTCTTGTTTTTGATGAATATGATGCTGGTAGGCCAGATGTGATGTTTGTAATTCAAAGAGTCTTGGAAGCTGAAGGAAATTTTACATTACTAGATAAAAACAAGGTAATTAAACAAAATAAGTATTTTAGATTATTTGCTACCTCAAACACTGTTGGTCTTGGTGATACCACAGGTCTTTATCACGGAACGCAGCAAATTAACCAAGGTCAGATGGATAGATGGAATATTGTTACAACGTTAAATTATCTCAGTCTTGATAAAGAAATGGATATTGTATTATCTAAAAATAGATATTTAAACAACGCAAAAGGGAAAGAAAAAGTTGCCAATATGATAAAAGTGGCATCTCTTACTCGTAAAGGATTTATAGCAGGAGATATCTCGACAGTAATGAGTCCTAGAACCGTGTTGCATTGGGCTGAAAACTCTGAAATATTCAAGGATACCGGTTACGCTTTCAGAGTAACTTTTTTAAATAAATGTGATGATATTGAGAAAAATACTATCGCAGAATATTATCAAAGATGTTTTGGAGAAGAATTGCCAGAATCTTTAATTAATATTCAGATTTAAATGAGCACAAAAGAAACTAACTTAAAAGAAAAATTCAGAATTGCTTTAAACTCAACAGCAAAAGTAATTTCAGATGATTTTGATTTAAATAAAAAAAACTTAGAAGAAAAAAAAAATAAAGATATTATTTCATTAGAAATTGATAATCTTACTAATCCAAGTGACTTTATTAGACTACGTGCTGAAACTGACTCAAGTGCTCTTAAAAAAAAATTTTCTGATGATTTAATTTACAAAAAAAACTTACCTAGCAACACTTCATCCAGATCACTTTATAATATTGCTGAGAAGATTAGATACGAGGCTTTGGGAGGCCAAATGCTCAAAGGTATAGAAAAAAACTTTCATGAAAATTATTCCCAAATAATAAATCGTAAAAGAAAAGATCAATTAAAAACAAAAGAGGATGTCCCTGTGGCAGAGGCTTTTGAATTATATATGCTTAAAAACTTTCATAAAATAAAATTAAATCAACTAACCTCTAGAATGTTGAATTTTTGGGAGAAAGATTTTGAAAACTCTATTGAAAAACATAAAGAATATTTGATGAATAATCTTGAAGATCAAAATGCTTATTCTTTAAAGTTTTCTCAAATATTGGAAGAAATGGATATTTTTCAAAGTGATGAAGATAATGAAAAAGAGGAAGAAAATCAGGATAATAGTCAAGACAATCCATCAAACGACAATCAAAACAGTGATAATGAAGATAATAAAGATGAAAACAACGACCAGGAAACCCAAGCTTCTCTAGATGCAGATTATAGCGTTGATGAATTTAACTTAGATGAACAACTCGATGAAGCTGAATCAGATGAACAAAGTTCAGAGCAAATAATAAAAAAAAACATTGAAAATATTAGTCTTGATTATAAGGTATTTACTTCGCAGTATGATGAAATAGTCAAGGCTGAGAATTTAGAAAATGCTGATGAAGCAACAAAGCTTAGAAAAAGTTTAGATCAACAGCTAGTTGGTTTTCAAGACATTATCACAAAATTGGCAAATAAACTTCAAAGACAATTACTTGCAAAACAAAATAGAGCTTGGGAATTTGATTTAGAAGAAGGACTTTTAGATAGCTCTAAACTTCCAAGAATTATAATGGACCCTTACAACTCTTTATCATTTAAAAAAGAAAAAGACCTAGATTTCAAAGATACAGTAGTAACTTTGTTGATTGATAATTCTGGATCTATGAGAGGAAGACCAATTACTATCGCAGCTATATGTGCAGATATCCTATCTAGAACTCTTGAGAGATGCTCTGTTAAAGTAGAAATTTTAGGTTTTACAACTAAAAATTGGAAAGGAGGACAAAGTAGAGAACTTTGGACAAAAAATTCGAAACCCAAAACACCTGGGAGATTAAATGATTTGAGACATATTATTTATAAGGGCGCTGATACTCACTGGAGACAAGCAAAAAATAATTTAGGGCTTATGCTTAAAGAGGGCTTGCTAAAAGAAAATATTGATGGAGAAGCAATATCATGGGCATACAATAGAATTAAAAAAAGAAAAGAGGAAAGAAAAATTTTGATGGTAATTTCTGACGGTGCTCCTGTGGATGACTCAACGCTTTCAGTAAACTCAGGGGACTTTTTAGAAAAACATTTAAAAAAAATTGTTAAATTTATTGAAAATAAATCTGATATTGAAGTTCTAGCAATAGGAATAGGTCACGATGTTTCAAGATATTATGATAAAGCGATAAAAATTACTGACGTGAATGAATTGGGAGATGTTATGATATCTCAATTAAGTTCATTATTTGATACAAAGAAAAAATACCACTAAATATTAAATAATTCTCTGTTCTTCCATTTAATATTAACTTCTGCGCCACTACGCGTTTTAGAATTTATACAATTTACTAGAGCAAAATTTTTCTCTAATAAAGTTTTACCAATAAACAATCCAAGACCTAACCCTTGCTTTGAGCTATCTTTAGAATAGTTTGATTTCAAATACGGCTCTCCAATTTTTGACAGAATATCTCTTGGATAACCATCACCATCATCTTCAACAGTAATTTCGGTAATTTCACTATCACTTTTTAAATTAATAAAGATTGAATTTTTTGCAAATTTGTTGGCATTTCCAATAAAATTTCTTAATCCATAGACAATTTCTATAGATTTAGTTATTTTTTTTGGGTTTGAGTCTTGATCAAAATTAAAAATAAAATCTTTTTTACTAATTTCTTTAAATGATAGAATAATTTCATTTAAATAATCTCTAATACTAATATCTTTGTCTATAAATTCATCTTCCTCGACGGGGTTAAGTGTTAAACGCTTTAAAATACCATTACATCGATCAACCTGGCTGTTTAATAATTCTATATCTTTTTCTATATCTTTTTGACCCTTAAATTGCATTCTTAAGTCATGAGCAATTATTGTTATAGTTGAAAGTGGAGTACCTAAAGAATGTGCTGCAGCAGCTGCTTGACCACCTAAAGATAATAACTCATGTTCTTTGGCCATAACCTCTTCCATTTTTCCTAAAGCTTCTTTTCTCAATCTATTTTGTGTTCCAAAAGTCATAGCAAAATAATTTAAAAAAACTAAAGCAATAATCAAAGAAGTTGGAATGGAATAGTAAAAATAGTGATTATTATGAAAATCAGAATTTAAATTTATCGGTAAATCTTGATAATTAAAGGTTAGAAATATAATTATAAATACTGTTAAAATCACCAACAAGATATTAGTTTTAAAGCTTAAATTTGATGATGAAAAAACACTTGGAATTAGTATAAAAATTACAAATGGATTAGTTATTCCACCAGATAAATATAGAAGAAAACCTAATTGTAAAATATCTATAAGTAGAAAAAGAAAAGCTGATCTATCTGATAGTTGTGTTTTCTTATAAATAAAAATTAAATAGAAATTACTTAGTATACCAAAAAATATAACTAAGTTTGATGTAACAAAATCAAAATTAGAATTTATAAAAAAATATACAAAATTTACCGCAATTAATTGTCCAATAATTCCTATCCATCTGAGAGCTATATAAGTTGATTTTTTAAAAGAATGATATTTTGAAGTTTCAAAAAACTTCATATTTATATATCAAGATTTCGAACATTAATAGCGTTAGAAACTATAAAATCTTTTCTTAATGCTACATCATTTCCCATCAAAGTATGAATTAAACTTTGATCTTTTTTTAAATCTTTAGAGTATTGTACTTGAAGTAGATTTCTTGTTTCTGGATCTAATGTTGTACTCCATAACTCCTCAGGATTCATTTCTCCTAGGCCTTTAAATCTTTGGATGTTCATTTTTAATTTTTCTGAGTCTAGTGATTTAAAGTATTCTTTTGAACCCTTTTTAATTTTTTTTAATTCTTTATTATTATTTACTATGTAGTCCTCTAACTCCTTATCATCTTTAATATATATACCTTTAGAACCTTTATTAATTTTAAATAAAGGTGGTTGTGCTAAGTAAACATGTCCATTTTCAATCAATTTATTAAACGGCTTATTATTAAAAAAAGTTAATAGAAGAGCCCGGATATGGGATCCATCGACATCAGCATCTGTCATAATAATTATTTTTCCATATCTTAAATCTTTTAAGTCAATCTCTTGAGCTTTTGGATCTAAACCTAATGCATTAATCAAAGTAACTATCTCGTTGGAAGAAATCATTTTAGACAAAGCTTTTGTTCTTTGGTCTGAACCATTACCGTTACCATTACCATTTTTCTTAACATTAAAATCCTCTACATAAGTATTAAGTATTTTCCCTCTAAGTGGTAAAACTGCTTGATTTGCTCTATTTCTACCTTGTTTTGCAGATCCACCTGCAGAGTCTCCCTCCACAATAAATAATTCAGTTCCTTCTTGTTTACCAATTTGACAATCAGCTAATTTTCCAGGAAGACCACTTAATTCAAGTGCTCCCTTTCTTCTAACATTTTCTCGAGCTTTTCTAGCAACATCTCTGGCCATTGCTGCTTGAATAACTTTAGCTAAAATTATCTTCGCAATAGAAGGATTTTGATCAAACCAAATAGATAATTTTTCATTCACTAATGTTTCTACAATCATCCTTACCTCTGATGAAACAAGCTTATCTTTGGTCTGAGATGAAAATTTTGGATCTGGGATTTTAGTTGAAAGAACGCAAGTTAGACCTTCCTTGATATCATCTCCAGAGATTGCTAATTTATTTTTCTTAAGTAAATTATTTTCATTAGCATATTTATTGACTACCCTGGTTAATGCACTTCTAAATCCCAACAAGTGGGTTCCACCATCTTTTTGGTAAATATTATTTGTATATGGAAATATATCTTCTGTATATCCTGCATTCCATTTTAAAGAGCACTCTAATTCAATATTATTTTTTTTACCCTCAATATAAATTGGTCTTTTAAATAAGTCATTTCCATTTTTATTTTGTAATTTTTCTCTTTTTTCATCTAAAAAATCTACAAATTCAATAACACCACCATCAAATTTAAACTCTGATATTTTTTCATTTTTTTGGCTCGAATCGGTAAATATTATTTTTATTCCTTTATTGAGGAATGCTAACTCTCTCATTCTTTTTATTAAAATATTCGCACTAAATTTTATTGAAGAAAAAATTTCTTTAGAAGGTAAAAAAGTTATTTGTGTTCCAGTATTTTTTGCTTTTCCTATCATCTTCAATGGAGCTATTGCTTTACCATTTTGAAATTCGATATAATATTTTTTTCCGTCTCTAAATATTTCTAACTTTAATTTTTCTGAAAGAGCATTAACAACCGATACACCTACTCCATGCAATCCACCTGAAACTTTATATGAATCATGGTCAAACTTTCCACCAGCATGAAGTTGAGTCATAATTACTTCCGCTGCTGATTTTCTTTCTCCTTTGTGAATATCTACTGGGATACCTCTACCATCATCATTTACTGTAATTGTTCCGTCAGAGTTAATTTTTATATTAATATTTTTACAATATCCTGCTAATGCCTCATCAATAGAGTTATCAACAACTTCATAGACCATGTGATGTAAACCGGTTCCATCATCTGTATCTCCAATATACATACCTGGTCTTTTTCTAACCGCTTCAAGACCTTTTAAAACTTTTATGGAGTCTGCCTGATATGTGTTTTTATTTGTCATTTTTTTAATTTTTGGAAAAGGAAAATTATAACATTTTTTATAAAAATTGCTGATTTATCTTAAGAAAAAAACTGTAAAATGCCTAAATTACCCTTGAAAAATAAAGCTTATTTGATGGCGGAGAGAATGGGATTCGAACCCATGAAAGAATTGCTCCTTTACACGCTTTCCAAGCGTGCGCCTTCAACCACTCGGCCACCTCTCCAAATTAAATTGTTATTTAACTATTATTTTTTATATAAATCATTAACAAATTTTGAATAAATGAAAATATATATAACGGGAATTGCAGGTTTTTTAGGAAGTCATTTGGCAAAAAGGTTGATTGATTTAGGTCACGAAGTATCTGGTAATGACAGCATGATACAGGGAGACTTGGAAAATCTTCCTAAAAATATTAATTTTCATAAAACTGATTGTTGTAACTTTGATGAAATGTCTAAAAATTTAAACAATATAGATATTGTTTATCATTGTGCAGCAACAGCACATGAAGGTTTATCCGTTTTTTCACCTAACTTTATTACTAAAAATATTTATCAAGCAAGTATTTCTGTAATTACTGCGAGTATAGTTAATAAAGTAAAAAAATTTGTTTTTTGTTCATCTATGGCAAGATATGGATTTCAAAAATCTCCATTTACAGAAGATATGACTCCTAAACCGGAAGATCCATATGGTATAGCAAAAGTTGCTGTAGAGGATACATTAAAATTGCTTTGTGAAGTACATTCTATGGATTATAATATTGCAGTACCACATAATATAGTTGGTCCTAATCAGAAATATGATGATCCTTTTAGAAATGTTATGTCTATTTTTATTAATAGAAATCTTCAAAATAAACCTTCAATTATTTATGGAGATGGAAATCAAAAAAGATGTTTTTCCTATATCGATGATGTAATTTTTTGTTTAGAGAAATTAGCGCTAGATAAAAAAATTAGTAAAGAAATTATAAATATTGGACCAGACGAAGAAACTGTTACTGTAAATGAGCTGTCCAAAATAGTTGCAAATGAAACTGGTTATAATGGCAAACCAATTTATGTATCTGGACGGCCTCAAGAAGTATTAGAGGCTTCTTGTTCCTCTGATAAAGCAAGAAAATTACTTAAATATAAAACTAAAACATCTTTAAGAGATTCTGTTAAATTAACAGCAGATTATATTCGAAAGAAAGGTACAAAAGAATTTATTTATAATCTTCCAGTGGAAATAAAAACTAATAAAACACCAGAAACTTGGATAAAAAAAACGATCTAGTATCAAAAAAATTTAGGTCTATAAAAAGATTTTTTTAAAAAATATGAGTTTAAAAGACCTAGAAATCTCATTTTATAGATATTTTTTTTTAATTTATTATTAGTAAAACTGTAAAATAAAAATTTTATAATTGAACTTAGAAAACTTGGGAATGTAGAGAAAAATGCAAAAAAATAACCCTGATATTTCTTTTTAAAATAAAATTTAGACCACATCCAATGCCAATTTCTTGACTTTTCCATTTCTATATTTTCTCTATCTCCATGAGATAAACCGCCCAAATGAATGAATGGTACGTTTATACTCAATATTTTCCCATTATTTTCTCTAATTCTTTTACAGAGATCAATTTCCTCAAGATATAAAAAAAAATTTTCATCAAAATAAATATTATTTAAAGATTTTTTATTCAACAGCATCGCGAAACCTTTAACAAATTCTACTTCATTGATTTGTTTGATATTTTTAAGTTGTTTAAATTCCTCAAATGCTACCGGAGCAGCAATAACAAAATTTTCTTTATTTAAAATTTCTAAAAATTTTTCTAAATCAGAAACCTTAAATCTTACATCAGGATTTAAAATAAATACATAATCTGTTTCACAAAGCTTAATACCCATATTATTTGCTCTTCCATAACCTAAATTTTCATTAGATAAAATACATGTTAGATTGTGATATTTTTTCTCCAAAATATTTTTTAAATTTAAATTTTGAGAATTTTCGACAACAATTTTTTTTGAGTCGTTTGGTAGAGAGTTTAAACAATCAAAAATAACATTATCGCTATGAAAAGTGACAATTATAAATGTAATATCTTTAGTTTTCATATCTTAAATATTTTAATTATTACTTTAATTATAATGAATAATATTTAAATATATTTTTTGATGAGTAAAAAAAATATAATTGTTACAGGAGGCTTGGGCTTTATAGGTAGTAACTTGATTGGAATGCTTATTCAACAAAAATATAATATAATAAATATTGATAAAGTGTCCTATTCATCAAGCTTTTACAATGTAAAAGAATATAAGAACAACAAAAAATATAAATTTTACAAATGTAACATTGGTAATCAAAAAAAAATTAGTAAAATTCTAAATAAATATAATCCAATTTGTATATTTAATTTAGCAGCAGAAACACATGTTGATAAATCTATAGATAATCCAAATAATTTTGTAAAAGCTAATATTTTAAATTTTGCAAGATTTTTAGAATGTTTCAAAAAGTTTTCAAAAAAAAATATAAAAACAAAACTAATTCATATTTCCACTGATGAAGTTTATGGAGATATTTTAAAAGGAAGATCAGATGAATTTTTTCCTTTAAGACCTAATTCACCTTATGCTGCCTCTAAGGCATCATCTGATCTTTTGTTGAGATCGTATATTCGTACATACAATATACCAGCAATAGTGACAAATTGTTCAAATAATTATGGCCCAAAACAACATCCAGAAAAATTTGTTCCAAAAATAATTTTTAACATAATAAATAATTTAAACTTACCTCTTTATGGAAATGGAAAAAATTCTAGAGAATGGATTCATGTTTTTGACCATTGTTCCGCTTTAATAAAAATTTTTAGGTATGGTAAATTGGGTGAATTTTACAATATTGGTTCAAATAAAAATCTTACAAATTATCAATTAATTAAATTTTTAATAAAAATGGCTGGTAAGAAAATTAAAATTAAAAATAATGTTAAAATAAAATACGTTAAAGATAGACCAGGTCATGATTTTAGATATGCACTTAACTCAAAGAAAATCAAAAAAAATTTAAATTGGAAAACAAAAATTGATTTAGCTAGCGGACTTGAAATGACATTTTCATGGTATCTGAATAATCTTTCTTACTTTAAAACTTTAAATCAAAAAGATATAAAATTAAGATTTGGACTAAAGAAATGATTAAAAAAGGAATTATTCTTGCAGGTGGTAATGGTTCTAGAGTTGGACCAAGTACTAAAGCAATATCAAAACAATTAATCCCATTAGCCGATAAACCAATTATTTTTTATTCATTATCAATTTTAATGTTATTAAATATTAAAGATATTTTGATAATTGTAAAAAAAGAAGATCTTTCAAATTATAAAAAACTATTAGGCAATGGTAAAGACTTTGGAATTAAAATTAATTATGCAATTCAAGATAAACCAAGAGGTCTACCAGAAGCATTCATAATCGGGAAAAAATTTATTAAAAATAATAATGTTGCTTTAATACTTGGTGATAACTTTTTTCATGGACAAGGTTTAATAGAACTATTGAATAACAAACTCGTAAACTTTGAGAGTGGAGCAAATATTTTTTCATATAATGTAAGAAATCCTAGTGCATACGGAGTAATAGAACAAAATAAAAAAAAAATTAAAATCATAGAAAAACCAAAAAAAACAAATTCAACAAAAGTCATTACAGGGTTATATTTTTTTGATAAAAATGTTAGCAAACTAAGCTCAAAACTAAAAAAATCTAAAAGAGGAGAATTAGAAATTATTGATCTAATAAAAATTTATTTAAAAAAAAATAAGCTTACAATTACTGAATTAGGTCGTGGAAGTGCGTGGTTAGATACAGGAACAAGTAAAGATATATTAAAAGCTGGAAATTATATTGAAATAATTGAAGAGAGACAAAATCAAAAAATTGCTTGCATTGAAGAAATTTCATTTAGAAAAAAATGGATTAATAGAAAATTGTTGAATAGAAGAATAAACTTTTATGGTAAAAGTGAATATACGAGTTATTTAACAGGAATTCTTAAGGAATAGACTAATGTACAAAAGTTAATTAATCATTATTACAAATTATCAAAAAATAAATAAAAATAATTATGAAAATTTTTGATTGTGTTACTTTTTTTGAGGAGAATCGTCAGATGAATTTACGTTTCAACATTTTAGATAATTATGTAGATCAATTTGTTGTTTGTGAAGGAAAATACGATCATCAAGGAAGAAAAAAAAAAATCAATTTTAATGTAAATAATTATAAAAAATTTAAGAAAAAAATTACACATGTAATAGTAGAAAATTTTCCTAAAAATTTAAATCCTTGGGAAAGACAAGCATTTCAGAGAGAACAAATTTTAAAAAATATTAATCAGGCCAAAGAAGACGATTTAATATTATTTTCAGATCCTGATGAAATTCCAAATCTTTCAAACTTCAAAAAAATTGAATTTAAAAAAAAATATATAGTTTTTTTACAAGATCTTTTTTATTACAAACTTAATATTAAAGAGGTTGGATTTGGTAATAATTGGGAAGGAACAAGAGGCTGTTTAAAAAAAAATTTAAAATCTATTGATTATATGAGGCAAAAAGTTTTAAAAAAAAATTTAAAATATGGCTTCTGGAGAATTGATAAAGAAAGAAACTTACAAATTTTAGAAAATGGTGGTTGGCATTTCTCTTATTTATTAACTCCGATTGAAATAAGAAGAAAAATTGAGACTTTTGCACACAATGAATTAAACAAAAAAAAATACACTAATCTAAATAATATTAAAAGCTGCATAAAAAATTTTAAAGATTTATTTCATCGTGAGGCAAAATTTAAAAAAGTAAAAATAGACTATAGCTTTCCAAAATATATATTTAATAACCGTAAAAAACTTACTCGATGGATTGTTTAAATATTACTTCTCCAAGCGTCAATTATTTGCATGTTCAAAATAGACTTATCAATTGTAAATACCTTATGATCATTAATTTGTTTATTTAATATAAATTTACTTAATAATTCTATCTCATATGAGTAAACACTGTTTGAAGAATTAAAATTAAAAACTATATCTTTATTTTTTTTTTTTAATATTACTTTTGATGGATTTGCTGTCCAAGTATCCTCTACAATAATTTTTGCTTTAGATCCTATTATTTCGCTTTTTCGGCCAAGATCCCTAGAAAAAGAAGCTCCGATTCTTGAGACAAAGTTGTTATCAAAACTTAAAGTGGCATACGAATCAACTTCTACACCTGTATCTCCCAGTTTATTATTTATATCAATGCAATTAACATTTTTATTAGTTATTGTGCTTTTTAAAGAGGCAATCAGCAAACTAAATGATACAGGATAACAACCTAAATCTAATATTGATCCTCCACCCATTTTTTTATTAAATATTCTTTTTGTAGGATCAATTTTTTTTTTCTTAACAAACCCAAACCAATTCTTTTTGGTCAAAATATTATTTCCAAAATTTGTTTCCATTGAGAGTATTTCTCCTATTTCACCTTCTTTAATTAAATCAATAATTTTTTCTATTTGAGGGTGAAATAAATACATGAATGCTTCAAAAAAATAATTTTTATTATTACAATATTTTTTTATTTCTAATATTTCATCCGAGTTCATGGTAGCCGGTTTTTCTACTAAAATATTTTTATTTTTTTGTAGACAACTTATAGTCCATTTTTTATGTAAAAATGTGGGTAATGCTAAATATATGATATCTAATTTTTCTTCTTTTATAAGTTCATCATAATTGTTGAAGCAGTAATTATCTTGAATTTCAAAATTATTTTTAAAAATATTGATCTTTTTTTTATCTTTACTAGATATAGCTAATAATTTTGCATAGTTTAAATTATTAAATGCTTTAGCAAATTCATTTGCAATTGAGCCAAGGCCAATAATACCCCAATTCACTTTTTGCATAATCTATTCTTTTTGTATTTTTAGCACTCCTATAAATGCCTCTTGTGGAATTTCAACTCTTCCAAATTGCTTTGATCTAGCTTTTCCTTTTTTCTGTTTTTCTAAAAGTTTTCTTTTTCTATCAGTTGCACCACCACCATGAATTTTAGTTAAAACATCTTTTTTAAACCCTTTTATTGTTTCTCTTGCAATAATTTTACCTCCTATTGCAGCTTGAACTGGTATCATAAAATTATGTCTAGGGATTAAATCTTTTAATTTTTCGCAAACTTCTCTTCCAGTTTTTTGAGCAAAATCTTTATGAATCATCATAGCTAAAGCATCAACGGGCTCACCATTAACCAGTATTCCTAGCTTAACTAAATCTCCCTCTCTATGTTCAATTATTTCATAATCAAAACTAGCATATCCACTGGTCATTGATTTTAATCTATCATTAAAATCAAATACAACTTCATTCAATGGTAATTCATAATTCACTACAGCTCTATTACCTGAATAACTTAAATTAGTCTGAATTCCTCTTTTATCCTGACACATTTTTATAATTGAGCCTAAATATTGATCCGGAGTAATGATTGTTGCTTTTATCCATGGCTCTTCGATATATTTTATTAAAGTTGGATCAGCTAAACTTGATGGATTTTGAAGATCTATTATGTTTCCATTATTAAGATAGACTTTGTAAACAACACCAGGTGTCGTTGTTAATAAATTAACATCAAATTCTCTTTCTAGTCTCTCTGTGACTATTTCCAAATGAAGTAATCCTAAAAATCCACACCTAAAACCCAAACCTAAAGCAGATGATGACTCTGGCTCAAATGAAAAACTTGCATCATTCAATTGTAATTTAGCTAAACCATCTTTAAGTTTTTGAAACTCAGAACTATCTACTGGAAACAGCCCACAGAACACTACAGGCTTACTTGGTTTAAATCCTGGCAAAGCATCTTTTAAAGGTTTTGAAGCATCACAAATCGTATCTCCAACTTTTGTTTCAGACAAAACTTTAATTCCTGTTGTAATAAATCCAATTTCACCTGTTTTTAATTCATTTATATCTACTGGCTTTGGTGTAAAAACCCCAACTTTTTCAACAATATACTCCTGATTAGTAGACATCATTTTTATTTTCATGTGTTTTGAAAGTTTGCCATCTATAACTCTCACTAAAATCACTACACCTAGATATGTATCATACCAACTATCAACCAATAAACATTTTAGATCTGCAGAACTTTCTCCTTTTGGAGCTGGTAATGTTGTAATAATTTGCTCTAAAATATCTTCTATTCCTTCTCCAGTTTTGCCTGAACACGGTATTGCATTTTCAGTATCAATTCCTATAACTTCCTCAATTTGTTTTTTTGTTCTATCTAAATCCGATGCAGGTAAATCAACTTTGTTTAAAACTGGTACTATCTCATGGTTGGTATCTAAGGCTTGATAAACATTCGCTAAAGTTTGAGCTTCTACACCTTGAGTACTATCTACTATTAAAATTGAACCTTCACATGCATATAAAGATCTACTCACTTCATAACTGAAATCTACATGACCTGGGGTATCAATAATATTTAAAATATAATTTTTTCCATTTTTAGCTTTGTAATTTAATTTTACAGTTTGAGCTTTAATTGTGATTCCTCTTTCTCGCTCAATATCCATAGAGTCTAAAACTTGAGCTTTCATTTCTCTTTCAGTTAATCCACCACAACTATGAATAATTCTATCAGCTATAGTAGATTTTCCATGATCAATATGCGCAATTATTGCAAAATTTCTTATATTATCAATTGAACTCATTAATTATTTTAGGAACGAATTTTAGCACCAGTTTTATTTTCAACTGTTTCTATTATCAAATTATTAGTTTTTTCTAAATCATTATCCGTTAATGTTTTTTCCAATGATTGAATAGTGACGCTTATAGCAACTGATTTTTGATTCTCAGGAATATTGTCTCCTTCGTAAACGTCAAATACTTTAATGTTTGAAATTAAATTTTTATCAATATTTGATATTGCACTTACTAAATCTTGCACACTTATTTTTTTATCAACAATAAATGCAAAATCTCTTTCAGATTTTTGAAAGTCGGATACTGAATATTTTGTTTTTTTATCTTTTAAAGATTTTTTTGTAAGTTTTAAATTATCTAGAAATATTTCAAATCCTACTAAAGTCTCTGTTTTAATATCTAGCGTTTTAGTGATGTTTGGATGAATTTCACCAAAATAAGCAGCCACCTTATCTTTTTCCTTATTTAAAAATATTCTGCCTGATTTTCCTGGATGATAATAATTGGGACTTTCATCATCTAGGTAGAATTTTTCAGCGTTATAGCCAGCTTCTACTAAAGTTTGTATAACATCTCTTTTAATATCAAAAACATCTACATTTCTCTCTTTTTCAATCCATGAAAGTCTAGATTTTTTTCCAGCTGATAAACCACAAACAACTGTATTCTGTTCTCCAGGTTGTGGGCCATAAAATATTGGCCCTATTTCAAATATTGATAAATCTTTAATTCCTCTATCTAAGTTTTTACTCATGTACATTACTAAATTTGAAAAAATAGAATTTCTTAATACTCCTAATTCAGAGCTAATTGGATTTACAATTTTTACTTCTTTTTTGGCCTCTTTAAAATGATCATTGTATTTAGAGTCTGTAAAAGACCAAGTAATTGCTTCCAAATACCCTTTAGATGCTACTGACCTTTGAAGAAAATGAAACAACTTTTGAGTTGGATTTAAAGTATTTTTTGATCTTTCTTTAATAGGACTTTCTATTTTAATTTTTTCATAGCCACTAATTCTTACAAGTTCCTCAACTATATCAATTTCTTGAACAATATCTGGTCTCCAAGATGGAACTGATAATTTAAAGAATTTTTTTTCTTTTTTTAATTTAAAACCAAGTTTTTCTAAAATGATTATCATTTCTTTGATTGAAATTTTAAAACCAGTAATTTTTTCAAATGTTTTTGGTTCAAATTTTATTATTTTGTTTTTATAAGACTCGATTTTTTGAATATCTATTTTACTAATTTCACCACCACAAATTTCTTTAATTAAAAAAGCTGCTTTATTTAATCCATCTTCTATAGATAACTGATCAATACCTCTTTCAAATCTAAATTTAGCATCTGTATCGATATTCAGTTTTTTGGCAGTTTTTCTGATTGATCTTGGATCAAAATAAGCCGACTCTAATAAAACATTTTTTGTATCTAACTCTGTACCAGATCTTGTTCCTCCAATAATTCCTCCTAGACCTAAGACACCTTTGTTATCACTTATTACACACATTCCATCATCTAGTTTATAATTTTTATTATCTAGAGCAGTAAATTTTTCCCCTGATTTTGAATTTCTAACAATTATTCCCTTATCAATTTTATCAGCATCGTATGCGTGCAAAGGACGATTAATATCAATCATGACATAATTTGTAATATCTACAATTGCAGATATTGGTTTTTGGCCTATAGAAATTAATTTATCTTTCAGCCATTGAGGACTTTCAGTATTTTTGACGCTAGTTATCAAGCAGCTGCCAAAAGACAAACAGCCTTGATTTTTTTCTTTTGTTATTTTTACTTTTAAGGTCTGTTTTTTATTAGATTTAATTTTTTTATCTTTTACTGGTTTTAAGTTTCCAAAACCTGCAGCTGATAAATCTCTCGCTATCCCCCGAACACCAAGACAGTCTGGTCTATTTGGTGTAATTGATAAATCAATAAGATTAGAACTTGGTTTAGAAAAATAACTTTTTCCAACATTTTTTGCATATTTTGATGGCGACAGCTCAGTAATCCCATCACTTTCATCTGATAAATTCAATTCAGATTCGGAACATAGCATTCCATAAGATGTAACATCTCTTATTTTAGCAACAACAAGTTTACTTTTATTTTTTGGAATTATTGCGCCTGGTGGGGCATATACAGTAAGAAGGCCCTCTCTTGCATTTGCAGCACCACAAACAACTTTTTTGATTTCTTTATTACCAACATCAACATCACAAACTTTAAGTCTGTCTGCATTAGGATGTTTTTCTGTTTTAATGATTTTTGCTACTCTAAAAAAGTCTAATCCTTCAGATAAGTTTTCTATACTCTCTACCTCAAGACCTATATCTGTTAGTTTCTCAAGAAGTTTATCTTCTTTAGCACTTACTTTTAAATGATCTTTTAACCAATCATATGTAATCTTCATCTGCTTAAACCTCTGTAATTTGTAGGAACATCTAGTGGATCAAAACCAAAATGATTTAACCATCTATAGTCACAATCAAAAAATGCTCTTAAATCATTAATACCGTATTTAAGCATTGCTAATCGATCTATCCCTATGCCAAAGGCATATCCTTGATATTTAGAAGGATCTACTTTAACATTTCTTAATACATTGGGATGCACCATGCCACAGCCTAAAATTTCAAGCCACTTATCTCCTTCTCCGATAATTATTTTGCCATCTTTTATTTCATAACCAATATCTACTTCTGCGGATGGTTCTGTGAATGGAAAATGACTAGGTCTAAATCTCATTTTAATTTTTTTGACTTCAAAAAATTCTTTAATGAAATAATTCAAGCATCCTTTTAAATGCCCCATATTAATATTTGTGTCAATGTGCAAACCTTCTACTTGATGAAACATTGGTGCGTGTGTTTGATCACTATCAGACCTATAAGTTCTCCCAGGAGCAATAATCTTAAATGGGGGTTTGTCTTTTAGCATAGTTCTAATTTGAACTGGTGAAGTATGAGTTCGTAACAAAACCTCTTTGTTTTCATCCAAGTAAAATGTGTCATGCATATCTCTTGCTGGATGATTGTCAGGTGTATTTAAAGCAGTAAAGTTGTTATATTCATTTTCAACATCAGGGCCTTCCTCAACACTAAATCCTATTTCAGAGAAAATAGATGAAATTTCATCAATAGTTTGTGATACCGGATGAACTTTTCCTCTAACAAATGGTCTTTCAGGTAAAGTTATATCAACTTTTTCCTTTTTTAATTTTTCGTTTATTTTTTTTCCCTCTATCTCTCTAGATTTTGATGTTATCAAATTCTGAAGTTCGTCTTTAACTTGATTTAATTTTGATGCAAATTTTTTTCTATCAGTCTCTGGAATTGATCCTATTGTTTTAAATTGAGATGAAATTAAACCATTTTTACCAAAAAGCTCCGTTTTGATTTCATTTATTTGATCAATGCTTAAATCATTTTCAAGCTTTGATATAAACTGATCTCTAATATTTTTTATCTCTGACATATTAGTAGATTATTTCCTAGAGAAATAAAAACAATAGCGAAGATTAATTTAAAGCCGATTGAGCTTTTTGTACAATTTTTTTGAAGGCTTCTGGGCTATCGTAAGCAATTTCAGCAAGAATTTTTCTATCTATTGCAATACCACATTTATTTAATCCATTAATAAATTTTGAATAAGTTAAGCCTTCAGCTCTAACTCCAGCATTGATTCTCTGTATCCATAATGATTTGAAATCTCTTTTTTTATTTCTTCTGTCTCTGTAAGCATATTGCATGGATTTTTCCATAGCTTGCTTAGCAACTCTTATAGTATTTTTTCTTCTACCCCATTGACCTTTTACAGCTTTTAAAACTTTTTTATGTTTAGCTTTACTGGTTACACCTCTTTTAACTCTTGCCATTATTAACCTCTTAAACTGTAAGGCATATATGACTTAACAATTTTTCCATCTTGCTTAGTCAATGTTGTAGTGCCTCTTAGTTTTCTTATTTGTGAATTCGTTCTTTTGATCATTCCATGTCTTTTACCTGCTTGAGCAGAAATAACTTTACCCTTAGCGGATATTTTGAACCTTTTTTTTGCTGAGCTTTTTGTTTTTAGTTTTGGCATAATTCTGCGGTCTTATACAAAGAATGATATAACTTTACAACCTCTATTAAGGGTTATAAAGGCTGAATTACCATGATCATTTGCTTCCCATCAAACTTGGGATGTAGTTCTACCTTACCGATATCCTTCATATCTTCTTTAATTTTGCCCATTAGTTCATTTCCCAGATGGGAATGCTGAAGCTCTCTACCTTTAAATCTTATAGTGAATTTGACCTTATCTCCTTTAGCAATAAATTTTTTAGCATTTTTAACCTTAAATTCATAATCATGAATTTCAGTAACAGGTCTCATTTTAATTTCTTTTAAAGTAACTATTTTTTGTTTTTTCTTTGCAAGATTTGCTTTTTTTTGGGCATCATATTTATATTTACCCATATCCATTATTTTACAAACAGGCGGATTTGCATTTGGAGCTATTTCAATTAAATCTAGTCCTTGATTTTTTGCCATTGATATTGCTTCATTAGTATTCATAACTCCAAGATTTTCACCATCACTTGCAATGACTTGAACATCTGGAGAAGAAATTCTATTATTAGATCTTGGACCTTTATCCTTAGTTCTTCTCTGAAAATAATTTTGTTTAAAATCTGCCACTTAATTTGATGACGCTTTGTTTAAAGCAGCGAAGGTTTTTAAAAATTTTTCAATATCCATATTTTCTTGTTTATTAGAATCTAACTTTCTAATCGTTACTGAATTGGAGTCAACTTCTTTTTTACCACAAATCAACAAAAGTGGTATTTTCGCTAATGAATGATCTCTTATTTTATAATTTAAATTATTATTTTTTAAATCAACAGCAGAACTTATTCCGGCACTTTTTATTTTACTATATATTTTAATTGCATAATCATTAAATTCTTCTGAAATAGGAATTACCATTGTCTGTAAAGGAGATATCCAAAAAGGAAACTTACCTGCGTAGTTTTCAATAAGAATGCCTATAAATCTTTCTAAAGAACCAAATAAGGCTCTATGTAACATAACAGGTATTTTTTTAGTTCCATCTTTATCAATATAAGAGGCATCTAATCTTCCTGGTAAATTAAAATCCACCTGTAAAGTTCCACACTGCCAATCTCTACCAATCGCATCCCTTAATACAAATTCAATCTTAGGTCCATAAAAGGCACCTTCACCTTTATTAATAGTATACTCTAACTTTGAAGCTTTTACCGCCTCTAGTAATGCAGATTCTGCTCTATCCCAAACATCATCCTCTCCAACTCTAACTTCTGGTCTATCAGCATATTTAAGAATTACATTTTCAAAACCAAGATCTTTATAAATATCCAAAATTAAATTGGTTACTTCTAAACATTCACTAGTAATTTGATCTTCTGAACAGAATATATGCGCATCATCTTGAGTAAACGCTCTTACTCTTAGAAGCCCATGTAATGCTCCTGATGGTTCATATCTATGAACTTTTCCAAATTCTGTAATACGTAAGGGAAGATCCCTATAACTTTTTAATCCTTGGTTAAATACCTGAATATGTCCAGGACAATTCATAGGTTTAATTGCAAAAACTTTTTCATCTGGTGTTTCTGAAGTGTACATATTTTCTCCATATTTTTCCCAGTGACCAGACTTTTCCCACAATTGTCTATCTAATATCTCTGGGGTATTAACCTCCTTATAACCAGCTGCGTCTTGTCTACTTCTCATATAATGAATTAATTTCTGAAATAAAGCCCAACCTTTCTGGTGCCAAAAAACTACACCTGGACTTTCCTCTCTAAAATGAAATAAATCCATTTCTTTACCAATTTTTCTATGATCTCTTTTTTCTGCTTCCTCAATTCTTTTTAAATAATCATCTAGTTCTCTCTGAGTTGCCCAACCTGTTCCATAAATTCTTTGGAGCATTTCATTATTAGAATCTCCTCTCCAGTATGCTCCTGAAACCTTCATCAATTTGAAGGCTTTGCCTATTTTGCCAGAAGATAACAAATGTGGACCTCTACACAAATCATGCCAAGTATCTCCATGATGATATATTGAGAGTTCCTCAGTCTTTGGAATACTTTCAATTATTTCAGCCTTATATTTTTCACCAATTTTTATAAAATGTTTTATTGCTTTTTCTCTTTCCCAAACTTCCCTTCTTGTTTTTACGTCTCTGTCAATTATTTCTGACATTCTTTTTTCAATATTTTTAAGATCATCTTTTGTAAAAGGCTCTTTTCTAGCAAAATCATAATAAAAACCATTTTCAATTACTGGTCCAATAGTCACCTGAGTACCGGGGTATAATTCTTGAACAGCCATAGCCATAATATGTGCTGCATCATGCCTAATAACTTCTAGACCTTCGTGATCTTTTGCAGTAAAAATTTTTACTGAAGAGTCACTTTCAATTTCAAAATATAAATCTTTTAATTCACCATTTACACTCATTACAAGTGCTTGTTTTGCTAAAGATTTGCTTATTTTTTCAGCTATTTCTAATCCTGTGACTTTTTTTGGGAAATTAATGCTATTTCCATCTGGCAATTTAATATTAGGCATTTAATATAATAATCTTTTATACTCTGAATAAGTAGAAAAGCACATTTTTTCAACATTAAATTTTTTAATAATATTTTTTCTCCCTTCAATACCAATAGATTTTAATACAGTTTCACCAGAATTGATAATTCTTAAAATTTTTTGACTTAGGGCTTTTGCATTACCAGCTTCGTACAAGAAACCAGTTTTTTCATCAATTATTGTCTCGTTAGAACCGCCTATATTACTTGCAATAACTGGTTTTTCCATTGATTGTGCTTCAACAGCTACTCGACCAAAAGCCTCTGGTTCTATAGAAGCTGAAACTATGATATCAGAAACTTTGTAAGCTAAAGCCATATCTTTACAATGATCTATAAATCTAATTTGTTTTGAAAGTCTATATTGCTCTGCAAGTCTGATTAATTTTTTTTTATACAATTCTCTTCCTTGATCGCTACCAAGAATAACAGCATAAAAGGCTTCATATCCTAGCTCAATATTTACTAAATTAATTGCTTCAATAAAAACTTCCTGTCCCTTCCATGAAGTTAATCTTCCAGGGAGAAGTATTATTTTTTTGTCTTTTTCTATATCCCATTTTTTAAGTAATTTTTTTTCATCTGTTTCAAGCTTTGTAGTTGGATCAAAATAATCGACATTAATTCCTCTAAATATTACCATTAATTTTTTTTTATCATTAAGATATTTAGAATAATTTTTTTTGATATGAGAAAATATAAAATTAGATCCAGCAATAATTAGGTCTGCTCTTGTCATCACTGAATTATAAATCTTTTTTAAATTGCTTTTAAAATTATAAGTTCCGTGAAAAGTTGTCACAAATTTTCTACCAGTTAATTTAGTTGCGATAAGACATGACCATGCAGGAGCTCTGCTTCTGGCATGTACTATTGAGATATTATTAAACATTATTATCCCAATTAAGAATATAGCATTTAAGAATATTAATAATGGATTTTTACTTTGCACAGGAAGCCTAAAAACTTTTACTTTTTTTTTATCAATAAATTTGAGTAACTCACCACCACTTGTAACTATAAAAGATTTACAATTATTTTCTGGTAAGTAATGGGCAATATCAAAACAACCAGTTTCTGCTCCTCCATAACCTAATTTTGGTATTACCTGTAAAACTTTTAAATTAGATGACATTTGATATGATTATATATTATTAGACAAAACATATAAACGATTATGGCACATTTCAGATTTCAAAAAATATCAAATACAAAGAAAATTAGATATATTTTAAAACTTTTCAAAAATGCTCAATTTATAGTTTTTTTACACGGTTTCATGTCAGACCTCGAGGGAGAAAAACCTAATGCTTTTTTAAGATTTGCTAAAAAAAATAAAATAAGTTTTTTAGCATTAGAATATTCTGGTCATGGAAAATCTTCAGGTAAATTTATTAATGGAAATATTTCAAAATGGAGTAAAGAAACCTCAATTTTAATTAAAAAATATGTAAAAAAAAAAGACTTTATTTTAATTGGATCAAGTATGGGTGCATGGATATCACTTAATCAATTTAAAATTTTCAAAAAACAAATTATAGGATTTTTAGGAATAGGAGCAGCTCCTGAATTTTTAGAAAACTTAATGTGGAAAAAGTTTACTAAAAAAATGAAAGAGGAAACTATAAACAAAGGTATTTATCATTTAAAACACGGGGATTATGAATATCCAATAACATATCAATTAATAAAAGATGGAAGGAAAAACAAAGTTTTAAATAAAAAAATTAATTCAAATATTAGGGTAACTATGATGCACGGTGAAAAAGATAATGTTGTACCTGTTTCTTATTCAAGAAAAGTTTTAAAATTATTTCCAATAGCTAATAAAAAGTTAAAAATTATAAAAAAAGGTGATCACAGCTTATCAAGTAAAAAATGGTTAAAAATTATTTTAAAAGAACTAAACTATTTATCTAGCTGACTTTTTTTTCTTCTTTTTTGAAACTAATTGGATTTTCTAATTTATTTAACATTTCTTTAGGACAAACTTGTACAAAATTATTTATTTCTTCTTCATAATTTTTAATTATTTTTCTAGATAATTCCGAGCCAGTTTCACTAAGGTGTTCTGTAACTAACTTTTTTAAAAATTCTTTCCAATAACTCGTATCAACATTTTGCCATACCACCGAGGCTGGATTTACTTTTTTTTCAAATTGTTGATTTTTATCATAAATAAAAGCCATTCCACCCGTCATACCAGCTGCAAAATTATCCCCTACCTCACCTAATATTACAACTGTACCTCCTGTCATGTATTCACATCCATTGGAATCACACCCTTCAATAACTGTAGTTGCTCCAGAATTTCTTACAGCGAATCTGTCCCCAGCTAAACCAGCTGCAAATAGTTTTCCTGATGTAGCGCCATATAAAACAGTATTTCCTATAATAGTATTTTCATTTGAAATTAAATTACTCTCCTCTGAAAGTTTTATTACAATAGTTGCACCTGATAAGCCTTTGCCTACATAATCATTAGCATCTCCTTTAAGCACAAGCTTTAAGCCTTTTGTAGAAAAAGCACCAAAAGACTGTCCAGCTGATCCCTTAAAATTCAGTGTCAAAAAATTTTCATCTAACTTTTCATAACCATACTTTTTATAAAGGTGATGAGAAATTCTAGTTCCTACTGCTCTATTAGTATTTTTAATAAAATATTCTTTTTCAATTTTTTGTGAACTGTCCAAAGCACTTTCAATTTCTGGCCAAATTTCATGATCCAAAGTATCAGGAACCTTATTGATTTCTAAATTTTCACAATATCTTTTATTATCTCCTGGGTCAGCTTGAACAAATAATGGGTTTAAATCTAAATCATCTAGATTGGGGGATGCCTTGTTAACTTGCATTAACAAATCTGTTCTTCCAATTATATCGTTTAAAGACTTAAAACCCAATTCAGCAAGTATTTCTCGAACTTCAGACGCTATGAAAGTAAATAAGTTAACAACTTTATCTGGTGTTCCCGTAAATTTTTCTCTTAATTTTTCATCTTGAGTACAAACTCCAACAGGACATGTATTTGAATGACACTGCCTAACCATTATGCATCCCATAGCTACTAAAGCTGTTGTTGCAACACCATACTCTTCAGCGCCCATCATTGCTGCTATAACAACATCTCTACCTGTTTTAATTCCACCATCAGTTCTTAAAGTAACTTTGTGTCTTAGATTGTTTAATGTTAATACTTGATTAGCCTCAGTTAGTCCCATCTCCCAGGGTATACCTACATATTTAACACTTGTTTGTGGAGTTGCTCCAGTTCCACCATTGTGTCCAGAAATTAATATTATATCGGCCTCAGCTTTAGCAACACCTGCCGCAATAGTACCAACTCCAGAAGATGCAACTAATTTTACCCCAATACGTGCTTTAGGATTTATCTGCTTTAAATCATAGATTAATTGAGCTAAATCTTCTATTGAATAAATATCATGGTGTGGAGGTGGAGATATTAAAGTAACTCCAGGTGTTGAATGTCTTAGTTTTGCTATCTCCTCAGTTACCTTAAAACCAGGGAGTTGACCACCTTCTCCTGGCTTTGCCCCTTGAGCAATTTTTATTTCTATTTCATTACAGTTATTTAAATAATTGATTGTTACTCCAAATCTCGCTGAGGCTATTTGTTTAACTCTTGAATTTGCACTATCCCCATTTTGCATAATTTTAAATCTTTCCTCGTCCTCACCGCCTTCCCCACTACAAGATGCACCTTTAATTCTATTCATACCCTTCGCTAAGGTCTCATGAGCTTCTTTAGATAATGCCCCATGAGACATGCTTCCACTTCCAAATCTTTTTAGTATATTTTGAATAGGCTCTACTTCATTTAAATTAATAGATGGTCCTAATTTTTTTTTTCTAAAATTAATTAAATCTCTTAAATTTATTGGAGGTAAATTATAAATTCCTTCAGCATATTTTTTATATGCCTTGTATGAATTTGAGCCAACAGCACTTTGTAATAAATGAATAAGCCTTCCTTGATATTGATGTGTCTCACCATTTTTTCGATACCTATATATACCACCTATTGGTAAAACAGTTTCTGAACTTTCAAAAGCTTCCTTATGTATTGCTCTTATTTTTTTTTCAATACCGGTAAGACCTATTCCAGAAATCTTTGATACAACTCCTGGAAAATAATCACTTACAATTGTTCGGCTCAAGCCCACAGTTTCAAAATTACATCCTCCTCTATATGAACTTAAAACTGAAATACCCATTTTTGACATTATCTTTAACAGTCCAGCATTTACAGATTTAATATATCTCTCAACACAATCATCAAAACTAAACTGACCAAATAATTTTTTTTTGTGTCTGTGATAGAGGCTATCAAAAGCTAAATATGGGTTAACTGTTGTTGCACCAACACCTATGAGCGTTGCAAAAGAATGTGTATCTAAAGCCTCCCCAGACTGAACATTGATTGAAACATATCCTCTTAGTTTTTTGTTAATCAAGAAGGTATTTATTGCACCTACACTTAAAAGCATTGGAATAGGCAATTTATTTTCTGATAAGTCCTTATCACTCAAAATTAATTGAGTAACACCTTGTCTAACTGCTATTTCGGCCTCTTTTTCAATTCTTTTTATAGCTAGTGATAAATTTTCATCACTAGAAAAAGTACAATCTATCGTTAAAGAATTTTTACCAAAAAAATTAATAAATTTATCAAATTGAGAGTTTGATAAAACTGGACTGTTCAAAACATAAATATTTTCTTTAGTTAAAGTATCAAAATCTAAAATGTTTCCTAGATTCCCAAAACGAGTTTTAAGACTCATTACTTTGTTTTCTCTGAGAGAGTCAATTGGAGGGTTAGTTACTTGACTAAAATTCTGTCTGAAAAAATGATAAAGTGGTCTATATTTATCAGATAATACTGCTAGGGGTGTATCATCACCCATTGAACCAGTGGCCTCTTTAGCATCCTCTGCCATAGGATGTAGAATTAATTCTAAATCTTCAAGACTTATTCCAAATGTATATTGTCTTCGTCTTAATGCTTCTCCCTCAAAACTATGTTTCTCATTGGAAATACGTAATTTTTCATCTAAATCTATAATTTGAGAATTAAAATGCTTAAATTCTTTTGCTAAATAATCTTTGATATCTTTATTAGAAAATACTTTTCCTTTTTCAATCCTTACTCCTATAATTTCACCAGGTCCCAATCTTCCTTTGGATAATATCTTCTTTTCATTTAGTTCAATCATTCCAGTTTCAGAACCTGCAAAAAGAAGTTTATCTTTTGTTATTGCATATCGAAGCGGCCTTAAACCATTTCTATCATTTGCTGCAATCACCCATTCATTATCAGTAGCTGCAATCGCTGCTGGCCCATCCCAAGGTTCCATTGTACTATTTAAAAAATTAAATAATTGTTGATGATTTCTTGGTAGTGTTTTATTTTTCTTTGACCAAGCATCTGGGACTAACATAAGTTTTGCCAAAGGTGCAGGCTTACCAGATTTATTTAATAACTCGAAAACATTATCTAATGCAGCTGAGTCTGATACACCTTTTTGTATAACTGGTTTTAAATTTTCTACACTTTCAAATAATGGGCTGCTCATTTCTTGTTCATGAACACGCATCCAATTTTTATTTCCTTTGTAAGTATTTATCTCACCATTATGTGCTATTGCTCTAAATGGTTGAGCTAAACTCCAACTCGGAGCAGTATTAGTTGAAAATCTTTGATGAAAAATTGCATATCTTGACACAAATCTTTTATCTTTAAGATCCAAGTAAAAATCAGAGATACCTTCGGCTAAGTACAAACCCTTATATATTATTGACTTTGAACTTATAGAACAAATATAAAAATTATTTAAGGATAATTGAAATGCTTTATTCTCAATTTTTTTTCTGGTTTCATAAATCTTTCTCTCTAGATCTTTATCAAGCAAATTTTTATCATTAGATTTGAATAGAACTTGCATAATTTCTGGCATTGTTTGTAAAGCTTTTTGTCCTAAAATTTTAGGATTTACCGGGACCTGTCTCCAACCATATATACTAAAATTATTTTTGGTTAATTCACTTTCTACTATGGTTTTACAGCTTTCTTGTGCAGAATAATCATTTCTTGGAAGAAATATCATTCCAACGCATATCTCAGAGTTGTCATAATCATGACCAGTCACTTCAATTTTTTCTATAAAAAAGTCTTTTGGTATTTCTAAATGTATCCCAGCACCATCTCCGGTTTTTCCATCAGCATCAACAGCTCCTCTGTGCCATACAGCTTTTAAAGCTTCTATTCCATATTCAACAATAATCCTAGATTTTTTACCTTCAGTAGAAACAATTGCACCAACCCCACAAGCATCGTGTTCCATCTCTTTTGAATAAACATGGTTTTTAGTTAATAATTTTAAATTTTTATTATAATTTTTCATTAAGCTACTTTTGATTTTTTATTTTCCATTTCTTCAAGATGAATTTTTATTGCCGCTGCAGCATCTCTTCCATCTTTTATAGCCCATACAACTAGCGATGCTCCTCTTACTATGTCACCTGCCGCAAATACTCCCTTCAAGTTTGTTTCCATTGTATCAAAGTCAGTTTTTATTGTTCCCCATTTAGTTACTTGGAGTTCTTTTGCATCAAACAAGTTTGGCAGATCCTCTGGATCGAAACCCAGTGCTTTTATTACCATATCTGCTTTTATCTCATATTCAGAACCTTCTTTTACTTCAGGCTTCCTTCTTCCTGACTCATCTGGTTCACCTAATTGTATTTGGTCTACAATCAAATTTTCAACTTTATTTTTTCCTTTAAACTCTTTTGGGCTTGATAACCAAACAAATTCTACTCCTTCTTCTTCAGCATTAGCAACCTCTCTTGATGAACCAGGCATATTTTCTTTATCTCGTCTGTACAAACATTTTACTGATTTTGCTTTTTGTCTAACTGATGTTCTTACACAATCCATTGCTGTGTCTCCACCGCCTATTACCACAACATCTTTACCTTCTGCGTTTAAAATTCCTTTATCAAATAATTCTACTTGATCACCTAGACCTTTTTTATTTGATGCTGTTAAAAATTCCATTGCTGGAAAAATATTATCTAAATCGTTTCCAGGCAATTCAACTTCTCTTGGTTTATACACTCCAGTTGCTATAAGAATTGCATCATGTTTTTTTCTAAGTTGATCTAAGGTTGCGTCTTTACCAACTTCAAAATTTTGAACAAATTCAATACCACCATCTTTTAAAAGTTTTGTTCTTCTTTCAACAACATGTTTTTCAAGTTTAAAACTTGGTATTCCATAAATTAATAGACCTCCAGCTCGATCATATCTGTCATAAACGGTAATTTTGTAACCATTTTTTCTTAATTGCTCTGCCGCTGCCAGTCCAGCTGGCCCAGCTCCAATAATGCCTACACTCTGATTTTTCTCAAATTTTACTGAAATTGGCTTTACCCAGCCTTGAGCCCATGCGTTGTCAGTTATATATTTTTCCATTGAACCAATGGTAACAGTGCCATGACCTGACTGCTCAATTACACAATTTCCTTCACATAATCTATCTTGTGGACATATTCTTCCACATACTTCAGGCATATTATTTGTGCTCTGAGACAATTCATAAGCCTCTTTTAATCTCCCCTCTGCGGTTAACTTAAGCCAATCAGGGATATTATTGCTTAGAGGGCAATGAACCTGACAAAATGGAACACCGCATTGAGAACACCTACTAGATTGTTCTTGCGCTTTACGATTAATAAACTCGTCATAAATTTCTTTAAAATCTTCTTTGCGAGTTTCAACACCTCTTTTAGGTGGAGTCTGTTGACCTATTTCGACAAATTTAAGCATTTTATCAGTCATTTTTTTTTATAAACTACGGCAAAATATACATTGTTTTTATTAGTAAAAGAATTATTTAGGTCAGTATTTATTACCTATTTTATCTAATAAATACCGTTAAATATAAATATTTTATAATTTGCATACCTAATATGTATAAATCGAAGTGTTTGAATTGCCTTTTTTTTAGGCTACGAAGAGTTGATGCTGCAAAATATAATTGAAATTATCATTCTTTCAGCAATTCAAGGGATTTCTGAATTTTTACCTGTAAGTTCATCTGCTCATTTAATTTTGATATCAACTTTATACGAGTTTAAATCTAGTTCTCTTTTAATCGACATCAGCTTGCATTTAGGATCTTTAATGGCAATAATTTATTTTTTTAAAGATGAATTATTTGACACCAGAAAAAATAAAAAACTCTTAAGTTTAATTATACTTGGATCTATTCCTTTAATAATTGTTGGCTATATGTTTTATATCACTGAAATAATTTACCATTTAAGAAATATAGAAATTATTGCATGGGCTACTTTAGTTTTTGCGATTGTCTTATATATCTCAGATAAAAGCCGATTTGACAAAAAAATATCTTCAAATTTAAACTTTCAGTCAATTATATTTATAGGCATTTTTCAAATTTTTTCACTTGTACCAGGAGTTAGTAGGGCAGGAATTACAATAACAGCCGCAAGAATTTTAAAATTCAACAGAGTAGACTCAAGTAAAATATCTTTTTTGCTTTCCATACCAGCTTTGGCAGGAGCTAGTTTTTTAAGTTTTACAGATATTTTAAAACAAACAATAGAATTCAACTACCTAATAGTTATAGCAATTATATCTTCTTTTGTTTTTTCTTTTTTAACGGTTAAATTCTTTTTAATTTATATAAATAGATTCTCAATGAATGCATTTGTAGTTTATAGGATTATAATTGCTTTAATTTTATTTAGTCTAATTTATTAAGCATATTTCTTTTTTACTAAAGGTAATAATTGAGATAGGAGAACTCCACATAAAATAAAAAAACATCCAAGTAAGTTATTAATGTCTAAAATTTGATTTAAAATAAACCATGCAGCTATAGTAGCAAATACACCTTCTAACGAAAAAATAATAGCTGCAGGTGCTGGAGTAATATTCTTTTGTGCATAAATTTGTAAAACAAAGGCAAATCCACCAGATAATATGCCTGCATATAAAATTGAATAAATTTCCATTAAAATATTATTTAAAATAAACTCCTCATAAATAATCCCGATTATAAATGAAAATATAGCTACTATTAAAGTTTGTATTGCTCCTAATGTAAGTGGAAGATTATATTTAGTTACTATAATTCCAGTAAAAATTATGTGTGTACTCCAAAATAAAGCTCCAAGAATAACTAAACTATCTCCCAGTCTTACTGTTGCATCATAAAAATTTGTTAATAAATATCCTCCAATCAAGCATAAAACCACTGAAGGCCAAACGCTCCAATGCAATGACTTTTTACTAAACAAAAAAATGATAATTGGCACCATAGGTACATAAAAAATTGTAAAGAAGGCAGCATTTGCAACATCTGTATATAACAAAGCAACTTGTTGTAGTGCTGAACCTAAAAATAAAGATAATCCTATTAATAGTGAATAAATTATAAAGGTTTTTTTATCGAATTTAAATTCTGACTTAAAATGTTTAAATTCAAATAAAATCATAAGTGGTGTTATAGCTAAAAAACCAACAAAAAATCTTACTGCATTAAATGTAAAAGGACCAATATTGTCCATGCCCGTATCTTGGGCAATAAAAGTTGTCCCCCAAATGAGAGTGCATAGTAAAGCACTAAATAAGGAGATGGACTTATACATTTTAGTTAGACTGCTAGTTTATAGGCAAAATTTTTACCTAGGTTTTCTTTTAAATCGTTATTAAACCTAGCTGCTTCTGCTCCATCAATAATTCTATGATCGTAAGATAAGGAAATCGGTAGCATAGTTCTGATTTGAAATTTTCCATTTATAAAAATTTGTTTTTTTTCAGATCTACCTACTCCTAATATAGCAACTTCAGGATAATTAATTATAGGAGTAAAAAATGAGCCTCCTATACCACCTAAACTTGTAATCGTCATCGATCCACCAAATAATTCTTTTTTATCAATTTTCAAATTTCTACAAAGCTCACTTATTTCTTTCAACTCTTTGCTTATTAATGAAATTTTTTTATTATTTGCATTCCTTATTTTTGGAACCATTAATCCATTTGGTGTATCGACCGCTATTCCTATATGGTAGTAATTTTTTATAGTCATTTTTCCACTATCAATTTCATCAATAGAGGAATTAAAATTAGGAAATTTTTTTAAGGATGCAACTAAAGCCTTTATGATAAACGCCAGAGGTGTAATTTTAATTTTTTCTCCAGTATATATATCTGTTAATGAACTTCTGAAACTTTCCATTTCAGTAATGTCAGCTTCATCATGATTTGTTACATGAGGAATTGTAGTCCATGAATTGATAAGATATTTTGATGATAATTTTTTAACTCTAGGTATATCTTTAATTTCAACCTCACCAAATTCAGAATGTTCAAATTCACTTTTAATTTTATCAGGTTTGCTACCTTTTACTACGACATTATTTTTTGAATTAGATGATATAAATTTTTTAATATCATCTTCAACAACTCTACCATCTCTCTCACTTCCAGCTACTTGATTAATATCTACACCAAGTTCTCTAGCAAATTTTCTTGCTTTTGGACTTGCAGATAATATATCTGAAACTTTGTTCGAATAAACGGTGTTTTGTTGAATTTCAGGCTTTATTAAATCATTTTTTTTAAATTCTTTTTTAATTTCTTGTTTTTCTATTACTTCTTCTTTTTTAACTCCTGAATTATTTTCCATAGTTAATATTAAGTCACCTTCAGAAACTTTATCTCCTACTTTTATTTTTAAATGTTTAATTTTACCTTCTAAATTAGATGGTATTTCTACGCTAGATTTATCACTTTCAATTGTTATTAAAGGATCATTTTTTTTTATTGATTGACCTTCAGCTATCAATACCTCGATCACCTCAACATCTTTAAAGTCTCCGATATTAGGTACTTTAATCTCTATTTCAGACATTTTATAATTTTGTCGGCATTGGTTTCTTAGCGTCAATATTATACTTCTTCATTGCGTCTTTTGCGTGTTTAGAAGCTATAAGCTGTTCTTTTGCCAATACACTTAAACCATATGCTACCAAATGTTCTTTATCTACCTCAAAAAATTTTCTTAAATTTTTCCTTGTATCGCTTCTTCCAAAGCCGTCTGCTCCTAATGAATAAAAGCTTTTATTAATATAAGGTCTGATTTGATCTGAATTCATTCGCATATAATCAGATGCAGCCATTATTGGACCTTCAGTATCACCTAAACATTGCTCAACATAAGATTTTTTAGGTTCTTTATCTGGGTTTAAAAGATTGTACCTTTCAACTTCCATTCCATCTTTTCTTAATTCATTAAAACTAGTTACACTCCATATCTCACTATCAATTTGATAATCGTTTTGTAAAATATCTGCAGCTGAAATCATTTCTCTTAATATTGTACCTGATCCTAAAAGTTGAATTTTGGTTTTTTTATATTTATTAAATTCTTTTATTTTATACATGCCCTTTAGAATACCTTCTTCACAATTCTTATCTTTTGGCATTTCTGGATGTGAATAATTTTCATTCATTGTTGTAATATAATAAAAAATATTCTCATTTTTCTCATGCATTCTCCTCAAGCCTTCTCTAAAAATGACAGCTAATTCGTAATGAAATGTAGGATCATAAGTAACACAGTTTGGGATCGTCGATGCAATAAGGTGACTATGTCCGTCCTGGTGTTGTAAACCTTCTCCAGCTAGTGTTGTTCTTCCAGCAGTTGCACCCACCAAAAAACCTCTAGCCTGACTATCTCCAGCTGCCCAGGCTAAGTCTCCTACTCTTTGAAATCCAAACATTGAATAAAAAATATAAATGGGAATCATTTCGATATCATGATTAGTATATGCAGTGGCAGCAGCAATCCATGAAGACATTGCACCAGCTTCATTTATACCCTCCTCTAAAACTTGACCACTTTTATCTTCTCTATAAGAACTTAATTGAGCCGCATCTTCAGGTTCATATTTTTGTCCTTCATGAGCATAAATTCCTATTTTTTGAAAAAATCCCTCCATACCAAATGTTCTTGCTTCATCAGGAATAATAGGAACCAGTCTGGGAGATATATTTTTATCCCTTAATAAATTTGTCAACATTCTTACTAAAGCCATAGTGGTAGACATTTCTTTTTCTCCAGTCGATACTTTCATGAAATCAAAAATTTCTTTTGAGGGCGCTTTGATTGGTTTAGCAAAAGTTGAACGCTCTGGTAAATATCCACCTAATTTAATTCTTCTATCTTTTATATATTTTATTTCTGGAGACTTCTCGTCGGGCCTAAAGTATTCTATATTTCTCACTTGTTCATCTGTTAATGGAACATCAAATCGATCTCTATAATACATCAAATCATCAACATCTAATTTTTTGGTTTGATGAGTAGTATTTACACTTTCTCCTGATTTTCCCATCCCATAACCTTTAATAGTTTTTGCAATAATTACTGTTGGGCTTCCCTGGTGTTTAGTTGCCTTATCATATGCAGCAAAAACCTTGTGAGGATCGTGACCACCTCTATTAAGTCTCCAAATATCTGTATCTGACATGCTTGATACTAATTCTAGGGTTTCAGGATATTTTCCAAAAAATTTTTCCCTTACATATGCGCCATCTCTAGCTTTCATTGCCTGATATTCGCCATCGACTGTCTCATTCATAGCTTTTACTAAATGACCAGTTTTGTCATTTGCAATTAATGAATCCCAATACGATCCCCAAATAACTTTTAATACATTCCAACCAGATCCCCTAAAACTTCCTTCGAGCTCTTGAATAATTTTTCCGTTACCTCTTACTGGACCATCTAATCTTTGAAGATTACAATTAATTACAAATATTAAATTATCTAAATTTTCTCTCGCAGCTAATCCAATAGCTCCCATTGACTCAGGCTCGTCCATCTCCCCATCTCCTAAAAAAGCCCATACCTTTCTTCCTTCATCCTTAATTAAACCCCTATTTATCAAATATTTCATATATCTAGCTTGATATATAGCAAGCATAGGACCTAACCCCATTGATACTGTAGGGAACTGCCAAAATTTAGGCATCAGCCAAGGATGCGGGTATGAAGATAAACCTCCAGGATTTACTTCTTGCCTAAAACTATCTAATTGATTTTCATTCAATCTACCTTCTAAGAAGGCCCTTGCATACATTCCTGGAGCGCTATGTCCTTGAAAATAAATTAAATCTCCACCAAATTTATTATTTTTTGCTCTCCAAAAATGGTTCATACCTACATCATATAATGTTGCAGCAGATGCAAATGTACCAATGTGTCCACCAAGCTCAGGATATTTTTTATTCGCTCGTACTACCATCGCGGCTGCATTCCATCTAATTAAAGATCTAATTCTTCTCTCAATATTTTGATCACCACTTGACTTAACTTCAGCCTCGGGAGGAATGGTGTTTATATATGGAGTATTTTGTGTATATGGAATATTTGCTCCTTCGCGATAAGCCTTATTTATTAGCTCTTTAATTAAAAAATGAGCTCTCTGATTTCCATCTTTTGAAATTACTGCGGATAAAGACTCTAACCAGTCTTGGGTTTCTAACGGATCAATATCAGATCCATTAACAACTTGAATTGTAGATTTCTTTTTTTCTATTACAGGTTCTGAAATATTTTCTTTTTGCTCTTTTACTTGAACCATTGCTTCTTCAGCTTGTTTAATTATATTTTCCGTATCTTTTGGAAGAGTGCTTTCTAGTGATGTTTTTGATGATGACGTAAGATTAAGCAATAAATCTCCCTTGGAAACTTTATCACCAACTTTAACTGCTACACTATCTACTTTTCCAATTACTGTTGATGGAATTTCTACGCTTGATTTATCACTCTCAATTGTAACTATTGGATCATTTTCTTTTATTTGATCACCAGGTTTTACAAGTATCTCTATTACCTCAACATTTTCAAAGTCACCAATGTCAGGTACAAGTAATTTTTCACTCATTTTTAAATGTTTTATATACTCAAAAAAACTTTATTGGATTTTATTTTATCACATTAATAAGGTTTTTTCGTTAATCTTGTATTTTTATTATACAAAAAATAAAAAAATAATTGAAATTTAAGCTTTTTAGCTTCTCTCAATACACATAGCTATTCCCATGCCGCCACCTATACAGAGTGCCGCACAACCTTTTTTTTTATTTTGCTTTATCATTTCATGAATAAGTGTAACCAAAATTCTTGACCCAGATGCTCCAATAGGATGACCTAAAGCAATTGCTCCTCCATTAACATTAACTTTTTGCTCAGGAATTTTTAATTCTTTAATTACCGCAATACTTTGCGCTGCAAAAGCTTCATTAATTTCAAATAAGTCAACTTCATCTATTTTCCAATTAGCCTTGGATAAAGCTTTTTGAATTGAAGGTATGGGTCCAAGTCCCATTAATGAAGGCTCAACACCACAAGTGGCCCACGATACAATTTTAACTAATGATTCTAAAGATTTTTTTTCTGCTACCTCTCTAGACATTAACACTAAAGCAGCTGAACCATCATTTATTCCTGAGGAATTACCAGGTGTTACAGTTCCATTTTCTTTAAAAACTGTTTTTAATTTTTTTAAATCCTCAATATTTAAATTATTTCTAGGGTGCTCATCTTTATCAAATATAAATTTTTTATCACCATCTTCAATTTGTAATTTAATTAACTCATCTTTAAATTTATTTTCGCTATAAGCTTTTTCTGTCTTTTTCTGAGAATTAAGAGAAAAATTATCTTGTTCATTTCTTGAAATTTTATACTTCTCTGCAACATTTTCAGCTGTGACACCCATATGATAATCATTAAATGAGTCTAAAAGACCATCATTTATCATTGTATCTACCAATTTGTTTTCTGAAAATTTTTTATCTTCTCTGTAAAAAATCGCATGAGTAGCTCTGGACATATTTTCTTGTCCACCTGCAATTACAATTTGGTTTTCTTCTAACTTTATTGATTGATATCCAGATACAACAGATCTTAATCCAGATCCACAGACTTGATTGACAATGTGAGCAGGTTTTGAAACTGGTACTCCAGCACCGATTGAAGCTTGCCTAGCAGGGTTTTGACCAAGTCCAGAAGTTAAAACGTGCCCCATAATCACTTCATCGATCTCCTCTAAATCTAATTTTGATTTATAAATTACTTCTTTAATTGCTATTGAACCTAATTTTGATGCGCTAAGATTTTTTAACGAACCTTTGTATCTTCCAATAGGAGTTCTTAATGCAGAAGTAATTACAACATCAATAGGATTTTTACTCATAAAATAATTAACATAATATTTTATAAGTTAAATTACATCAAAAACTTTGATATATGGAGTATATTATTAAAAAGGACCGCTGGCCAAATTGGATAAGGCGCTCGGCTACGAACCGGGAGATTCCAGATTCGAGTTCTGGGCGGTCCACCAAAAAAGAAAATAAAATGTTTGATTGGCTTCTAAAAGCATCTTTACAAAAATCAGTAATTTATTTTTTTATAATTATTTTAATTATTTTATTAATTTTAACTTATGTATTATAAAAAATTATGAGCAAAGAATTTGAGCAAATAAGTATTAAACCTGGATTTATGAAACACAATGGAGGTGTTTTATTTAGAACTATTTCAGAGAATGAATACGAATTTAAATCTATAATTAGTGAAAACCATTTAAATGCTGCAGGAATAACTCACGGAGGCTATTTATCTGCATTGATAGATGCAGGGGCAGGGACAGCTGCACATAGGGTTGCAGGAAATGCTCCATGTGTAACTATTTCTTTAGAGATAAAATTTATAGGTGCTTCAAAAGTTGGAGATGAAATTATTGGACATACAAAAATTTTAAAAAAAACAAATACTCTTGTCTTTTTATTTTGCGAGCTAAAGTGTAATAATAAAGTAATTACTTCTGCATCTGGAGTATGGAAAATTATTAAAAAAAATCCCTCTAATTTAGGACCAGGAGGATAAAAAATTTATTTTTTAAGTTGTAAAAAAATTACTGGGGATATCAAAAATAATCCTAAAATAGAACTCTGAATTCCTGGTGCAATGAAAAATAAAGAATTCACTCCTAAATACCAACGTTGATAAATTGGTACACTTTTTAACCAATAGCCAGAAAAACTTATTCCTATTAATCCTATTCCTATCATTGCAGAAATTAATGTTTGAAAAAAAATGTAAATATCAAAACCCTGGGCTACCAATAACAAAGATGGTGAATAAACAAAAACAAATGGAACTAATGCCTTGGCAATACCCAACCTAAATGCTGTGTTTCCTGTTTTAAAAGGATTAGAACCTGCTATTCCCGCAGCTGCATAAGCAGCAAGAGCCACTGGGGGAGTTATATCTGCTAAAACACCATAATAAAAAACGAAGAAATGAGAAACAATCGGTTCAATATTTAGTTGTGTTAATGCTGGTGCTGCAACAGCCACTAAAATTATATAAGTTGCAGTTGTTGGAACTCCAGTTCCCATAAAAATACAAGAAAAAGCGATTAATAATAATGAGAAAAAAAGTGTCAAATCTTCAATAGTTAGCAAACCAAATGGAATAAAATTTAGAAAAAAACCTCCTATGTCACCTGCTGTTTGAATTACAACATATCCTAGTCGAAATCCAACACCAGTTAGTGTTACAACACCAACAATAATTCCAATTGCTGCAGCTGCAGCTCCAACAGCTAAAGTATTTTTTGCTCCTTGCGATAAACACTGAACGAGATCTTTAATTGTAAGTCTATTTGTTTTTTTTACAAAACCAATTAATACGCATGCTATAATTGAAATTACTGCAGCATAGTCAGGTGTACGACCGATCAAAATTAAATAAACTAAAAGTATTAATGGTGCCAAGGACAACCAATTATCTTTAACTACTGATAAAAATTTTGGTACTTCTTCATCTGTTAACCCTCTAAGGCCTAGCTTTTTAGCTTCCAGGTGAACCATTATAAATATGCCAAAATAATGAAGTAAAGCAGGAATAAGTGCTGCTGCTAAAATATCTCTTAGAGGAACCTCTAAATATTCTACCATTATAAATGCTGCAGCTCCAAGTATTGGAGGTGTAATTTGGCCACCTGTGGATGCTGTTGCTTCTACAGCTCCAGAAAAATGTGGTGGGTAGCCAACTTTTTTCATTGCTGGAATTGTTAATGAACCGGTAGTAACAGTATTTGCAATAGAGGAACCAGAGATAGTTCCTAAAAAAGCTGATGAAAAAATTGCGACCTTTGCTGGACCTCCAGAATATTTTCCTGCTATAACCATTGCTAAATCAATAAAAAGCTGACCTAATCCAATTCTTGTTGCAAGCACACCAAATAATATAAATAAAAAAACATATTGAGCCATAACTCCGACAGCAATTCCATAAATTCCTTGATTAGTAAGATAAATATGATTTACAAAACCAACCCAACTAGCACCTCCATGTTTTAAAGCACCAGGAAAATAAGGTCCAAAGATGGCAAACAAAATAAAGAGCACACAAATAAAAGGTAGAGTAAAACCAATTGATCTTCTTGCAGCCTCTAAAGTTAACACTATTAAGAAAGATCCCATTATAATGTCTATATTTTCAGGATTACCCACCCTTGGAGCTAAAACCTCTGGAGGTAGTAAGGGTAAATATAAGGCTGAAATAACTACTAAAATTGAAAGAATTATATCAATAAAAGGTGTATTAAAAATTTTTTTACTATGATCAATTTTTTTCCAACTATAAAAAATAAAAACCAAACCTACAACAAAAGAGATATGTATTCCTCTATGCAAAATTTCTCTAATTGTACCAAAACCAGAAGCATAGAAATGATAAACAGACATTAATGCTAAAACTAAAAAAGCAAAAGATTTTAAAAAATTTTTTAATTCTCTCTCATTAGTTTTAACCTCATATCTTTTTTGTAAATCAGAAACTTTTTTTTGTGAAATATTAAACTTAGACATGAAAAAATGCCCTAGATCAAAATTGATCTAGGGCAATATGTTTTTATTATTTATTTTATAAGTCCTGCTTCTTTATAGAACTTTTCTGCACCAGGATGTAATGGTACTCCTACTCCTGAAAGAGCTGTATCAGGTGTAATTGTTTTTCCTTTTGCGTGCCCAACATCCATTAGCTTTCTAGACTCCTTATTCCACAAAGCTTTAGTTATTTTATATATTAAATCAGTGTCTTCTTTTGCTGATGTAAACCACTGAGCACCAACAGCTACAGTATTAACTGCATCTACACCTTCATAAGTTCCTGATGGTATTGGACTTTCAGAAAAGAAACCATATTTTGAAGTTAGAGCTTTTGCTCCAGCACCATCAATTGGTACTAATTTAATATCAACTGCAGATGCAAGCTCAACAATTGCACCTGTTGGATAACCAGCAACAACAAATATAGCATCAACTTTGCCATTTCTTAAAGCATCTGTTGCAGCTTTTCCTTTTAAAGCTTCTGCTTTAACATCATTAGTGCTTAATCCATTTGACTCTAAGATTAATTTAGCATCTACATATGTTCCAGAACCTGGCTCATCTAATGATACTCTTTTTCCTTTTAAATCTTTAACTGAATTAATATTACTTTTTTTTAAAGCTACTAAATGGATATGTTCCTGAAATAAAGCCGCAATAGTTCTTAAATCTTTTGCGGGTTCCTTACCTTCCATCGTTCCTGTTCCAGTATAAGCCCAATAAGCAACATCAGATTGTGCAAATCCAGAATTTCTTAATCCTGAGATAATAGCATTTACATTATCAACTGAACCTCTAGAGGAAACAGCAGATGCAATCAAACCATCAACTCCACAACTTCCACCTTTTCCACATTCCCTAGAACCTGGAGGTTTTGAGATAGCATTGGCTATCATTCCTCCTACTGGATAATAGGTATAAGCAGTTCCTCCAGTACCAATTGTAAAGAAAGTCAATTCATTGGAAATTGCTTTCCCTAGAAAAGAGCCTGAAAGAAACAAAAAAACGGCAAATGTTTTAAATAATTTTTTAAACATAAATCTCCTTCTATTTTATATTTTTATTAAAAACTAATTAAGCATATCATCTAAGAATATCGAATTCTAATAATTTATATTTAGATACTTAATTCTTTTAAATTACTATATTGTTCAAGAACTTCAGGATTTGCTAAAGCTTCAATGTTTTTAATTTGACTTCCTTCTATCTTACTTTTAACTGCAAGTTCAACTATTTTGCCACTTTTTGTTCGAGGTATATCTTTTACAACAATAATTTTACTTGGAACATGTCTAGGAGATGCATTTTTTTTTATTTGTAATTTAATTTTGTTAATTAATTCTGCTGATAATGAATAATTTTTGCTCATTACAATAAATAAAACTATTCTAACATCATTATCCCATGATTGTCCTACAACAATAGACTCTTTTATTTCTTTAAACTTTTCAACTTCTGAATATATCTCTGCTGTTCCAAGTCTTACACCTCCTGGATTTAAAGTGGTATCTGATCTTCCATGAATTATATATCCACCACTATTTTTTATCTCTGCGTAATCTCCATGGTGCCATATATTTTTAAATCTATTAAAATAAGCACTCTTAAATTTAATATCATTTTTATCATTCCAAAACTTTAAAGGCATTGATGGAAAAGGATTTTTACAGACAAGTTCTCCTTTAGTATTTTTTAAAGACTTCCCTTTATCACTTAAAACATCTACATCTAAAGCCAAACCATTGTTTTGTATTTCTCCTATATTCACTGGCTGATATAAATTTCCTAATACGAAGCACGAAACAATATCGGTACCACCAGAAATAGATGACAAGTGCACATTTTTTTTAATATGCTTATAAACATATTGAAAACTTTCTTCTGAAAGAGGTGAGCCTGTTGAACAAATTGTTCTTAGTTTATTTAGTTTAAATTTATATTTTAATTTTGGTTTTAATTTTCTTAAAGCATCTACATACTTCGCACTTATTCCAAATAAAGTTATTTTTTCTCTTTGTGCTATTTTCAAAAGTAAATCGGATGATTTAAACATTGGAGATCCATCAAAAAGAACAATAGATGCCTTCGAAGCTAATGAACTAACTAACCAATTCCACATCATCCATCCACATGTTGTAAAATAAAAAACGTTATCATTTTCTTTAATATTACAATGTAATTGATGTTCCTTCATATGCTGGATTAAAACACCACCAGATCGATGACAAATGCATTTAGGTTTTCCTGTAGTTCCACTTGAATATAATATTGCTAACTCTGTTTCAAAATCAAATTTTTTGAAATCAATTTTTTCAGAATTAGTTTGCATTAATTCATTCCATTTAAATAAATTAATTTTTTTTAGTTTATTTTTGTTTTTAATAGGCTTTTTTCCAGGATAGTTACTAATTACAACACTTTTAATTGATGGGATTAATTTTAAAATCTCTGGAAGTCTATTTAAAATATCTATTTTTTTTCCATTATAAAAATACTGATCGGTAATGAATAAAACTTTTGGATTAATTTGAGAAAATCTTTCTATAACACCTTTAGATCCAAAATCAGGACCACAAGAAGACCAAATACCTCCCAAAGAAGTTGTAGCGATGAATGCTTCAACAGTTTCAATAGTATTTGGCATATATGCAGCTACTCTATCTCCTTTTTTAAGATTTATTCTTTTTAGAAACTTTGAAATTTTATTTGTATTTAAATTTAATTGTCTCCATGATCTTTCTTCTCTAAATCCATTTTCACTAATAAAGGTTGCTGCTTTTTCATTGCTATTTTTTGATAATAAATTTTCACCAAAATTTAGTCTGCTTCCTGGTAAAAATAAATTTTTATAAAAAGTCTTTGATTTTCTAAAATTTTTATTACTTTTAATTCCCTTAATTTTGCTAAAATCCCAAAATTTACTCCAAAACTCAGGTGAATTTTTAATACTCCAATTTAATAACTTTTTATAATTTCTATTAAATTTTATTTTTAGTTTCTTTAAAATGTAATTTTCAAAAGCAAATAAATTTGAATTTTTTTTTACAATTAGAGAAGGTTGCCAAAGTTTTTTACTCATTTTATTAAATTAAATTACTGTTATAGAATTAATATTATTTATGATAATCTCACTAACATTTAAAAGAAAATGAGAACTTTTTACCCTCCGATTCGGTCATGTTTTAGTCTATTTTTGTTCTTTAGCAGTAACAATATCTGGTAGGTAAAAAAAAAGAAGCACAAAAGATAGAAATGATTAAAAATAAAATTACAGCTGTTCTCGGTCCTACTAATACAGGCAAAACCCATCTTGCTATCGAAACCATGCTTTCTTTTGAAAGCGGTATGATTGGATTTCCACTTAGATTACTTGCAAGAGAAGTGTATGACAAAGTAATCAAGAAAATAAGTTTAGATAGAGTTGCACTTATAACTGGAGAAGAAAAAATAATCCCATCTAATGCAAAATATTTTTTATGCACAGTGGAGTCTATGCCAATTGACAAACATCTTGAGTTTGTTGGCGTAGACGAGATTCAAATGTGCTCTGATCATGAAAGAGGTCATATTTTTACTGATAGACTTTTAAATATGAGGGGAGAAAAACTTACAATGCTAATGGGCTCAAATACCATTAAAAATATTATTTCAAAATTAGATGGAGATATTGAATTTGTAAATAGAGAAAGACTATCTAAACTTACCTTCGCTGGTCATAAAAAAATATCAAGAATTGACAGAAAAACAGCAATCATCGCGTTTTCAGCAGAGGAGGTTTACGCCATTGCTGAGTTAATAAGAAGACAAAAGGGTGGTGCCGCTATTGTAATGGGATCACTAAGTCCAAAAACAAGAAATGCTCAAGTTGAATTATATCAATCTGGGGATGTTGATTTCCTAGTTGCAACAGATGCAATTGGGATGGGAATAAACATGGATTTAGATTTTGTTTATTTTTCAAATGTTAAAAAATTTGATGGAAAAAAATTAAGAAGATTAAATCTATCTGAAATAGGTCAAATAGCAGGTAGAGCTGGCAGGTACCTTAACGATGGTAGTTTTGGTATTACTGGAGATTGTAAAGAAATATCTCCAGAAGAGGTAGAATTATTAGAAAATCATAAATTTGAGGAAATTAGAACCTTGTTTTGGAGAAATTCGAATCTTAACTTCAACAACCCAATTAATTTGATTAAAAGTTTAGAAGAAAAACCTCAGGTGGAATGGCTAAGAAAAATTCATGAATGTGAAGATGAGAAGGCATTAAAATACTTTTTGAAAGATCAAAAAATTTTTAACAAAGAATTTAATAAGGAAACTTTAATGCTTTTATGGGAATGTTGTCAAATACCTGATTTTGTAAAAAAAACTTACGGAAATCATTTTGAGGTAATTGGAAATGTATTTAAATTTTTAACCAATAAAAAAGGACTAATTTCTGACGATTTTATGAGATTACAGCTAATGAAACTTGATAAATTAGATGGAAATGTAGATTCTTTGTCAAATAGAATTGCAAATGTCAGAACTTGGTCATATGTTTCGAATAAAAATAATTGGGTAGAAAATCAAAGTTATTGGATAGAAAAAACTAAACATTTAGAAGATAGACTTTCAGATAGATTGCATGAAGAACTTACTAAAACTTTTATTGACAAAAGAGCAAGTGTACTCGCTAGAGGTTTAAAACAAGATATGGAATTTAAAACTGAAATTTTGCAAAACAATGATGTTAAAATTGACAATCAATTTATTGGAAAGATAAGAGGACTAAAATTAGACCTTGATCTCAAAAAAGGCGCTTTAGAAACTGATATTAAATCTTTAAAAAAAGCTGCCAGACAAACTATTGGTCCAGAATTAGAAAAGCGTGTTCAATCAATAATTGATACTGGATTGATAAATTTGAATGAAGATTTTAAAATTTACTGGAATGATTTTCCAATTGCTAAATTAACAACAGGTAATGACTATTTAAATCCTAATTTTGATTTAATTATTGATGATATTGTTGAACAAAATACTAAACATAAGTTAAATGAATATATTAACAAATGGATACATACAAAAATAAATATAGTTCTTAAAAGTTTAATAGATTTAAAAAATATAAAAGAAAATAATTCATCAATAAAAGCACTAGCTTATCAACTTTATGAAAATAATGGAGTATTAAAAAGAGAGCAAGTTTCTGAATACCTAAAAAACCTAGAACAAAGTGAGAGAAAAATTCTTAGAAATCTTGGAGTAAAATTTGGGAGATATCATGTTTTCCTATACCAATTAATTAAACCAGAAGCAGTATCTTTGCGAACATTATTATGGAAAAATTTTCATCAAAAATTCCAAAATTTAAAACCACCTACATTTGGTTTAAATTTTTTAAACGATAAAGAAATAAAAAATAAAAATTTTATGCTCTTGTGTGGATTTGAGAAATTTGACAATTTTTTTGTAAGAATTGATATTTTAGAAAGGTTATTCGTATTAATAATAAATTCAAGTACAAAAGAAAATTCTGAAGTAAAATTAGTCCCAGAAATGTTAAATCTTTTAGGATGTAACAAAGATAATTTCAAAAAACTACTTCGAAAAATGAACTATAAAATATTTGACAAAGAAAATGAAACTTTTTTTAAATATAATCCTACTAAGAAATTTAAAAAAATTACTACGAAAACAATCTCAAATGAAAATCCATTTAAAATATTAAAGAATTTAAACTTAAGTTAAAATGTTTTTTAAAAAAGAAGAAATAAATAATAACAATTTTCTTACAAAAGTTTGTGCTCTATTGATTCATGCTGCTAAAATAGATGAAAATTATACAGATACAGAGGAAGAAATTATTAAAAAAACTCTTAATGGGCTTGGTATAGAAGATGAAAATATTTCTAAAACAATCAAAGAAGCAAAAATAATTGAAGAAAACTCAAATCAAATTTTAGATTTTACTCGAGAGGTAAAAGGCTTATCTGAGCAAGATAAAATAAAAATCGTAGAGGCTTTGTGGTCTATAATTTATTCAAACAAAGATGCTGATTTATATGAAACTAATTTGATGAGACGTCTTGCGGGTTTACTCTATATTGACAACAAAACTATGGGAGATATTAAAGAAAGAGTAAGAAAAAAAAACTCAGAATGACATATGTTGTAAACGACAAATGCATAAAGTGTAAGCACACTACATGTGTTGATGTTTGTCCGGTTGATTGCTTTTATGAAGGTAAAAATATGCTTGTAATTAAACCGGATGAGTGTATAGATTGTGGCGTTTGCGAGCCGGAATGCCCCGTGGATGCTATTAAAGCAGATACGGAACCTGGTAATGAACAATGGTTAGAGATCAATGCAAAATATTCTGAAATCTGGCCTAATATAACTGAAAAAAAAGATCCTCCATCGGATCACGAAAAATATACAGATGAAGAAAATAAATACGAAAAATATTTTAAAGAAAATCTTTAAAGGTAAAACAGCAAATAAAGTAAAAAAAAAAGTTTCTAAAAAAAAAACAGTAAAAGTAAAAAAAATTTTAAAATCTAAAAAAGCTAAAAAAGCAATTATAAAAAAAACAAAAAAAATTGTACCTAAAACTTCTAAAATAAAAAAAACTAATAAGTCAACAGAAACACCAGTTGAAACAAAAGTAGATAATTTAAGAATTTCAAAAACAAATGAAGTTAAGCCTGAAATAAAAAAAGTTAAGAAGCAAGAAACTGAAAAAAGAGAATATAAGATAAAAGATCATGTAGTTTATCCTAAACATGGAGTGGGGCAAATTACTGAATTTAAAAAGATCAATATTGGTGGCATTGATGTTGAAACTTATGTTATTAAGTTTGAAAAAGATAAAGCTAATGGGATGGTGCCTGTAAATAAACAATCGCACTTAAGACCCTTAGCAACTATTAATCAGGTAAACAAATGTATCTCGATACTAAAAAGCAAACCAAAAATTAAAAGGTCAATGTGGAGTCGTAGAGCACAAGAATATGAAGCTAAAATTTCTTCTGGAAAAATATATGAGTTAGCTGAAGTTGTTAGAGATTTAAATAAGGGTGATGATCTTATGGTTGATCAATCTTATAGCGAAAGACAATTGTTCGAAAAAGCTTATGAAAGAATTTTATCTGAATTTCAGATTGTTTTAAATACTTCTTTAGAAGACACGCAAAAAAAATTAGATAAAGCTCTAAAAAGAAACTTGGGTGGTCAAACTCAGCAATCTTCCGTTGCAAAGTCTCCTAATAACGAATTGCCTGTGGATGAACCAATTTCTGATAACGACGAACCGATTGACGAGTAAAAAAAAACGCCTCTCATACAAACTGTAATGAGAAGCGTTTTTTGTAAAGAATACTAAGCTACTATTTTCTTCTTCTTTTTTTTGCTTTTTTCTTAGCTTTTTTCTTAGCTTTTTTCTTAGTTTTCTTTGCCGCTTTTTTTCTTTTCTTAGGCATCTTTAGCTCCCTTTTTTTAGTTAAACGAATCAAATTGATTCGTTGTTAATGTATTTTTATTTTTTTCTATAAGTTATGTCAATTCTTTAATTAAAAGTTAAATTTTATAAAAATAATTTTTAATTTTTATTTTTTATAAAACTTTTTTTTATTAATTTAGTTAATGTTTATGCGGTTAATAAACAATTTTATTTAACTAATTTAATAAAGATTTTCTAGCTGATTTTTAAATTTTTCAGTAACTTTTTTTCTTTTTACTTTCATTGTTGGTGTCATTAAACCATTTTCGATAGAAAAATTTTCATCTATTAATTGAATTTTTTTTATTTTTTCCACTAAAGTTAATTTTGTATTTATTTTTTCAATTACTGTGCTTATTTTTTCTTTTTCATTTAAAAAATCTTTATTTGGTACAATTAAAGCAACTAAGTAATTTTTTTTATCACCATAAACCATACATTGATCTATCTCTGGCTCATTTGTAATCATATTTTCGATTTTTGCAGGTGAAATGTTATCTCCGCCAGCACTTACTATTATATCTTTTTTTCTATCGGTAATTTTTAAATAACCATCATTTGGATCTATCTCTCCAATGTCGCCTGTATGAAGCCATCCATTTATAATTACTTTGTCAGTCTCTTCTTTTTTGTTCCAATATCCTAACATTACATTTTCGCCTTTAACTAAAATTTCTCCATCTTCAGCAATTTTAACTTCATTTCCTTTAAATGGGGGTCCTACAGTTTCCACTTTAATTTTATGTATTGGATTGCAACTTACTACTGGGGATGTTTCTGTTAAGCCATATCCCTGAAGTGTCGGTAATCCTATAGCATTTAAAAATTCACCTATTTCTTTATCTAAAGCCCCACCACCTGAAACGAAAGCTTTCAAATTCCCACCGAACTGTTTTTTAATTTTTTTTCTAACTAATCTATCAACTACAAAATTAAGTAATTTTTCGGAAAAAGTCATTTTTTGATTTAATAGTTTTTTTCTTCCCAAAGAAATTGTTGCATCAATTAATTTTGCTTTTAAACCTGTCTGTTTTTTTAAATTCATGTTTATTTTATTATAAAGGTTTTGGTAGAACCTGGGGACAGCTGCCATAATTGTAGGCTTTGCTTCAGAGATATTTTCTAGAAGTTTTTCAATTTTTTCAGCATAAAATACTCTGGCTCCTACTGCTATCTGTACAAATTGAAGACAGTGCTCATAAGAGTGTGAAAGAGGAAGCCAAGTTAAAAATACCGGTCTTGAATTAAATAATGGTTTTGTGATTTCACACGATCCCACAACATTATTCAAAATTCCACCATGACTTAAGATTACTCCCTTAGGATTACCGCCAGTACCAGAAGTGTAAATAATACATGCAGGAGAATTTCTTTTTAATTTGTTATTTTCAATTTTATCTTCTGCTAATAAATTATTTTCTGTAATTGAATTAAAATCTAAATATTTTTCTTTATTAATTATATTTAAATTATTTGTTACCTTAGCTATTTCATCAAAAGTTATAACTTTTTTAATAAAATTTTTTTCATTAATTATATTATTTAATTTTCGTAGCATTTCATTATTTGAAACTATAACTAAGCTAGGTTCACAGTCTTCTATCAAATATTTATAATCATTTTCTATATAAGTTGTATATGCTGGAACTGTAATTCCACCAGCTAACATTATAGCTAAGTCAGAAACAAACCACTCAGGTCTATTCTCCGAAACTAAAAGACATCTATCGCCTTCTTTTATATTTTCTTTAATAACTTTTGATAATTTTAGTATATTCTTTTCAGTTTGTTCCCATGTGTATGTTTTTTTGTTACCTGGGTTTAGCCATTCTAAAAAAATATCTCTTTTATTTTGTCTATTTACTTGATTAGCAAATAACTCGATCAAATTATTTAAATTATTTAAATTCATAGTTTCTTGGTGGGCGAAGAGAGAATCGAACTCTCACTTCTTGCGAAACACGATTTTGAGTCGTGCGCGTCTACCAGTTCCGCCATTCGCCCTAGTTATTTAATTAAATTATATTTTAAATAGTATAAGAACTAAATTTATATTAAAACCAAAAAATGTTTCAAACACTTTACAAAAAATGTTTAGAATTAGCTGCACATAAAAGTTCAAATTTTTATTTAGGGCTTGTGTCTTTTATAGAAAGTTCTTTTTTTCCTATACCTCCAGATGCAATGATAATCCCAATGGTTATTGCTAAAAAAAGGGAATATCTGAAAATATTTTTAATAGCTTCAATATTTTCAGTTCTTGGAGGAATCTTTGGTTATTTGATAGGTTATTTATTTTTAGATTTAGCAATGTATCTAATCGAATTTTATGGTTATCAAGATAAAGTTGAAAATTTAAAATTAAGCATGTCTCAAGGTAGTGGATTCCTTGCATGGCTGAGTATTCTTTTTTTAGCTGGCTTTACTCCATTACCCTATAAAGCCTTTACGATTTCAAGTGGTTTAATTGCTTTTAATCTTCCTATTTTTATAATTGTTAGTTTAATTTCAAGAAGCCTGAGATTTTTTATAGTTGCCTATTTATCCTATAGATTTGGAGAATTATTTACAGAGTACATGGAAAAACATGGATCAAAATGGTTCACAATAATTGGAATTATTATAGTTATAATATTTATAATTATTTATTTATTTTTAAAATTTAATGGTTGAGATTAACAAAACAATTATATTAAAGTTAATTTTTTTAATTAGCATTATTGCCTTATCTTCAGCATTTTTTATTGAATATATTTTAGGTCATCAACCTTGTAATTTATGTCTATTAGAAAGAATTCCATATCTACTTGCAATAATAATAATTTTATTAAATTATAAATTTATTCATTTTGAAAAAAATTTCATACTTGTACTTACACTGATTTTTTTGGTTGCTACTGGTCTATCTCTATATCATTTGGGTATCGAGCAAGGATTTATTAAGGAGTCATTGGTTTGTGACTTAAATAATGGATCAAATTTACTCTCTAAGGATGACATTCTTAAGCAATTACAACAAAAAAATGTTAGTTGCCAAGATGTTACATTTAAAATTTTTGGATTATCACTTACAAGTTACAATATCTTAATATCTTTAATAATAAGTATTAGTACAACAAAAATTTATTATAATTATGACAAAACTTGATAAAAAAAGAATTGAAGAATTTATAAGAGTTGACCATGCCGGTGAACGTGGAGCAGTTAAAATATATGAGGGGCAGCTGCTAGCACTAAATACATTTGTGAAAGATGAAGATTTAAAAAAAAAAATCGAAGATATGAAAGTTCACGAAAAAGAGCATTGTGAATTCTTTGAAAACGAAATTAAAAAAAGAAACATCCAACCGACTAAATTTTTACCATTATGGGACTTATTGGGTGTAGGATTAGGATTTGGTACAACATTACTTGGAAAAAAAGCTGCTATGCTATGTACTGCATCTGTTGAAGAAGTCATAGACGAGCATTATTTGAGTCAAATTAATCAATTAGATAATAGCGAAAAAGACCTAAAAAAAAAAATTACAAAATTTCGACAAGATGAAATCGATCATAAAGACATTGCTTATGATGAAGGTGCCACAAAAAAAGGTCCTTATATACTATTAGATAAAATTATTAAAACAGGGTCAAGAATTGCGATTAATATTTCTGAAAAAATTTAAGCTTCAAGTTCCACATCCCAATACAGATAATCCATCCAACTTTTATGTAAATAATTTGGAGGAAAGTTTTTACCATTTTTATGCAGATCCTCTGTTGAAGGACGATAAGGGTATTGATTGAGTTTCATTTCTGAATTTTTTAATAATTTACCACCTTTTTTTACATTACATGCAGAGCATGCAGTAACAACATTATCCCAATTTGTCTCTCCACCTTTTGACCTTGGTAATAAATGGTCAAAAGTTAATTCCTCATGGCTACCACAATATTGACATGAAAATTTATCTCTTAAGAATACATTAAATCTTGTAAAACTTGGTTTTGATTGAGGAACTATATAATCCCTTAATGCTATAACACTAGGCAATTTCATGTTGAAAGAAGGACTTCTTATTACTCTATCATAATTGCTAACGATAATAACACGGTCAAGGAAAACAGATTTTACTGTGTCCTGCCAAGACCACAAAGATAAAGGATAATAACTTAGTGGTCTATAATCTGCATTAAGCACTAATGCAGGACACTTTTCTAATGAAACATTTTGTTCAATAAAATTATTCATGATATAAATTTTAACTTACTTAAACAATTTTATCAATAACTAGAGATATTAAATTATTTTTAAAATAAAATTTAGAGCTGTACTTGATGCTTCAATAGGAATATGATGGTCGCAATTTTTAATTAATAATGTTTCAACATTAACATTATTTCTAATTAAAAAATCTTTTGCCTCTAATAAATGTGTAGACGAGACAATTTGATCGGAATCTCCATGTATTAGTAATGTTTGAGTGTTATTTTTAATTCTACTTTTTAAATCACTTTGATCAATTATCTTTCCAGAAAAACCTACTATACAAGCAAATTTTTCCTCAGAGGTGAGGCCAACGTTTAAAGACATCATACATCCTTGACTGAAACCTGATAAACAAATTTGATTATTATATAGTTTGAACTCCTGTTTTACCTCACTAATAAATTTTTTTAAAATATCTTCAGCTTTAATTGATTGTTCTAAAATATATTCTGAGTCCTCTTTTGTTAAATCAAACCATTGATAACCTGTAGGATTTATAGAACATGGCTCGTGACCGTTGGGACAAATAAAGACAGTATTAGGCATGTATCTTTTCCAATTTAAGGAAAGCATACTTATATCTTTTCCATCTCCGCCATAACCATGGAGTAAAATAATTGCTTTTTTAATTTCAGTACCTTTTTCAGGTCTAATAATTATTGAATCTAGGCAAAATGTCATAGTTAATAAATTATGTTTTATATTTAAAAAAACAATCTACAATAAAAAATATGATTTCAGGAGTAATTGTAAAAGTTTTATCAATAGCACTTTTAATTGCTGTTGGTATAGTATTAATTTTAGGTATTGGAACTCTTTTCAAGGGTGGGGAAACTAGTAAAAAATATTCAAATAAGTTGATGCAACTAAGAGTTCTTTTGCAATTTATTGCAATTATTGCCTTAGTTGGTTTTGCTTATTTTTTTAAAAATTAGTTATACTTTTTAATCCAGTTAATAAAATTTTTATCCTCAAAATTGATTGAGCCTATTATTCTCGCAAATTCTTGTCCCTTTTTATTTATTAAAATTGATGTAGGTACTCCTCTTAAAGAAAAAGTTTTTGCTAGAGTTGTAGGTGAGTCAAAATAAGGTTCGAAATTTTTAATATTAAGATTTATAAAAAATTTATTAACTTTTTCTAGATTTTCTTTACCTATATTAATTGCAAAAATTTTTATTTTATTCAGTTCTGGATTAACTTGGAGATTATCCAAAGATGGCATTTCTTCCTTACAGGGTTCACACCAAGTTGCCCAAAAATTTAATATTAATAAGTTTCCTACATATTCATTAATATTAATTTTTTGATCATTTTGGTCTAAAAAAATAACATTATCATGTATTTTTGGTTCTTTATGAATTACAATATTTTTAATACCCGGTAGTTCTTCAGCTACAGCATTTGTTATTAAAAAAATAAATATTATTAAAAATCTCATGTTAAATAGGTATAATTAAATATCATGACAAAAAATAAATACAACCAAGCAATCTGGAGCACACGTATAAAAAAAAATGCATCGAGTTTGTTTCAGAAAGTCGGTAATTCAATAGATATTGATAAAAGACTTTATAAAGAAGACATCCAAGGATCAATTGCTCATGTTGAAATGCTTTTTAAACAAAAAATAATTTCATTTAAAATAAAAAATAAAATTGTTTATGGACTTACAAAAATTGGTAAGGAAATTACAAACAATAAATTTGAGTTTAATAAAAAATACGAAGATATTCATATGAATATCGAAAAAAGACTCTTTCAAATTATAGGTGAAGAAGCTGGCTATATTCACACCGCTAGATCAAGAAATGATCAAGTAATTACTGATTTTAAAATCTGGATGAAAAATTCAACTAATGAAATAAATAATAATATTAATAAAGTTATCAAGAGTACAATTAAATTAGCTGAAAAAAATATCGAAACAATCATGCCTGGATTTACACATCTTAAAAATGCTCAAGCTATCTCTTTTGCACATTATTTGATGTCGTATGTGGAAATGTTTAATAGAGACAAAAAAAGATTTTCAAATAATTTGGAGAGTTTAAATGAAAATCCCTTAGGCGTTGCAGCTTTAGCAGGAACATCGTTCAATATAGATAGAAATTATACAACCAAAAAACTTGGTTTTAAAACTCCAACAAATAATTCAATCGATACAGTTTCGGATAGGGATTTTGTCCTAGATTTTTTATACGCCTCATCTGTATGTGCAATGCATATTTCTAGAATTGCTGAAGAGCTAATTATTTGGAATTCTGATGGTTTTAAACTAATCAATTTGTCTGACAAAGTTGTTACTGGATCATCTATAATGCCGCAAAAAAAAAATCCTGATCTTCTGGAATACTTACGTGGTAAATCAGGAAGTGTTTATGGAAATTTATTTTCAATGCTTACAATTTTAAAAGGCTTACCATTATCTTATTTTAAAGATATGCAAGACGATAAAGAGATAGTTTTCAAATCTAATGATAATCTAAACAATTGTTTAAAAATTTTTGATGAAATACTAAAAAATTGCACTCCTAATAAGAGTAAAATGTTAGAACTTGCTAATTCTGGATACATTACGGCTACCGACTTAGCAGATTATCTTGTAAAAAATCACTCAATGTCTTTTCGAAAAGCCTATCAAAAAACTGTTGCTGTAGTTAATTTTGCTGAAAAAAGAAAAAAGAAATTAAATGAATTAACTTTAGATGAATTAAGAAAAATTGAACCTAAACTTAAAGAAGATGTATTAGAAGTATTTAATTTAAGAAGTTCAGTTAATTCAAAAAGATCTTATGGTGGAACTTCTTTTGATAATATTAAAAAAATGATAATGAAATATAAAAAAGAAAAATGATTAAAAAATTTACAATAATTATATTATTATTTTGTGCAGTTATTTCTTGTGGCAAAAAGGGTGATCCTAAATACGTAGATCCAGATAAAAAAGCAGAAATAAAAGAAGTTTTAATTAACTTAACATAATGAAGTATATAAATAGAAAATTAACGATAGAAAAAATTAATCTAGAAAAAATTGCAAATAAATTTGGAACTCCATTTTATTCATATTCCTATTCTAAATTAAAAGAAAATATTAATAATTTTAAAAAAAGCTTCAAATCCTTTTCACCACTTATCTGCTTTGCAGTCAAATCCAATACAAATGTTAACATAATTAAAGAAATTAAAAAATTTGGGTTAGGTGCTGATGTTGTTTCTATAGGAGAACTGATGATGGCATTGAAAGCAGGAGTTAATCCAAGCAAAATAGTATTTTCTGGTGTTGGTAAGACAACAAGTGAAATCAGCTATGCTGTTGATAAAAAAATTTTTCTTATTAATGCAGAATCTTTAAGTGAAATAAAAGAAATAAACCGAATAGCAAAATCAAAAAATAAAATAATAAAAATTGGTATAAGATTAAACCCTAATACAGATGCAAAAACATTAAGTCAAATATCCACTGGAAAGAAAGAAAATAAATTTGGTGTAAATAAAAATACATTCTATGAGATTATAAATTATTGTAAAAATTCAAAAAATATTGATTTAAAATGTCTAAGTGTTCATATTGGCAGTCAAATTTTAGACCATAGACCTTATGAAAAAATGCTTAAAACCGTCAGTCAAATTCTCAATAAATCAAATTATGTATTTGAATTTATAGATTTAGGTGGAGGTATGGGCATTACTTACACTGATAAAAATAAAAAACTTAATTATAAAAAATATAACACAGCCATACTAAAATTTTTAAGAAAACATAAAGTTAAAATTATATTTGAGCCAGGTAGATCAATTATTGGCGATACCGGTACATTAGTATCAAAAGTAATTTATATAAAAGATAGTGGTAGTAAAAAATTTATTATTTTAGATGCAGCAATGAATGATTTAATGAGACCTGCCTTGTATGGTGCGTTTCATAAAACCCTACCTGTTACAAAATCTAACAAAACTTCAAAAAAACCATATGAATTTGTTGGTCCTATTTGTGAAACCACAGATAAATTTGTTACATTAAAAAAGTTTCAAGTATTGAAAGAAAAAGATTTAATAGCAATATGTGATGTAGGAGCTTATGGAATGTCACTTAGCTCAAATTATAATTTAAGACCTAAGCCAGTAGAATTATTAATAAAAGGATCAAAAATTAAAGTAATAAGAAAAAGACAAAAGCATAAAGATATAATTTAGCTTTTGACAAAAATGATAAGAAACTTTTTATTTTCAATATTATTTTTCACTGGAATTATTTTTATTTCAATAATTTTTTTACCATCATTTTTTTTGCCTAATAAGGTTGTTTTGATGGGAGGTAAATTAATGGGCTATTGGGCAAGTTTTTGTTTAAAGTTTGTTCTTTCAGTTAAAATTTTAATCAAAGGAAGGGAAAATATTATTAATGATGAAAAATTTTTTATAGCAGCATCTCATCAATCAATGTTTGAAACTTTTTATTTACAAACAATATTCAACTCACCTGTATTTATTCTAAAAAAAGAATTATTATTAATTCCAATATTTGGTTGGTACTTAAAAAAAATAGGATCAATTTCAATTAAAAGAAATAAAGTTACAAAAGATAACTTGGGTTTTTTTGATGATATTTCAAAAATGATGGTTACTTCTAACAGACCTTTAATTATTTTTCCTCAAGGAACTAGAGTTCTTCCAAATGAAAGACCACCTTTCAAAAAAGGTGCTTCGAGAATTTATGAACAGCTAAACGTTGCTTGTCAGCCAGTTGCAATTAACTCAGGATATGTGTGGCCTAAAAAGGGTGGAAAGAAGTCAAATAAAACGATTATAATTTCTATTCTAAAACCAATTCCTTCTGGGTTAACAAAAGAAAATTTTATTCAAATACTTGAAAAAAATATTTATTCAGAGTTAGACTTAATTAATTAACCCTTCATCGGCATAACAACAAAAATACTATCAAAATCACTTGGATCTTTTATTAATGCGGGTGAACCGGTGTCATTAAAAAATATTTCTACTTTATCTCCATCTAATTGTGAAGCAACATCTATCAAATATCTAGAGTTAAAGCTGATTTCTAAATCATGATCAAACTTAACATTTAAATTTTCCTTACCATCACCACTATTAGTATTATTTACTGACAAATCTAGAGTATCTTTAGATAAATTAAATTTCACACCATCTTTTTTATCTAATGATACAGATGCTACTCTATCAACAGAATTTAAAAATAATTTTAAATCTATTTCTAATTTTTTTTGATTATTTTTTGGAATAACTTGGATATAATTAGGAAACTTTCCATCTATAAGTTTTGAAATTAAAATACTATTATTTAATTCAAATTTTATTTTTGATTTCACATTTGAAATTTTTACGTCCCCATCATAACTGTCTAACAAAGAACAAAGTTGGAAAATTGTTTTTTTTGGTAAAATTATTGGATCAAAATCTATTTTATCCTCTAGTCTAATTTTTGAAATAGACATCCTGTGGCTATCAGTTGCAACCGCTGTCAAATAATTTTTATCCTCAACTTCTGTTTGATGAAAATAAATTCCACTTAGATAATGTCTAGTTTCATCATTAGAAACCGAAAATTTACATTTATTTAATAATTTCAAAAGTTGTTTTGATTTAATTATAAATTCATTTTGATTAAAATTTTCATCTGTTAATGGAAACTCTGTAGCACTTATACAATTCAAATTAAATTTAGACTTTTCGGACTCTACTTGTAATTTGCTTATATCACTTAATGATAAATTAATTTTTTTATCTGAATTAAATTTTCTAATAATATCATACATTATTGATGAGGTTGTAGTTGTTGTACCCTCCTCTAAAATTTCAACATTATTTATTTGATGTATAAATATTAAATCTAGATCGGTAGCAGTAATGGTCAGTTTTGAATTACTTGCATCTAGTAAAATATTTGAAAGTATTCGTAGTGTACTTCTTTTCTCTATAACTCCCTGACAATAATTTAATGCTTGCTGAAGATCCTGTTGATTAACGTTAAATTTCATTTTCTTTATTATTATATAAAATTTGGTTTTTTAACTTATTGATATTATCTACCATTTCAGGATCTTTTTCTTTTATTTTTTCAATAGTTTTTACTGAGTGAATTATTGTTGTGTGGTCTCTGTTAGAAAATTCCCTTCCAATTTCAGGTAATGATTTAGAAGTCAAAATTTTAGTTAAATAAATTGCTGTTTGTCTTGGTCGTACTAAGTATCTTGACCTTCTAGAAGATAACATTTCATTTTTGCTGATTTTGAAAAACTTACAAACAATTGTCTGAATTAAATCTATTGTAACCTTATTTTCTGATAAATTTAATAAATCCTTTAAAACTAGCTTTGTTTCAGGAAGATTTGGGACTTTATTGTAAATTCTTGAGAATGAAACAACTCTATTTATTGCACCAACTAGCTCCCTTACACTTCCGGTTATCTCATTACTTATAAAATCTTGAATTTCTCTAGAAACTTGTAATTGTTCAGAATATAAAGCATTCAATTCCTCAGTTTTTTTTTCAACTATTTTTTTTCTTAGCTCAAAGTCCGGCTTTTGAATATCAACAACTAATCCACCAGAAAATCTTGATTTAATTCTTTCTTGAATTCTAGATAGTTTGTTTGGTGCCCTATCAGCTGAAACAATTATTTGGGATCCTTTATCAAGTAAAGCATTAAATGTATGAAAGAACTCCTCTTGCATAGCTTCCTTTCCACTTATAAACTGGATATCATCGATTAATAAAATATCTATATTTCTAAAATATTCTTTAAAATTAACCATGTCGTTTGACTTAATTGATTTTACAAACTGATACATAAAACGTTCAGCAGAAATAAACATTACTTTATTATTTTTTTTAAGCTCTAAACCTATTGAATTTAATAAATGGGTTTTTCCCATTCCAACACCACCGTAAATATAAAGTGGATTATAATGAGATATATTTTCTGAAACTTTTAAAGAAGCTTCATAAGCTAATTTATTACTTGAACCAGTTATAAAATTATCAAATCTTTTATTTGGATCAATTCGATTATACTGGAGGTAGGAGTCTTTTATAAATGAAACATTTTCATTAGTATTGTTCTCTTTAATATTGCTTTCTTTTAAAGTGATATCTTGAACTTTTTCAACTATTTTGAACTCAATTCTAATAATGTCTTTTTTATATACTCTAACTATTTGTAATATTTGGTCTAAATACCTTGATGTAATCCAATCTCTAATAAATCTTGTTGGAACTGACAACAACAAATAATTATTAAATTCTTCCACAAACGAAATCTTTTTAAGCCAGCTCTCATAAACTTCTAGGCCCAGTTTATTTTTCATTTCATTTTGTACTTGCTTCCAATCAAAGCCTTCAGAGGAAAAATTATTAATATTTTTTGTATTTGTTAATTTATTCATAACTTAAGGAGGAATCCCAGTTAGAACTATTTAAAAAAATTTGCAACAAGTTAATAAGGAAAATAAAAAAAAAATAAAATCTATGATTGTGATTTATGTTTTTAAATATAATTTAAAATTAAAAATAAATTTAAAATTACAAATTGAATCAAACATAGATTGAATCGATAAATTGATTAAATAAAAATTGAATCAAACATAGATTGAATGATAGCAATCCAAATATTTACTAAATCTAAATATGGTAACTTAAGACAAATCTTAAATATATAATGTGGATACCAGAAGTTGTTAAAAAATTAAGCTAACGTTTAGATTGCTGCAATCTTTTTAGTAATTCTAGAAACGTTTCTAGAAGCATTTTGTTTTTTTATTATTCCGGTTTTAGCAACTTTCATCAACTCAGAGTTTAACTTTGGTAAATATTTTAAAGCTTCATCTTTCTTTTTATCGTCAATTAAAAGATTCATTTTTTTTAGAGCATTTCTAAACCTGCTCTTTCTAGCATTATTTACCGCAGTTTGTTTTGAAATTCTTCTAATTCTTTTAATCGCTGATTTTGTGTTTGCCATATGCGCAGGGGTATAGCTTGTGAATTTATAGTGGTCAACTAAATATTTAACTATTTTTGACAGGAAACACAAAAAAAAGTTGACCTATTTGATGTTATTTTTTTTTTTATAATTCCCTTGCACTTTGGGCGTTTACAATTAGCTCTGTCTTGCTGATAAACTCTAAACTCTTTTTGAAAAGTACCTTTGTTTCCTAAGATATCTTTAAAATCTCTTATACTCGATCCTCCCTTATCAATTGCCTGTTTAAGTATTTTCTTAGAATTTAGAATTATATTTGAACATTCATTTTTACTAAGTCGCTTTGCTTTTTTAAAAGGATTTATTTTACTAGCGAAAAGTATTTCACTTGCATAAATATTGCCTATTCCAGATACAAATCTCTGATCAAGTAAGAAGCTTTTTATATCCTTATTTTTTTTCTTAAAATAATTAAGTACATAATTTAAGTTAAATTTTTCACTAAAAGGTTCGGGTCCCATTGATTTGAATCTTTTCTCTAAATCTTGATAATTTTTGATTATTTCAAAAAATCCAAAACGTCTTGGGTCATTATAAATTACTTTCAAGCTATCAAATTCAAACTCTGCATGATTGTGTTTTTTGGGTAAAAAAGGTGAATGATAAAAACTAGTATTTGTAAATTTTAGTGGCTTTTTCTTATCAAGAATATGAATTGTTCCTGACATTCCCAAATGAATTAAACAATAATCTTTATTTTGAAAATGGATAATTAAATATTTAGAAAATCTACTAACTTTAATTATTTTTTTATTTTTAAGAAAAATTTCAAAATCAACCGGTATTTTAAACCTCAAATTTCTGTTTCTAATTATTACTTTTTTTATGCGTTTTTTTTTAATCTTTTTATGAAGGGATTGTCTAACAATTTCTACTTCTGGTAATTCTGGCATTTGATACTATATTCAATATATATTTTTTTATGCAACAAAATCTTCAAAATAAAAAAGGGCTTGTAGAAAAAGTATTTAATCAAGTCTACAACAAATATGACTTCATGAATGATTTTATGTCGATGGGTATTCATAGATACTGGAAAAAAAACTTAATTAACATGATGAGTCCTAGAGTTAGTAGAAAATTAATAGATGTTGCGTGTGGAACAGGGGATATTGGAAAATTATTTATAGATACCACTAGTAAAGAAGCTGAAATTACTTGTGTAGACCCTAACAAAGGTATGGTTGGCCAAGGAAAACAAAAATTATCTAATTTCAAAAATATAAAATGGGTTATTTCATCAGCAGAAAAATTACCTATAGCAGACAACACATTTGATTATTACACTATTAGTTTTGGGCTAAGAAATACAAAAAATTTAAATAAAGCACTTTCAGAAGCTTATAGAGTTTTAAAACCAGGTGGACGTTATCTATGTCTAGAATTTTCTAAAATTCAAAATTCAAATCTTGATTTTATATATAAAAATTACTCAAAACTTATTCCTATAATTGGTCAGTTTGTGGTCGGAGAAAAAGAACCTTACGAATATTTAATCAAAAGTATTGAACAATTTATTAACCAAGACGAATTAATAGACTTGATGAAGAAAAATAATTTTCAAAAATGTTCTTATAGAGATCTTTCTGGTGGTATTGTCTCAATTCATAGTGGTTGGAAAATTTAATGATTAAAAAACTTATTACTTTATTTAAATTAGGAAGAAAAATTGCAAAATCTGATATTTTAAAAATTGCATCAAAATTTAAAAATCCTCCTTTAGCTGTAACAATATTATTCCAAATTTTATCCATTTCACTAAAAAAAAAGGAACAAAGTAATTTAATTGAAGATGATGGTGAGAGACTATCTAGATCATTAGAGTCTATGGGTACAACTTTCATTAAACTTGGACAATTTCTTGCTACTAGACCTGATATAATTGGAGAAGAATTATCTTTAAAGCTAGAAAAACTTCAAGATCGATTACCACCTTTTTCAATTCATGAAGCAAAAGAAATTATTAAAGAAGATCTTGGAATTGATGCATTTAATTCAATAATAGATTTAAGTGAACCAGTTGCTGCTGCATCAATTGCACAAGTCCACAAAGCAAAAATAAATGACAATGGAACAATCAAAGATGTAGCTATTAAAATTTTAAGACCAAACATAAAAAAAATATTCAATGAAGAAATAGATGCGATGATGTTATTTGCATTTATTATTGAATCATTCGCAAAAAAAACAAAAAGATTAAAACTTGTTGAAGTTGTTTTTTTACTTAAAGAAATAACTAATCTTGAGATGGATTTAAGATTCGAAGCTGCTGCGGCAAATGAATATGCAGAAAATACTAAAAATGATGCTGGGTTCAAAGTTCCAGAGATTTACTGGAATTTTACTAGTGAAAATGTAATGACTTTAGATTGGATAGATGGAATTTCAATAAGAGAAGCTGAGGAGTTAAAGAAAAGAAATTTAGATACTAGTAAAATAGCTGAAGATATTATCCAACATTTTTTGAGACATGCTGTAAGAGATGGTTTTTTTCATGCAGACATGCATCAAGGAAATATTTTTGTTGATAATAGTGGCCAAATAGTACCTATAGATTTTGGGATTATGGGTAGATTAGATAAACTTAGTAAAAGGTTTTTAGCAGAAATTTTATTTGGATTTATTCAAAGAGATTATCGCAAAGTAGCTGAGGTTCACTTAGTGGCTGGATTAGTTCCTAAAGAAGTACCAATTGATGATCTGGCTCAAGCTTTGAGATCAATTGGTGAACCTATTTTCGGTCAAGAAGTAAAAGATATCTCGGGAGGTAAATTACTTAAACAACTATTTGATGTAACAGAAAAGTTTAATATGCAAACTCAACCTCAATTATTAATGTTGCAAAAAACTATGGTTGTGGTTGAAGGTGTAGCAAGAAAATTAAATCCAAATACAAATATTTGGACAACTTCAAAGCCTGTACTAGAAAATTGGCTTAAAGAAACAAAAGATCCAATTAATAATTTAAATGAAACTTTAAAAAGCACATCTGAAGTTATTAAACGTTTACCAGAATTTCCTGAGATTATGGATAAAGCAAATCAAGCCTTAACGTTTTTGGCTAGCGGTCAAATTCCACAAAATTCAAATTCTTATACTGCTCTAAATGATAAGAAATCAGAAATGATAGCATTTAGAAATCAATCTATTATTGGTTTATTACTTCTTGTAATTTTTGGCCTTATAGTATTTTAATTCCGCAAATGAAAAATTTGTTAAATAAAAAAATACTATTCATTATCTGCGGGGGGATATCTGCCTACAAAAGTCTAGAAACAATTAGGCTTTTTAAAAAAAATGGAGCAGAAATAAAGACTATCCTCACTGCAAGTGCAAAAGAATTTGTAACTCCACTTTCAGTAACATCGCTTTCTCAAGGTAAAGTATATAGCGAATTATTCAGTGTGGAAAGTGAATCTGAAATGGATCATATTTCACTTTCAAGATGGGCAGATTTAGTTGTAATTGCACCAGCAACAGCAAATACAATTTCAAAATTAGCTCAAGGAACAACTGATGATTTAGCATCTACTGTGGTTTTAGCTTCAGATAAAGACATTATTTTAGCACCAGCAATGAATGTAAGAATGTGGGAACATCCAACTACAAAAGCAAATATAAAAAAATTAAAGGAGTTTGGATATAAACTAATTGGACCAGAGGTTGGTGATATGGCATGTGGTGAATATGGGGAGGGTAAAATGTCAGACCCATTGGTAATTGCTGAAGAAATTGATAAATATTTCTTAACTCAAAAAAATAACAAAAAATTTAAAGCATTAGTTACAGCAGGTCCAACTAATGAGTACATAGATCCAGTTCGTTTTATTACTAATAAATCAAGTGGGAAACAAGGATATGAATTAGCAAAATCATTATCCAAAAAAGGTTTTGACACAACATTAATATCAGGTCCAACTAATCTTGAAATAACTAAAGATATTAATCTTATAAAAGTTGAAACTGCAGATGAAATGTTAGTTGCCACCCAAGAAAATTTACCTGTTGATGTTGCAATTTTTTCTGCGGCAGTTGCTGATTTTAAAATTAATAAAAAGTATGAAAATAAAATTAAAAAACAAGAGAACTTAAACTTAAATTTAGAAAAGAATATAGATATACTTAATTATGTATCCAACCATAATTCTATGAGACCTAAACTTGTCATTGGATTTGCAGCAGAAACCAATGAGATCAATAAAAATGCAGAAGAAAAATTAAATAAGAAGAATTGTGACTGGATAATTTCCAATGATGTATCAAATAAAAATATAGGATTTAATTCTGATTATAATGAGGTAACAATTCATTACAAAAATAGAGATGCTAAAAAAGAAAAACTTTCATACAAAAAAAAATCTGGAATTTCTGATGAAATAGTTGATAGAATAATTGATCAATTAAATTAATGGCAAAAGTTCTTATCAAAAAGTTAGACCCTGCAGTTGAATTACCTGATTACAAAACAGATGGTGCATCAGGCATGGATTTAATGGCATTTGTAAAAGAACCTATAAATCTTAAACCAAACTCTTCATGTTTAGTTCCAACAGGACTTGCAGTAGCATTTTCTAATGATTTTGAAATCCAAATTAGACCGAGATCTGGTTTAGCTGCAAAAAATAGCATTAGTGTTTTAAATACACCTGGAACTATTGATAGTGATTACAGGGGAGAAATAAAAGTAATACTTTTTAATCATGGAAAAACTGATTTTTTAATCAACAACAAAGATAGAATAGCGCAAATGATATTAACTCCTGTAATTAAAATGGAATTTGAAGAAACAGATAATCTTCCAGAAACTTTTAGAGGAGAGGGTGGTTTTGGCTCGACTGGAAAATGAGCAAAGATTTAAGCAAAAAAGAAATAGATAAATTTTCGAGGCAAATAATTTTAAAAAATATAGGTCCATTAGGACAAAAAAAAATTCTCAACTCAAAGGTTTTAATAATTGGAATGGGTGGTCTCGGTTGTCCAGTAGCAGAATTTTTAACACGAGCTGGAGTTGGTACACTTGGAATTATAGATCATGACTCAGTAAGTCTCTCTAATATTCACAGACAAAGTCTTTATAATGAAAAAGATATAAAGAAACCAAAAGTAAAAATAGCAAAAAAAAAATTAAAAAAAATCAATTCGAAAATAAAAATAAATATTTTTAATTTAAAATTAAATAAAAGTGTATTTGAAAAAATTATTAAAAATTACGATTATATTGTTGACGGTACTGATAATTTTGAAAGTAAATTTTTAATAAATGATTTAAGTCTAAAATATAAAAAATTTCTAGTCACTGGTGCTATAAGTAAATATGATGGACACATTTTTACTTTAAATTTCACCAATAAAAAAAATCCTTGTTTAAGATGTTTTTATCAAGAAGACCAAATTACTGATGAAATATTAAATTGCGAATTTGAGGGAATTTTAGGAACTGTAGCTGGAATTGTAGGCACATTACAAGCTAATGAAATTTTAAAAAAAATATTAAATATAGGACAAAATTTAGATGGATTTATTTTAATCTTAGATTTATTAAATTTAAGTTTCAGAAAAGCAAAAATAAATAAAAGAAAAAAGTGTAAATGCAAATAGTAACAAAAAAAATTTATACAATTTTTTTTTTATTTTTTTTTATACATAATTCTTTTGCTAACGAAATATTTGTCTCTCTTAAAAAAAATAAAGTAAATGTCCGATATGGACCTAGCTTTGAATCGGATATCAAATATGTTTACAAAAAAATCAACCTTCCTCTAAAACAAATTGATAAAAAAGAAAATTTTAGAAGAATTATTGATTTTAAAAATAATAGTGGTTGGATACATGTATCTCAATTGAAAAAAAGTAATTCAGTTATAGCTACTCAAGATAAAATATTATTCAAAAAACCAACATCTTTTGCAGAACCAATTGCACAAATTAAAGAAGGCAGAATGCTAATAATAAAAAGATGTGAAAATATTTGGTGTAAAATAATAGCTGAAGAGTATGAGGGTTGGGTTAAAATCAATAATTTATGGGGTCTTAATTGATTTAAACCCGCCAATTCATAATTAAGTTAATTAAAACTTCTATTTTTTTTGTTCGCAAACATCCTTAATTACTGGTGTATTAGCACAGTCTAAACATTTTGTTTTTTGGACTATGCAACCATCATCAAGAACTTGTATATCAACAATTTTATCACACTTTGAACAAGTTGATGAAATTGTTAATCCACATTTTTTGCAACTATAATTTTCTATCTGCATCTTAATAGAATGAAATATAAAAGAAGTTAATTCAATAAAAAATAGTGAGAATGATTACTATTCACACATTTTTTTTGCGAATGATTATCACTCGCTTAAATTAGTAAGATTTTTTTAATTATGGTTTTTTAAACTTAAATTTTTTTTTCTTATTTAGATTTTACTTTACTTGCCCACCATTTATCTAAAATAAAATACCAAACAGAGTTGGCAATTGGTTCGACTATAGCATCTGTTAAAGCAATCATAAAAGCAACGTCTGCAATTATCATTAAAACAGTTATGGCAATTGCAAAATGTCCAATTGTATAAACTATGGTTCTTAATATTGAACCTCTATTTTCTTTGTAAATATTTTCTAAATATCTAAAAATGTTTATTGATAATTGCATTATTTAAATTTTAATTTATTTATAATTAATCAATAAAGATTGTTGATAAAATAGCAAAAAAAAAACGTGCTAATAGTAATCATTATCAAATATTTTTTTAATAAACTAAGATAAAAAAAAATTACTGATTGTTAAAAGGACTCTCAAGCACACAAGCAACAAGATGAATTCTAGCTTGCTCACCACCATTAAAAAAATTATGATATTTTGTATTATTTGTTATCCAAACATTACCATCTGCAGGTAAATGTTTGGCAACATTTTCTATAACCATAGAACAACCTTTGTTAGTTATTATTGGTACATGTAATCTACACTCAGGATCTTTATGCCAACTTAAAGTTGATCTTGGTTCTTTTAATAAAAGCCTTACTCTTCCAAGCTTAAACCTTAAACTCAATGCCTCAAAAACTTCTTTAAAATAGGTTTTTTCAAACTCAGGGACCAGTTGAGTATATTTGCTTTCATCTATATCAATATCTCGTGCAACCTCTTTTCCAGTATCATCTGCTATAGTCCAATATTTTCCTCTGATATTATTGCCTTTTATAGAATTTTCGTCATTAGGAATTTGATTAATTGGTATAGCACCAAAGTGAGTTACACCAGGAGAATTAAATTTTTTTTCCTCTAATATTTTGGTTAAATCCCTCTTCAACCTCAAAATATCAAATTTTAAATCTGGAACTTTATAAAAATCCTCAAAACTTACATTGCTCATTTTAAATATCTTTTCTGATTATTAGTTTAACTTTAAATCAAATCTATCTGCATTCATAACTTTGACCCATGCTGAAATGAAATCTTTCACAAATTTAGCTTTTGAATCTTCGCAGGCATAAACTTCTGCCAAAGCTCTTAATTGAGAATTTGAACCAAAAATAAGATCAACTCTCGTTGCTTTCCATTTGTTTTTTCCAGTTTTTCTATCTTTACCAACAAATGTTTGTTCAGATTTATCCTCTTCTTTCCAAGTAGTGTTCATATCCAGCAAGTTTACAAAATAATCATTTGTAAGAGCACCAGATTTATTTGTGAAAACACCGAGTTCAGAATTATCATAGTTAGTGTCTAAAACACGCATACCGCCTAAAAGTACAGTCATTTCTGGAGCTGTGAGTCCCATTAATTGCGCTTTGTCCACTAATTTTTCCTCTGCAGAAACTATAGAAATATCCCCATTTAAATAATTTCTGAAACCATCGGCTTGCGGTTCTAATAAATTAAATGAATGAATGTCAGTCTGATCTTGTCTTGCATCTCCTCTCCCTGGGGAAAATGGAACACTTACTTTATGACCAGCTTTTTTTGCTGCTATCTCGATACCAACATTACCAGCTAGAACAATTAAATCAGCCATTGATACAGATCTCTTTTTGGTATCAAATTTATTTTTAATATTGCTTAATTTTTTTAATATTTTGTCTAATTTTTTTGGGTTGTTCACTTTCCAATTTATTTGAGGCTCTAGCATTATTCTTGCACCATTAGCACCACCTCTTTTATCTGAGCCTCTAAAAGTTGAAGCCGAAGCCCAAGCAGTTGAAACTAAATCTGAAACAGAAATTTTAGATTTTAAAATTTCATTTTTTAAATCTTTTATGTCTTTTGCTTTTAATTTATACTTTGGTTTATCAATTGGATCTTGCCATATTAATTCTTCTTTAGGAACCTCTCCTCCCAAATAACATGCTCTTGGTCCCATATCTCTATGTGTCAGTTTAAACCATGCTCTAGCAAAAGCATCGTGAAATTCTTTTGGATTTTCGTGAAAGTGCTTTGTTATAGGTCCATAACTTGGGTCTACTTTCATGGAAATATCAGTTGTTTGCATCATTGGAGGATGAAACATATTTTTATTATGAGCGTCAGGAACCATTTTAATCTTTTGTCCATTCTTCTTTGGTGTCCATTGATGAGCGCCAGCTGGACTTTTTGTAAGCTCCCACTCATGACCGTACAAACAATCTAGATATCCCATATCCCATTTAGTTGGATTTTGTGTCCAAGCACCTTCAATGCCACTGCTGATAGTATCAACACCTTTTCCTGATTTATAGCCACTATTCCACCCAGTGGACTGATCTTGAATTCTTGATGCCTCTGGATCGGGACCTTTAAAATCCTCAGATGCTGCACCATGTGATTTACCAAAAGTATGTCCACCAGCTACTAAAGCTGCTGTTTCATAATCATTCATCGCCATTCTTCCAAAAGTTTCTCTTATGTCATGAGCTGCAAGTTTTGGATCTGGATTAGCATCAGGACCTTGCGGGTTTACATATATTAAACCCATGTGAGAAGCTCCTAGAGGCTGTTCTAAATCTCTTTTCCCGCTATACCTCTCTACGGCTAGCATTTCTTTCTCGGAACCCCAATAAATATCATCCTCTGGTTCCCAGATATCTGTTCTTCCAGCTCCAAATCCAAATGTTTTAAAACCCATTGAGTCTAAAGCTACATTCCCAACTAAAATAAATAAGTCCGCCCAAGATATTTTTTTTCCGTATTTTTTTTTGATTGGCCATAACAAAAGTCTAGCTTTATCTAAATTTACATTATCTGGCCATGAGTTTAGAGGTGCAAACCTTTGATTTCCAGTTCCAGCCCCACCTCTGCCATCACCAGTTCTGTAGGTTCCAGCTGCATGCCAAGCTAGTCTTATAAATAACGGACCATAATGACCATAATCTGCAGGCCACCATTCTTGGGAGTTAGTCATTAATTTTTTTAAATCTTTTTTAAGCGCTTTGAAATTTAGCTTTTTGAATTCTTTCGAGTAATTAAAACTACTATCCATGGGGTTTGTTAAATTTGAATGCTGACTAAGAATTTTTAAATTTAAACTATTTGGCCAAAAATCTCTTACAGTCTGACCTCTACCTGCCGAAAATTTTGCTGGAGTACCCGCTCCAGTAAATGGACACTTACTTAATTCATTCGACTTAAAAGATTTAGATTTGTAGTTTTCAGTACTCATTTTTCTCCTTTTAAATAATTATTCTAGACATCTAGTTTATAATAATTCTAAAAAAGAATGTCAAATAGATTAGAATGATTTTAATGTAAATTTGTTAATCTTCTAATTTTACAAGAACTTCAACAGATTTTATTTTTTTTCCAGGAATTGATTTTTGTATATTGATTGGTCCAATGTCTTTATTATCAAGATCAATTAACTTCTCAGCTTTTAAATCATAAAAATGATGATGATTAGTTGTATTTGTGTCAAAATATGTTTGGCTAGAATTAATTGGTATTTGTTTTAAATAACCTTTTTTTTCAAAAGCATGAACAGTGTTATAAACTGTAGCAACTGATATTTTTTTATCAGTTTGTAAATGTATTTTTTTTGTAAGATCGTTAACTGTAAAATGAAAAGTTTTGTCTGTTTCAAACAAAACTTCACATATTTTTATTCTCTGTTTTGTAGGTCTTAGACCAGAATCTCTTAATTTTTTAATATATTTGTCTAAAATTGACATGTTAATTATAATTATTCTAAACTATTTCTATATTATAATTGCTTTAAATCAAGTATTAAGGGAACTCGAATTTATGAAAAAAAACTCATATTCCTACGAAGAACTTATAACATGCGGAAATGGTGAACTATTTGGACCTGGAAATGCAAAATTACCTCTTCCTCCAATGCTCATGTTTGATAGAATAACAGAAATCTATGAAAATAAAGGTACATTTAATAAAGGCTCATTAAAAGCTGAATTAGATATTAAAGATGATCTATGGTTTTTCGATTGTCATTTTAAAAAAGATCCAGTTATGCCAGGATGTTTGGGTTTAGATGCTATGTGGCAACTGGTAGGATTTTTTCTAGGTTGGCTTGGTAATCCAGGAAAAGGAAGGGCTTTAGGAGTTGGTACTGTAAAATTTACAGGTGAAGTTTTACAGAATGTAAAAAATGTAAGATATGAAATAGATATGAAAAAAATTATGTCGCCTGGAGGAACTACAGTTGGTCTTGCAAATGGTATTGTTCTTGCAGATAACAAAAAAATATATTCAGCAGAAAGTTTAAAAGTAGGATTATTTAAATAATGAAAAGAGTAGTTATTACAGGTTTAGGAGTTGTGTCTTGTTTGGGAAATAATCAAGAAGAAGTTCATCAATCTTTACTAAATTCAAAATCAGGAATTTCTTTTGCTGAAGAGTATAAAGAACATAATTTAAAAAGTCATGTGCATGGTAAACCAAATATAAAACTTGAGGATCATATCGATAGAAAAACAATTAGATTTATGGGTTCAGGCTCAGCTTATAATTATATAGCTATGAAAGAAGCTATTGAAGATTCTGGGTTAGAAGAAAAGGATGTAAGTAATTTTAAAACTGGAATTGTTATGGGTTCTGGTGGACCATCAATTGAAAACGTAATTTTAGCAGCAGATAAAACACGAGCAAAAACACCAAAACTCATGGGGCCTTTTATTGTTCCAAGAACAATGGCTAGTACTGCTTCAGCAACTCTTGCTGTACCATTTAAAATAAAAGGGACTAATTACACAATGAGTTCAGCATGTGCAACTAGTGGTCACTGTATTGGAAATTCAATGGAACTAATTCAAATGGGTAAACAAGATGTTGTTTTTGCTGGTGGTAGTGAAGAAATTCATTGGGCAATGACAGCGATGTTTGATGCAATGACAGCACTATCTTCAAAATATAACGACAAACCTGAAACAGCTTCAAGAGCTTATGATAAAACTAGAGATGGATTTGTAATTGCCGGAGGAGCGGGTGTATTAGTCCTTGAGGAATACGAACATGCTAAGGCAAGAGGTGCTAAAATATACGCAGAATTGACTGGTTATGGAGCGACTTCAGATGGATACGATATGGTAGCGCCATCGGGCGAAGGTGCCGTTAGATGTATGAAAATGGCAATGGCAACTGCTAAAAATAAAATTGATTACATTAATACTCACGGAACATCTACTCCAGTTGGAGATATAACTGAACTTAATGCTATTAAAGAAACATTTGGAGAGGAAATCCCAAAAATAAGTTCAACAAAATCTTTATCAGGTCATCCTTTAGGAGCAGCTTCAGTACATGAAGCCATCTATTGTTTAATAATGATGAAAAATAGTTTTATAACAGGATCAGCAAATATTACAGATATGGATGATGATGCTAAAAAGTTTCCTATAGTTTCTAAAACTAAAACAGGAGCAACTTTAAATACTGTAATGTCAAATAGCTTTGGTTTTGGTGGAACTAATGCTGCTTTAATTTTTGAAAAGGTCTAATTTATGAGTTTAATGAAAGGTAAAAAAGGATTGATCATGGGTGTTGCAAATGAAAGATCTATTGCCTGGGGTATATCTCAAAAACTTGCGGAGGCTGGAGCTGAACTAGCATTTACATATTTGGGTGACGCTCTTAAAAAAAGAGTAATCCCTCTAGCAGAAAAATTAAATTCAAAAGTTACATTTAGTTGTGATGTTGAAAAAAAAGAAGAAGTAGTAAAATTATTTGAGGATATCAAATCTCAATGGGGTGAAATTGATTTTGTAGTTCATGCAATTGCGTTCTCAGATAAATCAGAATTATCAGGTGAATATTTAGATACAACTAGAGAAAATTTTTTACGAAGTATGTTAATTTCATGTTTTTCATTTACCGAAGTTGCAAAAGAAGCTTCTAAAACTATGAAAGAAGGTGGGAGTCTAATCACTTTAAGTTATGAAGCAAACAAAGCTATTCCAAATTACAATGTAATGGGTGTATGTAAGGCAGCTTTAGAGTCTAGTGTTAAATATCTAGCAAGAGATTTGGGAGCAAAAGGCATGAGGGTAAATGCTATAAGTGCAGGACCTATTAAAACATTAGCGGCTTCTGCTATTGGAGATGCAAAATTTCTATATAAATGGAATGAAGACCATTCTTTACTTAAAAGAAACGTAGATATTCATGATGTTGGAAATTCAGCATTATATCTGCTAAGTGAACTTGCGAACGGTGTCACTGGTGAAATTCACTATGTAGATGCTGGATATAACAAGGTCGGGATGCCAGATCCTAAAAATATTACCTAAATATAGTTAAATTTAGTTAAAAGCCCCCAGAATTTTCATTCCAGGGGGTTTAGAATTTAAATTTAGTCTATTACTCTACAGCTTGTTTCATAGAAAGTTTAACTTTACCTCTATCGAAACCAATTACTTTAACTTTTACTTCGTCACCTTCTTTAACAACATCAGTTACTTTAGCAACTCTCTTATCTGCAAGTTCTGAAATATGGACCAATCCATCTTGTTTTCCTAAGAAATTTACAAATGCACCAAATTCCATAATCTTCATCACTTTGCCTGAATAAATTTTGTTTAATTCAGCTTTGGCGGTAATGTCTTTAATCATTTGCATCGCAATGTTTCTAGACTCTTCATCTGGAGCAGCAACTGTTACTACACCTTCATCATTTACATCTACTTTTGCACCTGATTTTTCAACTATCTCTCTAATCGTTGCACCACCTTTTCCAATTACTGCAGCAATATCTTTTTTATCTACATTAACTTGTTCCATTTTTGGAGTGTGCTTTCCAACATCAGATCTTGAAGCTGGCAAGGCTTTGTTCATTTCCCCTAAGATGTGAACTCTTCCTTCTTTAGCTTGACTTAATGCCTGCTCCATAATTTCAAATGTAATACCTGTAATTTTAATATCCATTTGAAGAGAAGTAATTCCATCTTTAGTTCCAGCAACTTTAAAATCCATGTCACCTAGGTGATCTTCATCACCTAAAATATCTGATAGAACACTAAAATCGTCACCTTCTTTAATTAATCCCATTGCAATACCTGCAACTGGCTCTTTAATCGGTACCCCCGCATCCATTAATGCTAAAGAAGTTCCGCAAACAGTAGCCATTGAAGAAGAACCATTAGACTCTGTAATCTCTGAAACTACTCTAAAAGTATATGGAAATGCCTCTTTTGTGGGTAATGAAGAGTTAATTGCTCTCCAAGCTAATTTACCATGACCAATTTCTCTTCTACCTGTTCCAATTCTTCCAGTTTCTCCAACTGAAAAAGGAGGAAAATTATAGTGAAGCATAAATCTTTCTCTTTGAAGGCCATCCAAACTTTCAATTCTTTGCTCGTCATCAGATGTTCCTAAAGTTGCTACCACAATTGCTTGGGTTTCTCCTCTAGTAAATAAGGCTGAACCATGCGCTCTTGGTAAAACACCCACTTCACATTCAATAGGTCTTACATCTGATAAACCTCTACCATCAATTCTATTTTTATTTTTTAGAATGTCTGTTCTAACAATTGATTTTTCAAGATTTTTTAACTGACTGTTAACATCAAGATCTGTGTAGTTTTCATCTTCCTCATAAAGCTTTTTAGCTTTATCAGTAATCTCTGAAATCTGATTTGATCTATCTTGTTTATCTCTTATTGCAAAAGCTTTCTTAAGATCTTCCGTAAAAGTTTCCTCAAGTTTTTTCTTAACTTCAGATAAATCTTTTTTCTCAAATATCCACTCAGGTTTTCTACATTCTTTTGCAAGTTCCTCTATCATCTCAATTACTGGAACAAAACCCTCATGACCAAACTTAACTGCGTTTAACATTTCTTCTTCTGTTAAACCACTTGCTTCAGACTCAACCATAAGCACAGCATCTTTTGTACCTGCTACTACTAAATCTAATTTTGATTTTTCTAATTCTGCTTTAGATGGGTTTAAAACATATTTTCCATCTACAAAGCCAACTCTTGAAGCACCTACAGGACCCATAAATGGCATTCCTGATATAGCTAAAGCGGCTGAAGATGCAGTGATTGATAAAATATCTGGTTCATTTTCTTTATCATATGAAATTACTGTTGGTAATAACTGTACTTCATTTTTAAATTCATCTGGGAACAAAGGTCTGATTGGTCTATCAATTAATCTAGAGATTAATGTTTCACTCTCAGTTGGTCTTGCTTCTCTTTTAAAATATCCACCTGGAATTTTTCCAGCTGCATAATATTTTTCTTGGTAATTTACAGATAATGGAAAGTAATCCATATCAGGATTTACTTTTTTTGCTCCTACTACTGTTGCTAGTACAACTGTCTCTCCACATGTTGCGATTATTGCTCCGTCTGCCTGTCTTGCTACTTTGCCTGTCTCTAAACTTATCTTCTTTCCTGCTACTTCAATTTCCTTCTTGTATACTTTAAACATTTCATTTCCATTTCGTTTCGTTCGTTTCGTTCTTTTCCGTTCTATCTATCTTGATTTCTATTTTCTTAAATTCAATTTCGACAGTACATTTTTGTAAGAATCCATTTTATTTTTCTTTAGGTATTCTAACAATTTCTTTCTTCTATTTACCGCTCTCAACAATCCAACAGATGAATGTTTATCCTTTTTGAATTGCTTAATATGTTTAGAGAGAGTTTCAATTTTCTCAGTTAGCAAAGCGATCTGTATCTCTGAAGATCCAGTATCTTTATCATGCATTGCTAATTCTTGTGCCTTTTTATTCATGCCTCTTTCTTCCTATTTATTTGTTTGTTTTATTAAGTTTTCTATTTTTTCCGCATACTCAAAAGACTCGTCTTTTCTAAAAAGTAATTTTGGTAAAAATTTCATAACCACTTTTTGTGATAAAATTTTTCTGATTAAAAATGAATACTCCTTTAGTACATTAATTATTTCCTCCGCATCTTTTCCACCCAATGGAAGAACATATGCTTTAGCAATTTTTAAATCTGGACTCATTCTTACCTCAGTAACCGTTATAGTGTTTGTTTCTAAATTCGGCAACTTAGCTTCATTTCTTATAAAAATCATACTTAAAGACTGTTTAATCATTTCTCCTACTCTTAGCTGCCTTTGTGATATTGATTTTCCTATTCTATCTGCCATTATATTGACCTCTCAGTAGATGTAACACTAAATGCCTCTATTGTGTCATTTTTTTGAAAGTCCACATAATCTTTAACAGTTATTCCACACTCCTGACCATCACTAACTTGTTTTACTTGGTTTTTTTCTCTAAATATTGTCGATACTTTACCAGTATATATAATTACACCATCTCTAATAATTCTAACATCTGATGTGCTATTAATTTCACCATCGGTTACTTTTGAGCCAGCAACTTTTCCTGCTCCAGAAACTTTAAATATTTCTAAAATTTGGGCTGTACCGACAACTTTTTCTTGGACATCTGGTGTTAACAAACCTGACATTCGTTGTTTAATATAATCTAAGACTTCATAAATTATATTAAAAGAAGAAATTTTAATTTTCTCATTTTCAGCAAGTTTTTTGGCCTCTTTGCTTGGTTTAATATTAAAAGCTATCATCACTGCATTAGAGGCTTTAGCCAACATAACATCAGTTTCAGTAACCATTCCTATATCTGCTAAAATTATTTTTGGTTTAACCTCATCATGTTTAATTTGACTAATTGCACTTTTAATTGCTTCAGACGATCCATGCACATCTGATTTGATTATTAAATTTAATTCCTCAGCAGATTTATCTGAAAAAGCAGAGTCTTGTGTTGCAAATGTTAATGGATTTTTGCCATCTTGACTTTCTTGAGCTCGATTTTCGCTAAGTGTTTTAGCCTCTTTTTCTGTATTAAGAACAATAAAATCGTCTCCAGCTTTAGCTGCACCATTAATACCTAAAATCTCAACTGGAGTAGATGGAAGAGCTTCGTTGATATTGTGACCTTTATCATTTATAATTGCCCTAACTTTACCCCATCTTAAACCACTCACAAAAAAATCTCCTTTTTTAAGTGTTCCAGTTGTCACAATTATATTTGCAACAGGACCTCTCCCAACATCAATTTTAGACTCCAAAACTATTCCTGTAGCTTTGGATTCATAATCTGTTTTAAGATCTAATATCTCTGCTTGAAGTATTATAGACTCTATTAATTTATCTAGATTCTGTCTCGTTTTAGTTGAAATCTCTACCATTAAGGTATCTCCAGATAAATCTTCTGCAATTAACTCATGCTCTAGTAATTGATTTTTAATCTTACTGGGATCTGCTTCTGGTAAATCACATTTATTTATTGCAACAACTATTGGAACATTTGCTGCTTTTGCGTGTTTAATTGACTCAATTGTTTGAGGTTTAACCCCATCATCAGCAGCAACAACTAATACAACTAGATCAGTTAATTTTGATCCTCTTGCTCTCATCTCAGTAAATGCGGCATGACCTGGTGTATCAATAAAAGTTAATTTATTTTCTTGGCTCTCAATTTGATAAGCTCCAATATGTTGAGTTATTCCACCAAATTCTCCAGAAACTACATTGGCACTTCTAAGAACATCTAGCACAGATGTTTTGCCATGATCAACATGACCCATAACAGTGACAATAGGTGGTCTATTCTTTAAATTTTCAGTTCTTGAAGCTTTTATTTTTTTAATTATTTCTTCAGCTTTTTCCTCTCTAATGGGATTATGACCAAATTCTTTAACTAAATATTCTGCAGTATCTGCTGCTAGTGTTTGGTTAATAGTAACTGTTACGCCCATACCAAATAAATGCTTAATTACATTACTCGATTGTTCAGCCATTCTGTTGGCTAGCTCTCTCACCGTTATTGCTTCAGGAATATTAATATTTCTTTTAATTGGTTTTAAATCCTCTTGCGAATTGTCTTTTGTAGCATTTTTAATTTCTTTTTGTCTTGCTCTCTTAACTGATGCTAAACTTCTTTGTTTTGCATCAATCTCATCACTTAATGCTCTTGATACAGTTAATTTTAACTCTCTTTTCTTTGTCCCTGCTTTTAAGGTTTTTCGATCTTTGCCCTCACTATCTGCTTTAAGTCTTTTAGTAGCTCTCTGCTCAGCTAATTTTCTTTTTTCAAAATCATTTGTTACAGAGGGTGATTTGAGATTATTAAATGAAGGCTTTGTTGAGATTCCTCTATTAAGTGCTGAAGTTGGTCTTGTTTTGTTTGTTGTAGGTCTAAGCGATCCACCTCTACTAGAAAACTTTCCAGTTTGTTTCTCAATAACTACAGAATTTTTCCCTTTTGTTTTGGCAATCTCAATATTCTTGAATGATTTTTTGGCAGAGCCTGAAATTGTTAATTTTGTTTTTTTCTCCATACCTCATTACTCAATCTTTATAAACTATGTTTCGAGCAGACATGATTAATTCATCTGCCTCTTCTTTGGATAAAGCAAAATCTTCAAGATAACCTTGAATTTTTACTCTCTCACCTTTTACAACATCATAACCACCTGTTAATTCATCAGATGCTAAATCTGCAAAATCCTCTAAGGTTAAAATTTTTTGTTCACCTAAAGTAACCAACATTCCAGGGGTTAAACCCTTCAAATTAATTAAGTTTTCCTCGAGCCCTAAATCTTTTATTCTCTGTGAAATATCCTCTTGGTCTTTTTCATAAAATTCTTTAGCTCTTTCAATTAAAGCCTTAGCAGTATCTTCCTCTATACCTTCTATTTTTGTCAAATTTTCAGCTGAACTATCTTTTATATCATCAATAGTTGAAAAACCTTCAGCAACAAGTAATTGACCTAACGTTTCATCTAGCTCTAAATTTTTTACAAAATTTTCTGTTTTTTCTTTAAACTCTAACTGTCTTCTCTCGGAATCTTCCGCATCAGTCATAATATTAATTTCATAATTTAAAAGTTTTGTTGCAAGTCTAACATTTTGACCTCTTCTTCCAATAGCCTTACTTAAATTTTCTTCAGTTAAAATTACATCAAGTTTTTTTCTTTCAGCATCGACGTTTACTCTTTGAACTTCTGCCGGTGACAATGCATTCGAAACCAATATTGCTGGATCCTCAGACCAATTGACAATATCAATTTTTTCACCTTGAAGTTCATTAACAACTGCCTGAACTCTTGAACCTCGCATACCTACACATGCGCCAACTGGATCTAAAGAAGTATCGACTGCTTTAACACAAATTTTCGCTCTACTTCCAGGGTCTCTTGAAGAAGATTTGATTTCTATTAATCCATCATAAATCTCTGGAACTTCCTGAACAAAAAGCTTCTCCATAAATTTAGCATGAGCTCTTGATAAAAATATTTGTTGTCCTCTAGGCTCCCGTCTTACGTCATTGCAATAAGCTTTTATTCGATCACCTGCTTTTATATTTTCACGAGGAATTAATTCATTTTTCTGAATTATGGCCTCTGTTCTTCCTAAATCAACAATAACATTTCCAAATTCTAATCTTTTGACAATACCACTTAAAATTGTGTCTTTCTTATCAACAAAATCATTAAATTGTCTTTCTCTCTCTGCTTCTCTTACATTAAAACTGATAACTTGTTTGGCTGTTTGTGCAGCTATTCTTCCAAAATCAAAAGAAGGAAGCGGTTGCAAAACCTCATCACCAACAGACTTATCTTTATTCATCTCGTTTAAGGTTATGGCATCCTCTAATTTGATTTCTGTATTTGAGTTTTCTGGATTTTCAGCAATAACTAGTCTTCTAAATAATTCAATATCACCGTTATCTCGATTGATTGAAACTTTAATTTCATTTTCTTGACCAAATTTTGATTTAGCTGCTTTAGCAATACCCGTCTCCATAGAACTTATAATTAGCTCTTTATCAATAGATTTTTCTAAAGCAACAGCCTCAGCAATTCTTAACAATTCAAGTTTATCTGCTCTTTTATTTAACATAATTTTGTTTATTCCAAAAAAAAATGGGCAAAGGCCCATTTTGTAAAGTTCAATAATGTAATGGCAATATAGTAAAGTTTTTTTTTAATTCAACAGAAACTATTTGGAAAAAACGTTAATTTTATCAATTTTTTCCCATGAAAATGAACCATTTTTCTCAGGTTCTCTTCCAAAATGACCATAAGCAGCTGTTTTTTCGTAAATAGGTTTATTTAGGTTCAACATTTCTCTAATGCCTCTTGGACTCAAATCAAAATTTTCAACAATCTTTTCTTCTACAAATTTATTTTTATCTAAATCATTATCAAACAGATCAACATAAATAGATAAAGGTTTTGATACACCAATTGCATATGCTAGTTGAATTAAACATTTCTCAGCAATTTTAGAACCAACAACATTTTTAGCAATGTACCTTGCTGCATAAGCTGCCGATCTATCAACCTTTGTTGGGTCTTTTCCAGAAAAAGCACCACCACCATGAGGTGCTGCTCCACCATAAGTATCAACTATAATTTTTCTACCTGTTAGACCACAATCTCCATCTGGTCCACCAATTACAAAATTTCCTGTTGGGTTTACATAAAATTCATTTTCATCAAAATCTTTAAGAAAATATTCAGGAATAGATTTTAACATATAAGGTCTTAACAAATCTCTTACCTGAGCCTGATTGACATCTGGTGAATGCTGAGAGGAAATAACAACTGATTTAACTTTTGAGGGTTTTCCATCAACATACTCAAATGTTACTTGGCTTTTTGAGTCTGGTTCAATATTTTTTAATATTCCAGATTTTCTATCTTCAGCCATTAATCTTAAAATTTTATGTGAATAATGTATTGGTGCCGGCATTAAAACTTCTGTTTCATTACAGGCATAACCAAACATAATACCTTGATCTCCAGCTCCCTCTTCTTTGTTACCAGATGAATCTACACCCATAGCAATATCAGCTGATTGCGAATGCAGATGACTTTCAATTTTTGTAGCTTCTTTCCAAGTAAAACCTTCCTGATCATAACCAATATCTTTTATACAATTTCTTACTTTTTCAATTAAATCATCTTTTTTAATTTTGGGTCCTCTTACTTCACCAGCTAAAACAACTTTATTTGTCGTAGTTAATGTTTCACAAGCAACTCTAGAATATGGATCTCCAGAAATAAAACTATCAACAACCATATCTGAAATTCTATCAGATACTTTATCGGGATGGCCTTCAGAGACAGATTCACTTGTGAAAAGATAGTTTTTTAAATTACTCATTTCTAAGTTTCATAAATGAAAATATTAAAAAAATATACAAGAAAATTATAAAACCAAAAATTTTATTTCCAAATTTTGCAAAAAGAGTCGTCTCAATTTTTGTTAACTCATAAAAATCAACATAACCTGATTTATTTATATCAACTTTTTTTTCAATAACTCCTAATGGATTAATAATTGCTGTTGTCCCATTATTTGCGGATCTTAAAACATATTTTCCACTCTCTATAGCTCTAAAAATACTATGAATAAAATGTTGCTTTGGGCCAATTGATTTACCAAACCAACCATCTTCAGAAATATTTACAATATAATCAAAGTTACTGTTTGTGAAAATTTTACCTGAATAAATTATCTCATAGCAAATAAGGGGCAATATTTTCACTGATAAATTATTGTATTTCATATTAATTATTTTTCTTTCTTCACCTCTCGAATATGATTGGTATTCATTAGTAATTGTTTTTAAGCCAATACTCTTTAATAATTTTTCAAAAGGTAAAAATTCACCAAAAGGTACAAGATTAATTTTATTATATGAATTTATTAAATTTAGATTGTGATCAAAAATTGAAAAAGAATTAAAATATTTAATAATTTTATTTTCATCTTTTTTACTATTAATTCCAATTGCTAACAAATGATTTTCGTTAAATTTATTTTCAAACAGCCATTTGAATTCTTTTAGTTGGTCTTGAGAAATACCTGGAATTATACCTTCTGGCCAAATAAAAATTATTTTTTCATTTTTTTTAATTGAGCTAATTTCAATTAACTCTTCTATTGCTGTTGCAGGATCGATATTATTATAAAATCTATCTATGTTTATATTTGAACTTAAAATTCTTATTTTATATTCAAGCTTTTTTACTTGTTGATTATTAAATTTTTCTAAATTTTGTGAACCAAGTACATAAAATAATATTGTTATAATAAACAATGCAAAACAAACACTAATATCTTTTTTATTTTCTCTTAAAATAAATATTGATGGACTTGTAAATAATGAAATACAGAAAAGATTAAAGCCATAAGTACCAATAATTGAAATAATATTTAAGATTTCAAGTTGATTAGAGAAACTAAAGGCAATTAAATTCCACGGAAAACCAGTAAGTATTGATCCTCTAATAAATTCTATTATTCCAAATATTAAAGAAAAAAGAAAAAATGAACTCAAATTTTTTTTTAGTTTTAAAAGTGCAAATAAATAAGTAACTAAACCATAAAACAAAGCCAAAAACCCAGGTACTAATATTATTGTAAAAGGAATTAAAAACTTAAAATTTTCGTCGAAAGTTAGTGATATTGAGATCCAATATAAATTACTTATAAAATAGCCAAACCCAAATAACCAACCATAAAGAAAAAATAATCTTTTTTCTGTATAAACTTCAAATTTTTTTACTAAAAAAATATATAATAAACTAAAAGTTAAAAAATTTACTATAATATAATTAAAAGGAGGTAAACTTAAAGAAGTAAAAACTCCTAATAAAACTAAAAAAATTAATTCAATATAAAATTTTATTTTCAATTTAATTTATTTTTGATTTTACATATTTAAATAATAAATTTTCTTCTTTTAACATTTTAGAATAATCTCTCTTTTTTTTATGATCGAAACCTAAAAGATGAAGAAATCCATGAATAAATATTTTAATAACTTTTTCTTTAAATAATTTTAAGTCTTGAGATCTAGGTTTGTCTAAATAATTATAGCTAATAATAATGTCTCCTAAATAAGTATTTTTTGAAATCTTTATTTTTTTATCTAAAGGAAAAGATAAAATATCAGTAGATTTGTTTTTTTTTCTAAAAACTTTATTCAATTTTTGAATATTCTTATTATTTGAAAGTAATACCGTTAAGGTAATTTTTTTATTAATAAATTTATATTTTTTTGGAAAAGCTTTGCATATTTTTTTAAAAAAAATATCCTTGTTTTTAATTCTTTTTGACCAAGCCTTCTCCTCAGAGAAGACATTAATGCTAATCATTATTTGAGTATGCTTTAACTATTTTAGAAACGAGTGGATGTCTAACTACATCTAAGTGATCAAAATCAACTATGGATATTTCTTTTAAATGTCCAAGTAACTCTTTTGATCGGACTAAGCCTGACATACTTTTATTTGGTAAATCAATTTGAGAAGGATCTCCATTAACTACTATTTTTGAATTTTCTCCAATACGTGTTAAAAACATTTTAATCTGAGTATCTGTTGCATTTTGCGCTTCATCTAAAATTGCAAAGGAATTTTTGAGAGTTCTACCTCTCATAAAAGCTAAAGGTGCAATTTCTATGTCTCCAATCTCAATCATTCTCTGTATTTTTTCAAAGTCGAAGAGATCATACAAAGAGTCGTATAAAGGTCTAAGATAAGGATCTACTTTTTCCTTCATATCACCAGGTAAAAATCCCAAACGCTCACCTGCCTCTACAGCCGGTCTTGAAAGAATAATTCTCTCAATTTTTTTTTCTAAAAGCATGGTTAAACCTACAGCTACTGCTAAAAAAGTTTTACCTGTTCCTGCTGGTCCGGCTGAAATTATAATATCACTCTGTCTTAAAGCTCTAACGTAACTCTTTTGTTTCTCAGATCTTGGAATTATAGATTTTTTAGGAGTTTTGATGATGTCTGTAACATTATTATTTTTTACTTTTTCATTAATCATAAAATTATCAACTGATGAAAGTACATCTTTATTCTCTATACTTCCATTATTAATAAACTGATTAGCTAAAAATTGAATAGCATTTTTAATTTTTTCATTCTTTTCAGGGGTTGATTTAATCAAAATTGAATTTCCCCTTGAATATAAACTACAATTTGTAATTTTTTCTAATTCCTGTAAATTTTTATTAAATTCTCCAACGACTCCCATTAACAAATTATTATCATGGAATATTACACTTAAGGAATTGTTGTCTGAATAAACAAATTTTAAAGACTGATCGATACTTTTTTTGGTTATCCCACTCAATTTCTAAGCAACCTTTTGATCCAAATTATTTATAATTTCACCGAACAAAGTATTTCTGTTACTCTTTTTAATTCTTACTTGCACTATTTTTCCAATATCACTCTTATTACCATTAAAGATTATAGAAGTCATATACTCAGATCTTCCAAAAGCTTTACTTTTATCATCAGTAAGGTTTTCAACCAAAACATCAACAATTTTATTTTCTAATGATTTGTTCATTTGAATTTGATTTTCAAACAACATTTTTTGAATTTTTTCTAATCTCTCAACAGAAATTTTTCTTTCAATTAAATCTAAATTCTCAGCAACTGTTCCGGGTCTTGGACTAAAAATAAAAGAAAATGAGTTAATAAATTTTACTTTTTTAATCAAGTTAAAAGTATCTTTAAAATCTTGCTCTTCTTCACCAGGATAACCTATTATAAAATCACTTGAAAATTCTATCTTTGGATTAATTTCTTTTAATTTATCAAAAGTAGTTAAATATTCCTCAATAGTATGTTTTCTATTCATAGATTTTAAAATTTTATTCGATCCGCTTTGAACAGGTAAATGAACAAGTGGCATTAGCTTTTTTGAGATTTTATATACTTCAATTAAATCCTCTGTCATGTCCCTTGGATGAGAGGTTGTATATCTAACTCTTTTTATTTCAGGTAATTTTTCAATGTTTAAAATTAAATCTGACAATCTATATCCCTCATTATTGTAAGCATTTACATTTTGTCCAAGTAAAATTATTTCTTTTGAACCATTGTCGGCTAAATATTTTGCTTCATCTAGAATTTGTTTAAATGGTCGAGAATATTCTGGTCCTCTTGTATATGGAACTACACAAAAATGACAAAATTTATCACATCCTTCTTGTATAGTTAAAAAAGATGAAACTTTGCTAGCTTTATTTTTGATTTTACTTAGATATTCAAATTTAGAAACTGCATCAAACTCGGTCTCTTCAATCTTGTTCTTTTTTTCCATAAAATTTAAGATTGTATCATTTATTTTATGATAAGCTTGAGGGCCAATAACTAAATCAATGTAGGGCTCCCTTTTAAGCATTTCATCATTTTCTGCTTGAGCAACACAACCAGCAATTATAACTAATGGTTTTTTTTTGGATCGAAATATTTTTTTCACTCTTCCTATTTCATGATAAACTTTTTCTTTAGCTTTATCTCTAATATGGCATGTATTTAATAAATAACAATTAGCATCCTCGTAAGTTTCTGTTTTTTCATAACCAATTTTTTTAACTGAATCAAATATTCTATTTGAGTCATACTCATTCATTTGACACCCAAAGGTTTTAATAAATATTTTTTGATTCATATTATTGAGATTTTTTCTTAATCCCATATAGCTCAAGTTTGTGGTCAACTAAATTGTACCCATATTTTTCAGCAATTTTCTGTTGTAGCTGATTAATTTCATCATCAACAAATTCTATGATTTCTCCGGTTTTGATATCTATTAAATGATTATGATCATCATTTAATTCATATCTTGCTTTACCAGTTTTAAAATCGTGTTTAGTTAATATACCGGCCTCTTCAAATAGTTTTACTGTTCTATAAACTGTAGCAATACTAATTTTTGGATCTATTTTTGAAACTCTGTTATATAACTCATCAACATCTGGATGGTCTGACTCACCATAAGCTTCTTTTGACTCCAATATAACACGAGCAATAGTTCTTCTTTGATCTGTTAACTTTAAACCTTTTTTTTGAAACTTTTCTTCTAATTGATCTGACATTTTTTGATTTTAACCCGAATAAATAGGATTAATCAAATTTTTTTCAATTTTAAATTTTTCACACAAATCAGGGATATTTTCATATTTTATCTCTTTTTCACCTTTAAAATCCTGATTACTATAACAAAAATAATCAATATTATTAGTTAATTTAAATGCTTTAACTATTGATAATGAATTTCTTATTCCCGCAAAACTCCCAGGGCCTCTATTTAGATAAATTTTATTTATATCTTTTAAATCTAATTCATTAGAATTTAGAAAATCATTAATAATCATGGTTAATTTTTCGTAATTAATTTTAGTATTCTCTTTGGTAATACTATAAATATCATTATTAGTGATGACCATTAAAAAAATTTTTTTTCCAGCTACATCAATTATCAGTTTATTCATAATTATTTTATTTTCCAATATTGTATCTAAATCAGATGAAAATAATATCAAATACTATTCTAAAGATGAGGGGATTCTATCAATAATGTATCACCGTTTTAACGAGAACAAGTATCCTTCGACTAATATCAAAATGAGCATATTTAAGGAACATATAAATATTATTAAAAAGTCAAATTTTAATTTTCATAATCCAAATGATTTTGAAGAAAAATTTAATATTCCAAAATCAAAAAAAGAAATCCTTTTAACTATCGATGATGCCTTTGAGTCTTTTTATAACGAAGCTTGGCCTTATTTGAAAAAAAATAAAATTCCATTTATTTTATTTGTTTCTACTGAACCTGTAGGGAAAAAAGGTTATATGACTTGGGAACAAATAAAAGAAGTTGAGAATAATGATTTTACATTTATTGGTCATCATTCTCATACACATGAGTATCTTATCGATGTAAGTAATGAGGAGTTTATTTTAGATATTGAAAGAGCAAATAAAATCTTTTTGAAAGAACTTGGTTATGTTCCTAGTCTATTCTCTTACCCGTTTGGTGAATACACTAAATTTATGAGGGACTATATTTCTAAGAATTTCAAACATGCTTTTGGCCAGCATTCTGGTGTAATTGATTTAAATAAAGATAAATTTGAATTACCTAGATTTCCAATTAATGAAAAATATGGTGAACTAAAAAGATTTAAATCAATAATAAATTATTTTCCACTAGAATATAAAAAAATACTACCGGAGGAAAAACAACTTTTTGAAAACACAAACCCTCCAAATTTCAAAGTTGAATTTTTTAAGGATCAAAAAAATTTATCGAATATAAATTGTTATTCAAATGAAGGAGGTGTTTGGAAAAAATCAAAAATAAAACTTGTCGATAAATCTCTAACAATTGAATTTAGAGAACCATTCAGACCAAGAAGAGGAAGAATAAATTGCTCTCTTAATGATAATGGCAAGTGGAGATGGTTTGGTATTCAATTTCCTATAAAAGAAAATTAAATTAAACTTTCTAGATCTTTACTTGACGGCAGTAGTCTCGCTTCATCAAAATCTTTTAAATTATTTTGTAGAATAATTTTCTGTAAAACTTCAATATATTGATTACCTGTTTCCGCGTATTTATCCAGATGTTTAGATAAAATAATACTATCAAGAGGTTTATTTTGATTTCTGAGTTCTGTTCTAGCTTTTCTCAAGTTTTTATATGTAGTGTGTGTATTTAAATTTCTTAAATAAGCCCTCACAGATAACTTCAAACTATGAAATTTCATTACTTTATGATCTTTACCTTCATCGGCATTTTTAGGTTTTAAACCTTCTCCTGACCAGGTCCACTGGCCAAATAAAGCATTTCCCTTCAAAGCAAATCTTGAAGTTCCCCAACCTGTTTCTTTGGCAGCTTGAGCAATAGCTAATGAAACTGGTATTTCATCCATTCTTATTTTTAAAGTAGATAAATCGTTTCGTCTAACTCCATATTGTTTATATTTTTTTTCTAACCATTTTTTTTCGATATCAGTGTTGCTATTTTTGTTAAGTATTGTGAATAATCTTTTTCTATCAATTCTAATTTTATTATTTTCTTTGACAATTAAGGGCAGAACAATTTTTATAAACATATCTTTTCTTTTTTTTGTATTTACTATGTTTTTTATCTCATTTGGTAAAAGACCAATATCGACTGGCTTAACTAACTTTGTATCTCTAACATCTTTTAAATTATAATTTACTTCTTTAAATAAAGTATCAATCTCTGAGGTTGTATATCTAACTAAATTTATTTCTGAATTATTTTCCTCTAAAATATCATATAGTAAATCTCTCTCATTAGATTCTATATCTGCATCTTCTTCTATTATTTTATCTTTGCTTAAGGTGTTATTTAAAATATTTTTTGAATTATTTGTAAATTCTTTGTTATTAAAATTTTTACCGGCAAAATTAATAATTATTGGAGCTGTATAAAAGAATGAAATAATAATAAAAGAACTTAAAAAAAACCTTGAAACTATATTAAAGCTTCTATTTTTTAAAACACCTGATTTTCTAAATTTCCTCATAAATAATTATTGTATTGCAACAACCTCTTTTACTTCTGGTAAATAATGACACAAAAGATTTTGTACCCCTTGTTTTAAAGTCATAGTTGAGCTAGGACAACCAGAACAACTTCCTTGTAATTGTACCTTTACAACACCGTCTTTAAATTCTTTAAATTTTATATCTCCTCCATCCCTAGCAACAGCAGGTCTTATTTTTTGTTCTAAAATTTTTATTATTTTTTTCTCAATTTCACTTAAATCAGAAACTTCCTCATTTATATTTTCATCAATTACAAATTCTTTACCATCAGCATAAAAATCATTTATTAATGAAATTATTATATGTTTTATTTCTTCCCACTTAATATTTTCTTTTTTGTTTACTGAAATAAAATCTTGGCCCAAAAAAATACCTTCAACACCATTTACTGACAAAATATTTCTTACTAATTCATTTTTAATATCTTCTTTTTTTGTAATCTCATAGGGACCACTATTTGAAACTTTCTTACCAGGAAGAAACTTCAAAGAGTTTGGATTGGGTGTTATTTCAGTTTGAATGAACATAAATTATATATAGTTAATATTTTAAAAATTAAAACTTGATAATAAATTTTTATTAAAAACCTACTATTTCTTTCATTCTTTCAATCTTTTTAGATGCAATTAAATTAGCTTTTTCAACTCCATCTAGAAGAATTTTATCTAAATAACTTTTATCTCCTAAAAGTTTTTTTATCTCACTAGAAATAGGTTCAATTTTATTCACAACTTCTTCAGCTAATTGTTCTTTAAATTCTGAAAAATTTTTACTTGCAAAATTTTTTACTGAGTTTTCTAATGTAGAATTAGTTAAACTTGAATATATTCCTAAAAGATTTTTAGCTTCTAATCTTTCATTAAGCTCCTTTATATCTTGCGGCATAGGCAAAGGATCAGTTTTTGCTTTTTTGATTTTGTTTATTATTTGATCTTTGTTATCTGTTAAGTTTATTCTACTTAAATCTGATAACTCTGATTTACTCATTTTTTTTGAACCATCCTTTAAACTCATTATTCTTGAAAATTCTTTTTGAATTAAAGGTTCAGGAACTTGAAGAAAATTTTCTACTTCAAAATCGTTATTAAATTTTTGTGCTATATCTCTACATAACTCCAAATGTTGCTTTTGATCATCACCAACAGGAACATGAGTGGCATCATATAAAAGAATATCAGCAGCCATTAAAACCGGATAAGAATACAATCCTATGCTGGCTTTCTCTTTATCTTTACCGGCTTTCTCCTTAAATTGAGTCATTCTATTCAACCAGCCCATTCTAGCAACACAACTTAACATCCATGCTCCTTCTGCATGAGCAGCTACTCTTGATTGATTAAAAATTATACTTTTTTTTGGATCTATTCCGCTTGCTATAAAAGTTGCAACAGTTTCCCGGATATTATTTTTTAATTCTTTAGTATTTTGCCTTACTGTGATGGCATGTAGATCAACTACACAAAAAATACATTTATTATTCTTATCGTTATTTAAGTCTACAAAGTTTTTTATGGCACCTAAATAATTTCCAAGATGAAGATTGCCTGTAGGCTGAACACCAGAGAATATTTTTTTACCCATAACATTAATACTTTAATTTAATATCATTCATTTGAAAAGCTTTCATGAAATAACACACAATTAAATAAAACAATAATCCTAATATAACAGATAAAACTAAATAAAAAGATTTAATTGATTGATTAAATGCTAATTCGTTTTGAAAAAAATTTAATATAAAGTAAAAAAACAAACCCATCATAATTGATGCAAACATTATTTTTATAAATTTAATAAAAAATATTTTGTTAAAATAAAACAATTTTCGATTTTTTAAAAATAAAAATAACAATATTGAATTAAACCAAGATGAAATAGATGTGGCTATTGGAATTATTATAAAACCAATTTCACTAAAATAATACAAACTGATAAAAATATTAACTAATACTGAGATCAAAGAAATATAAAATGGAGTTTTGGTATCATGGTTTGCAAAGAAAAAACTTGAAAAAACTTTTATCAAAGCAAAAGCAGGTAAACCTAAAGCAAAATAATATAATGCTAAGCTCGAATTGCTCACCGAATTTTCATTAAAAGACCCATAGCCAAATAGAGCTGAAATAATTTCTTCTGATCCAACTATTAATGCTATAGTTGCTGGCAAACTTAGAAATAAACTTAATTCAAGAGCTTTATTTTGTATAAGCAAAATCTTATTTTTTTTTCTAGATTGAATATGTTTTGAAAGTTGTGGTAAGATGACAACACCAATTGCAATACCAGCTATAGCTAAGTTAATTTGATAAATTCTATCTGCATAATATAAATAAGAAACAGCACTTGCTTGAAATGAAGCAATTATTGTACCTACCAAAATATTGATTTGAGTAACTCCAGAGGAAAAAATACTTGGCAAAAGCTTTTTAAAAAAAAACTTAACTTTATTACTTGCTTTTAATTTATAACTAAATTCAAGCGAGTAATATTTTGATACATATTTATATAAAAATATTAGTTGTAAAAAACCAGCAAACGAAACACCATAGGACAAATAATAAACTAATTGATCACCTAAAGATTTAGAAAAAATCAATACTAAAATTAAAACAATATTCAATATTATTGGGGCTGCAGCTGCAGCTGCAAACTTATTATGCGAATTTAAAATTGCAGAAAAAAATGAGGCCAAACAAATAAAAAATAAAAAAGGAAAAGTAATTCTTGTTAAAGTTATTGCAACTTCCATTTTTTCTAAATCACTCACAAATCCTGGAGCAATAATTGAAACAAATGCTGGCATGAAAATTTCAATTATTATGGTTAAAAATAACAACCCTAAAAAAAGGAGATTAAAAATATCGTTAGCAAATTTGTTTGATTGTTTTTTTCCCTTAGTAATTTCTGATGAATAACTTGGAACAAATGCTGCATTAAAGGTACCTTCTGCAAATAATCGTCTAAAGGTGTTTGGAATCCTAAATGCTATAAAAAAAGCATCAGCCAACATTCCTGTTCCAAGAAAAATTGCTATTAAAATATCTCTTAAATAACCAAGTAATCTACTAATGGTAGTATAAAAACCAAATGTCCCTGTTGACTTAAGTAAGTTCATAAATCATATTAGTCTTAATTTTACCCCAATTGTACACTTATTGTTGTCAGAAATGAAAAAAACAAAAATCGATCATTACACAGATAAAGAAGCTTTAGATTTTCATAAAGACAAAAAACCTGGCAAGATTGAGATTATTTCGTCAAAAAATATGACAACTAAGCGTGATCTCGCTTTAGCGTACTCTCCAGGAGTTGCTGCTCCTGTTAAAAAAATAAGTGAAAACCCAGAAGCAGCTTATGATTACACAAGTAAAGGAAACCTTGTTGCTGTAATAAGTAACGGTTCTGCAATATTAGGGATGGGAAATTTAGGTGCTCTTGCATCAAAGCCTGTGATGGAAGGAAAGGCTGTATTATTTAAAAGATTTGCAGATATTGATTCGATTGATTTAGAAATTGATTGTAAAGATACAAACGAAATCATAAATTCAATTAAAAATTTTGCACCTAGCTTTGGTGGAATAAATTTAGAAGACATAGCAGCCCCAGATTGTTTTATAATAGAACAGAAATTAAAAGAAATTTTGGATATTCCAGTTTTTCACGACGACCAACATGGAACAGCAATTATAACTACTGCAGCATTAATTAATGCCTTAGATATTTGTGGTAAATCAATAAAAAAAATTAAAGTTGTAGTTAATGGTGCTGGAGCTTCGGCACAAGCTTGTACCGAGTTATTTAAAAATTCAGGAGTAAAATCTGAAAATATAATAATGCTAGACAGAAAGGGTGTTATTTACGAAGGAAGAACCAAGGGAATTGATCAATGGAAATCCAGATATTCAGTTAAAACCAAACATAGAAATTTAAAGGATGCTGTTAAAGGCGCAGATGTTTTTTTAGGTTTATCAGCCAAAGGTGTTCTAAAAAAAGAGATGGTTAAATCTATGGCAAAAAATCCAATTATATTTGCTTGTGCTAATCCTGATCCAGAAATTACCCCAGAGGAAATTAGTGAGGTTAGAAATGATGCAATTGTTGCAACAGGGAGATCAGACTACCCTAATCAAGTAAATAATTTAATTGGATTTCCTTATATCTTTAGAGGAGCTTTAGATGTGAGATCTAAAACGATAAATGAAGAAATGAAGGTTGCTGCAGCTAATGCAATAGCTAAGCTTGCAAGAGAAGATGTTCCTGATGAAGTTGTTGCAGCTATGGGTGGAGAAAGACCTCATTATGGAAAAGATTATATTATTCCATCTACATTTGATCCAAGATTAATTAGTGTAATACCCGCGGCTGTAGCAAAAGCAGCCATAGATAGTGGAGCAGCTAGAAAAAATATAGATGATTTTGAAGTTTATAAAGATCAACTAAAACAAAGACTAGACCCAACCGTTACCATCATGCAGGGTATTAATTCATTTATTAAGAAAAATCAGAAAAGAATAGTTTTTGCAGATGGTGAAGATGAAAATACTTTAAAAGCCGCTATAGCATTCAAAAATTCAAAATTAGGTATTCCAATCTTGGTTGGTAAAGAAAGTAAAATTAAAGAACAGATTAAAAATATTGGTTACAGTGAAAATTTTGACATTGAGATTGTTAATTCAAAAGATGAAGAAAAAAGAAAAAGATACGTAAAACATTTATTCGAAAAATTGCAAAGAGAACAAGGATTATTAGAACGAGATTGTGACAGAATGATTAGAAATGATAGGGTTGTCTGGGCTACTAGTATGGTTGCCTGCGGTGATGCTGATGGTGCTGTAACAGGCAATACAAGACGATTTGGTGCTTCATTTGAAAAAATTAAGCAAGTTGTTGATGTAAGAAAAGGTGAGATTATGTTTGGTTTAAACATGATCGTTCATAAAGGGAGAACTATTTTTGTTGGTGATACAAGTGTCCATGAATATCCAACTTCTGAACAAATGGCTGAAATGGCGATATCTACAGCAAGAGTAGTTAGACTTTTTGGATTTGATCCTAAAGTTGCTTTTGTATCCCACTCTACATTTGGACAACCTCTTACTAGTAGAACAAAACATATTCGAAACGCGGTTGAGATATTAAAAGAAAGAAAAGTAGACTTTGAATTTGATGGAGATATGCAGCCTGATGTTGCTCTTAATCCAGAGTATGAGGAACTTTATCCTTTTGCAAAGATAGTTGGTAAAGCAAATATTTTAATAATGCCTGGACAACATAGTGCAGCAATTTCTTACAAATTAATGAAAACTATAGGTGAAACAAAAGTAATTGGACCATTATTAATTGGACTTGGGCTTCCGATAGAAATTGCACCTTTAAGATCATCAACTTCTGAAATACTTAATTTAGCATCGATTGCTGCTTATTCTTCCCAAGTGATTGATTATAAAAAATAATTATTCTCTTTGAATTCTTAAATCTTCAACAAGAATAATACTGGCAATTACATCTTCGACATCAAGTATTTCTTTTGCTTCACTTATAACTAAATCCTTTTCTTCTGAAGTTAAGGCAATCCCATAAATATAAATTTTCTTTTTATAGGTATCTATTTGATAGTTAGTTGCCTTAATATTTTTATTAACAATTATAGCTGTTCTAAGTTGAGAAGTAATTAAAACGTCTTTTGCGGACTGTTTAAAATTAAATTCTTCTTTAATTTTGATATCATTTCTTACAGATCTAGCGCCTTTCGTTTCCCAGGCTAGTTTTGTTATTAATAGTTTTTCTTCTGGGCTATCTACTTTTCCAGTTATAAAAATTCGACCATCTAAAACTTTTGTTTTAACTGAAATAATATATTTTTTATCTTTAGCTAATATTTTAGCACTAATAGTTTTTTGCATTATAGAATCATCTATTTGAGTGCCTACTGTTCTAGGATCTAATGCAACGGAAACACCAGTTCCAAAAAGACCTTTAGAACCAACCCCAATACAACCAGTTAAAATAAAACTTATTAAAAAAAAAATTAATATTTTATTTTTCATTTTTTAGTTCTAAACAATAATTGTATATTTCTTTTTTAGATACGTTAGTACTCCAACTTAAAATATCTGTAATTTCTTTCGTAGATAATTTATTAATCATTTTTTTAATCATATTCATATCTGATTCACTTAATTTTTGAGATAGTTTTTTGTGTATTTTTTTTTCAGAAACAACAACAGTTAACTCGCCTTTTGGTTCTTTTTCAAATATTTCTAATTCATCAACATTTTTTCTAATAAATTCCTCGTACATTTTTGTAATTTCTCTACAAAAAACTATCTTTCTTCCTGCAAAATTTTTTTTTATTTCAGGTATGATTTTGTTAATTTTTTTTGGAGAAATAAAAAAAACTAAGGAATTTTCAAATTCTGAGAATTTTTTTAATTCATTAGATAATTGCTGTTTTTTATCTGGGAAAAAACCACAAAACAAAAATTTATCTGAAAAACCGCTAATTGAAACAGCTGCGGCAACAGCCGAAGGTCCAGGAATGGGAAATATTTTAATCTCGTTATTAATACACTCATTAACTAAAATTGAACCAGGATCAGAAATACTAGGCGTACCAGCATCGGATATCAAAGAAATTATTTTTCCAGACTTTAGATATTCAATAATTTTTACTACATTTTTTTTTTCATTAAATTTATGATTCGAAATTAATTTTGATTTTATTTGATATTTATCTAAAAGGTTTTTTGAAACACGAGTGTCTTCGCATAAAATATAATGAGACTGCTGCAAAATTTCAATTGCTCTTAAAGTTATATCTTTTAGATTTCCTAAGGGAGTTGATACCAAATAAAGACCATTTTCGTATTCTTTTAATTTAAATTGTGGTTTTATGATCATAATTTAGCTTAAAAAATATTATACTAACATCAAAATGATTAAATTAATTAAAATTATTTATTTTATTTTTTTAAGTTTTAACTTTCTATTTTTTCAACCTGTTAATGCTCAAGACAAAATCAAAATAGGATTATTGGTACCTATGACAGGAGAAAATAAGGAAATTGGAGAATCAATCATTAAAGCAGTTGGATTGGCTGTAAAAGATATTGATAATAATTTAATAGAAATCTTTCCACGAGACACTGCAAGCAAAGCTAACCAAACTTTAAAATCGGCATTTGAATTGAGTGAAATGGGAATAAAAATAGTTATTGGTCCTGTGTTCTATGAAAGCTTAACCTATTTAGATGAAATGAAAAATTTAACATTTTTATCTTTAACCAATAAAACTCTAGATCTTCCAAAAAATGTAATTTCTGCAGGTATTAATTCTACATCACAATTTAATACTATAAAAAAATTTTTAGAAACTAACCAAATACAAAGGACTATTTTTTTAACACCGATACAAGATTATGAATTTGAAGTTAAAAAAGGAATGAAAGGTTCAAAAATAAAAATTTATAAAAATTATGAATATAATACAGAGCCTACAAAACTAACTAAACAAATAGAAGAAATTACTAACTATAGAATTAGAAAACAAAATTTAGAAGATGAAATAAGAAGAATTAAAAATTCGAATGAACCAAACAAAGAAAAAAAAATAAAAAGGCTTGAAAAAAGATATACATTGGGTGGATTAAACTTTGATGCTGTCGTAATTGCAGATTTTGACGAAAGTCTAAAAAGTGTATCTACATCACTTTTATATACCGACGTACTCCCCAAAAATAAATATTTTATAACTTTAAATCA
>CACNSD010000003.1 GCA_902623075.1 uncultured Pelagibacteraceae bacterium
TAGACTCGGGGAGGATTATCTTGCAAAAGAAAGTTAAAATATCTAAAAATGAAACTGAGACTTCACTTGCTAAAAAAATTTTAGTCCAAGAACATAAGCTATACCCAAAAGCTATATTAAAAACTTTTAATCTTTAAAGAAAAAATCTATTTCAATTTTAGCATTTTCAACACTATCTGATCCATGCACTGAGTTTTTATCTATTGAAATTCCATATTTTTTTCGAATAGTGCCTTCTGCTGCATCTTTTGGATTTGTGGCACCCATTAATTCTCTGTTTTCCAAAACAGCATTCTCTTTTTCAAGAACCATAACTACAATTGGACCTGACGATAAATAATCACATAAATCATTATAAAATGGTTTTGTTTCATGAACTTTATAAAACTTTTCAGCTTCTGACTTTTCGATTTGAATTTTTTTTTCTTTTAAAATTGAAAACCCTTTACTTTTAAACATTTCCTTAATGTTGTTTTCAAGATTTCTTTCAACAGCATCTGGTTTAATAATTGACAAAGTTTGCTCTAAATTACTCATAATGATCTTCAATTAGCTTATTTAATAATCTCACTCCGTACCCTGTGGCTCCACCTGAATTTAAAGCACCTCCGTACTTTGAAAAAGCCATACCAGCGATATCTAAATGAGCCCAAGGTGTTTTGTTTAGGATAAATCTTTGTAAAAACTGTGCAGCAGTTGTAGATCCTGCACCACCAACATAATTAATGTTTTGCATATCAGCATTTTTTGAATCTATGAGTTTATCAAAATTTTTATTTAATGGCATTCTCCAAACTTTTTCTTCTACATGCTCACCAACATTAATTAATTGTTTGGACAACTTATCATCGTTAGAAAACAATCCTGCATATTCTGATCCTAACGAAACAATTATTGCTCCTGTTAAGGTTGCTAAATCTACAATGAACTCTGGTTTAAATTTTTTCTCAGTATAAGTAAGAGCATCAGCTAGTACCAATCGTCCCTCAGCATCTGTATTTAAAACCTCGACTGTTTGTCCGCTATAAGACTTCAAAATATCTCCTGGTCTTAATGCATTGCCTCCAGGCATATTTTCAACAAGTCCGACTACACCCACAGCATTTATTTTAGCTTTTCTTAAAGCTAAACTTTTCATCAAACCAACCACAACAGCTGAACCAGCCATGTCATAAGTCATATCTTCCATAAATTTCGCAGGTTTTAATGATATACCTCCAGTATCAAAACAAACTCCTTTTCCAACAAATGCTAAAGGTTTTGATTTATCTTTTAATCCTTTCCATTCAATAGTTACTAAATAAGAACCTCTAACACTTCCTTGACCAACACTTAACAAAGTATTCATTCCCATTTTTTTTAATTTTTTTTCGTCATAAATATTTATTTTCAAACCATCTTTTTTAAGAGAATTTAATCTTCTAGCATACTCATCAGGATGCAAAACATTTCCAGGCTCAGAAACTAAATCTCTAGTATAAAAAGTTCCGTCTTCTATTGCTTTAAATCTTATTTGATTTTTTAAAGAAGGTATTTTTTTACCAACTACAATTAAGTTAACTATTTTTTTATTTTTTTTAGTTTTATATTTATCAAAACTATATGATTTTAGCTTTATACCATGTAAAAAATATCCCACACAATTTTCAAGCTTATTAGTTATTGAGTCAGTATTAATCTTGAATTCATTTTGAATTGAGTTTTTAAAGTTTTCATAAAATTTAGCACCTAAATTTTCCGCTTCAGATGATGTAAGACTATTTTTTAACAAGACTAATATTATTTTTCTTTTTGAATTAATATCAAAAGTCAAAATTTTCTTTTTAGAATCTTTTGCCTTAAATAGTTCGGAAATTATAGAGTATTCTCTGGTTGTGACATATTTTTTTAAACTCAAAATATTGAACTTTTCTTCAACAAATAAAACTAAATTAGGCAAGTTTTTTTTGAATTTACTATTCTTATAAATAACTTTTACTGACATAAATTTTAATTACACACTATTATAGATGGATGCTATATATGAGTAAAAATACTATTTTTCAATGAAAAAAATATTATTCAGAAAACTGCTAATAGATTGCTTAAAATTCTTTTTAATAAGTCTTTTAAGTGCAAGTATAATTGTTTGGGTCTTTCAGGCGGTAAATTTTTTGGATATTATGATTGAAGATGGTCGTGATCATCTAGTCTACATACAATATACACTTCTAAATTTTCCTAAAACAATGAATAAGATTGTGCCATTCGCACTTTTTTTTAGTTTTTCTTATGTATTGGCTAAATATGAGCTAAAAAATGAACTACTTGTTTTTTGGACTTATGGTGTAAGTAAAGTTCAATTAATAAATTTTTTTTTAAAATTTTCATTTATTTTGGTAATTCTACAAATATCTTTAACTTCAATAATAGTTCCAAAATCTCAAGAATTATCAAGAAATTTTCTCAAAAAATCAAATATAAATTTTTTTGATAACTTCATAAAACCAAGAAAATTTAATGACACGATTAAAAACTTAACTATTTATGCAGAAAGTAAAACTCCTGAGGGAGATCTCAGAAACATTTATATGAAAAAAGGCTCATTTAAGGATTTTCAAATTACTTATGCAAAAAAAGGAAAGTATAATTTAATTGATGGGGTAAATTTTTTAACTCTTTATGATGGAAATACAATTTATAATACAAATAATGGTATTTCTAATTTTTCTTTTTCTAAATCTGACTTCAATCTATCAGATTTAGATACAAATACTATTACTGTAATTAAAACACAAGAAACATCAACCTTGAAATTATTAAGCTGCATCAAAAGTTATCTCAATGGAAAACTTAGTATAGAAAATAATCCTGCTATTACTCTTAATTGTAATCTGAGGAATATAGATAATGTTTTTAAAGAACTATATAAACGACACATAATTCCTTTTTATATACCAATACTAATAATGATTTCTTTGATACATATTTTAAATCCAAAAGAAAAAATTAATTTTACAAAATATAGAACATTTATTTTTCTAACAGGTTTATTTTTAATCATATTTTCTGAAACAACATTAAGATTTATAAGTAACAATTTAGTGTTTAATTTAAACATGATAATAATACCAATTGCTATTTTTATAATTTTATATCTCTCAATCTTAATCAAACTAAATATTAAAATGGGAAAAAGCTAAATATGAAAACATATACAAAATTTTTAATTTTTAATTTCACTAAAAGCTTTCTGTATGTAACATTGATTCTGCTTGGTTTAATAATTATTTTAAATGTTTTAAGTGAATTGGAATTTTTTAAAAAGATTAATGTATCAAGTCTATTTCCTTTGTATCTTGCACTTTTAAATGCACCATCTTTTATTTTTGAAATGTTTCCATTTATATTTATCCTTTCTACTCAATTATTTTTTGTTAACATATTTGAGGATAATCAAATTCAAATATTCAAATATTCTGGTCTAAAAAATTTTCAAATAGTAAAAATAATAAGTGTAACTACATTTTTCTTAAGTATTTTAATAATATTTTTTTTTTACAACATGTCCTCTAATTTAAAAAGTTACTATCTTGAGCTAAAGTTCAAATATACAGCTGATGGTAAGTATTTAGCTGTAGTTACAAATAATGGATTATGGATTAAAGATGTAGTGAACGAAAATATATATATTATAAATGCCTCAAAAATTAATGAAAACTTTCTAATAGATGCATTTATAACACAATTTGACAATGAATATAATGTAATAAAAAATATCAAAACAAACAAAATAAACATACAAGAAAATAATTGGTTGATTTATAATCCAATAATTTTTCAAGAAAATTCAAAAGAAAAAGTTGCTTCCTTGAACTTATATTCAAATTTTAATCATGAAAAAATAAAAAATTTATTTTCCAATTTATCTTCTCTTTCATTAACTGAATTAATTAAATTAAAAAAAAATTACGATACACTTAACTATTCCTCTACCGATGTAAGTGTTCAGATACAAAAGCTAATAAGTTATCCAATTTTCTTAACAATGATGACATTATTGTCTTCAATTGTAATGTTTAATTCAAAGACACTAAAAAGTAATACTCTTAAATTAGTCATCGGTTTGTTTGTTTCAGTAATAATTTATTATATTAATAATTTTTTTAATGTTCTAGGAAATACAGAAAAAATATCAGTTTTAAGCTCAGTTTGGATACCGATGTCTTTACTTATACTCACAAATATTATTTATCTGAGAAAAATTAATGAAAAATAAAACAAAATTTAAAAAAATAATTTATGTAATTTTTTTTCTCTTCTTTACTTGCTCTACCACCTATGGAAATGAGTCTTTTACATTTGATGTTACAGAAATTGAAATATTAGAGGAGGGAAACAAGTTTTTGGGTAAAAATGGTGGAACAGCTATTACAGAAAATGGCGTTATCATATATGCAGAAAACTTTGAATATAATAAATTAAAAAATACTTTATACGCTAATACTAATGTTAAAATTGAAGATAATTTAAATAATACAATCATTTATGCTGATAAAATAACTTATCTTAAAAATGACGAGATAGTATTTACTCAAGATAATTCTAAATTAATAAAAAAAGATATAACTATAAAAGCAATATCTTTTAAGTTAAACAGAAATTTAAATACTTTTGTTGCAGAAGGAAATATAGAAATTGATGATGCAAATAATAATTATTTTGCTGAAAGTAAAAAAATAACTTATTTAATTAATGAGGAAAAAATTATTTCTGAAGGTAAAACAACTGCAATAATTGACTCGAATTATAAATTTATTGGTAGTGACATAACTATCTTAAGAAATAAACAAGAACTTTTCTCAAAAAAAAAATCAAAGATTATCGATAATAATTTTGCACAGTATGAATTTGATCAATATATTTATTTTTTCAAAGATCAATTTTTAAAAGCTAAAAATATAAAAATAATATCAAATAGTAACGTTCCGTTAGGAGAAACTGATATAGCTGAATTTAAAGATGGATTTTTTGATTTGAGTAATAGAGGCTATAAAGCAAGTGATACTACAGTAAGAATTAAAAAAAATAGTTTTGATAATTCTAAAAATGACCCAAGAATAAAAGGTGTTTCATCTGAGAGTAAAAATGGCATAACTAAAATTTCAAAAGCTATTTTCACAAGCTGCGAAATAAAAGATGATAATTGTCCTCCATGGAGCATAAAAGCAAAGAGAATTATACATGACAAAAATAAAAAACAGTTAATATATGATAAAGCAATATTACAAATTTATAATAAACCTGTTATGTATTTTCCTAAATTTTTTCATCCCGATCCAAGTGTAGAAAGACAAAGTGGTTTTTTAAGACCACAATTAAATAATTCTGAGATTTTGGGAAGTTCTCTTAATATTCCTTATTTTCATGTAATTTCAGATAACAAAGATATAACACTTAAACCAACTGTTTATGATAGTAACATTCAAATGTATCAAACCGAATACAGACAAGAAAATATAAATTCGTCTTTCATTGCAGATTTTAATTTTGTTAAAGGATATGAGTCAACTACTTTAAATAAAAAAAGTTCTTTAACTCACTTATTTTCAAAATATGATTTAGACCTTAAATTAAAAAATTACTCAAATAGTCTTTTTAGTATTTTCGTCGAAAAATTGAACAATGATACATATTTAAAAGTATTTGATACTAACCTTTTCAACATTGATAAAAATATAAAACCAAAAAATAACTCTACTTTACATTCTGGAGTAAAACTTGAACTAGACAAGGATGAATTTAATTTTTCAGCAGGAATTGATTTATTTGAAAATTTAAGTGTAGGTAATTCTAGTGATAAGTACGAATATATTCTTCCTTATTATAATTTTTCAAAAAATTTAATTACTAACCAAATAGGCCTATTAGATTTTTCTTCATCAGGCAGTAATAAATTATCAAACACCAATAATTTAAGATCACGTGTGATTAATGATTTTAAATTTAATAGTTATGATTATTATTCTAAAAAAGGATTTAAAAATAATATAAATTTTTATTTTAAGAACCTAAATTCTGTTGGAAAAAATGATGTAAAATACAAAAATAGACCCTCGATGGAAGTTGCAAGCATTTACGAGGCAAGTTCGTCCCTCCCCTTGAAAAAAACTAATCAAAATTCGATTGAATACTTAGAGCCAAAGATTTCATTAAGAGTTAATCCTGGAGATATGCAAGATAACAGCGATAATAAAAGAATAATAAATACAGATAATATTTTTGATATCAATCGTATAGGATCAAATGATACATTTGAAACAGGTAAATCGATAACGCTGGGGATAGATTATAAAAAAGAGAGTAACAAAAATAATTTAACAACTAAAGATATAAATAATTTTTTCGAAGTTAGCATTGCTACAGTTTTAAGAGACTCAGGTGAAAACTTGATGCCATCAAGTAGTACCTTAAATAAGAAAAATTCAAATTTTTTTGGCTCTTTAAAAAATAATTATTATAGTGATAATGAAAAAAATCTTTTTGACTCTTTAAAATTTGATTATTATTTTTCTATTGATGATAAATTGGAAAACTTAGAATACAGTTCCTTAAACGGTGAAATTTCATTTAATAAATTTACTACATCTTTTAATTTTATTGAGGAAAATGGGCCTATAGGTAACACTAACATATTAGAGAATTCGTTCATTTATCAATTTGATGAATTAAATTATTTATCTTTTAGTACTCGAAGAAATAGAAAGATAAGTTTAACAGAGTATTATGATCTTCTTTATGAATATAAAAATGATTGCTTAACTGCAGGAATAAAATATAAAAAAACATATTATCAAGATAGAGATCTTAAACCAACTGAAGATTTAATGCTAACTTTTACTTTTTATCCTCTTACTACATATGAACAGGAAATTGATCAGGATTTATATAGAGATTAAAAAATTTAATGAAAAAATTATTTATATTTTTACTTATAATATTGAATATAAGCATATTTAATCTTAAAGCTTTAGAGAACAAAATACTTTTCAAGATAAATTATGAAATTATAACATCTATTGATTTAAAAAATGAAATAAATTATCTAGTAGCTACAAACCAAAATATTAAATCATTAGCAAAAAACGAAATTATAGAAATTGCTACAAATACTTTGATTAGAGAAAAAATTAAAAAAATCGAACTACTGAAATATATAAAAAAGATAGAATTAAATGAAAAATTCTTAGATACAATTGTTAAAGATTTTTATTTGAAATATAATTTTAATAATAAAGAAGAGTTAAAAAGTTATCTAAATCAAAACGAAGTAAAATATTCTTATATGATTAACAAGTTAAGTTTAAATGCTTTATGGAATAAATTAATTTTTGAAAAATATTCATCAAAAGTAATAATAAACAAACAAGAAATAGAAAATGAAATTTTAAGCAAAAAAAATTTTATAAAACAATTTAAATTATCTGAGATAGTTTTTGAAGTTGATCAAAAAAGCAATTTGGAAGAAAAGTTTTTAGAAATTAGAAAAAATATAGAAAAATTTGGTTTTGAAAATTCTGCAATTAAATTTAGTATTTCAAATTCAGCAAATCAAGGAGGAAAAGTTGGTTGGGTATCTGAAAACTCTCTTAATAAAAAAATTATTACAGAAATAAATAAATTAAGTCCAGGAGAAAATACAGATCCGATAATAATTCCAGGAGGATTTATAATTATTAAAGTAGAAGAAATAAAGAAGGATGAAAAAAAAATAGATATTAACAAAGAAATAAAAAGAGTAATAAAATTTAAGACCAATGAACAATTAAATACCTTTTCAAATATTTATTTAAAAAAAATTATGAAAGATAATGAAGTTGAAAAAATCTAATTTTATTTTACTAGTTCATGGAGAACCAAATAGTGTTTTTTTAGAAATATTTTTTAAGGCGCTAAAAAAAAAGATTAAAACTCCAATAATACTTATTTCATCAAAAAAAATATTAAAACTCCAAATGAAATATTTTAATTTTAAAAAAAAAATTAGAGTATTAGATTACAAAAAAATAAATCAATACAAAATTGATAATAAATCAATTAATTTAATTAACATTAATTATAATCAAGCACGCCCATTTGAGAAAATTTCATCTAAATCAAACAATTTTATTTATCAATCATTAATGCTAGCTTTTAAAATTATCAGAAAACATAAATCTATAAACCTAATAAATGGACCAATTGTAAAAAGAACATTTTTACAAAAAAAATACCTTGGTATTACAGAATTCATTTCAAAAAAATTCAAGATAAAAAATAATGCAATGCTTATTTACAACAAAAATTTATCAGTATGTCCAATTACAACTCATTTACCTTTAAAATCTGTAACAAAAAAAATTACGAAAAAAGAAATTTATGAAAAAACAAAATTAATAAATGATTTTTACAAAATGAATTTAAAAAAAAAACCAAAAATAGCAATTTTAGGACTCAACCCGCATTGTGAAAGTACTCATAAATATAATGAGGATGAAAAAATAATTAAACCAGCTACAAAATTTCTTTTTAAAAAAGGTTTTAATATTTACGGGCCTTATCCTTCTGATACTTTTTTTATTAAAAAAAATAGAGATGATTTTGATGTAGTTTTAGGAATGTACCATGATCAAGTATTAACCCCTGTAAAAACTTTATTTGAGTATGATGCTATTAATATTACATTAGGTTTACCTTTTATTAGAATTTCACCAGACCATGGACCGAACGAACAAATGATAGGAAAAAATTTATCTAACCCTTTAAGCTTAATTAGAGCAATTAGTTTCCTGGATAAAAATTGATAAAAGCAAAAAAAAGTTTAGGACAAAATTTTTTAATTGATAAAAACATACTAGAGATAATTACAAATTATACTGATATCTCAAATAGAATAATTTTGGAAATTGGTCCAGGAACCGGCAATCTTACATCATATATTATAGAAAAAAATCCAAAAAAAATTGTTGTAATTGAAAAGGATAATGAACTTGCAAATAGTCTTAAAAATAAATTCAATAATAAAATAAAAGTTGTTAATGACGATGTTCTAAAAATAGACGAAACTAAACTTTTTGATGAAAAGGTAATAGTTTTTGGTAATTTGCCATATAATATTTCAACAGAAATTTTAAGTAAATGGATAATTAATTTAAAAAATAACTTTTGGTTTGAATGTTTAGTTTTAATGTTTCAAAAAGAAGTTGCTGATAGAATAATAGCTAAATTTAATACTTCAAATTATGGAAGACTATCAATAATTTGTAACTGGAAACTTAATATAAAAAAAATATGTGATATTAAACCCGAATCATTTTCTCCAAGACCTAAAATAGATAGTTCATTATTGTTTTTCTATCCAAAAAAAAACTACATTAAAATCGATAATCCAAATGATTTAGAAAAAGTTACAAGAATTTTTTTTAATCAAAGAAGAAAAATGTTAAAAAAACCTTATAATCAACTTTTCAATGGCGATCAAAAAGTTTTGGAGAAGCTTAAAATTAATTTAAATTTAAGACCACAAAATCTTAGTTTAGAGACTTATTACAAGTTAGCTTTTGAATATGGAAAGTTAAGAGGTTAGTTTTTCAACATGCCTTCTAATATAGTCAGAATCATAATCTTTAGACCCATTATTTAACACGGCATCTATTAAATTGTTTATTTTCGAATAACATTCACTTAAGTCGTTATTTATAACAACATAATCATAATTTATCCAATGTAAGACATCTCTTTCAAATTGATTCATTCTTTCTTCAGCGATCAATTTATCATTTAAATGTCTTTTAGTTAATCTTTCAAAGAGAACCTCTTTGCTAGGAGGTAGAATAAAGAATGTAATAAGTTTGTAATCTAATTTTTTATTTTTTATTTGGTCGGCACCCTGCCAATCAATATCAAAAAGAACATTTTTGCTTTTGTTTAATTTATCTATAACTGGTGTTCTTGTTGTACCATAAAAATTATTAAAAACTTTTGCATATTCAAGGAATTCCTCATTTTGAATTAATCTTTTAAACTCTTTTTCATCAACAAAAAAATAATCTTCATTTTGATTTTCATTAGGTCTAGGTTGTCTTGTAGTATGTGATATAGAAATTTCAAAATTATCTTTTTCTGATAACTTTTTAACTAGCGTAGTTTTACCTGCTCCAGAAGGAGAAGACAATATTATCATTACTCCATCTTTTTCTGATGGCATTAAAATTTCTAGTTAGCTTTACCTTCGATAAATTTAACCGCATCTCCTACAGTCAAAATTTTCTCTGCTTCACTGTCTGAAATTTCAGATCCAAATTCCTCTTCAAAAGCCATAACTAATTCAACAGTATCTAAACTATCAGCTCCTAAATCATCTATAAAACTTGATTCTTCCGTGACTTTTGCCTCATCGATACCTAAGTGATCAGCTACAATTTTTTTTACCTTGCTTGAAACGTCTTCTGACATATTCATCCTTTTCGTTATGAATTCTTATTAGTTTAAAAACCTATTTTGTCAACCCATATACATGCCTCCATTAACATGCAAGGTTTCACCATTTATGTAACTTGATTGACTTGAACATAAAAATAGCACTGCATTTGCAATGTCATCTGGCTCTCCTAGACGTCCAGAGGGGATTTTTGATATTATAGCCTCCCTAAATTTATCATCTAATTTATCTGTCATTGCTGTTTTAATAAATCCTGGTGAAATACAATTTATATTTATGTTTTTCTTAGCATACTCTAAGGCCAAACTTTTTGACATTGCAATAATTCCTGCCTTAGATGCAGTGTAATTAGCTTGCCCCAGGTTTCCTGTATGACCAACAACTGATGTTATATTTACAATTTTACCAGATTTTTTTTTTAACATTTTTTTAATTGCAAATTTACTCATCAAAAAAGTAGATGTTAAGTTAACATCAATCACTTTTTGCCATTCTACCAAACTCATCCTAATTGCTAAATTGTCCTGCGTTATGCCAGCATTGTTAACTATGCAGTCTAAACTACCCCCAAGTTCTTTGGTTGCGTTTTCAACAAATTCCTCAATTTTATTACTGAGAGAAATATCAAACTTTAATATTTTAATATTTCCATATTTAGTTTTTAGCTCTTCAAGTTTTTCTAATCTTGTTCCTGAAGCTAAAATATTTGCTCCAGACTGATTTAACTTTTCAATTATCGAATTTCCAATCCCACCTGAAGCACCAGTAACAATAATATTTTTACCTTTTAAATCTATCATATTTTTAGCTTCTCAATATCGGTTTGATTATTAATACTATCAATTTTAACATCTTTATTTATTCTTTTTACCAGACCTGATAAAACTTTCCCAGGTCCAATTTCTATAAAATGGTTTACACCGTTTTCTATCATATTAATTACGCTTTCTCTCCATCTAACTCTACTCTCTATTTGTTGAATCAAGAGTTTTTTAAGCTCATCTGGATCTTTTATTTCATTTGCTGTTACATTTGAGATTAATTTGTTTTGTCCATTTCGAAAATGGAGTTTATTTAACGCTTTTGTCATAATTTTTGTTGCATTATTCATCAAATCGCAGTGAAAGGGTGCACTTACAGGAAGTTTAATATTTTTTATTAAATTATTTTTTAAAATTTGAATCAATTTTTCTAAATCCTCTGTTTTTCCGCTCAAAACGATTTGACCTTCAGAATTGTCATTCGCAATTTGTACTTTTAAATTTTCTTTATGTTGTTTCAAAATATTTTCAATCACATCAACTGTTGAGCCTAATATCGCAACCATTCCTCCTTGTCCTTTAGGCACAGCATTTTGCATAGCATCCCCTCTGGTTCTTAATATTTTTAAAGTATCTGAAAAATCCAAATATCCTGCACATGATAAAGCTGAATATTCACCTAAAGAGTGTCCTGCAAAGTATTTTGCTTTATTTAAATCTAATTTGAATTCATTTTTTGCTACATTAAATATTGCGTAACTTATTAAAAATATTGCTGGTTGCGTGTTAGCCGTTAAATCTAATTCTTCCTTTGGCCCCTCTAAAATAAGCTTGGAGATAGAAAAATTTAATATATCATCTGCATGCTTGAATAGCTCTTTTACTATATTAAACTGCTCATAAAATTCTTTTCCCATTCCCACTATCTGAGATCCTTGACCAGGAAAAATTACTGAAAACATATAAAAAAAACTATTATTTTGCCTTTTTAACTATTGTAATTGAACTTTTATAATAGTATATCCTCAATTTTTATTAAAGAACTTAAATGAATTTATACGAACATACTATTATTGCTAGGCAAGATACTTCACCAAGTGAATTAAAGCAAATAACAGAAAAATATTCTAAAATTGTTGAAAAAAATGATGGTGAAATTGTGAAAACTGAAAATTGGGGATTGCTAAACTTATCTTACCATATCAAAAAGAATAAAAAAGGAAGTTACATACACTTTAAAATAAAAGGTAAAGGAAATGTAATTGATGAATTGGAAAAAAATGAAGCTATTGACAAAAAATTGCTAAGATATTTAACTGTTAGAGTAAAAAAATTTGACCTAGAAAAAAACTATTTTGGAAAAAAAGAAGAAAGTGAAAAAAAAGAAAGTGTAAAAAACTAATGCCAAAAAGACAAAGTGGAAACAAAAAAAGTAGACAAAGTAACTTTGCAAAACTAAGTATTTTCCAACCAAATAAATATAAATTCAAAAAAACATGTCCATTATCTGTTAAAGGTGCCCCAGAGGTAAATTATAAAAATATTAAACTTTTAAAAAAATATGTCTCTGAAAACGGCAAAATTTTACCCTCAAGAATTACTAATGTGTGTCAAAAAAAACAAAGAGAACTCGCTCTTTCTATCAAAAGAGCAAGAAACCTAGCATTAATATAAAATGAAAGTAATATTATTAGAAAACATAAAAAGAATAGGATCTATTGGTGAAGTGATAGATGTAAAAAGAGGTTTTGCCAGAAACTTTCTGATTGCTAACAAAAAGGCTTTGTATGCTTCAAAAGAAAACATAAAAGAAGTAGATAAAATAAAAGCGGAATTATCTAAAAAAGATAACGAAAAGAAAAAAGATGCTTCTCAAATTGCAGAACAAATTAATGGTAAAGAATATTCTGTTAAAAAACTAAGTACTGAAAACAATGAATTATATGGTTCAGTTAAACCAACTGAAATTTCAAAACTTATTCAAGATGAAAACAAAATTGATATAAAACCATCAATGATACAACCAATTGATGAAATTAAAGCTTTAGGAAAATTTAGAGTAAAAATTTCTTTACACTCGGAAGTTGATGCTGAAATTACTATCAATGTTACTTCAGCCGATACAATTCAGTAATTATACATCTTTTTCCCCAGTATAAATTTATAATTTGATTTGACAATTTTTTAGCTAAATTATCCTTATGGATAATAATTTGAGTTTAGTTAAAGATCAATTTAAAGAATTACCAAACAACGTTGAGGCTGAACAAGCTGTAATAGGATCTATACTTGTTAGTAATGATATTTTTGATGAAATAAATACAATAATTTCTAGTACTAACTTTTTTGACCCAATGCATCAAAAAATATTCGATGCGGTTGAAAGTCTTATCTACAAAGGAATGTTGGCTAATCCAATTACATTAAAAAATTATTTTGAAGATGAAAAAGATGATCTAAATGTACCAGAATATTTGGTTAAAATTACAAAGTTTTCTACGTCGGTTAGGCAAGCAATAGAATATTCAAAAATAATTTATGATATGTTTGTTAGAAGAGAATTAATAAAAATTTCTGAACAAACAATTGATAGCGCAAAAGTAAATGATCTTGATACAAACGGACAATCTATAATAGAAAGCTCTGAAAGATTATTATTCGACTTAGCTGAAAAAGGTTCTTTCAATTCTTCTTTAATAAAATTTGATGAAGCAATGAAACAAACAATTGAGATGGCTTCAGCTGCTTATAAGAACGAGGAGGGAATCGTTGGTGTTCCAACTGGTTTAAGAGATTTAGATGATAAGCTCGGTGGTTTACATCAATCAGATTTAATTATTATTGCTGGTCGTCCATCAATGGGTAAAACATCACTTGCAACAAATATAGCTTTTAATGCTGCACAAAAATTACAACAAAGTGGTAAGAAATCTTCTATTGCTTTTTTTTCACTTGAAATGTCTTCAGAACAATTATCTACAAGAATTATTTCTGAACAAGCCAGAATTAGTTCTAATGATATAAGAAGAGGAAGAATATCTGACGATCAATTTGATAAGTTTTTAGAAACTTCAAAAAATATTTCTGAACTACCACTTTATATTGATGAAACTCCAGCAATAAGTATTGCTGCTCTTAGTAATCGAGCAAGACGTATTAAAAGACTTTTTGGTCTCAATATGATTGTGGTTGATTATATTCAATTAATGAGAGGAACTACATTTAACAAGGATGGAAGGGTTCAAGAAATATCGCAAATTACCCAAGGACTAAAAGCAATAGCCAAAGAGCTTTCTGTCCCTGTAGTGGCTCTTTCGCAGTTGTCTCGACAGGTAGAACAGAGAGATGATCATAAGCCTCAATTGGCAGACTTAAGAGAGTCCGGTTCAATTGAACAAGATGCTGATGTTGTAATGTTTGTTTACAGAGAAGGATATTATTTACAGAGAAAAGAACCAAGAGAAGCAACTGTTGAACATGCAGAGTGGCAAGCAAAAATGAATGAAGTTGCACATTTAGCTCAAATTATAATTGGAAAACAAAGACACGGTCCTATTGGTAATGTAACTCTTGAATTTGAAGAAAGATTTACAAAATTTAAGGATACTCAATTAAGTTAATTTCCAATATAAAGAGCTTGAATGATAGCTCATTTTTATCAAAACGTTATCCTAAAAAATCCTAAAGCAATATTTGTATTATTAATTATTGCTATTTTAAGTTTTGGATACTATTCAAAAAATTTTAGGCTAGATGCTTCATCAGAAACCTTGTTAATAGAAGGTGATCCAGATTTAGCATACTTGAAAGAAGTCTCTAAAAGATATGGATCTAAAGAATTTTTAATTCTTACTTATACACCAAATGAGGGAATGGCAACTGACTCATCAATTAATAATTTATTAAGTTTAAAATATAAAATTCAGAGTCTCAATTGGGTCCATAGTGTGATTACATTATTAGATATTCCACTTTTAAATAATTCAGAAGCTCCTCTTCAAGAGAGACTAGAAAGCTTCAAAACATTAAAAGATGAAGATGTTGATAGAGATCGAGGTTTTAAAGAAATTTTAAATAGTCCTGTTTTTAGAAATTTTGTAATTAGCGAAGATGGTAAAACCAGTGGTATTATTGTTAATATAAAACAGTCTCAAGAATTAGAAGATATAGAAAATAAATCAAAAAAAGAAATTGAACTAATTAAAGATCAAATCAAAAAACAAAACCACCAGAATATTTTAGAAATTAGACAAGTTATACAAAGTTATGGTGATGTTGGAAAAATATATCTTGGAGGAATACCAATGATTGCTGATGATATGATGACTTTTATCAAAAGCGATATAATTGTTTTTGGTTTAGGAGTTCTATTATTTATAATTGCTACTTTATGGTTTGTTTTTAGAAATCTTCTTTGGATTGTGGTTCCTATAAGCAGTTGTCTTTTTTCTGTAATAATAATGATGGGATTACTTGGATTGCTAGGATGGAAAGTTACAGTCATCTCATCAAATTTTATCGCACTGATGTTGATTTTAACAATGGCAATGAATATTCATATGAGTACAAGGTTTCTACAGATTAAAAAAGATTTTCCATCAAAAAATAATTTTGAAATTATTTCCTTAACCACTTCAAAAATGTTTTGGCCAATCCTTTATACTGTTCTAACAACAATTTTTGCATTCTTATCTTTAATTTTTAGTGAAATAAAACCTATTATTGATTTTGGTTGGATGATGACTTTTGGTTTGATTACATCATTTATCATTACATTTACTTTGCTACCTACCCTTTTAAACTTTGCTCCCACAAATAATATCTCAGTGAAGAAAGAACAAAAATCTAAAATTACAAATTTACTTAGTTTAATTTCTATAAATTATAAAAACTCTATCTTCTTAGTAACTGGAATAGTTATAATATTCAGCATTACTGGAATAAGTAAGCTTGAAGTTGAAAATAGTTTTATAAATTACTTTGATAAGAATACTGAAATTTATAAAGGCATGAAACTTATAGATGAGGAGCTAGGTGGAACCACTCCTTTAGAGGTTATTATAAAATTTCCGAAGAAAGAAAAAGTAAAAAAATCTGGGGAAGACGATGAATTTGACGATTGGGGTGATGAAGAAGATACTAATGATGAAAAATATTGGTTTACCAAAGATAAAATTGATCTAATTACATCTATTCATAATTACTTAGATAGCTTACCTGAAATTGGAAAAGTTCTATCTTTTTCATCAATTATAGAAGTAGCTACTCAATTAAACAACAACAAGCCTTTAGGCACTTTAGAAATGGGAGTGCTTTACTCTAAAATTCCTGAGAGCATTAAAACTGAAATCATTGATCCCTATCTTTCAATTAAAGATAATGAAGCTAGAATTAGTTTAAGAATTATAGACTCTAAAGAAGATTTAAGAAGAAATGATTTAATTAACAAAATCAATTTTGATCTAAAAAATAAATTTGGTTTAGAAGAAAAAGATTATAAACTAGCAGGTGTATTAATATTATTTAATAATTTATTACAAAGTTTATTTAAATCTCAAATTTTAACATTGGGATTGGTTATGATTGGAATATTTTCAATGTTCATAGTCTTATTTAGAAATGTTAAGCTTTCGTTGATTGGTGTTGTTCCAAATTTTATTGCTGCTTTTTTTATATTAGGAATAATTGGATTGTTAAAAATACCTTTAGATATGATGACCATAACTATTGCAGCAATTACAATAGGAATTGCAGTAGATAACAGCATTCACTATATTTACCGATTTAAAGAAGAGTTTAGCAAAATTAAGGATTATAATAAGACGTTAAAAACTTGTCATTCAACTGTCGGTGTTGCTATACTCAACACTTCAATTACTATAGTTTTTGGATTTTCAATTTTAGTTTTATCAAAGTTTATCCCAACAATTTATTTTGGTGTGTTTACAGGACTAGCTATGTTATTAGCTATGATATCGGTATTAACACTACTTCCTGCATTGATTTTAATTATTAAACCTTTTGGCAAATCATCTTAATGTTAGAAATCATAGAAGATTTTTATAAAGCAACATCAATAATTGATTTAATTTATTTAATTTTAACAATCCTTTCTTTGATAAATTGTTACAAAAAGGGCTTCATTTTAAGTATTCTCTCAATGGCTAAATGGTTGCTTGCATACATAATTACATTAATTCTATTTCCAAAAATTAAACCATATGTAAAAGACATAATTGATAACGAATATGTGCTCGATGTTAGTTTAGGAATAATAATATTTGTCGTTGTTATTTTTTTAGTTTTATTAATTAATAAAGGAATCAGTAAAGCAGTTAGATATACAGGAATCGGTGGCTTAGATACAACATTTGGATTCTTTTTTGGTTTTATAAGAGCTTACATTATTTCTGTATGTATCTTTTCAGGTGTTCATATCGTTTATAATTATGATAAATGGCCAATAAATTTTGATAAATCATACGTCTTTCCATATTTAGAAAAAGGTAGTAGTTATCTGATAAAAGAATTTCCAAATGAAAAAACATATCAAGATTCTAAAGAAAAAATTACAGAACTATAATCCAAGATTGAAGGAAGAGTGTGGAGTTTTTGGTATTAGCAATACAAAGGATGCTTCAGCTCTAACTGCGCTAGGGCTTCATGCCCTACAACATAGAGGTCAAGAAGGCTGTGGAATAGTTACTTTTGATGGTAAAAAGTATTATTCTGAAAAAAGATTTGGTTTAGTTGGTGATAATTTCAACAAAGAAAAAGTACTTAACAATCTTAAGGGAAATTATGCGATTGGCCATAACAGATACAGCACAACTGGAAACAATATATTAAGAAATATACAGCCTTTTTTTGCTGACACCAATGCAGGAGGTATTGGTGTTGCGCATAATGGAAATCTTACTAATTCAATTGCTTTGAGAAATAAATTAGTTGAAGATGGAGCTATATTTTACACTACTTCAGACACTGAAACGATTGTTCAGTTAATTGCTAAATCGAAAAGACCTAAAAAAATTGACAAAGTAATTGATGCAATTTTTCAAATTCAAGGCGGCTATGCATTAGTGATGTTAACTCAAAACTCATTAATTGGGGTAAGGGATCCCTGCGGAATTAGGCCTTTAGTAATTGGTAAGCTTGGCAAAAGTTATGTTTTAGCATCAGAGACGTGTGCATTTGATATAATTGGTGCAAAATTTTTAAGAGAAGTTGAAAATGGCGAAATAGTTTTAATTGAAAATAACGAGCTGAAAAGTATTAAGCCCTTCCCTGCTAAAAAAGAAAGACCATGTGTATTTGAATATATTTATTTTTCAAGACCAGATAGTCTAATTGGAGGCAAAACAGCATACGAACATAGAAAAAACATCGGTAGAGAACTAGCAAAAGAAAATGATACTGATGCCGATATAGTAGTTCCAGTTCCAGATTCTGGGAATGCAGCTGCTATGGGATTTGCTCAAGAAATAAAAATGAATTTTGAACATGGATTAATTCGAAACCATTATGTTGGAAGAACTTTTATTGAACCCAGTCAAAAAATTAGGAGCTTGGGTGTAAAATTAAAATTAAATGCTAATCAAACAACAATTAAAAATAAAAAAATTATTCTAATTGATGACTCTCTTGTTCGGGGAACAACGTCTTATAAAATAGTTAAAATGCTTTACGATGCTGGTGCAAAAGAAGTTCATGTTAAAATTGCATGCCCTGAAATAAGATATCCAGATTTTTATGGTGTAGACACACCTACTAAAAAAGAATTGTTAGCAGCAAATAAAACAAATGATGAAATTTGTAAATATATTGGAGCTAAATCCTTAAGATTTTTATCTTTAGATGGATTGTATAAAGCTATTGGTTTTGAAAAAAGAAACGAAACATTTCCGCAATTAACAGATCATTATTTTACTGGTGATTATCCTGTTGAATTAGTGGATGAATTAGGAGATAATAAAATAACTCAATTATCTTTATTAAGTACTGGATTAAACAATTAAGTTATGAAAACAGTAAATTTTACTGAAATGAAAAATGGAACTAAGGAAGATTATGAGCTTCTTGAAAAATTAGAGAAAAATTTTGAGAGACAAACAGCTGATAGAATTTTAAATTATTTATCTAAACAAACTTCAACTTTAGAAGGTTATAAAATCACTAGATTAGAACACTCTTTACAAGCTGCAACAAGAGCTTTTAAAAATAAGGAAAGTGATGAAATGGTTGTTGCAACTTTATTGCATGATATTGGAGATGATCTTGCTCCAATGAATCATTCTCAATACGCTGCATCCATATTAAGACCTTATGTTTCCGAGAGAACTTATTGGATTATTCTTCATCATGGTCTTTTTCAAACTTTCTACAGTGCTGATCATTTAGGTGGTGATAAAAATGCAAGAGATCAGTTTAAAAACCATAAATATTATAAAGACACAATAGATTTTTGTGAAAAATATGATCAGTGCTCGTTTGATCCTGATTATAAAAGTATGACTTTGGATGATTTTAGGCCATTAGTTAAAAAAATATTTTCCAGAGAGCCTTATTATCATCTTTAAATTTACATATAAATCAGTACTTAAAGCTCATGATCGATACAAAAGATAAAATTATAGAATATTTGTCGTCAGGTATCAAAGATACAAAAAATTTTAGAATTGGAATTGAACATGAAAAGTTTCTTTTTAATAAAAACAATAATAAGAGAGTAGATTATTCAAAAATAAAAGAAATGTTCCAAGCTCTTCAAGAGTTTGGTTGGAAGCCAATATTTGAAAAAAAAAATATTATCGGATTAAATAAGGGAGGAAAAAATATTACCCTTGAGCCAGGTAATCAAATTGAACTTTCTGGAGATAAATTAAATCATATGCACGAGGCATGTGCTGAATCACAAGATTATCTTTTCGAACTTGAGCAAGTAACAAAAAAACTAGATATTAAAATTGTTAGCTCAGGTTTTGACCCTTTCTCCAAATTAGAAGAAATTCCAAATAATCCTAAGGAAAGATATGAATTAATGACTAAAAGTATGCCCTTGGGTGGTGAATTAAGTTTGGATATGATGTATAGGACATGCGGAACTCAATTGAACATAGATTATAAATCTGAGGATGATTTCAAAAAAAAATTTTTAGTAACAAATTCAATAGTTCCAATTACAATTGCTCTATTTGCTAACTCATCTATAGTCGAAAAAAAAAATAGTAATTATTTATCTTATAGATCAAAAGTATGGCAAAGCACTTCCAGAGGTGGGCTTCCGAAATTATTCTTTGAGGATTTAAATTTTGAAAAATATGCTGAATTTGTAATGGACTTTCCAATTCTATTTATTCAACATAAAGACAAATATATATCTGGATCCAAATATAAATTTAGTGATTTTATGAGTGGTAAAATCAATGAAATAGAAAATAGATTGCCGACAGAAAATGACTTAACGATCCATTTGAGCACTATATTTACAGAGAATAGATTAAAAAAATATATAGAATTAAGGTCTATGGATACTTGTGGGTGGGATTGTCTTTGTTCTGGACCTGCTTTTTTTATTGGAATGCTTTATGGTAATTTAGAGGAAGTACATGAATTAATAAAAAAATGGGATAAAAATAAAATTATTAATGCCTACCTAGAATCTCCAAAAAAAGGTTTTAATACAGAACTTATGGGAAAAGATTTGCATTATTGGAGTTCAACGCTGTTAGATCTTTCGCGAAAAGGTCTTAATAATAGAGATATCTTAAGCAAAAAAGGGAAAAACGAAACTTTATTTTTAAATCATTTAAGAAAAGTAGTTTTTAACAAGTCAACAAATGCAGATTATATGATTGATAAATTTTCAAATAATGAAAATTTAGAAGAATTATATGACCAGTAAAATTATTGCGATACAAGGAAACCATCCTTCAAAATTAAACCCGATAACTGATACTAGTATTTTTTTAGCAAACGAAATACAGAATAAGAAATATAAGATTTTCTATTATGATCCAAAAAATCTTTCGATTATAAATTCAAAAGTTATAGCTAGAGGTTTTTTTATTAAATTTAACTATAAAAATAAAAATTTTTTCAAAATATTAAAAAGACAAGCTCTAGATCTCACAAAATGTAAGATTATTTTAATTCGGCAGGATCCACCTTTTAATCTTGAATATATTTCTACTACTTACATTTTGGATAGAATTAAAAATAAAGTTAAAATAGTAAATAATCCAACTTCTATAAGAAATATATCCGAAAAATTATACTCGGCAAAATATCAAAGATTTATGCCTAGCACGATTTTTACTCAAGATTTAAGTGAAATTAAAAGTTTTATTAAGAAACATAAAAAAATAATATTAAAACCTATTCATAGTTATAGTGGTAACGATATTCACTTACTAAAAAGCTTTAATAGAAAATTAATAAATAAATTTATTAACAAACATGATCATGTAATGTGTCAAAAATTTCTTCCTAAAATAATTAATGGCGATAAAAGGGTTTTTATTATTAATGGAATAGTATGCGGAGCAATCTCAAGGGTTCCAAAAAAAGGTTCATTTTTAAGTAACATGAGTAAAGGAGCTAAACCAACTAGTATTGAATTAACAAATATGGAAAATAAAATATCAAAATTAATTGCAAAAGATTTAAAAAAAGAAAATATTTTTTTTGCGGGAATTGATTTTATCGATCAGAAACTCAACGGAGATATAAATGTTACATCTCCAACTGGACTTAAAACATACTTTGATCTAACAGGAAGAAATCTAGCTAAAACTTTTTGGAAAGAACTCAGAGCGTGAATAATTTAACTAATCAACAAAAAGGGTCTTTAATGGCATTTGTTGCAATTATGTTTATAACGCCTGACTCTCTACTTATTAGATTATCAAATATCGAAACTTGGGGAATGCTTTTCTACAGAGGCGCAATACCATTTGTTGTTGTTCTTATTGGTCTTATTTTTTTTTATAAAAATAAATTTTTTACAGCTTTGTTTAAAATTGGTTATCCTGGTGTTTTTTATGTAATTAGTTTCTCTATTTGTAATATTACTTTTATTATATCAATACAAAATACTAATGTAGCAAACACATTGTTAATGGTAGCACTTGCTCCAATGCTTTCAGCTATATTGGGTGCTATTTTCTTAAAAGAAAAACCAGATAACAACACTTGGATTGCTATAATAATTACCTTTATTTCTTGTGTTTATATTTTTTATGACTCTTTAAGTCTTGGTAATTTTTATGGAGATATGTTTGGTTTGATCACCTCTTTTGGATTAGCCTGTAATGCTAACATAGCAAGATATGCAAAATCAACTGATCTAGTTCCGTCTGCTGTAATAGGAAAATTATGTGTTGCAATATTTGCTTTTTTCTTTGTGAAGGACTTCTCTTTAGTGGATAATGATCTTTTCTATGTACCCTTAATGTGTGTGATGTGTGTAGCTATACCATTTGTTTTAGTGACTATAGCGCCTAGATTTATAACAGCAGCCGAAGTAAATCTTTTTTTCCTTCTAGAAACAATTCTTGGACCTTTATGGGTTTGGATGGTCATAAAAGAACAGCCTTCTAACGAGACAATTTATGGGGGTGTGGTTATCATTATTACGATAGCAATTCATTCTTTACTAGCCATAAAAAAAACACAAACCAAAACTACCTAGCCAACAATTATTAAAATTTTAAATTATAAATGCAAAAAGAAGTAAAACGATCTTGGGCTCTATTTATCGGAATAGGTGTAATGATGATTGCTCATGGATTGCAAATGCAATTAATGGGCATAAGAGCTGTTCTGGAGGATTTTAGTGTTTTTACAACAGGTGTATTTATGTCAGGATACTTTATTGGTTATTTCGTTGGTTCAAGAACTACTCCAAATTTTGTATCAAAAGTTGGACATATAAGAGTGTTTGCTGCATTTGCGTCGCTTGCATCTTTAAGTGCATTAGTAGCAGTAGTTTATGTTAATCCATTTATGTGGACAATAAGTAGATTTATTACAGGTATAAGTTTAGTCAGTTGTTATGTTGTCACTGAAAGTTGGTTAAATGACAGGGCTACAAATAAAAATAGAGGACAATTACTATCTACTTATATGATGGTTATCTATTTTGGATTAGCTCTTGGAATGCTATTGCTTAATATAAATAAACCAGAAGACTATGAACCATTTATATTAGTTTCAGTATTACTTTCTATTGCGCTTGTTCCTATTTTATTAACAAAAAGACCAGCTCCTAAATTCAAAAAGATAGAGACAATTAGTATTAGTGAATTATTTAAAATTTCACCTTTAGGTTCACTGAGTTCATTCTTCACTGGTATTATTCACGCAGCTTTCTTTTCTTTAATATCTGTTTATGCAACACTTGCAAAATTTACATTATTTGAAACATCTATACTTTTATTCATTTCAACAATAGCAGGTGTAATCGGTCAGGGACCAATTGGGTATTTTTCAGATACTTTTGATAGAAGAAAAGTAATCGTAATAACAACTTTTGGTAGTTCAATTTTAGCATTTATTTCAATTTTAGCTTCCAATGATCCTATTCAAAATATTTATTACTTACATGGATTTAGTTTAAAAAAAATTATATTTTTTATTTCTGTAGGACTTTATTCAAGTTTATGTCTTCCTTTATTTTCATTAAACCTCGCACATACAAATGATTTTGTTCCAAAATCAAAATTTGTTGCAGCCGGAGGTGGTTTGCAATTTATCTTTGGTATTGGAGCAATTAGTGGTCCTATTTTATGTTCTATATTTATGGAATGGTTTGGTTTAAATGGTTTATTTATTTTTTTGATTATTGCTCATGCAATAATTGGGGGATTTGGTTTGTATAGAATGAAAGTTAGAGAAACTGTTGAAAATCCTGACTCAACTTTTACACCTATTCCAGCAACAATTACCCCCGCTGGATTAGAGCTAGATCCAGATACACCTGCAACTCTTGATGAAAATACAGTGAATGAAACTGAAAAAACTTAAGTATTAATTATTTCAATTTTATCACCGATATTAATTTTAGACGAAGAGAGAATTTGACACCTAAGTCCACCTTTTCTCATAAATTCTTTTAGAATATTTTTTTGCTGAAGCACTTCAGTCAAATGTCGACATGGACGACATAATTCAATCCCCTCTAATTCAACATTTCCTACTTTTAATTTTTTTCCAATTAAATCATTTAATTTAATACCTTTTGTAACAACATTTCGTCTAAAATCGATATAAGGGATATTAAACCCAAATCTAATATTGTATTCATCAATATTCTCAGACTCTATTAATGATAGTTGATTATAAGGATCATTAAAATCATGGAAATGTCGATCACCCAATATTCCTTTATTTGCCAAAACCTCAATCGAATTTACTTCCATGATTGGTTGATTATTGTTCGCGGCAATTCCTAATTTAAACACCTCAGCCATAAATTATTGAAGAAATAGTAGAGCTCATATAATCTTTTAAAATAATATGGCTTATTTATCATCAAATCAACTTAAACAATATGAGAATCATGGTTACGTTTCTCCTATTGAAGTTTTATCTAGAAATGAGGCATTAGAGGCAAGAAATGAAATAGAGTTAATTGAAAAAAAATTGCCTAATGAAATAGATAAATCAGGAAGATATAATGTTCATTTAATTTCACCAAAACTTGATTCGATTGTTCATAATTCAAAAATTTTAGATGCTGTAGAAAGTATTATAGGAAAAAATATCTTAGTTTGTAGCACTACTTTATTTATTAAAAATCCTAAAGAACAAGGTTTTGTAAGTTATCACCAAGATGCAAAGTACATAGGATTAGAACCTCACAATTGGGTTACAGCATGGGTAGCATTGACAGACTCAAATGAAAATAATGGCTGTATGAAAATGTGGCCTAAATCACATTTAAATATTAAAGATCACAATGAGAAATTTAATGAGGGAAATTTACTTACTCGAGGTCAAACAGTAGAAAATGTGCCTGAAAATGAAGTTAAATCTGTAGAATTAAAAGCTGGTCAAATGTCTTTGCATCACCCAAGAGTAGTACATGGATCAGGCATAAATAAGAGCAATGATAGAAGAATAGGATTTGTTATCCAAAGTTATATAGGGACAAACGTAAAACAAACCTTAGGTAAAAATAGTGTTCAAATTGCAAGAGGAGAGGATAAATATCATTATCATGAAATTATAAATAGAACTAATTCTTTAATGAATGAAGAAAGTATTTTACTTCGAAAAAAAGAAAATGATTACTTGCAAGAAATTTTTTACAGGAATTCAAAAAAAAAAGGAATTTATTAATTATGGATAATTCTGAATTAAATTTAATCTTAGAAAATGGAATTAAATATCATCAACAAAATAAACTTATCAAAGCATCAAATTGTTATGAAGAAGTACTTAAATTAGATGGCAAAAATTTAAAGGCAAATCTTTTTTTGGGTATAATTTTTGCACAACAAAAAAAATTTTTAGAAGCTGAAAGGCAATTTAATAAATCGCTTAAAATAGATCCAGGAAACTCGGATGTATTCAATAATCTTGGTTTAATTTATAAAGAAACTGATCAAATAAAAAAAAGTATTAACAGCTTTAATAAAGCAATAGAGTTAAATCCAAACTTTATACCTGCATATAATAATCTTGGATTAATTTATCATTATTCCAAAAAATTTATTAAAGCAGAGGAAGTTTTTTTAAAAGTTTTAGAATTAGATAAAAATAATATAGATGCAAAAATTAATCTTGCAATTTTATATAAAGATACATTTAAGCTGGATAAAGCACAAAATTTATTTATTAAAGTAATAAATCAAAATCCAACAAATCTAGTTGCTTTAATCAATTATGGTAATTTATTAAAAGTTATTGGTGATAAAAAAAAAAGTGAAGAATGTTTTAAAAAAGCTATAGAAATAAATTCAAAGTATTTTCCAGCATATAACAATCTAATAGTTCTATATGAGAGAACAAACCAAAATCAGAAACTTAAAGAATTAATTGATAAAGCTTATTTATACTTTCCAGAAAATATGGTTCTCAAACTTTTCTTGGGGCAATATTTTTATAAAATTGAAGATTATAAAAAGTCCATTGATATCCTGAATAATATAAAATTTCACAAAAATGAGATCCAGCAAGAAAAATTAAGATGTCTGCTATTGGCAAAAAATTACGACAAAATTGGAAATACGGATCTAGCTTTTAAGTTTTTTCTAAATTCAAATAAAATTTCTTTAGACATGAAAGAGAAAAATATAGATAAAGATAAAGCTTTAAAAAATATTATTAATAGAATTCAACATTTTAAAAATAAACGAAACTATACCTTTTCTAATTTAAATGACAAAAAAGCTCCTGTTTTTTTAATTGGTTTTCCAAGATCAGGAACGACATTGTTAGATACTATTTTAAGAAGTCATCCTGAAATAGATGTTTTGGAGGAAAAACCAATTACCACAGATATGCTGAATCATTTACAAAAAATTATAAACGGAGATTTAAATAATTTAGATAAAATTAATGATGAACAAATTATTAATTTAAAAAATGAATACTTTAAAAACTTGGAAGATAATAAAGATAAAAATAAAAATTCAAGATTAGTTATAGACAAAATGCCTCTAAACATTGTTCATGTAGGTGAAATTATAAGAGTATTCCCAGACGCGAAATTTATTGTTGCATTAAGACATCCTTCAGACTCTGTTTTGAGTTGTTTCATGCAGAACTTTAGACTGAATGATTCAATGGCCAATTTTTTAAATATTGATGATACCGCAAAGATGTACAATTTAGTTATGACTCTTTGGAAACAGTACATCAATTCATTCTCAATTAATTATCATTTAATTAAATACGAAGATGTGGTGACTAATTTTAAAGAAACAATGGAGCCTCTTTTAAAATTTTTAGATATTCCTTGGTCTGAAAATATTTTAAAATTTTATGAAACAGCACAATCAAGAAATTTAATTAATACCCCAAGTTATGACCAGGTATATAAACCTCTATACTCAGAATCTACAAATAGATGGAAGAAATATGAAAATAAAATTAAGCATGTTTTACCAATACTCAAGCCTTGGGTAAAAGAATTTAATTATTAAATGAAAAAAAAAATAAATCTTGGAGTTATTGGCATAGATCATGGACATATATTTGACATGCTGGACGAAATGTTAAAAGAAGGGTGTACTTGTAATTGTTTTTGGACAGAGGGTAATCCTATAACTCTTAAAGAATTTAATAAAAAATATCCAAATATTAAAAGAAAAGAAGATAAGAAGGATATATTAATTGATCCATCAATAGATATGATATTAATATCCTCAATCCCTGTAGATAGAGCCGGTCATTCAATTGATTCTTTAATAGCTGGGAAAGATGTTATGGTGGATAAACCAGGCTGTACTACCTTAAGTCAATTAAAAAATTTAAAACAAACTGTTAAAGAAACTGGTAAAATTTGGTCTATAAATTTTTCTGAAAGATTTCATGTCGCTGCAGTCACAAAAGCAGAAGAATTAGTAAATCAAGGCAAAATAGGGAAAGTAAAACAAACTATTGGTATAGGTCCGCATAGACAAGGAAACTATGAAAGACCTGATTGGTTTTACAATCGTCAAAGTTATGGAGGAATTATCACTGATATTGGTTCACACCAAATTCATCAATTTTTAGTTTTTACCAATTCAAACCAAGTTAGTATCAATCATTCATTGGTGGAAAATACGACAAAAAAGGAAATGCCTGGTTTCCAAGATTTTGGTGAAGTAAATCTGACTGGAAATGGTGGGTATGGTTATGTTCGCCTAGATTGGTTTACTCCAGATGCCCTTCCAACCTGGGGAGATGGAAGGTTATTAATACTAGGAGACAAAGGTTTTATTGAAATTAGAAAATATACAGATTTAGCAAAATCAGAAAAAGGAAATCATTTATTTTTAGCAAATAATGAAGAAGTTAAACATATTGATTGTTCTAATGTTAAGCTGCCCTACTTTAATAATTTAATTAATGATGTTTTAAACAGGACAGAGTCTGCTTGTCCACAGGAACTAACTTTTCTTTCGATGGAACTTGCTATTAAAGCTCAAGAGCAAGCTGAAAAAAAATGAAAAAATATCAAGTTGCTATAATTGGAACTAACATAGGAGCAAAACACTTTGAAGATTTTAAGAAAGTATCAGATAGATTTAATGTTCATACTATATGTGGTTTGACTAGAGATTCTATTGATAAAATATTGCACTCAAATACTGAGACGGAGGTTTCTCTTAATTTTGATGATGTATTAAAAGTAAAAGAAATTGATATAATTGATATTTGTCTTCCACCTCATTTACATTTTTCTGCTTGTAAAAAAGCTCTGGAAGCTGGTAAACATGTGATTTGTGAAAAACCTTTAGTCTCAAGTCTTAAAGAAATAGATGAATTAGAAAGAATAAGTAAAAAAACAGGTAAGATTATTTTCCCAGTCTTTCAATATCGATATGGATTGGGTTTTTCTAAATTAAAAGCATTAATTAAATCAGGGCTTGCAGGTAAACCTCTCGTTGCTTCTTTAGAAACACATTGGAACAGAAGTAAAGATTATTACTCGAAACCATGGAGGGGCACATGGGAAGGTGAGCAAGGTGGAGCTATTTTAAGTCACTCTATTCATATTCATGATTTAGTTAGTATGATTTTAGGTCCTGTTTCAAATATTTTCGCAAAGTTAACAACTAGAGTAAATGATATTGAGGTTGAGGATTGTGCTGCGCTTTCGATTGAAATGGAAAATGGGACCTTGGTAACAAGTTCTATCACATTAGGTGCTGCAAACGATACTAGTAGACTTAGATTTTGCTTTGAAGGATTAACAGCTGAGTCAGGTGCTTCACCTGAAAAACCTTATAATCCAGCTGATGATAATTGGACTTTTTTGGCAAGAGCTCCATATACTCAACATAATATTAATAATATTTTGTCTGAAGTAAAACACTCTAAATCATGGTACGCAGGAATGTTTAATGAGATAGCAAATAAATTAGATGGATTAGATAGTGACGAAGTTACTTTAATAGATGCCAGAAAATCTTTAGAATTTGTGACTGCTGTTTATAATTCCTCAAGAAATAATACTGTTGTTAGTTTACCAATAAAAAAAAATAATCCATTATATAATTCATGGTTATTAAATAATTAACTGCTATATAAATAAATAGAATGATAAAAATTACTTTTCTGATAACAGTATTTAATGAAGTAAAGACAGTTAGAAAAGCAATTAATGATATTATCAATCTTGATTTTCCTGAAAAAGAAATAATAATTATTGATAATGGATCTAGTGACGGAAGTCAGGAGATTATTAAAGAATTTAAAAATATAAAAACTATTTTAAGAACAAAAAACTTGGGATATGGCTCAACTGTTATTGAAGGATTAAATTTAGCTAAAGGGAAATATATTTATATTCATAATTCTGATCTAGAATATGATTTTACAAAAAGTATTGAAATGATGAATGTTGCAGATACTAATAACCTAGACATCGTTTTAGGATCAAGACTCAAAAATAAAAAAAATATTATTAAAAACCTTAAATCTAATCCTGCTTTTTTAGCTACTTATGTTACTACATTTTTAATTAATATATTATATAAAAAAAAATTTACAGATATAATAGGTTCAAAATTTTATAAAGTTGAAAAGTTAAAAAATATAAAAGTTGACTTTTACCATGAGGGTTTTGATTTTGGATTTATTAGTAGAGTATGTAAAGAAAAATATAATATTGATGAAATAGCTGTAGATTACACTCCTAGAGAAAATTTTTACGAAAAAAAAATTAAATGGTACCATATGTTTGCAGCTTTATATGCAATTTTTAGAGTAAAATTTTTTAATTAATCTTAAAGCTACTAAACTATTTATTTTCAGAGATCATAATTTTTTTCAGAACGTCTCTATCAATAAAAGGAAATAAATCCTCAAGAGGTGAAGTTGTCATTTTACCATTTGATCCAATTTGAGAAGTTAATTTAGGGTATAAATGTTTTTTTGGATCAATCTTAACCTCTATTACCTCGGCAAAATCATTATTTAGTATTTTTCTTAATTTAAAGTCTAGCTCTTTATTATTTGATATTAAGCTATATTTTAAACCATAAGCTTTGACTACTTTTTTAATACTAGGTATTTCGACACCACTTACTGCTGAAGATCCAACATAATTTTTTCTAAAATATGTATCCTGTGTGACCCTGATTGCATGATAACCTTTATTTTGAAAAATAAAAATTTTAACTTTAATTTTATTTGTAACAATCGTTTGTAATTCTTGAACATTTAATTGGAAACCACCATCACCTATAATTGTTATAGATCTTTTATTATTCTTAGATAATGAAGAGCCTATAGAACTAGGTAAACCAAATCCCATCGATGCCATACCTTTTGCTGTAAAAACTCTTTGATTTTTTTTTGATTTAAAAGTTTGCCCTGAAACCGTAAAACAAGTACCAGATGCACCTAATGGGACTAATTCATCATCTCTCAATTTATCGCTTAATTTGTCAACAAAAAAGTAAGGATCTACAAATTTTTTATTTTTAATTTCTTCAAAGTTAGGTATTACTGGATATTCTCTTTTAATATTATTGCAATATTCTAACCATTCAGAAAAATTTTTTTTATATTTTTGTTTTTTTAATTTCTTAGTTAATTTTTCAATAAATTTTTTAGCATCACTTTTGATAAATTTGTCAATTTTTAATTTAGGCTTTTTGGATTCATTTACATCAAGATCAACCATATGAAGAATTGCGTTTCTTGCAAAAGCTTTAACATTATAACCTGTATGCTGAACGCCCAATCTTGCTCCTATTGAAAGTATATAGTCAGCATTTTGTATAATAAAGTTAGGGTACCTTGGCCCATAGGAATTTGCCCTTCCAAAATAATATTTATTTTTTTCTGGAATTAAATCAATTGAATTCCATGTAGTTTGACATGGTAAATTTAAAGTATCCAGAAGTTTTCTAGCATCCTTTTTAGCATTTGATAAAAAAACACCATGTCCAAATAAAATCAATGGTCTTTTTGAATTTTTTAAGTTCTTTATTACTAAATTTAATGAATTGTCTTTTGGATTAGGATTTGAATTAATAATTTGTGAATTTTTATAAAAAAAGCTCTTATTTTTTTTTATCTCAATTTTTGAATTTTGAATATCAAGAGGAATATCTATCCAAACAGGTCCCGGCCTACCACTTTTTGCTAAAAAACAAGCTTTTTCTAATTCATATTGAACTTTATCTTTATTATCTAAATGGACGGCATATTTTGTTGTTGATTTAACTGAACTTATAATATCAAATTCTTGGAAACCTAATTGCCTTATATTCATTTTCTTTTTTGAGAACAATGTAGAAACCTGCCCTGAAACAACTACCATTGGTACACTATCCATAAATGCCGCTGTAACTCCTGTTAACGCATTGGTGGCTCCTGGTCCTGATGTTACAAGACATATTCCTAATGAATTAATAGTTCTACCGTATGCGTTTGCAGCTATGGAGGCTGCTTGTTCATGGTGCATCGAAATTGTTTTAAATTTACTTTTTCCTACGGAATCAAGTAAATGCATCATTCCTCCACCTGACAGTAGAAAAACATGTTTGGACCCACTTACCTTATATAAATACTGCCAAATATAATCAGAGATTTTCATGTGTACTGTTAAGATTGGTATGATTAATATATTAAATTAATTAGTTCTCAATAGTAATTTTTTAATTTAAAAAAGATTATAACTTTAAAATTCTAATTTATTATGAACAAAGAAAACGCAAGTAAACTCTGGGAAATTATTCAGGAAGCTGGCGATTATTTGGTAGGACAACTACCCGATCATTCAAATCATCCAAAAGGAAGGAACCCCTATGCCCATATTGCTATATGCGTAAAAAATAAATTTAAAGCAAGTTACAAGGATATTCCAGATGAACATTATGAAGAGGTACTGAAATATATTGAGTTTTTAAAAAAAAATCCAAATTAATTGTATAACTAATCAAACTATTGTTTTGGAAAATAATCTTTTAAATCACCTTCTCGATACACATCTGCTGTACAACAATGAAGTCCACCTCCAAATGCATAAGCATCTCTAAGCTCTACCAGTAAAACTTCCATACCTAATCTATCTAATTGCTCAGCTTGATATATTTCACTTTTTTCAACACATACAGTTTTTGGATCTAATACTAAAACGTTCATTGATAACCAAGTCGATGAATAACATAGTGGTGGAGGCTCGTTATGAGCAGGTTGAGCACTGTCTACTATTTCCCAACCATTATCTTCAAATAATTTTCTTTGTTCTTTTGGTAGTCTTCTCTGAGGATTATTAATAATTAAACCTTCTTTTATTGGTGTAAAAGTTGCATCAATGTGAATTGGGTAAGGATCACCAGGAAAATTAACTGCATGAACTCTATGAGATTTATAGTGTCGTTTTAACCAATCAATTCCTTTCAAGTTTGTTGTAAAACCATGCTGAACAACTAAATCTTTACCAAATCTTAATACATCAGCCGCATCAAATAATGGTTCCTCCTCAGTAGTCACAAAATATTTTTTTTCTGTCCATTCTAATCTTTTTTGAACACCTATTTTATCTGAAAGATAGTCTTTTCTATAATCTAAATCAGTTAGTCTCGGTTTAGGAGCAGACTCATGCCTCATATTATGGTCTTTAATGTAATATTCTTTTAAAAGAGGTCGATAGCATAAATATTCGAACCAACGACATCGATAGCTCATTGTTGCCTCTAAAATTTCATTACCTACCGTTAATAAAACATCTCTTGGAGGCATACAGCCAAACATTGTTTCTGCTTCCCAATCAGGTGTGGATGTTTTTTGATTAAAATCTATTGGTGTGGGTCGATCAACTTTAATTCCTCTTTTCTGAAGCATATTTGAAAAATCATCTAAAAGTTGATTTGCCTTATCTACTGTATCTTTTGTTCTTGGTCCAAACTGACCTCGCATATCACTATCCTCTGGAACTTTTGCATCTAATGCTGGTTCAGGGGCAGGTATACATGTGCCATCTGCTCGACCCACAATAACATGTTTTAATGGGTCCCATTCATTCCAGCTATTTACAATTATTTTATTATCACTCATAATTAATTTAACGCTATATATCTTTTATTCCATCTCATAATTAAACTGTAATAAAATATAGATACAAAAAGAAAAAAACCACCAATGATAGTATTAGTGGTTGGTACCTCATTTATACCAAGTATTGGCAACCATACCCAAAAAATCCCACCCACAACTTCAGTTAAAGACAGTAAAGTCAATTCTGCTGCTGGTATTGCCTTAGATCCAATTGAATATAAAATCAAACCGAAACAAACTAAAGTTCCATGCAAAGAAAATAAAGCACCATTATAACTAGATGAAAAGAATACTAATTTATTTGTTAAAATCATAATAGTGGCAAACACAACACAGAAGAAACCTGCAAAAGCTACTGTTGTAAATTTAGGTGTTTCATTTCTCCATCTTAAAGTTACAGAAAAAATTGAAAAACCAATTGAAGAGGTTAAACCAAACACAAAACCTATTAATGATTTTTCACCTGTATTATCAAGAGCCATTATAATTATACCAACTGTCGCAATTATTATTGATACCCAGACATTAAGAGAAATTTTTTCTCTTAAGAATAAAAAAGCCAATAATGCGGTAAAGAATGGCATTGCAGCTAAACAAAGCAAAGTAACTGCCGCACTCGTATTAGTAATTGAATAAATAAATGTAATCATAGCAATCCCTAAACCAGACCCACCAATTACTCCAGATAAACCTATTTTATAATAATTTTTATAGAAATTTTTTCCTTCTTCAAAAAATAGGTAAAGATTCAATAAAATAAAAATTGTTAAGCCTCTACCAAAAATATATTGCCAAGGTGATAATTGTGGATTATCCATATATCTAACAACTAGTGGACCAAAAGACCATAATAGTCCTGCAAAAAGAACAACCGGAATAGCAATTCTAGGATTTCTAAGCTCTAACATATCAGAAATCTAATTGTAAAAAGATTTTTCTACAACAAAAATTCTTTTCTAAATAAATGTTTGATTAAAATGATTTTGAGAAAAACAATCAACTGTATCTCCTTTTTTAAATTGAGATTTACCAGCTGGTAATAAAGCCCAAATATTTGACTTTATAAAAGATTTAACTCTAAAAGATTCTTGCCCTTTTAATATCTCAACCAATATTTTTCCATTTTTAGTTGTGCTTAATTTACTTTTGGCAAAACGCGTAAATTTCTTTTTTTTAATAAAACTGTTTATTAAAACACCACGAATTGGTTTCTCTCTTATTTTACCTAATACATTAATTATATAAGGTATTACAAAGAATCTGAAACAAGCAGCTGATGACATTGGGTTACCAGGTAGACCAAATATTACTTTTTCTTTATTCTTAATTTTTGCAAATAAAATTGGTTTTCCTGGTCTCAAAGCTACATCTTTGAAAAAATATGATAATTTAAATTTTTGAATGATCAATGGAATAAAATCAAATTTTCCTTTTGAAACACCCCCAGAAGTTAAAATTATATTTGTATTTGATTTTAAAATTTTATTTAGTTTATTATAAAATTTTTTTTCATCTTTATCTTTTAATATACCTAAGTTTTTGAAGTTAAATAAAAAATTATTTTTCAGACTCTTAATATAATGATGGTTTGAATTTCTAATTTTCCAACTAGGTATATTATTATCCTCTGATATCTCATTACCTGACGAGAAAAATGTTATATTTATTTTCTTTTTTACTTTTATATTGCCTACACCTAATGTTTTAAAAGCCATGATATGATTAGAATTGATTAATGTATTTTTTTTAATCAATAAATCTTTTTTTTTGAAGTCTGAACCTTTAAATCTTACATTCTCAAATTTTTTAAACTTTTGTTTAATTAACATATACCTATTTATTTTGTCTTTTATTAAAAAAGATTTTTCAACTGGTATTATACTATTAGTGCCTTTAGGCAAAATACCTCCGGTCATTATTTCTACAGCTTGATTTCTTTTTAGAAATTTTTTAAAAGGTTTCGATCCAGCAGAAATAGAACCTATAATTTTGAATCTTTTAAATTTTTTTTTTGAAATACCACTGGTATCTCTTGCATTAATTGCAAAACCATCAACTGATGAATTATCAGCAGATGGATAATTATGTTTTGAATAAATATTTTCAGAACAAATTCTATTTAAACTATCAGTACTTTTTATATATTGATCAGTAATTTTGATACTTGATTTTTTTAAAATTTTTAGTGCGTCGTTATAAGATTTCATTTTATATAAATATATATACTATATTTAACATAAAAAACTTTTATGGATTTAGAAATAATTAAAATAGCTTCAGATACAAAAAATTTTAAAAATATAGAAAATTATACAAATCAATCGTCGTTTAAAAATCCCCTTTGCGGTGATGAAATTCATATTAAATTGATAATCAAAAATCAAAAAATAGTTGATTTTGGATATCAGGGTAATTCATGTGTTTACTGCCAGGCAACATCAAGTTTGTTATCTAAGAAATTAATTAATTGGACAACATCTAAAATTAATGAGTTGTGTGATTATGCAAAAAATTATTTTGATCAAAAAGAGGATTATTTAGATGAAAAATGGAAATTTTTAGAAAAATTACTGTGTAAAAAAAACTTTTCTAAGAAAGAATGTATTCTTTTACCTTTCAATGCACTAAAAAAAATAGTAGTCAAATTATAAATGGGAAATTTAAAACAATCATTTTTTGCTGGAATATTCTCAATATTTACTATTGGGGTTTTAACAGCATTAACTTATAAAACTGAGCTTGGAATTTTTATAATAGCATCTTTTGGGTCTTCTATGGTACTGCTTTTTGGTTACCCAGAAAGTCCTTTCGCTCAACCTAAAAATGTTTTTTTTGGTCATCTTTTAACTGCTTTAGTTGGAATGTTTTTTTTATACTTAATACCGTTGCCACTATTTCTTTTGATTCCTCTTGCTGTTGGTTTTGGTGTTGGTTTAATGATACTGTTGAATGTTACCCACCCTCCTGCGGGTGGAAACCCAATAATTGTTATTATAGGTAGTGTTTCAATCGATTACTTGTTAAGTCCCGTAATATCAGGTTCAATAATTATAATAATTTTTGCTATTGTTTTAAATCGTCTGATCTTGAAAAAAAAATATCCAATTTAAATTATTCATTTGCTAGCTACTCTATTAGTGTGTTAGATATTCAAGATTTTATTAAAATAGTCAATTATAGGAGTATTAATGAAAATACTATGTGTATTATACGACGATCCTAAAGGTGGTATGCCTGAAACTTACCCACTTTCGGATCTTCCGAAACTAGATAAATATCCTGATGGAATGACACTTCCGTCTCCAAAAGGAAGAGATTTTACACCTGGAGAATTATTGGGATGCGTGTCTGGAGAGCTGGGTTTAAGAAAGTTTTTAGAAAGCAATGGACATGAGTTAATTGTTACAAATAGTAAAGATGGTGATGGCTGTGAAGCAGATAAACACATTGTCGATGCAGATATTGTAATCTCACAACCTTTTTTCCCTTATTATTTAACTAAGGAAAGAATTGCTAAAGCAAAAAATCTTAAAATGGCAATAACTGCTGGTATAGGATCAGACCATGTAGATTTACAAGCAGCAATGGACAATAAAATAGATGTTGTTGAAGTAACTTTTTGTAATTCAAGATCTGTTGCCGAACATATTGTTATGATGATTGTGTCGATGGTTAGAGATTATCATACTCAACATAGAATTGTGAACGAAGGTGGCTGGAATATCGCAGATGCAGTTCAAAGATCTTATGACGTAGAAGGTATGCATATTGGAACTGTTGCTGCCGGAAGAATAGGTTTGGATGCTTTAAGAAAAATGAAGCCATTTGATGTACATTTGCACTATTTCGATAGACATAGACTGCCTGAAAGTGTTGAAAAGGAATTAAATCTTACCTTTCATGATTCCGTTGAGTCAATGGTAAAAGTTTGTGATGTTGTAACTATCAACTGTCCTCTTCATCCTGAAACAGAAAACTTGTTTGATGATGCAATGATAAGTAAAATGAAAAAAGGTGCTTATATAGTCAATACTGCTAGAGGTAAAATTTGTAATCGTGAAGCAATTGCAAAAGCATTAGAAAGTGGTCAATTAAGTGGATATGCTGGAGATGTATGGTTTCCACAACCAGCACCAAATGATCATATATGGAGAAGTATGCCCCATCATGGTATGACGCCTCATACATCTGGAACTTCTTTGTCAGCTCAAGCGAGATATGCTGATGGAGTAAGAGAAATTCTTGAGTGCTTCTTTGAGGGTAGAGAAATAAGAAATCAATATTTGATTGTTCAAAATGGACAATTAGCAGGTATGGGTGCCCACTCTTACAGTAAAGGATCTGCTACTAGTGGCTCTGAAGAAGCTGCAAAATATAAGAAAAAATAAATTAATTTTTAAAAAAAGCGGTTTATATTCATATAAATCGCTTTTTTTATGAATAAAGTTAACTGGAAATTTGATAATACTTATTTAAAACTTTCTAAGCCATTTAGAGAGTTAATAAAACCTACGCCAGTTCATAACCCAGAAATAATAATATTTAATGATAAACTTGCTGAAGAACTAAATTTAGATTTTTCAAAGTTAAACAATAAAGAATTATCAAATATTTTTTCTGGAAACGATTTACCAAAAGAAACCAAAACTTTAGCACAAGCTTATGCAGGTCATCAGTTTGGTCACTTTACCATGCTAGGGGATGGTAGAGCAGTTTTGTTAGGGGAACATTTAGATAATAAAAAAAATCGATATGATATCCAATTTAAAGGATCTGGAAGAACCTCTTTTTCCAGGGGAGGTGATGGACGTGCAGCTTTAGGACCAATGTTGCGTGAATATATAATTAGTGAGGCTATACATTCATTAAATATACCAACAACAAGAAGTCTTGCTGTAGTTAAAACTGGAGAAAAGGTTGTGAGAGAAAATCTCCTTGATGGTGCTATATTAACTAGAATTGCATCTAGTCACATAAGAGTAGGAACATTTCAATTTATTGCATCAACACAAAATATTGAAAATTTGAATATATTAGTAGACTATACAATTAACAGACATTATCCTGAATTAAGTTCATCTAAGTTTAAAGCTTACGATTTATTAAAAATTTTAATAGATAAACAATGTAGTCTAGTAATAAACTGGATGAGAGTTGGATTTATTCATGGAGTGATGAATACAGATAATATGTCAGTATCTGGTGAAACTATTGATTATGGTCCTTGTGCTTTTATGGATCATTATGATCCAAAAACTGTATTTAGTTCAATCGATAAATTTGGCAGATACTCTTTTTCAAATCAACCTCCGATAACAAAATGGAATTTGGCAAGATTTGCAGAGTGTCTTATCCCAATAATTGATAAAAACGAGGATTACTCAATTAAATTAGCATCAGATTTAATAGATAATTTCCAAAACATTTATGAGGATAAATGGTTGAAAATGATGAAAAATAAACTTGGTCTATTTGGTGAGGATAAAAATGATAAAAAATTAATTGATGACTTACTTGATTGGATGAAAAAAAATAAAGCGGACTATACAAATACTTTTTGTAATTTAATGGGCATCAATTCTGACGAATTTTTTAAGAATGATGACTTTAATGATTGGAAAAATAAATGGAAAAAAAGATCTAAATTAAATAACTTAAGTAAAGAAAAACAAATTAAATTAATGAGAAAAAATAATCCAATTGTAATTCCAAGAAATCATAAAGTTGAAGAGGCTTTAGCTGCGGCTGAAAAAGGTAATATAGATAAAATGAAAAAGTTATTAATGATTTTAAATAATCCTTATCACAATCATAAAGAAAATAAGGAATATGTAATGTCTGCTCCAAAGAGCAATGAAACATATCAAACTTTTTGTGGAACCTAGCAACTTATAAAATTAAAAATTCTAAACAATTATTAATTATCTATTTTAGTTTTTAATATTTCTGAAAAAATTTTATATATCAATGCCATGTTAATGAAATTATTTAATTAGACAATTATTACTTATGAGCAATTACATTTAAACTAATTAAAGGTCCATAAGGTGCTAAACTACTTGTATCATTAAAAATATCAAAAGTTTTTACTCTCTCATTTTTTTTAAAACCTGCTTCTAATAAATATGAGTTTAAAAATTCAAAGTTCCAACCAAAATAATGATAGTCAAATTCATCTATTTGACCACCAAACATCATTCTCATAACGTGAAATTTTACTTTTGGTGGTGCGGTTTTTTCTATAAAAATTCTGCACAAAATATCTAAGTCAGGGACCGAAACATAGAATTTTCCACCATTTTGCAAAACTCTATAAATACCCTTTAGTGTTTTTTTAATATTTTTTTGATCAACATGCTCTACAACGTGGCTTGCATAAATTTCTTCAATAGATTCATCTTTAAATTGAGATAAATCAGAAATATTACCAACGTAATCGACTCCATCATTCTTTTGTATATCTAATATTTTCCATCCTTCTTTTATTTCTTGTCCACCAATATGTAATTTCATAATTTATCTATAGCACATAAGGTTCTGGTCTTGCATTTTTATCTAAAACTCTTTCAACTGCAAAATCACTGATATCAATTGTTTGATATGATCCAGTTGTAATTAATTCGGTTAATGCTCTACCAATACCTGGTGCTTGCATTAATCCTCGACCTGTAAATCCAGACGCCATATAAACATTTTCATATTTTGGATGTTTACCAACTACCGCGTTATTGTCGAGTCTATTACAATCGTAATAACCTGCCCATCCACCTGTTAACTTTAATTCTTGAAAAGCAGGTATTCTCTTTGCAAGAGCAGGCCATACCAATTCCTCAAAATCGTTCCATGCTGGCTCTAAATCTTCTGCATCGAATACAGAAATAGGCGAACCTGCTAAATATTCTCCTCCTTCTGGTCTCCAATATACTCCTGTTGTTAAGTCTCCACTTAATGGCATCTCCTTAATATAGGTTGGGCATTTAACTCTAAAAACGGTATGTTTTTGTGGAACAACTGGAATATCTTCTAACAATTCTTTTGTCCAGCAACCAGCAGCAGAAACAATTGTTTTTGCATTTATTTCAGAAATACTTTTTATTTCACCTTTAATAAATTCGGCTCCAAGCTCTATTGCTTTACTCTTTAGGGCACTATGAAACATGAATGGATCAATCCATCCCTCGCTTTGATTATCTGTATAAGTTGCTGTCTCAATTCCTTCACTGTTAACATAAGGAAACACATTTGATAATTCTGAGCCTTTAATATTTTTTGTTTCCGCATCACATAGTTTATGGTTTTCTAGTGCTCTATATTGTTCATCTGCATGTTCAGGACCAAACATTAATAAATAACCATTTGTTACCATACTTGCTGTTGGATTAGGATTTTTTTCAGTTTTTAATAACTCTGGTATTTGAAAAATGAATTCTCTTGCAAATTTTCCTAACAATATATTTTCTCTTTGATAAAACTGTCTCCTAAAACCGCCAAGTGATAATGGAAAAGAAGCCGTTTTGTAAGTAGGATCCCTTTCAATAACTTTTACTCTTCTACCTTCTTTAGATAAAAAATAGGCTGTTGATGCACCTATTATTCCACCACCGATTACTACAACATCATCCATTTTAATTTAACACTATCAAGCTTATATTTAGGATTAATGCAAAGCTACACCAAAGTAAATATGGAATCATTAAGTAAGCACTTAATATCTTGACGCGTTTGAACCTAAAAATAAGATTTATTATCAATGCTATCAGTATGATTAATACTAAAAGCGCTAATACCATATTGTGAAAAACAAAAAAAATTACACTCCAAGTTGTATTAAAAACTAAATGAATAAAATAAATGTAGACAGTATTCATATCTCTATTTTTGGTATGCCAATAAAACCAGATTGATAAAGTCATCATTATATAAAGAAAGGTCCAAACTGGACCAAAAACCCAATCTGGTGGATTAAATGTCGGTTTATTTAGTAATGAGTACCATGGTTCTTTGAATGCCATAGTTGCAAAACCACCAATTAGTGAAGCAGAGAATGTAATGGTAAGAAAAAATATAAATGTTAAAAACTTATTTTTAAACATGTTAATTATATACATAACAAAAAATGACTAAAAAAACTATTTGGATTACTGGTGGTAGTACTGGAATTGGTAAAGCTTTAGCAATTAAATTTGCTAGTAAAGGATGGAATGTTGCTGTGTCTGCAAGAAGAACTGAATTATTAAATGAGCTTTCTAAATCTTATGAAAATATTTCAAGTTTTTCTTTAGATGTAACAGATAAAGAAAAATGCAAAGAGGTATTTAATGAGATTAAAAATAAATATCAAAATATTGATATATGTTTTTTTTCAACAGGAACATGGGATCCAAAAAAAGAAAAAGATATAGATGTAGAACAAATGGAAAATGTATTTAAAGTTAATTTTTTTGGAACCGTTAATAGTATTAAAGCAGTAGAGCAATATTTCAGAGATAAAAAAAATGGAATCATAACAATAGTTTCATCAATTGCAGGATACAGAGGATTGCCTAATTCGACTGGTTATGGACCATCTAAATCAGCATTAAATAACTTAGCTGAAAGTTTGTACTTTGACTTTAAAAGGTACAATGTTCGTGTTTGCTTAGTTTCTCCTGGATTTATTAAAACACCAATGACAGATAAAAATGACTTTAAAATGCCATTTCTTAAAACTCCTGAATACGCTGCAGATCAAATTTATGAAGGTTTAGTCAATAAAAACATATTCGAAATACACTTTCCAAAATCACTCACTATTACTCTTAAGCTCCTAAGTTTTTTACCAAGCAAGATATATTTCGGTTTAATTGGAAAGCTTACAAAATATCAAAAAAAATAACTAATCTTTTACAAATACAACAGTTAACTCTGCTACTTTGAAACCAAATTTGGTCATTGTCGCTCTATTAATCGCAACTCTATCATCTTGTTTGAAAATCCAATCATCAAAAGTAATTTTCATTTCTTTACCTTTAACTGGCACTAATAAAATATATTCAAATTTGAAAGCTGGTCCATACGAGTAACCTTTTGCCTTTCCAACAACATCTCCTGCAGTACCTTCATAATTATTTTCATCAATTTTATTAATTGTCCACTCTCTATTTTGAACTTCACCATCATCCCAATTAAATTTTTCTTTGAGAACTAATGTTTGCCCATCCCATGTTCCATTGAGGTCTGCAGAAAATTGTCTAGTAACTTTTCCAGATCTATTTTGCAAAACACCCCAAGCCTTAACATTACCACTCAAATATTCCTCAATAATTAATCTTGGTTCTTTATTTTTAAAGTCCTCTGGTTTCATAGCACTATTATTTGAGCAACTTGTAATTAAGAATAATGAAATTATCAATGAAATTGACTTAATTATTTTTATATGTCGCATAAATACCTCCATTATTTTTATTTGTTTTGCATTGAAAATTGAATCAGATCAATATTTTTTGACTTAAATCCTGCTTCACAGTAAGAAAGGTAAAATTCCCACATTCTTTTAAATGTTAAGTCAAAACCTTGATTTTTTATTAAATCCCATTTTTTTAAAAACTCATTTCTCCATATAGCTAATGTATTCGCATAATGGTCAGCATAAGAGATATATGAATTAATGGTTAAACCGTTGTCAGAAACATAACGATTAATACTATTTTTATTTGGTAAAAAACCACCTGGAAAAATATATTTTTGAATAAAATCTTGTTTGTTTTTATATCTATCAAACAACCTATCATCGATGGTAATTGCTTGAATAGCTGCTTTACCACCATCAGATAAGTTAGTTTTAATGGTTTTAAAATAACCCTCTAGGTAATTTTGACCAACAGCCTCTATCATCTCTATAGACGCAATTGAATTATATTTGCCTTTAAGATCTCTGTAATCCTTTATTTCAATATTTACTTTTTCGTTTAAACCACAATTAAAAATTCTTTCTTTTGCATATTCAAATTGTTTTTTTGATATTGTAATACAATCTAGTTTAACATCGTATTTTTTACCTAGGTACTCAGCAAAACCTCCCCAACCACATCCTATTTCTAAAACTTTGTCACCATTATTTGGTTTAATAAGATCAATTAATTTTTGATACTTGTTATTTTGGGCATCAGAAAGATTTTTCGATTTATCGTCAAAAATAGCACTAGAGTAAGTGAGTGTGTCATCTAACCAAAGAGAAAAAAAATCATTCCCTAGATCATAATGTTTAGCAATATTTTCTTTGCTTCTACTTTTTGTATTTTTTATTATTTTATTTTTAACAAAATTAATTATTGGAAAATCGAGAAGTCCTGAAAATTTATGTATTACGTCTATATTCCTTGCAGTTAATTCAATTAAATTTGATAAATTATCAGTTTTAAATTCACCTCTCATGTAGCTCTCAGCAAAGCCAATACTACCACCTCTAATTAAATTATAATTAAAATCTGGTTTTTTGATTAAAATATTTGCATGCAATTTTTCATTTGAATTTCCAAACTTTAAAACTTTTCCGTCATATGTTGTTAACTCAAGGTAACCGTGGCTTACTTTGTTTAAAAATTTAAAAACTAATTTATCTGCTGCATTATTTAAGAACATTAATTCTCTACTGTTAAGTTATTTTTAATTTTAAATTTTTTCTTAATAAACTTAATTCCTTTAATCCACAATTTAAACGCTTCAAAATGTATCGCAGAGATTATTTTAAATGTCATTAAGGGGTGTTTTAGATAAGAATTCATTAAGTTTTTACTTGTCAAATCAGATCTTTCACCATCTTGTGATGCAAAAAGAATTTTTCCTTCTTGATCGTATTGATCTATTACAACTGATAATTTCTGCTCTGGATTTAATATCCTAAAAAAATAATTACAATCCATATCAATAAATGGCGAAACATGAAATTTCTTTGAGCAATTGTTTTGAATTAATTTATTTTGTCCCTCTACTTTAAATACATATGTGTGTTGCTCACCAAATGTATTTTTAACCTCGTATAAAATACAAATTAAATTGTCATTTTTATCATATACAAAAAAAATACTTAGTGGATTGAAAACATAACCAAATATTCTTGGATAGCATAAAAGTTTAACTTTTATATCATCTGTCCTGATTTCGTTACTAATTAGATTTTTTTTTACCCAATTAAAAAGAGATGAACCATCACGATCACCATGATCTTTCTCATAAAAACTAATAAGATTAAATTTATTAAAAGAAAAAAATTTTAATTTATCATTAAGCTCATTTAACTCTGATAGATCAATAAAAAGTGAAAATACCTTATATTTAAAAAAATGTTCTTTTGGTTTGAATCTCTTATGGATTACATTTCCATTATATATACAAGAACTAATCATTAAGGTTTTTCAGCATTTCAATAGATGATTTTATTCCATCTTCATGAAATCCGTAACCAAAATAACTGCCACAAAAAAGTAAATCTTTTTGATTTTGTATTTTAATAAGCTCTGATTGAGCATCTAGTGCTTTTTGATCGTAATATGGATGTGTAAATTTTACTTTTCTCAATATTTTTTTTTCATCAATATTAAAGTAAGGATTTAGTGTTAAGAAAATATTTTCATTAAATTTTAAATTTTGTAATAAATTTAACCAGTAGGTAATTGAATTTTTCTCTAAATTCTTGTTATCTATTGATGAATTCCAAGAAGACCAAGCTTTTTCATTTTTTGGCATGGCCCGCTGATCTGTATGTATGTAAGCTATATTTTCTTTGTAGCTAAAATTCGAAAGAATATTTTTTTCATCCTCAGTTGGATTTTCAATTAACTTTAAAGCTTCATCAGCATGTGTCGCCAAAACTACTTTATTATAGTCAAAAAATTCGTTTTCACCACCATAGTATAGGTCTAATCCTGATGATTTTCTTTTAACTCTTGTAACTTTATAATTTTTGTAGTGTTCACCACTTATTTGAGAAAGTATTTTACTAACATAAGTTCTGCTTCTATTAGTAACTGTGTACCACTGCGGTCTATTTTTTAATTTAAACAAACCATGATTTTGGAAAAATCTAAGAAAGAAACTAATTGGCATCTTGCTTGCTTCATAGGGAGGCATAGACCATATTGCAGATACCATTGGTATTATATGATAATCAACAAATGTTTTTGATAATTTATTAATTTTTAAATATTCACCTAAAGTAATTTTTTCATTTGATACATTTACTTGATCACTTTTTTTATAAAATTTAATTATATCAAAAAACATTTTTAAGAACTCAATGTTAAATAGATTTGATTTATTAGAGAAAATTCCACTCAACCCATTTCCACAATATTCAAATTTTGTATTATCTACTGAAACTGAAAAAGACATATTACTTTTTTCAATTTGAATATCATTTTCCTTAAAAAAATTTATTAAATTCGGATAAGTTTGAAAATTAAAAACAATAAAACCAATATCTACTGAAACTTTTTTTTCACCAAAAAACAAATCTATTGTATGAGAGTGCCCACCAAAATGATCTTCTCGCTCGAAAAGATCTACATGATGTTTTTTAGATAAATAATAAGCAGCACTTAATCCGGAAATACCTGAGCCAACAACAGCAATTTTCATTAACTATTATGCTGCATCTTCTTTAAACTCATCCATACTTGGACAAGTACAAAAAATATTTTTATCTCCATAAACGTTATCTACTCTTGCAACTGGAGGCCAAAATTTATTTGCTTTTAAGAATTTTGCTGGATATGCAGCTTGCTCTCTCGAATATTTATGACTCCATTCATCTGAGGCTAATTCAATATCGGTATGAGGTGCATTTTTAATTGGGTTATCTACTTTATCAAATTTTCCTGATTTGATCATGTCTATTTCTGATTTAATACTTATCAAAGTATCACAAAATCTATCCAGTTCGGACAAGCTTTCACTTTCAGTTGGTTCAATCATCATTGTACCTGCTACTGGCCATGACATTGTTGGTGCATGAAAACCATAATCGATCAATCTTTTAGCTATGTCTTCTTCGGTAATCCCTGTTTCAGTTTTAATAGATCGAATATCAATGATACATTCATGAGCTACATTACCGTTTGAACCTTTATAAAGAATTGGGTAATGATCTTTAAGCCTATGAGCTATATAATTTGCATTTAGTATTGCAATTTGAGTAGCTAATTTTAAACCTTCAGAACCCATCATTTTAATATACATCCAGGAAATTGATAAAATACTTGAGCTTCCCCAAGGTGCTGCTGAAACTGCTCCTATTCCTGTGGCAGGTCCACAGTCCTTAACAACTGGATGATTGGGCAAATAAACTTGTAAATGTCTTTTACATGCAATTGGCCCCATTCCTGGTCCTCCACCACCATGTGGAATACAGAATGTTTTGTGTAAATTTATGTGACAAACATCTGGACCAAAATTTCCAGGTCTTGCTATACCAACAAGTGCATTTAAATTTGCACCATCCATATAAACTTGACCACCATGTTTATGAATTAACTCACATATATCTGTAATTTTTTCCTCAAATACTCCATGAGTAGACGGATAAGTGACCATTAATGCTCCAAGATTTTCAGAGTGCATTTCTGCTTTTTTCTTTAAATCCTCAAAGTCGACATTTCCTTCTTTATCACAATCAACAACCACTACTTTCATTCCAACCATTTGTGCACTAGCAGGATTGGTTCCATGTGCCGAGCTTGGTATTAAACATATATTTCTATTTTCCTCACCACGGTCTAAATGATACTTTCTAATAACCATTAATCCTGCATATTCCCCTTGAGCGCCTGCATTTGGTTGAAGTGAAACACCAGAAAAACCAGTAATTGATCTTAACCAATTTTTAAGATCGGTGAATAAGTCTCTATATCCTTCCATCTGCTCGATAGGCACAAATGGATGGGGCTCTGCTAATTCTCTCCATGAAATAGGTATCATTTCAGCAGTAGCATTTAATTTCATTGTACATGAACCGAGTGCAATCATAGTTCTGTTAAGAGCTATATCTTTATCTTCTAATTTTTTAAGATATCTAAGCATCTCAGTTTCTGAATGATACGAATTAAAAACAGGATGTTCTAAATATTTTGATGTTCTTAATAAACTTTTTGGTAAATTAGGTAAACTTACTGTTGGATCCTCTTTTTTAATTGATTCTGCTGCGTTAAAAATTTTTAATAATTGATTTACTCTGTAAACATTTTTCTTTTCATCAAAAGAAACTGCTAACATTTCAGAGTTTACTTTTCTTATATTTACTTTTTGATCTAAAGCATTTTTATAAATTTGATTAGTCTTGTCTTTTGTAACAATTGTAACCGTATCAAAGAAATAATCTGAATAAATTTCATATCCTGATTGTTTTAATTTATCTGCAAAGTTTTTAGCTAATTGAGAAACTCTCTCAGAAATAGTTCGAATACCCTCTGGACCATGATAAATAGCGTATGCTGCTGACACAATTGCCAATAAGGCTTGAGCAGTACAAATATTACTTGTGGCCTTATCTCTTCTTATATGTTGTTCCCTAGTTTGTAATGATAATCTGTATGCTTTGTTTCCGTGTCTATCAACAGAGACACCGACGATTCTTCCTGGCATAGATCTTTTGTATTCGTCTTTAGTTGCAAAGAAGGCTGCATGAGGTCCGCCATAACCCATTGGAATTCCAAATCTTTGAGAGCTTCCTACAGCGATATCTGCTCCAAGTTCTCTTGGTGTTTTTAACTTAGCAAGTGCCAATAAATCACAGGCTAATATTGCTTTACCATTTTTTTTATGAATTTTACTAATTGCTTCACTTGGATCTTTTATGTCCCCTAATGTTCCTGGATATTGCAATATACCACAAACTAAATCATCTTTTAATTTATCTAATACTTTATCTTCATCACCAACAAGAACTTTTAATCCCATTGGTTCTGCTCTTGTTTGAACTACATCTATAGTTTGAGGATGACAATTTTCTGAGACAAAAACTAAATTACTATCTTTTTTGTTTAATCTAAGACTTAATCCCATTGCTTCTGCGGCTGCTGTACCCTCATCTAATAAAGATGCATTTGCTATATCCATACCCGTAAAATCAACAATCATTTGTTGGAAATTAAGTAGCATTTCTAATCTTCCTTGAGCTACCTCAGGCTGATAAGGTGTATAAGAAGTGTACCAACCTGGATTTTCCAAAATATTTCTTAAAATTACATAAGGCGTATAAGTACCGTAGTAACCCATACCTATAAAGTTAGAATAAATTTGATTTTTTTTTGAAATTGCTTTTAGTTTTCTTAAGGCTTCATACTCTGAATTTGACTCACCAATATTTAATTCATCTTTTAATTGGATTTTTTCTGGAACTGTACTTTTAATTAAATCATCTAATGATTTGTAATTAAGCTCCTTAAGCATTTTATTTTGATCTTCATCAGAAGGTCCAATGTGTCTTTTTAAAAAGTCTTTTTGAGAATTATGTAACATTAGCTAGCACTCTCCTTTGCAAATTTATCGTATTCTTCTTTGTTCATAAGACCATCCATTTCGGATTGATCTTTCATTTTAAGTTTAAAAAACCAAGCTGAGCCCTCTGGATCCTCATTAATTTTAGAGGGATCATCTACTATAGCTTGGTTAGTATCTACTACTTCACCACTAACTGGAGTATAAACATCACTAGCAGCTTTTGTAGACTCTACCACTCCTGCAGTACCATCTTTTTCAACATTTGAACCTTTTTCAGGAAGTTCTGCAAAAACTATGTCTCCAAGCATTTCTGTTGCATGTTTTGTAATTCCAATCGTTGCTACATCACCTTCCAAAGTAATCCACTCGTGTTCTTTTGAAAACTTTACCTCGCTCATTAATTTACTCCTTTCACATAATTTTTTTTATAAAATGGTAATGGACAAACATTTGCTTGATGTTTTTTTCCTCTAACCTCAAGAAAAATTTTAGTATCAACTTTTGAAAACTCTTTATCAACGTAACCCATTGCTATTGGTCCATTTACACTTGGTCCAAAAGTTCCACTGGTTATCTCACCAATTTGTTTTTCTGTATCATCAAATATTTTAGTTTTTTCTCTAGCAATTAATCTTCCCTCAGGCTTAATCCCTACTCTTATTTGGCTTGCTCCTTCTTGAATTTGTTTCATAATATTTTTTGATCCAATAAAATCTCCATTTGATAATCTATTTTTTGAGATTGCCCATTTAAGATTTGCCTCAACCGGTGTTTTGTTAATATCTAGTTCGTGACCATATAAACATAATCCAGCCTCTAATCTCAAGGTATCTCTTGCCCCAAGTCCTATAAGTTGTGCTCCTTTTTCTATTAAATTTTGTACAAATTTTTCAGCATTTTCGTTAGAAATTGATATTTCAAATCCATCTTCCCCTGTATAACCTGATCTAGTGACAAATAATTTTTGATTATAAGAATCAAACCAATTTCCCGACATAAAGTTTAGTTGATCGACCCCGTTTATAATTGAATTTAAAATTTCAACAGACTTCGGTCCCTGCACTGCTATCAATGATCTATTGTTATCTAAATTCATTTTAAATTTCGTACCAAGTAAATTAGATAAAATCTGATAATCTTTATCTTTGCATGCAGCATTAAGAATAACTAAATATCCTTCTTCAATTTTAGTAATAATTAGATCGTCGTAAATTCCAGCATCTTCATTCATTAAAAAACTATACTTGGAGCTGTTTTGTTTTAGATTTTTTAAATCTAAAGGAAAAATCTTTTCTAATTCCTCTGTCAAGTTTTCATCGCCATATATAAATAACTGTCCCATATGAGAAACATCAAATATTCCAGAATGTGATCTTGTGAATTTATGTTCTTCAATGATGCCTTTGCTATACTGTATAGGCATTTCATAGCCTGCGAATTCAACAAACTTAGCATTGTTACTTTGATGAAGTTTATTCAGTGATGTTTTTTTTATTTCCATATTAACTCTTCAATGCCCCCTCTGTCTTGGTGCCTGAGAGATTTGCTCCGTCGGCGAGAATAATTCTCTTTCCAGAGTTAATATGTACGGTCCTTTTGCCTGAGAGTTTCCGGGGTGGTTGCTCCTTCGGCGCTACAAAAGTAGTCTCTCCCGTATCAAAAACTATAGCACATTTATAATAATAATGTGTAATTTATTTAGCTAACTTTTTAACAATAAATGGAGATAAAAACTGTGTAACTACAGCGGTTATAACTACAGCACCCCCTAATAAAACTGGTAATGGCGGGTTCTCATTTGCAAACATCCACGCCCAAAAAGGCCCTAAAACTGCCTCTGTTAGCATAATTATTCCAACAAATGCTGAGGGAGTTGATCTTGCTCCAATTGTTATAAGAATAAAGCCAAGTCCAACTTGAAAAAATCCTGCAATAAAACCTAAAAAAATATCATTTACTGAAACGACAATAGTTGGTGACATGAACAGCCCTATTAGTGTTGCAAAGATTCCAGCAACGAGTTGTAAAGGTATCATGTCAACTTTAGGATATTTTCTTACAATTAAAATTAGTATCGCAAATGATATTGGCATAATAAAAGCAACTAAGTTTCCAGTCATTTGACCTGGTGTAATTGAACTTCCTAACATTAAAATGATACCGATTACTGCAGTAATAATGCAAGTAAGTGTAAGTTTAGAAATTTTTTCTTTTAAAAATAAATAACCAAAGATTGCTAAAAACAAAGCTTGGGTTTGTATTATAAAATTTGCATTTGCTACTGTTGTTTCATACATAGCAAAGACGTAGCTAGCAAATCCAATAGATAAAATTATTCCTCCTATAAATCCTGGTATTCCAGATTCATAAATAGCACTGAAAATTTTTTTTTTATAAGTGAATATTAAAAAAATTGTAATTACACTAATGAAAAAAAGTGACCTCCAAAATAAAATTTGCCAAAGTGTGGATCCATCAAAAGATTTTACAATTAACCCACCAAAACTTAGAGCACATGCTCCAAAAAAAACTAAAAAGGGTCCTGGTATTTTTGATATAAAATTCATTAAATTTGTGAAAGTAAATTTTGAGTTTCCATTTCATATAACTTAAATAATGTTTCAGCATCAGATAAATTTATTTCTTTAAATTTAATTTTTGATCCTGGTGACATTTGCACTAATCGATCATAATCGACACTGGCAACAACACCTATTTTAGGATACCCACCAACAGTTCCATGATCTGAAAGCATGATAATTGGGTTACCATCAGCAGGAACCTGAATAACACCTTTGATTAAACCCTCAGACTTAATATTTGTATTAACAATATTTTCAATTTTTGATCCTTCTAGCCTCATACCCATTCTGTCCGAAAGTTTTGATACGGTAAATTCACTTTCATAAAATAGCTTTTTTCCCTCTTCAGAGAAATAATCAAAATTAGTTCCTTTGATTACTCTTATATTTTCTATTTTTGTATTAATGTAATTAATTTTTTTTACATCATGACTTAAATTTATTTTTTTCAAATCTATTCTCATACCCTTATCAAATTTTTTTCCATAATTAGCTCCTATGTTAGCTTTTGTATTTATAGAGCAGCTGTTCCATTGATAATTTATATCTAGCTCACCACCTATAGCTAAATATCCATAAACTGATTTATTTGTGGAAATAATGTTTATTTCATCATTATTTTCAATTTCATAACTTCGGTAACAATTACAATTTATTTCCATATCTTTTTTTTTTATTGAAAAAACTACATCACCAGTAACAGCAATCTTGATTTTTTCTCCCGAGTATTTTATATGGGGACCTTGATAAGCAAACTCTATTACTGCAGAGTTTAAATCATTATTTACTAATTTATTAGAAATAAGAAAATTTCTATTGTCCATTGCTCCACTAAACGGGATACCTATATGATAAAGATGACCCCTTCCTTTATCTTGATAAGTTGTGTTTACTCCAGGCCTAATTACTTCAAAATAGTTTTTACTCATTATAATCTTTGTATTGATCTAAAGAAATTTCTCTAAAGGTAACTGTATCTCCAGCGTTGATTAGATTTGGTTTATCTTCTTTTAAGCTATCGAATACATTAATTGGAGTGTTCCCTAAAATATTCCACCCACCTGGACTTTCAAAAGTATAAATATTTGCAAACTGCTCTGTTAAACCAACTGAGCCTTTGGGTACTTTTACTCTTGGCGTTTCCAAACGTTGTGCTCTCATATTTTCGTCTAAATCTCCAAGAAAAGGCATGCCAGCAATAAAGCCTGTCATGTAACAAAAATATTCTTTATTAAAAAAATTATTTAAGATTGTTTCTATGCCTAGGTTTAGTTTTTGCTCTAATCGTTTTATGTCTAATGAAAAACTTTCGTGACAACAAACTGGTATTTCGATTTTTTTTGAGTTTATATTTTGTGAATCTTGAACATCAAGATTTTCAATATATTTTTTAATTTCTTTAAAATTAACTTTCTTAAGATCAAACGAAACTATTAATTTATTGTACGATGGAGTAAGATTATTAATCCCCTCAATTTTTTTTTCTTTAATAGCTTTAAAATATTTTATTACTTGTGAATTAGTTGATTTATTTACCTCATTTCCAAAATCACAATACAGAGCTGCATCACCAAGATTTGATATATTTTTTATCATGACATGTTATACTCAACATTATTGACTATGGAAATTAATATAAATTGTGATTTAGGTGAAAAATCAAAACACCATTCAAATAAGTATGACCCAGATTTACTAGAAATAGTAAATTCTGCAAATGTAGCATGCGGTTACCATGCGGGCGATAATGAGTCGATGAATCAAATTGTTCAAATTTCAAAAAAAAATGGTGTTAGTATTGGAGCACATCCATCTTTTAATGATCCTGAAAATTTTGGAAGACAAAGAATAAACCTTCCACCAAATGATATAAGACAATTAATAATTGACCAATATGAAATCCTCCAAAAAATTGCTCAAGATCATGGGGAAAATGTTACTCACATAAAACCTCACGGGGCTTTAAATAACATGGCTTGTGAAGATATAGATTTAGCAACAACTTTGGCAAAAGCTATTAATGATTTGAGTAAAGATCTGATTTATTTAGTTCCCACTGGTTCAAAAATGGAAGAAGCAGCGAAAAAACTTAATATGCGCATAGCATGTGAAATTTTTGCTGACAGAAATTACGAGGATAACGGTAATTTAGTCTCTAGAAAAAAACCTCATGCTCTTATTACTGATCCAGAAATGGCTAAAAAACACGTTTTAAGCATGGTAAAAAATCAGTCACTTAATTGTCACAGTGGAAAGCAAATACCTTGTGAAATTGATTCCGTGTGCATACATGGAGATAACGAGAGTTCATTATCTACAGCAAAATCAATAAGAGAAAACTTGATAGAAAATGGACTAAAATTAAAACCTTTAAATAAAATGGAGAAATTTTTAAATGATTAAAAGATTATTAGTAATTATGTTTATAACATTATTTACAACAAACTCTTTTTCTGCAGGATCTGATTCTTCTTCTTCCTCTAAAGTTAAGTCAAATTATGACAAAGCAGTTGAGGCAATAAAATTTGCAAAGAAATATGAAGAAAAAGGTAAACTTGAAAAAGCAAAAAAAAGATACGCGAAAGCACAAAAGTTACTTTTAAAATCCAACAAAGAAAAACCAAACAAACCAGATACTTTAAATTACTTAGGTTTTACTACGAGAAAACTTGGTGACTATGAAAATGGTGAAAAGTACTATTTACTTGGATTAGACATAAAACCAGATCACATTGGAATAAATGAATATTTAGGTGAATTGTATGTTGCTACTAATAGATTAGATTTAGCTAAAGAAAGATTAAAAATTTTAGAAAGCTGTGATTGTAAAGAATATAAACAATTAAAAGATATCATTGAGGGTACTAAAAAATCTAAATATTAAACTAAATGCTTGATATCCAAGATCCAGTTGAAGCAAGAAAAATTATTAGAGAAAATAAATATACGGAACAAACAGCTGGATCTGCAAACAAGTACGTACAAGGAAATCTTTGTATTTTACCAAGTAAATATTCAATAGATTTTGCAGCCTTTTGCCAAAAAAACCCAAAACCCTGTCCACTTATTGGGTTTGGAACTAAAGGGGACCCAACATTAAAAGATTTAGGTGATATAGACATTAGAACAGATGTCCCACAGTATAGAGTTTGGGAAAAAGGAAAATTGGTTGATGAGCCCCATGATATTAAAAAATATTGGAATGAGGACCTAACAACATTTGTTTTAGGCTGCTCTATGTCCTTTGAGCTACCTTTAATTGAGGCTGGAATTCCAATTCAACATATAGAAAATAACACAATTGTACCAATGTATAGAACTTCTATAGATTGTGAACCTGCAGGACAATTTTCTGGAAAACTTGTTGTATCTATGAGACCATTAAATGCCAAAGATACAATTAGATCAATTCAAATTAGCTCCAGGTTTCCTGCTGTGCATGGTGCACCAATTCATATAGGTGATCCAGATGAAATAGGTATTAAAGATATAATGAAACCAGAATATGGCGACCCACCAAGAGCTATAAAGAATAATGAACTTCCAGTATTCTGGGCATGTGGTGTAACACCTCAATCTGTTTTAGAGATTTCTAAACCTGATTTTTGTATCACTCATAGTCCAGGAAAAATGTTAATCACTGACAAGTTAAACAACGATTTAGCAGCTTTATAATTAATTTCCTAAAAAAATTTTTGTTACTTTTTCATTATCAATCAGGTCTTCAGATTTTCCATCAATAACTAATCTTCCACTTTCAAGAACATAACCTCGATCAGCCATGCTTAATGCAAGTCTTACATTTTGTTCTACAAAAAGAATTGAAATTCCCTCTTTAACAATATTCTTAAAAATCTGAATTAAATCTTTCATTACCATTGGTGATAATCCTAAAAATGGTTCATCAACCATTAATAATTTAGGTAATCCCATCATTCCTCTTGCAATCGCGAGCATTTGTTGTTCACCACCAGACATTGTTTTTGCTAGTTGGCTTGATCTGGTCTCTAATTTTGGAAAAATATTATAGATTTTTTCTAAAGAACTAGTCAATTCATCCTTTGCTTTTGGATGCCATGCACCAAGTAGTAAATTCTGCTTTACTGTTAAATGGGGGAATACTCTTCTTCTTTCTAATACATGGGATATACCTAATTCAGTCCTTTTGAATGTTGGAATATTTGAAATTAAGTTATTTTCAAATTTAATTGTTCCATTACTATGTTCAACTAGGTTACTTATTGTATTTAAAATAGTACTTTTGCCAGAACCATTAGGTCCTAAAAGTGCAACCATTTCTGCTTTACCTACATATATTGAAACATCCCAAATAACTTGGAAGTCGTCATATAATACATCAATATTTTTTATATCAAGCAGCATTAAAAGTTCCTAAATATGAGTCTATTACTAGTTTATTTTTTTGAATCTCTTTTGGGGGTCCAAATGCAATACTTTTTCCTTGATCTAATGCCAAAACATTATCTGATATTTCCATTATAATATTAATGTTATGTTCAATAGTAATAATAGTTACCCCAGTTTTTTTAAGTTTTTTTATAAGCTCAACTAGACCAGGGATTGTTTTTTGATCAACCCCACCTGTAACTTCATCCATTAAAAGTAATTTTGGTTCAATTGCCATAGCTCTTGCCATTTCTAATCTTTTTCTTTGTCCGGTGGATAATTCTTTTGCAAAATGATGTCTTTTTTCTATCAAATCCACAAAATCAATTATCTCGAGAGCTTTATCTCTTGCTTCCTTAATATTCTGTTCTTTTACAAAGGCACCTATCATTACATTTTCAAGTAAAGTTTGATCCGCGAAAGGTTTAAGTTTTTGAAAAGTTCTACCTATACCTAAATTGCTTATTTTGTCAGGGCTCAATCCAAATATGTTTTTTTCAAAATATTTTACCTTTCCATTATCTGCTTTTGTGTAACCAGTAATTAAATCAAATAAGGTTGACTTTCCTGCACCATTAGGTCCTATTATTCCAAGTATACTGCCTTGCTCAACTTCAAATGAAATATTATCATTAGCTTTAATCCCTCCAAAAGACCTACTTAAATTTTCAACTGATAATATTTTCATCTTTGTTTTTTTCTTTCTAAGATATCCTTAGGAATTAAAGAAATCAGTCCATTGGGTCTAAAAATACATATAATCATTAAAATTAAACCATAAAATATTAAGTCAACTGCGCCACCTGTTCCGCCTAAATAAATCCTAGAATATTCTGAAATAGGAATAAGTATAGAGGCTCCAATAATTGGGCCCCAAACATTTCCTATTCCCCCAAGCACCGTGATTAGTAAAACTATTATTGATATCTCAATATTGAAAACTCTATCCGGATCAATAATTAAAATATATTGTGCAAATAAACTACCCATTGGCGCCATGATCATTGCTGAAATTACATATGCAATAATTTTATAATTTGAAACATTAATGCATAAACTTAACGCAGCCTGTGGATCATCTCTTACAGCTCTAAGTCTATAGCCTAATTTAGATCTACTTAAGAGCCAAACTACAAAAAAAGTAATTAGAAAAAAAATTAAAAAAACATAATAATAGGGAACTTTACTGCTGTGAAATTGAAGGGCGATCCAAGAATCTTCTGGAGTCATTGTAACCCATAATCCTGACGCTGCTCCAACTAGATCCCATCTTTGAAAAACTACTTGAAAACTTATTCCTATTAATAATGTTGCAATTGCAAAATAATGACCACTTAAACGTAGCATTGGTATGCCAATTAAAACCGCAAATATCGCTGAAATAAACATTCCAAAAAATATACTTATCCATGGTGTGATCCCAAATTGCATATAAAAAAATGAAGTGGCGTATGCACCGATTCCAAAAAAAGCACCATGTCCTAAGCTTATTTGTCCTGAGAAGCCAGCTATTACATTCCATGATTGTGCCATTACTGCGTGCATAAAGATCATTATGAATAAATGAAGGTAAAAAGAATTTAATCCAAATAATGGAATTGTAAACAGAAGTACCACTAAAGCACCTACAATAGATATTACCTTGTTGTTTGTATTCCAAAGCGGTTCTGATTTTGCAGCTATTAATTTGCTTTCCATTAGTACCTACCAAAAAGTCCTTGTGGTTTATAAATTACAACTAATAAATAAATCACAAAAACATATAAAAGTTTAAAGGACGGATCTATTAGAAGACCGCCCAAAGACTCAACTAATCCAATTATTACTCCAGCATATAAGCAGCCGATAATACTTCCAAATCCTCCTAGAGCTACAGCAACAAAAGCAAACAGAGCAAAATTAATACCAACATCAGTAAATATGAAAAAATAGTTTGCCATCATTCCACCTGCTACACCTACGCATCCAAGGCCTATTGCCCAGCCAATAGCAAACATTTTGTTAGATGGAATTCCTAATACTTCTGCAGCATGTCTATCTTGAGCCGTTGCTTGTAAGGCAAGGCCAGTTTCGGTTTTAGTAACAAATAAATATAGACCAATAAAAGCTAATAAACATACAAGACTTGCATAAAGTTGGGGTTGTCCAATAAATACCGATCCAACCTCTATTCGACCCTCCAATAAAGGTTTATCGACATTTCTAAAATCAGGAGTCCATAGTAATTGCGCGATTGATCTTATAAATATAGATAATCCAAAAGTAGCACAAATTTGGATCAACATTTTAGCTTTTAAAATATATCGAATTAAAAAATAATGAGTGAGGACTCCACAAAAGGCTAATAGTAATATTGTTATTGGTATTGAGAAAAGTGGATCTAAACCAAATAAAGACCAAAGCCAAAAAGAAGAGAACATAGAAAGCATTAAGTGCTCTCCATGTGCAAAATTTACAATTTCCATTAATCCAAAAATTAAACTTAATCCAGCTGCAATTAATGCATATATTAAGCCCATCATTAATCCAGTAACTATTGCTTGAAGAATAATTTCAGATGTCATTAAAATAAATTAATTAACTAAATATAGACAATTATATATATAAAAGTAAATCATTGAATTGATTTCTCATATGGTATTAAAATGTTGTTTTAAAAAACAAATACGAGGGGAAATAAATGAAAAAATTAATTCTTACGGTATTCGCGTTTTTATCATTAGTTTGTGCACCTGTAATTAGTTACGCAAAGGATGTTAAAATCGGGGTACTATATCCACTAACTGGCCCTGTGGCACAAGTTGGTAAAGATGCAGTTGCTGCTGTAAAAACTGCCTTAGATATAATTAACAATAGTCATAACATTCCTGGAATGCCACTGGCAAAAGATGCTGGTTTAAAAGGCTTAGGCGGTGGAAAAATATCTATTGTTGTAGGTGATCATGGTGGAAAACCTGACGTCGGTGTTGGTGAAACAGAGAAAATGCTAAATTCTGATAAAGTTCATGCGATGTTTGGAGCTTACTATTCATCAGTGACGGGTGCAGCTAGTCAAGTTTCTGAAAGAGCTGGAATTCCATGGGTAAATGGTGAGTCTACATCTCCAAAGCTAACTACAAGAGGTTTTAAATATTTCTTCAGAGTTACTCCACACGACGGTGAGTTCACTCAGTTAATGTTTGAGTTTATGAATGACTTTAACAAAAAAAATAGCAACAAATTAAATACTGTTGGTATTATTCATGAAGATACTCTTTGGGGATCAGATAGTGGAGGCACTCAAGATAAAATGGCTAAAGACCAAGGATATAAAGTTATAGAAAAAATTAGCTATAAAGCAAAAACAACAACTTTAAGTTCTGAGGTTCAAAGACTAAAAGCAAAAAATCCTGATGTTCTTTTGCCTTCTTCGTATACAGCAGATGCGTATTTATTTTTAAATACTGCAAAAGAGCTCGACTATAATCCTAAGCTTTTAGTTGCTCAAAACGCTGGTTACACAGATCCTAAATTTATTGATACAATGGGAAGTAAAGCTGAGGGTGTGATTACAAGATCTCCTTTCAATACTGACTTAGCTAAAACTATTCCTATGATCGGAACTGTAAATGATCTTTTCAAAACACATTCTGGTGGGAGAGATCTTTCAGATGTGCCTGCGAGAGCATTTACTGGTTTCATGGCTTTAGCAAATGCAATAAATAATGCAGGATCTACTGATCCAGAAAAAATCAGACAAGCTTTAGTAAATTTAGACATGTCATCAGAGTCCTTAATCGTTCCTTACAGAGGAATTAAATTTGGAGCTGATGGTCAAAATGAAAAAACTAGAGGTATTTTAATGCAAGTTCAAAATGGAAAATACTGTACAGTATATCCATTTGAATTAGCGGCTTGTGAATTAAAATATCCTATGCCTAAATGGTCTGAAAGATAAAAAAGATTTGATTTTAAAAAGGCGGTCAGAAATTGACCGCCTTTTTTTTTTAAATGCAGTATTTATTGAAATATAAAAGAACTTGAAATATTATTAATTTATCTTGATTGAAGAGCTCATAATTTTAACCAATATTATTTTTATCACTATGATATTAACAGCTGATAATGCTGTAATTGTTGGATCAATAGCTTCAAACTTTGTTCCAAAAAATAGAAAACAAATCATTCTTTGGGGCGTAATAGGAGCTTTTGTTTTTAAAATTTTTTTTGCAATTTTTGCAACATTTTTATTTGAATTTTATTTTGTAAAAATTTTAGGTGGACTTTTATTAATCTGGATTGTTAATGATTTACGAAAAGATTTGTTAGATATTAAGCAAATAAAAACAACATCAAAAAAGGGAAAGGAACCCTCTTACATCAGTAGTGTTGGTAAAGTATTGTTTGCTGATATCATGATAAGTTTTGACAATGTAATTGGAGTAGTAGCTGCTTCAAAGGGATATTTTGGATATATGATTTTTGGTTTACTGCTATCTGTAGTTTTAACCGGCGCATTAGCTACTGTTATGGCTAATTATATTCAAAAACATATATGGATAGCATATGTTGGTTTGGTATTTATATTGTTTGTTGGTCTTCAGTTAGTAATAGGTGGTTTAGTAGATTTAGAAATCCTTAAAATTAACGAAGAATTTAAAAAATATTTTTAGTTAATAAGAATTTTTTTTACTTGGAAATTTTCTCTTTTTTACGTCTTTTGAGTAATTCGAAACAGCTTTAGATATTTCTTTTATAATATTTGAATATTTTTTAACAAATCTGAAATTTGTTGGATTTAATCCAATTAAATCATCAAAAACTAATATCTGGCCATCACAATAATTAGATGCGCCAATTCCAATAGTTGGAACTTTTATATTTTGAGTTATTGACTTTGCTAAGGAAGTCTCAATACATTCTAAAACAATTGAGAAAACACCTGCTTTCTCTAATAGCTTAGAGTCTTTTATAATTTTATCTCTTTCTAATGCTTTTTTACCTTTAAATCTGAAAGACTTATCTGATTGAGGGAGTAAACCTAAATGCCCCATAACAGGAATATTATTTTTTATTAAAGTTTTAATAGTTTTGTAAACTTTTTTACCACCTTCTAATTTAACTGCATCACATTTTGTTTTAGACATTATTTTTTTTGCATTCTTTAATGCTTCTTGAGAATTTCGATAAGTATTGTAAGGCATGTCAACAACCATTAGAGATTTTTTTATTCCCTTTCTTACACTTTTTGAATGCTCAATCATCATATCCAAAGAGACTTCTCTGGTCGATTTATAATTATATAAAACTGACCCTAAAGAGTCACCCACAAGAATGATGTCACAATAATTATCTAAAACGGATGCAATATTTTTTGAGTAAGCAGTTAAACTTACAATTTTTTCTTTATTTTTTTTTTTTAAAATATTTAAAAATTTTTTTTTCATCGGCCTACCAGGAGCCGGTATTTTCCATTGAGGCCCAAGGTTCTAAAGGTTCTAAATTTCCTTCTTGAAGTATTTCAATTGAGATTTTGTCTGGTGATTTAACAAAAGCCATGTGACCATCTCTTGGTGGTCTATTAATAGTGTAGCCCATATCCTTTAATCTTTGGCAAGTTTCGTAAATATTGTCTACCCTATAGGCAAGATGACCAAAATTTCTTGAACCATTACCTAGCTCATCACCATCCCAATTATAAGTTAATTCTATTTCTGCTTTTTCATCATTTGGAGCTGATAGAAAAATTAGAGTATATCTACCTTTTTCATTTTCCATTCTTCTTGTTTCTTTTAATCCAAGTCCTTTACAAAAAAATCTCAAAGACTCATCTATGTTTTTAATTCTAATCATTGTATGTAAATATTTCATAATCCTTCTTTATAATTAAAAACTACTCTAATTCAATAGTGCTCGGTGGTTTGGAAGTAACATCATATACCACTCTATTAATACCTCTTATACTGTTAACTATCTTATTTGATATAGATTGCATAAAAGACTTTTTAAATTCGTAATAATCTGCTGTCATACCATCCTCAGAGGTAATTGCTCTTAATAAGCAAAGATATTCATAAGTACGATTATCGCCCATTACTCCAACTGTTTTAACAGGTAGTAAAGCTGCATATGCTTGCCAGATTTTATGGTAAAGACCGTGATCTTTTAAAGCTTGAATAAAATAATAATCTGCTTCTTTCAAAATTTTAATTTTTTTAGTGGTAATTATGCCTGGCATTCGAATAGCCAAACCTGGTCCAGGAAATGGATGTCTTGAAATTATTTCTTTACTTAAATTTAGTTCTAATCCTAATTTTCTTACTTCATCTTTAAATAAAAATTTCAAGGGTTCTACTAATTTTAAATTCATTTTTTTTGGTAAACCACCAACATTATGATGGGATTTTATTTTAGAAGTCTGACTGCCAGTAACAGATTTACTTTCAATTAAATCTGGATAGAGAGTTCCTTGTGCTAGAAATTTGACGTTTTTAATTTTTTTAGCATATCTTTCAAAAATTTTTATAAATAGATTACCGATTATTTTTCTTTTTTTCTCTGGATCGGAAATATTTTTCAAACTATTTAAAAACTCGTTTTTAGCATTTACGTAAATTAAATTAATTTTTAAACGTTTCTTGAATGTCTGAACTACTTGAACCTCCTCATTTTTTCTTAAAAGACCTGTGTTTACAAAAATACAATAAAGTTTTTTTCCAATAGCTTTATTAAGTAATTGAGCGACTACACTGCTATCTACACCCCCTGATAATGCGCAAATAACTTTATTATTTCCAACTTGTTTTCTAACTTCCTTAATGAGCTGATTTTTTTGATCTTTAGGAGACCAATTTCTTTTAATTTTACAAATTAAAAAAATAAAATTGCTTATTAATTTTTTTCCATTCTGTGTGTGTGTCACCTCTGGATGAAATTGTACCCCATAATATTTTTTTATTTTATTTTCAACAATAGCAAATTTTGAATTAATACTTGATGCAACAACTTTGAAATTATTTGGGAGCTTTGAAACTTGATCCGCATGACTCATCCAAACTTTGTTGGATTTTTTATTTCCAAAAAAATTTTTTGTTAAAAGACTTTTGTTTTTTTTAAAGACATTAGCCAAACCAAATTCCCGATGCTTTGATTGTTTTACTCTTCCACCATTCAATTTTGATAGTATTTGATGTCCGAAACATATTCCAAGAACTGGAATATTAAGTTGTAGAATTTTTTTATCAAAAGAATACTTATTTATTTGATAAACATTTAATGGACCACCAGATAATACTATTCCTTTAATACTATAATTTATATCTTTTGGTTTAATTTTTTTGTGACTAACTATTTCTGAAAAAACACCTAATTCTCTGATCCTTCTAGCTATTAATTGGGTAAATTGAGAACCAAAATCTATTATTAATATTTTATCAAGATTTTGATCAAGACTCATTATTATCTGGTTCAATATTTTTTAATGACTCTTGAATATCTTTGTTTTCATCACATAAATTTTTACAAACTTTCACAAAACTATCTGAAAGATCTTTAACTTTTATGTAATTAGATTTTTTTAAAGCAATTTTTATTAACATTAATAAGGCTTCCTCATTATCAGGCTCAATTAAAAGTGCTGATTCTAAATTGTATTCTTCTTTTCTTTGATTGTCTTCTTGATTATAAATTTTGGCTAAATATAAATATGAAATAGCGTCTTTTGGATTGAAAACTATATTTCTTTCAAATAAAAAACGTGCATCATCATATTTTTCTTTTTTAAACAACTCTAAAGCTTCATTAAAAAAATTTTCTTTACTAAAAGATGTACTATTAAAAGAAGTTACAAAAAGTATTAATCCAATTAATTTTAAAAATTTAATCATTAATATTTAATATCGTTTTTTACCACATCTACATTATGAACCATACTCTCATAAAATCCAGCTTTTGTAATTTTCACAAATTGTGGTTTATTTCTTAATTTAACAATTGTTTTTGATCCAAGATATCCCATAGAAGATCTCAATCCACCTATTAATTTATAAATAACACTCCCGACATCTCCTTTATATTTTACAAAGCCTTCCACACCTTCTGGTACATATTTTGAGGAGTCCTTTTGTTTTTTTTGAAAATATCTATCTGCAGACCCTTTATTCATTGCTCCTACTGAACCCATTCCTCTAAAACTTTTAAAAAGTTGTCCATTTTTTTTTATTAATTTTCCTGGTGTTTCATTTGTGCCTGCAAATAACGATCCAATCATTACAGCATCAGCTCCTGCAGCAAAAGCTTTTGCTAAATCACCAGAATATTTTATTCCACCATCTGAAATTATTTTAACATTTTTATTCCTTAAAACACTTCTTACATCTAAAATTGCACTTAACTGAGGAACTCCTATTCCAGCAACTAATCTTGTTGTACAAATAGAACCTGGTCCTATGCCAATTTTAATTATATCTACCCCCAATTTTATTAGGAATTTTGCAGCCTCTGGTGTTGCAATATTTCCAGCGCATAAGGCAATTTTATTAGTTTTTATTTTTTTTATATATTTGATTATTTCTGCAACTTTTCTTGAATGACCATGCGCTGTATCTACTACGATTAAATTTACACCTTCTTTAATTATTTCTTTGGCTCTAATAAACTCATTTGGTGCTGCACCTACAGCTGCTCCTACAATTAGTTTTTGTTTTTTAACTTTTTTTATCTCTGATAATTGTTTTTTTATATCGAGGTTTCTATGAATCACTCCAATGCCACCAATTTTAGCTATAGCTATTGCCATTCTGCTCTCTGTAACAGTATCCATTGCAGATGATAAAAGTGGTATTTTAAGTTTTAAATGCTTTGTTAAAGATACACTAGTATCTGCATCTGAAGGTAATATTTCAGAATACTTTGGAGCTAATGTAACATCATCAAAGGTAAGTGCTTCTTTTATAGAAATCATAATCTTTTATATATGATTCCTTTTAAATTAAAAGTCTCTATCGAACTTTTCGACAAATTATAAAACTTTCTTTGGAATCTTTTCTGCTAGATTTTGGTTTAAAAACCTTAACTTCTTTGAAATATTTTTTGCCATCTGCGACGATTTCGTTAAATGTTCTACCCATAAAAATTTTGGAAATAAAATAAGCATTTTCCTTCATATGATCTTTTGCAAATAACATTGCTTCTTTACACAGTTCACCTGTTTGAATTGAGTCTATATTTTTTATACCAGTTGTGTCTACAGCCATATCCGACATCACGACATCAACTTTACCATTTATATTTTTTTTAATTTCTTCTTGAGTTTTTTTTTCAGTGAAATCTCCTTGAATTTGAACACTGTTACTTATAGGTTCCATTTTTTTTAAATCTATAGATATCAATTTACTACTTTTAGCTGCTTTGAGAGCATATTGTGACCAACTACCTGGGGCTGCACCAATATCAATTATTGATAAACCACCTTTAAAAATTTTAAATTTTTCATCAATTTCTATTAATTTATAAGCTGATCTAGCACGATACCCATCTACTTTAGATTGCCTTACATAGATATCTCTTCGCTGTTTATTGACCCAGTTCTTAGAGATTTTATTTTTTTTCAATTAATTATTAAATCTTAAACTTTTGTTTAAAATTTTACCTGTAAGAGTTTGAATATCTATTTTAATATTCTTGTTTAATCTCATATCCTCGTTATTTTTCCAGATACCAGCTGCTAGATGCATAATTCCAATTTTATAGTTAGGTAAATAAGGCTCAATCCAAGTATCTTTTTCCTCATCAAATTTTGGTAAAAGATTACTAGTGATCCAATTGCAATTTAAAGGAAGAAATTCGGTTTTAACGTTGTCAACGTACACAGACATATTCATAGCTAATTGTTCTGAACCAAATATCTCTCCAGCTTTGAGTGTTTGGTTTAAATTTTCCTGCCATGAATTCCAACACCTTGAATTTTTCTCTAATGAGAAAACACCGATATTAATGTGTGGGGCAAAAGCTAACTTTCTTGCTTTTTCTAAACTTATATTAGATTTTAATGCGTGTTTAAAATTTTGAGACTTAATAATTGCTAGTTTTCCAAATATCCAATTAACTCTTGAAGTTATTTTATAGCCTGGTCCTATGGTTTGTGTAATCCCTAACTTGCCATCCTCACAAGCTTTAAAATATAGCTCTACGGACTGCCAATCATTTACCCAGGCATCACAATCTATCCATAAATATTTTTCATAATTTGGAAAATATTTTGGTAAAAAAGCCCTAGATACTTGGCTTTTTAACCATTCTCGCCCCTTAATTTTACTATCAGGAACTTTTATATCCCACTCTGCTGATTTTATTTTATCTACTTTTGATGATAATTGTGATTTTTGATTATCTGATAAACCAGCATCCAATATACAAATTGCAAAATCAGAACTTTCTTTAAATCTTTTAATTGAGTCTATAAGTTCATTTAATAAAGGGAAATAAGTTGAATCGGCTAAAGATACAATGACATTTTTTTTCATTATAAAATATCTTCAAGATCATCATCTTCATCTTTATAATTCTGATCTTCATTTTGTTTTTTTAATTTTTGATAATGAAAAAAACTAATTGGAAGCATTCCTAAATATATAATCACACTTATAGAGATAACATTAAAAGGATAAATAAGAAGTAATCCAAAAAACAACACTATTCCAAACAATAGAAAAATTGTTGCTTTTCTTTGAATAACAATTTTTTTAAATGAGTAACTTGGAAATTTACTGATCAATAGCAAGGATGTTACAATAAAAAAAAGTGGAACAATTATGTCGAAATTAATATTTATAAAATTAAAACTTGTTAGACTAAATATCAATGGAGTTAAAACTAGAATACCACCTGCAGGAGATGGAACTCCCTCAAAAAAATTGTCTCTCCAAGAAGGTGCTTGGCCTGTATTAACATTAAAGCGAGCCAATCTTAATGCTACACAAATTACATAAATTAAACATAATAACCATCCAAATCTTCCTAATGTGTTTAATTTCCAAAAATACATAATAAAAGCTGGAGCTACTCCAAAACTTATCATGTCAGTAAGAGAATCTAACTCTTTACCTACTTTTGATGTCCCTTTGATTAATCTTGCTATTCTTCCATCTAATCCATCTATAAGAGCAGCAAACATAATTGCTATAATTGCAAACTCAAATTTTCCATCTAATGCAAACCTTATTGATGTCAAACCAATACAAACTCCAATAAGAGTTAGCATGTTCGGTAGAATTACTCTTGCGTTAGCTTTTTTGTCTGTAACAATTTTTAAATTGTTTTTTGGTTGTTCCATAAATTAATTTTTAGCTAGCAGTGTTTCTCCTGATATAGCTGTTTGACCAACTTTAACTAGTGGTTCATAATTTTCATAATAAACATCAGCTCTACTGCCAAATCTAATCATTCCAATTCTATCACCTTGGCTCAGCTCTTGATTTTTATTTGTCTCACAAACAATTCTTCTTGCAACTAAACCTGCAATTTGAACAACTATAATATTGTTGCCATGTTTGTCTTTAATATTATAATAGTTTCTCTCATTATCTTCACTTGCTTTATCTAAAGATGCATTCAAAAATTTTCCTGGTTTATACAAAATTTCTTCGACTACACCTGAGCAAGGTGTTCTATTAACGTGACAGTCAAAGACATTCATGAATATACTAATTTTTTTAAATTTTTGATTTTCTAGTCCAAGCTCTTTTGGGCCATCTACTTCCTCAACTTTAATTACTTCTCCATCGGCTGGACTAACAAGGAAACTGTCATCACCTATAATTATTCTCTCAGGATCCCTAAAAAAATAATAAACCCAAATAGTTAATAACAAACCAATTAAACCTAGAAAATTGTTAATGATTAAAAAAATGACAGTTATGAATACAGCTATAACGATAAACTTGTATCCTTCTGTATGGATCTTTGGAAATATCTTACTAAACATATTCTTCTATTTGCTAAATTTCGATTAATATGTATATAAAATGATCAAATTCAATTAATAAGATAATTTTTATTTAATGAGCAAAATCAAGGTAAAAAACCCAGTAGTTGAGCTGGATGGTGATGAAATGACCCGAATTATATGGGAGTTTATAAAAAACAAACTAATCCTTCCATATTTAGATCTAGGGATTGAATACTATGATCTAGGCATGAAAAGTAGAGATAATACTGATGATCAAATCACAATAGACTCTGCAAATGCAATCAAAAAAATTGGCGTTGGGATAAAGTGTGCAACGATTACCCCTGATGAAGCAAGAGTAGAAGAATTTGATTTAAAAAAAATGTGGAGATCTCCTAACGGAACTATAAGAAATATAATTGGAGGAACAGTTTTCAGAGAACCAATTATTTGTAAAAATATTCCTAAACTTGTTCCCTCTTGGACTGATCCAGTGATTATTGGAAGACATGCATTTGGTGATCAATACAGAGCAACAGATTTTAAAGTTCCTGGAAAAGGAAAAATGGAAGTCAAATGGACATCAGAGGACGGAAAAGATGAAATTAAATATGAGGTTTTTAATTTTACTGGCCCTGGTGTTGCTTTATCAATGTATAATTTAGATAAGTCTATTGAAGACTTTGCAAGATCTTGTTTCAGTTATGGGTTAATTAAAAAATGGCCTGTTTATATGTCAACTAAAAATACAATTCTAAAGCAATATGATGGAAGATTTAAAGATATTTTCCAAGAAGTTTTTGACAAAGAATACAAAAGTGAATTTGAAAAAAACAATTTAACTTACGAACATAGATTAATTGATGACATGGTAGCCTGTGCAATGAAGTGGAGTGGTAAATATATTTGGGCTTGTAAAAATTACGATGGAGACGTGCAATCAGATACTATGGCTCAAGGTTATGGGTCTTTGGGATTAATGACAAGTACATTATTAACTCCAGATGGAAAAGTGATGGAAGCAGAAGCTGCACATGGAACAGTAACTAGACATTACAGAATGCATCAAGAAGGTAAAGAAACTTCAACAAACCCTATTGCATCTATTTTTGCTTGGTCAAGAGGATTGGCACACAGAGGTAAGCTAGATGGCAATGAGGAATTAATTAAATTTGCACAAACACTTGAAAAAGTTTGTATTGAATGTGTAGAAAGTGGGTCGATGACAAAAGATTTAGCAATCCTTGTTGGTCCAAATAGTAAATTTTTAACTACAAATCAATTTCTAGATGAAATTGATGGTAATTTAAAAAGAAAATTAAATTAAACTTTCAAGCTTTTCAAAAGCTTCTTCAATTTTTGATTGGTCTTGTCCACCTGCTTGGGCAAAGTCTTTTCTTCCACCACCACCTTTGCCTCCAATTATTTCAGATCCGACTTTAACGAACTGAACTGCATCAAATTTACCTGTTAAATTATCAGTTACTCCAACTGCTAATCCAACTTTGTCATCCTTGCTTGCAAAAACAATTACTATTCCTTCTGTAAGTTCTTTTTTTCCGTTATCTACTAATTTTCTTAAATCTTTAGGAGGTAAATCTTGAACTTTTTGAAGTCTGACTTTTGTATTGTTAATAACTTTGTCGTTAATAATGTTTTTTGTTTTATCTTCTAAAACATTTTTGACATTTAATTGTTCTAATTGTCTAGAAAGATCTTTTATAGATCCTTTTAAATCTTTATTTTCAAGATTTGGTTTTCCACCTAATTTAATGATTTTAGAAGAAAGCTCTTTAATCATTTCCTCATCCTTTTGAACAGATAATGACGATAGTTTTTCTTTATTTTGCATATAATCTTCAAGCTGTTTATCTCTCAGAGCCTCTACTCTTCTAACACCTGCAGCAATTGATGATTGGCTAATTGTTTTAAATTTACCAATATCACCAGTGTTTTTAACGTGGGTTCCACCACAAAGTTCTGTTGAAAAATATGTATTTTCCTCTTTACCCATTGAAACTACTCGCACTTCATCACCATACTTCTCACCAAAGAAAGCTAGCGCTCCCTTTTCTATAGCTGCTTTTGGGGTCATAATTCTTGTTGTTACTTCAGTCCTACTAGCAACGTAATCATTAACTATTTTGTCAATTTTTACCAATTCATCATTTGTTATTGGTTTCATATGGCTAAAATCAAACCTTAAACGATCTGGTGCAACAAGTGAGCCTTTTTGCATAACATGTTTACCTAGAGTTCTTCTTAAAGACTCATGTAATAAATGTGTAGCTGAATGATATGCCTTTAGATTATCTCTTCTTTCTTCGTCAATCTTCATTTCAACAACGTCATTAATCTTGATTTCTCCGTTTTTCAAAGTTCCATAATGAACAAATAAATCACCAAGTTGTTTTTGCGTATCTCTTACTTCAAATATAAAATCTCCTACTGAAATTTTTCCTGTATCACCTAGCTGACCTCCTGACTCACCATAAAAAGGTGTTTGATTAGTTACAATGGCACCCTCTTCTTTTGCTAATAATTTTTCTGTTTCTTTGTTATCTTTTACAATTGATAAAATAACTCCTTCAGATCGATTAAACTCGTAACCTAAAAATTCTGTTGGACCAACTTTATCTTTTATACCAAACCAAATTTGTTCTTGTGAGCTATCACCAGAACCTTTCCAATTTTTTTTAGCAAGTTCTTTACTTTTTTTCATTAGTTCATCAAATTTATTTTGATCAACTGTTAAAGATTTATTTTTTAAAATGTCTTCTGTTAAATCTAATGGGAAACCATATGTATCGTATAATTTAAATGCTATGTCTCCTGGTAAAACTTTGTCTATCTTATCTATTTCTTCATTTAAAATTTTTATTCCTCTATCAAGTAATACTAAAAATTTTTCCTCTTCCATTTTTAAAGTTTCTTTAATTAGAGTTTCTGATCTCTCTAGCTCAGGATAGTTAGCTTTCATTTCTTCTTTAAGAGAATCAAAAATTTTATTAAAAACTGGTTCTTTAGAGCCAAGTAAATGAGAATGCCTCATTCCTCTTCTCATAATTCTTCTAAGCACATATCCTCTTCCTTCATTAGATGGAAGTACTCCTTCTGCTAAGAGAAATGAACTTGCTCTTAAGTGATCCGCAATTACTCTAAAGCTTGAAATATTATTTTCACTCAATTTAACTTTTGTAAATTCTGATATTGAGCCAATTAATTTTTTAAAATGATCTGTTTCATAATTATCATGTGTGCTCTGCAACAAAGCTGCTATTCTTTCTAAACCCATTCCAGTATCTACTGATGGTTTGGGAAGATCAATTCTTTTGTCTTTTGTAACTTGTTCAAATTGCATGAAGACTAAATTCCAAATTTCTATAAATCTGTCTCCATCTTCATCTTTAGTACCAGGTAATCCTCCTGGCAAATGATCCCCATGATCAAAAAAGATTTCAGAGCAAGGTCCACACGGACCAGTCTCACCCATAGACCAAAAATTATCAGAAGTTGCTATCCTGATAATTCTATCATCGCTAAAACCCGCTATTTTCTTCCAAAAATTGAATGCTTCATCATCCTCATGAAATACAGTTACATAAAGTCTGTTTTTATCTATTCCAAAGTCTTTGGTTATTAAATCCCAGGCATAATGAATTGCTTGCTCTTTAAAATAATCACCAAAAGAAAAATTTCCTAACATCTCAAAGAACGTATGATGTCTTGGTGTGTAACCAACATTCTCTAGGTCATTATGCTTTCCACCTGCCCTCACACATTTTTGTGAAGTTGTCGCTCTCACGTAATCTCTTTTTTCTAATCCAGTGAAGACATTTTTAAATTGAACCATTCCTGAATTGGCAAACATTAAAGTAGGATCATTATTTGGAACCAGATTGCTGGATTCCACAATCTTATGATCGTTCTTTTCAAAATACTTTAAGAAAGTATTTCTTATTTCATTGAGTGTTTTGTCTGCCATATTTTTAAAATACAGCTTTTTTATTCTATGTCTAGATACTGAAGGGAAAAAAGGCGCTTATATTAAGCGCCTTTTATTAATAAAGATGACCTATTAATTCTTTTTAGATGGAGGAGTAGCTTCCGCTTTGTCAGCCTCTTCTTTTTCAGCTACTTTCTTTTCTTTTTCTAATTTTTCAGGATCAATTGGATTTCCTTCTATTTTCTTAGAAATCACACCCGCTTTTTCTCTAATTGCCATTTCAATTTCTGCAGCAACTTTAGGATTTTGAGCTAGATAAGTCTTAGCATTTTCTCTACCTTGACCAATCTTCTCTCCTTTGTAAGCATACCAAGCACCTGATTTTTCAATTATATCTGCTTTTGAACCAAGATCGACTAGTTCACCCATCTTGCTAATTCCTCTTCCATACATCAAGTCAAATTCAACAACTTTAAATGGTGGTGCTACTTTATTCTTAACTACTTTCACTCTTGTAGAGTTACCAATAATTTCATCTTTATCTTTGATTGCACCAATTCTTCTAATATCCATTCTTACAGATGAGTAAAACTTAAGTGCATTACCACCCGATGTTGTTTCTGGACTTCCAAACATAACTCCAATTTTCATTCTAATTTGATTAATGAAAATCATCATTGTGTTTGTGTTTGATATTGAACCTGTTAATTTTCTTAACGCCTGACTCATTAATCTTGATTGAAGACCAACATGATGATCTCCCATCTCACCTTCAATTTCAGCTTTAGGAGTTAAAGCTGCAACCGAGTCGATAACTATTACTGAAATAGAGCCTGATTTTACTAGTGTATCAGCGATTTCTAACGCTTGTTCACCAGTATCTGGTTGTGAAATTAAAAGTTCTTCTGTATTTACACCTAATTTTTTTGCATAAACTGGATCTAATGCATGCTCTGCATCAACGAATGCACAAATGCCTCCAGCTTTTTGAGCTTCAGCAACAACTTGTAACGCTAATGTTGTTTTACCCGATGACTCTGGTCCGTAAACTTCAATAATTCTTCCTTTTGGTAATCCACCTATACCTAAAGCTAAATCAAGGCTTAAAGAACCTGTTGAAACAGACTCGATATCCATAGCTCTTTTTTCACCAAGCTTCATTACAGAACCTTTTCCAAAATTATCTGTAATCTGAGCTATTGCAGCGTCTAACGCTTTGTTCTTTTCTTTAACATCCATTTCTTGATCTTTAGTAGATTTAACTACTTTTAGGTTATTTTTCGTCATTTTTTGCCTCTTTTTTTAAATTTTTTAACACTCGAATCATGGGATAAATGTACACATTTTGTTCTCATTAGCAATATATTTATTTTTTTCCCAAAAAAGTCAAATATTTACTTAAGTTTTAGATACTGACTATTAAGAAGTCCTACCGCTTTCAACAAATTGTACTGAGCCATTAGGTAGTTTTTCTCAGAACTTGCTAAAGAAATTTGAGCAGAAAGTAATAATGAATTTGATTGGATAACATCAAGTGTTGTTCTTGATCCTCTTTCGTACTCAGCGGCAATTCCTTCATTTGCTATTTTAGCGGCACTTACTTGTACTTTGACGGAATTTAAAAAGCTTTCTGAAGATTGTAAACTTGACCATGCACTTGCTACATTAGTTTCATTTGTTCTCACAGCATCATCTAATAACAATCTTTTTCGAGTTGTTAGATTAGAATTTTTAATAATAGTTGAACGTTTTTTTCCACCTGAATAAAAAGGCCAACTAACAGTTGCTTTTAAAATATCTTGTTCTTTTTCTTTAACAGTTGTGTTTAGGTCATCCGTATAATTTCTCTGCAATGATAATGATGCGGTTGGTTTTAAATCTGACTCTGAAATTGCTAAATCTTTTTCAGATTTTTCTAGATCTAATTTTGCAATCAAAATATCTGGATTATTCTGTTTAGATAAGTTTATAGCTTCATTTAAAGTAGATGGAATATTTACAATTGCATTAGAATTCTTTTCTAATTGATTTGGGTCACTTAATTTCCCAATTACGTTCTCATAATTAAGCTTACTAATTAGTAAATCACTTTTGGATTTTGCAAACTGAGCTTGTGCTCCAGCAAGAGATGATTCTGATTGTGCAACATCAGTATTAGTAATTTGTCCTCTGTCTCTTCTAATTTTATCATTTTCAACTTGTCTGATCAATAAATTTAGATTTTTTGAATTTATATCAAGTGTTTCTCTAGCTAAGATTAAATTTGCAAATGAATCTATGGCTTTATACAATATGTCTTGTTCTTTTTTTACTAGTTGTGCATTAGCAAGGTCTAAAGATGTTATTTTTTTTTGAAGTGTAAATTCTCTTCCATAATCTAATAATGTTTGTTCTAACTTTATTGAAGTTGTGAATGGATCTACATCATTGATAGTAGCATCACCTCCGCTTTGATTAGTTAGCTTATTAGTATTTTCAAAACTTTTTGATCCACTAAGTGTTAAAGAAGGTTTGTAATCAGCCTTTGCAATATTTACATCTTCTTCCGATGCTTTGATATTTTCTCTCTCAGCGTTTAATTGAATATTGTTTTGATAGGTTTGATTTAATGCATCAAGTAAAGTAACTGCAAAAGAGTTACTAAAATAAAATATTGATGCAATTACAATTATGAATATTTTTTTCATTTTGATTTATATACAGCAGTTTTAATTTGATGGTTACTGTTTAAATTTAAAATTATTGATGCATATTTTGGCATTTTTTTAAACATATTTTGGGTAATTCTTTGGTATGTTTGCATAAAATTAATCACATCTCCTTTACTCATTATTTTATGAGTACTTTTTTTCTTTGTTTTTAACCATAGCTTATGTTCCTGCTTTAATCTCCATTTTTGTAGTAAACTAAAGTTTTTTGCTTTTAAATAAATCATACAATTTAACTGAGAATACAACTTTTTATACTTGGTTTTTAATTGCTGATTTACAAATTTTCTCCAAATGAGTTTTTGATCATTAGCTTTTTCCATAGAATTTATTGATTTTTTTAATGTCTTGTTAGTTTCTGGTCTTGCTCCAACACACCATCCCTCAAAAATAATAATATCTGGTCTTCTATTAATTTGGTTCCATTTATTTTTAGGAAATCTGTCATCAATTGCTTTATTAAAATTTGGTAATTTCAATTTTTTAAATTTTTTAGCTTTAGATTTTTTAAAGAAATCTAACATCATATTAATATCATGAGTTCCGGGAACACCTCTGGTAATTAACATTGGATGTACTTTTTTTGATAAACCTATTCTTTCTTTTCTAGTTTTATAAAAATCATCAATGGAAATTTTAAATACTTTTAATTTAAAGTATTTTTCTAATATAATTTTTATTATTGAACTAATTGTTGTTTTGCCTGTACCTTGTCCTCCAGCTAATCCAACAAAGTAAGGTTTTTTATTATCTGCTTTTTTTGCAATCCAAAAACATATTGGAATTAAAAAATTTTTGACCATCTTCTCTTTATTGCCAAACTTTTCAGTTGAGGTTTCTTGTAATTTAATGAACTTAAAACAATCTTTTTTAACTTTCTTAAAACATTCTTCAGCTAATTTCATTGAACTTTTATTTTTCTTGATCCATTGGATGGTTGAGACCATCAAAGGAAGCTACTTCTTTTAAATCTTCTACTTTAACTTCATCTACACATCCTAAATTAAATCCTGTCATTGCAGGTGCACTTCTAGGATTATGATGAGTATAAATTCCACATTCTATACAAAAATAATGATTTGCGACTTTAGTGTGATACTGGTAAAGTTTTAATTTATCTTCTCCCTTTGTAACTTTAAAATCTTCATTCTTAACCATGCCCATAGTTGCATTTTTTCTTTTACAAATTGAACAGTTACATCTTACAATTTTTGCTAATTCATTTATTGAAGATTTAATTTCTGCTTCAACTGCTCCACAATGACAATTTAGTTTCATATAACTCCTTTTTTATTTTAAAATATTTTTTGCTGCAATCTTATTTCCATCTAAGTCTCGGATATATCCATAGTAATTTCCATCTTTTCTTATACCTGGTGCTCCCTCATCTGTTGCTCCTTTCGAAATTGCAATCTCATAAAATTTTTCTACTGCTTCTTTAGACTCCGCTAACAGTGTTACTTGTGATCCATTACCTATAGTTGCTGGTTTACCATTAACTGGATTGGTTATATAAAATATTACTTTTTCAGGATCGCTTGAATGAGCATAACCAATATATTTTTCTGTAGTTAGTATTTTTTTTAACTTTAAAGGTTCAAATGCTGCATCATACAGCTCACTTGATTTTTTATAATCATTAGAACCAACCATTACAAAATCTAAAATACTCATAATTAAATTAAAATTTATATAACTTAATAACCGACTTAAACTACTAGTGGTTGAAGTTATCCACAAGCATACAAAATGTAGTTTGGATGTTCACGTTTTGATTCACTTTTGATTCAGTTACAGACTCAAAATACAACCTCTTGAGTGTATTAAATAAATAGGCTATAAATTAGAACAAAACAAGAACATGAAACTAACAATCCCTTATTATTTGCATAAAGCAGGCGCTGGTTTTCCTTCCCCTGCTACTGATTATATCGAAGAAGATATTGATCTAAACATGCATTTAATAAGAAATGTTCCAGCAACTTTTATTATCAGAGTTCAAGGTAAATCTATGGTCGATGTTGGAATTAATGATGGAGACTTATTAGTTGTTGATAAAAGTTTAAAACCAAAAAACTTTTCAACTGTGATTGCAAATGTTCATGATGAACTTGTAGTTAAAACTTTAGTTCAAGAAAGGGATAAAAAATTTTTAACTTCTGGATCTAAAGAATTTTCTGACAGAATTTTAATTAACGAAGAGCAAGATATTTTTATTTGGGGAGTTGTTACTTATGTCATCCATTCTACGTACTAAAAAAATAGCATTAATTGATTGCAATTCTTTTTACGTTTCCTGTGAGCGATTATTTAATCCCAAAATAAGAAGAAAGCCTGTTGTTGTTTTATCTAATAATGATGGCTGTATAATTTCAAGATCAAATGAAGCAAAAGCTTTAGGGATTAAAATGGGTGAACCTTACTTTAAAGCAAAAGATATTATTCTTAAAAACAAAGTTGAAGTATTTTCTTCAAACTATTCTTTGTATGGAGATTTATCTAGAAGAGTAATGAGAACGCTTAAAAGATTTAATTCAGAAATAGAAGTTTATTCAATTGATGAAGCTTTTTTAGATCTATCAAATTTTCCAGATCAAGATGTAGAAAAAGTTGGAAAAGAAATTAGAGAAACAGTTTTACAATGGACTGGTATTCCAACAAGTATTGGAATAGCAAAAACAAAAACTTTAAGTAAAGTTGCAAATCATATTGCAAAGAAAAAACAATCAGGGGTAACAAGCTTAATTGGAATAGAAAACTTAGATCCTATTTTAGAAAAAGTAGAAATCAATGATGTCTGGGGTGTTGGAAGACAATTGACTAAGTTTTATAAAAAACATGGGATTTACAATGCCAAACAGTTAAAAAATAAATCTAATACCTGGATTAAAAAATCATCGAATGTTTTAAGCTCAAGAACTGCGATGGAACTTAGGGGAGTTTCATGTATTGGGTTAGAAACAACTACAACTAAAAGAAAAAGTTGTGTTGTTTCAAGATCATTCGGTAAAAGAATAGAAACTTTCCAAGAGTTAAAAGAAGCAGTTGCAAATTATTGTTTAAATGCTTCTGAAAAGATTAGATCAGAGTCTTTAGTTGCAAAAGCAATTACAGTATTTGTTAGAACTAGTCCTTTCCAAAGAAACTTTGGATATTACTCAAATGCAAAGACAGTTGATTTTCCTATTGCAACGAACAATAGTATTGAAACAGTTAAGACAGCAGTTTCAATACTTGAGAGTATTTTTAAAAATGGTTATCGTTATCAAAAGGCAGGCGTGATGCTTACAGGATTATCTAATGCTAGTGACAAAACAAATTTATTTACATCTGAAAAAGACGAAAAAATAAATAGCTTGATGCGATCAATTGATAATACCAATCATCGATACGGAAGATCTACTTTAAGTGTTGCAAGTGCCGGGGTTCATAAAAAATGGAATATGCGAAGGCAATATTCTTCTAAAATTGATACAGCTGACTTTTATTGTTTACCCACTATTAGAGCTTGATTTATCTAGCTTTTTTAATAAAAAGAAAGCATGCAAAACCAAGAAATAGTTAAAATAATTGAAAACCTCAAAGGGCGAAGAAACTATGAGGAAAAAAGAGCTACTAAATTAGGCTTTGCATCTCTATATGAGTACTTTGAAGACAAGATTTCAAAGAAACAAAAAGCTCTCGAAGACGAACAAAAAGAATTAGAAGCTGCAAAAGCTGACGATCAGCCAAAAGCTGCTAAAAAAAGCTGCGGTTGCTGCTAATCAAAATTAATCAAAAAGGTCTAGGATTTTGTGGATAGCCAAGATTTTCACAGGTTGCTGGTTTATCACCGTCACCAGATGGAATACACTTACTAACAGATATTGCTCCATGAACTTGAGAGTTATTAGTTAGTTGATTGATAATTTCATCACAACCACTCCATAAATCATCACATTTATCTGCTTTTCCAACATTAGAATAACGAATGACTGCATCTTTAATTTCTAAACCTTGATCAGTAGCATCGGTCATATAATTTCTATAAGGCCCAAATTTAAATCTTACTTTACTTGCTCCTCCTAAAACATCTCCAAAATAACTAGATCTTAACTTTCCATCAATCCATAAATGTAAAAATCCATCTTTAGCCCATTTTGCATTAATTAATAAATTTACCCATTTCCCTCTTAAAGGAGAAAATCTATCATCAAGGTGAACCACATAACCATCAAAATTGTATTGTTCTCCAGCCTCATTTGGTGCAGCTTTATAATTTGGTCCATTAAACATCCATAGAATACTATTATTATTTATATTTAGTCCAGGTCCTACGGCCTTTTCTCCTTCCTTTCCGTAAATCATTTTAAAATCAAATAAAGACAAATTGTGCTTTGATGTATTTATATTTTTCGGAATAAAATAACCAACTCGATACCATTTAGTTTTTCCTTTTTTAGTTGTGTATTTTTTTGGTTCATGAATTTGGAAACGCTGAGCGAAACCTGGTCTTCCCCATCTATTCCAATCGTACTTGTGGCCTATATCAGAATAACTTAAATTAAATTCAATTCCTTTTTCTGCAACGCCCATATTATCCTCAAGATTATCGAAAAATTTATAAAGTCCAGGTCGATTAGGAACATTTCTACTATTAAATTCCATTTTATTGTCTGATTGAGCTTTAAGAACGTAAAAAGCAAAATCTTTTTTTTCTTTTTTAGTCATTTTTGATTTGAAATCACCTGAGTAAGATTGTGATGGAAGCAAAAGAAGAGATAGAAAAATAATTAAAATTTTTTTCATTTTTGAATTTCAATTTCTTTACAGGTATATCCTAAATCTTTTAATTTTAATTTCTTGCATGATTTTGCATATCTAATCTCGTCATAATATGCAATTTGAGTGGCATCAGGTCCTGGTGTTTTGTGAATAAATGATCGGTATACACCAATATGATATTCTGTCCTTTCACCTTTGTGTTGTGTTATTCCCTTCCAATGATATTTTAATTCGCCATTAATCCAAATTTTAAAAAAACCATCTTTTTTGTAAGTCCATTTTGCATTAACTAAAATATCATTCCATTTTCCACTCATTTCTGTCTTATCTAATAACTTAATTGGCACATTGTTTCCACCAACATAGTTGTCTATTTCAATCCAATATCCTCCACCCTCTTTAATTTGTCCATGAGATTGATTTTCAAAAGCAAAAGCTGGTGGGTAGTCACCATCGTTGTGAAATTGGGCTAACATTGTTTTAGCTGGAAAAATTATCTCATAATCTTGTGGTAAATATAAAGACCATGCAGACCATGTAGTTTTGTCGTTTACACAACATATTAGTAACTCAACTCTTTCTCTGTTAGTCCTAGCGTCCCAACCCCATCCATCTCCATTTCTAACTTCAAATCTCAGTGACTGTTTGCCAAATCTTACTGGATGGTTATCAGATTTATTAACTATTTTAACTACGTGTTTTCTTGTGTTTTTGTCAGTTTCTAAAATTTTTTTATTAGTAACTCTCCAGTTATTTTTTTTATTATCCTCTCCTCTGTCTATAACTTTTTTAAATCCCATAGCGATATCTTTATTTTTTTTTATTTCTTTGATAACCTTTTCCACATCAGCAATGCCATCACCACTTGTGAAAAAGAACAAAGCTGCGATGGCTAGAAGTTTTTTCATTTTTTTTGACAAAATTTTTTAAAATTTTAAATTTTTTTTAGAGCCATTTTTATAAGTAAACTCTACTTCATTCTCTGAAATTCTTTTAATTGAAGTAAACCCATCATAATCAGCAATGAACTCATTTAACTGTTTTCTACCCTTTTTGCTCATTTTTCTACCTGGAGCATTCACACCAACATCAATAATCAACTCTGCTCCATTTAAAAATGCATTTACCCACGCTTTTACTGGAGGTCCACAAGTCATAGCCTCAGTAAGCCAGATTGGTTTATTAATATTTACACTTTTAAGTAAAGTAGCAAATTCATCTACCCAAAGCTGTTTATCGCATTGCCCATCTGGGCCACTAATATGATGTATATTTGCAATATCAAAATTATCTTTAATTTTTGGTAAAACTGATTTCCAATACTTTTTACTTTCTGGAAACATTCCTGCAGCACCAGCCATAACAATAACTGCATCTGGTTGCTTTTGTTTAATTACTTTTGACGAAAAATTAAAAATCTCAACAAAATCTTCCTTGCTTCCTCTAAAAAACATTCTAAATTCTGGCTCATTCATTACATCCCAATATTTTATTGGTTTAGTTAATCCTGGCATATCATTTAAACCATCACCATCATAACGATCAATTAATTTTAATAGGAAAGTTTTATAATCATCCATTGAGCAAGGTTTGCTAAGATATTTTGTAAAATTTTTAAAAGGACTTCTGGCTTTTTTTCTTTTACAAGATTTCTGCTCCCAATTCGCATGAGGCCAAATAGTAGCTAAAATAGTTTGATTGTGATCTTGAGCATAAATGACATATTTGTCTGTTTCTTCCCACGAAAACTTTCCTTTTTCTTTTTCAATGTGGTTCCAAATAAAAGGTCCTGGATGAGGTCTTACCCATTGACCATCTTTACCACGCATTTTTTCATCTCTAATTTCTGTTAACTCTCCAAATCTTGATTCTGATGATGCGGTATTTGAAAAAATTAAAATAGATAAAATTACTAAAATTATTTTCATTTTATACAATTTGCATTAAATCCAATTAAATTATCTATACCTTTAGATGCTCTTTTTGATAAATATATACCGTCTATTTCAAGTTTTACACCTGTTATCATTTCCATAAGAGTATCAATGGCTATGGCCTCTTGGTGAGTATGCATTCTTGCATTCTTTTTTTTATAATTATTATTTTTTTGAAACTCATCAAATTTTCTTGATGAATATTTTTCATAGTCAAGTATACCCAAATTCAAAACCTCAGCTGACTTCGTAACTTTTTTTATTATATTTGGAGGTATCTCTGCTCCCCATAATTTTGCTAAATGAATATATCCTAAGATAGAATTTAATCCATATGAGTGATACCATAAACCCCTATAACCTCTAAAAGAATTGTTATTTATATAACCATCATCATAAAATATGCGGTCAACATATTTAAATGTAAAGTTAAATTCTTTAGCAGCAAGTTTTTTGTCATTGGTCCAGCTAGCATAGACTAAATTTGGAATACCTCCGTTTGCCATTGCATAAAAACCTTGCTCCTCTTTTTTGAACGCCCATGGTTTAATAAATTTTTTATGCATTTTTTTGATATATTTATTTACTATTTTTAGTTCTTTATCGTCCAAATATTCTCTTAAATATGTTGCAATAATCAAATAATTTGTAAACGCATCTCTAGCAAATTCAAAAGCATGTCCCCAACACGGAGCCTCAGGATTTCCATCTTTCCAGCAATTTGGTTTTTTTTTCAATTCCTCTGCACTTATTGTGTCCATTAAAACATTTGCTTTAGCTATTTTAATAAGAACTTCTTTTGCAGAATTAATTTCATTCTCATCGTTGTTTCCAACTGCTGTATGAGTAGCAACAGCAAATAATTTTATGGGACCAGTCAAATTTTTATGATTTACACTTCTCGAGTTTCCTTTTGCCCATTCACTCATCCAATCTAATCCTACTAAGCTTTCTATTCTATTTTTTGTATATTCTGATTTGAAAGACTCACTTCCTACAAAAGAACAAGCTTTAATTTGATTTGTATAAAAATGTTTTGGAAAGTTAATATCTTTAGGTTTTACTTTTGCTTGGGAGGGTAAAATTACTAATAAAAATAAAAATACTATTAATATTTTTTTCATTACTATTTTTTTACTGAGTGACAATTAGGTTGAACTACTGACCATGTTGCTGATTTAAAAGGAACTTTGCCTATATTTTTGTAGTGACGTACAATTTTATACTGATATGGATTTAGTTGAGACTCATTTTCTGACCATTTTTTTATTCTTTTAATATTCTCATGATCTGGAAATCTTGTGGCATATGCATAAAACCAACCCCAGTTACTACTTTTTTTCAATTTTAGATCTTGTTTTTTATAATCTTTAGCTGGACCAGGAAATATAGATTCTTTTGCATACTGATAAATAAGTTCTTGATTTTCTAATGCATCTATAAAAAATTTTACGACATTATGAAAATCCTTGCCTTTATGATTATATTCCCAGATATCATAACCCTGATTTTCTGCAATCATTGCTATAACGGTCAAAACATTCATTGCCCTTGCTGAATAAAACATTGCTCGACCACCTCTTCTAGTTTCAATTGGTAAGCTACCATCTTTTCTTGAATATTTTATTGCAGCTTCAAAATTTTTAAATGCTTTTCTAAAAGTCTTATCATCAGCAGTAAGAACACCTAATTCCATATGTGCCACTGCAGATGATAAAGCATGATTGTGTGCTCTTTTAGGTGTGCCTATTGCACCACTTTTTTTATATGTTTCGTCGTACATTAAGTGACTATTTTTTTTTACAATCTTTTTAAACCAGTTTTTTATGATTTTATCTTCTTCTTCAGAAACTGTTACTACTTGTTTTGCAAAAGAATATGCAGCCATCATAGGAGAAGCAACAAATAAATTTACAGTTAATGTATCATTCCAATATTTACTTTCGCCATCTTTTGGGCCCGTTCGTTTTGCTGCATTAGCATTTGCCCATTCTAATAAAATTTTCACTACACTCTCACAGGCAACCTTATTACCTGTACCACACGGAAAACTATAATTTTTAAAAACTGATAATCTATCAGGATATCTTTCATCCACACCATAACCATCAGGTGCATCTAACTTCAATATTGGTTTTACTGGAGTATATTTCAAACTTACCATAAACTTTGTATTACAACCCGCCAAATCTTTCGCAATTGGGAAAATTATTTCAGGTTTAGTGACTGTTGCTTTTTTTTTTATGTTTTTAAAATCAGAACTTAAAACCAAATTTGGTAGGAGGATAAAAATTAAAATTATTAAAATTTTTTTCATTTATGCTTTAAATAACTTATCAGATAAATTTTGTAAATCTTCTCCCCAAAAAACTTCTTTTTGCATCAATTTAAAATCTACATCAAAAACAGTGGACATTGCAGATGCATAGACTGATCTTGCATCAATTGTTGAATTTAAATCTCTTCCTTCAAATAATTCTTTTTTCTTTAGTCCTGGCCAATCTGTGTGTACTTGTGCTTTTTTAACCAAACCGCCTGCTAAAAAAATAGCTGAGCCATAGCCATGCTCAGTTCCATTGCTACTATTCTGCTTAATAGTTCTTCCAAATTCAGTGAGGGTTATAATTAATGTATTATTAAATGCTTCTTTGGTCATTGCTTGTTTTAAACCGCTTATTATCCTGTCATAATCAGATAGACAATCTGCATGAGCTCCATTTGTTGCTCCTTGTGCTGCATGAGTGTCAAATCCATCTACTTCAAATACCGCAACTCTTGGTCCATTTGGTTTAGATAATTGTTCTCCAGCATTCGACGCTAGAGACCAATTCTCATCACTTCCAGAGTTTTTAAGATCTCTTGTCATTACGATTTTTAGAGTTTCACTTAGTAATTTTTCATCATAATCTTTGTAAGCCTGTTGAATTAGCCCTAGAGTTGTTTTGGAAGGAAGTTTATCTCCTACTGGAAAGTAATTATTATTCATACTTACACCTCTAATTAGCAACGGCATAGGTAGCGCTAGAGCTAAACCCTCCCCAGTTAATCCAGCAGTTTTCATTCCCCTGCCCAGCCAGCCTGTCTTGACTTGATATGGTATCTTTCCTCCTGACTCCATTAAGTTTTGTCCATCAAAATGTGATCTTCCAGTGTATGGTATATTGGTTGCATGAACAGCAGCACCTAAGTTTTGATCCCACAATCTCTTAAATGTTTTGAGTGCTGGGTGTAAGTCAAAGTCACTTGTTAATTGAAGTGTTTTATCAAGATTAATTTTACTTCTAAGTTTTTCAAAGTTTTTATCTCCTTTAACTGGAATTGCACATAATCCATCCATTCCACCTCTTAACATAATAACAACTAAATTTTTTTTTGGACCATCTGTAGCAAATGTAGGTGATCCAAAACCAGCAAAATATAAAGATGTTAATGCTGTTGTTTTTAAAAAATCTCTTCTATTAATTTTCATGCTTTTAAAAATTCTGGATGGTTAAATAATAATACGTTTCTCTCACTTTTTCGATGAACCATATTTTTGAACATATAATCTAATACTAAATCTGGTTTATCAAAATTGTTGTTTACTATTTTTTCAATAAATTCTTTGTTGTCATTTTCTGGTTTTATAAAACTATAGCTTCTATCAGCAAAAAAAAGTCTTCTAATTAAAAGTTCTGGTGAGATCCAGTCTTCAGAGTGGTCTGACCATCCATTGGGTTGCTTTGCTCTATATGGGTGATGCCCCAATCTTCGTAAAATTTTTTCAGGAAATCTTTGCTTTCTTGTGGGTTTAAAACCTAATTCATAAGAGTCCATTATTTCTTTTGAAGGTGGCCATTGCAAATCTCCAATTTTCGCTACTTGTATAAACCAGTTTTCAGGTGTCTGAAATTTTTTATACTTTTTGTTAAACTCGAATGTTACTTTTATTGCAGCCTTATGTATTTCTGGCAAATATCCATCTGATTTTTTGAAAGCATCAATAATTGGTTGTTTCATTTCTTTTGTTGGCTCGTCTGTAATTAAATATCTACAAAGTCTTTCTGCAACAAAGTCTCTACAATTTGGATGATTAACAAGGTCTTTAATGACATACGCTAGACCTTTTTTTCCTTTTTTGTATTCTTTTCCTAAAACATTTTTTTTACCTATTTGGTGATATTCTGAGTTAAACCAAACATTGCCTGTTTCTAAATGTTTTTTACTCCATCTTTGTTGCCAACCAGTCATGATATATGCAAGTTGAATTACATCTTCTTGCGTGTATCCAGCTTTTGGCGACACGGTGTGAAGTTCTAATAATTCTCTTGCATGATTTTCATTTATAGTTGCAGGTTCTTTTTTTCTTCTTCTCCACTCTTCACTAGCCGTAACACTTTTTGGACCCGCGCTCTCACTATTATCTAAGTGATGAATCATTGCCCATGAAGTTGTTACATCGTAAACCATCTTTTCAAAAGATTGATTTAAATTTGGTCTAATTATTTCTCTTTGATATGGTCCAGTTGAGTAATTTGCTAAATAATCTTTATGACTAATTGCAAAAAAATTGCCCCAAAACATCCAAAGTTTGGCTAAAACAGGGTTTTTGCTATTAATTCCCTCATTATGTCTTATTGAAATTTCTAAAGACTCCCAAAACTTTTGTCCTGTTTTATGTCTTAGAATGTTTTTATGAGTTTTGTATAATGTTTTGTTGTCTTTATACTTTTTTCTTAAAATCTTTCTGTCACCATATACATAATCTCTATAGTGCTTTCTTAGTTCTTTTTCAGAATATATTTTACCTTTCCAAGTCAAATCTGGAACTTCACCCAATTGATTAAGTGCCCATTTTAAAGGATCAGAGGGAACATCTTCATTTGGACCTATTCCAAAAGCAACTTTTCTAAAAAAGTTTTTCATACCCTTATATTTTTCTACTACTTAACCTTATCAATATCGTGAATATTTTCTAATGATTTGTCAAACTCATCAATATTTTCTCTTAAAGCTAAACTAGAAATTGAATATATCATTATCAAGAGGAGGACTAATGGTATTGAAGTTATTACTGAGGCATAACTCTTAATTAGCAAAATATAAAAAATAATAAATAAAGCTGAACGAATTAAAACCGTTTTTCTAAATACACTTATTATTGAAAGAGAGTGTTTTAATAAATTAAAAAAACTCATTTGAGACGGGCCAGTGTATCGTTTACCTCTTATTGAAGGAATAGATAATAAATTTATTTCTGATTTTTTTAGGGAGCCAGAAAAACTATTCCAAGTAGCTTTTTCGTCTAGCATTTTCTTGACTGTGGATTTTGATAAACAAGTAAAGTTACCAAATTTAATGGAATGACCTGTAAATACATAAGTCAAAAATTTATGAAATTGATAACACATTTTGAATATCAAGCCTTCAGATCTTTTTACCCTTTCACCAACAATTGATTGATCTTTAGATTTTTCAGCTAAGTCTATAAAATTTTGAATTTCTTCAGGTCTGTCTTCACCATCACCATCCATTGGAATTATATAATCAAAGTCTTTTTTTTCATAAATATATTTTAATCCAGACGCAATACATCTTGCATGACCTCTATTTTCTTTCATATTTATTATTTCGATTGAGTTTATATTTTCGATATTTGGGTAATTATCAATTATTTGTTGTGAGGAAGCGTCATTAATAATAACAATTGATAATTCTAAATTTAAACCCTTTAACTCGTTATTTATATTTTCTATTAATATTTTTAATGACTCTCTGTCGTTATATATTGGAATTAAAATTACATATTTCATTTATCTTGACCCTACACAAATATTATCAAGACACATATAGTCCTGCAATTGATCTAGCTTTTCTCTTGAAACAAAACCTTGCCAAACTGGTCGCGATTTTAAATGATATGATAGATTTCCAGCACTCCATTCATCACCCAAAACTATATTTATTTTTGAGTCAAATTGCTGGTCCCAAGCATTTTGAGTTTTTATTGCAATTTCTTTACCCATATAATCAGTTCTTTTATTATCATTTGAAATTGAAATAAATGCGTAAAGTCCTGGTGATAAAAAAAATAAGAGAATAAATCCAAGCATGAAAGGCTTTAACTTTTTAAGATTAATTTGAGCTTGAAACAAATAAACAAACAACGTTCCAAAAAACATATAAAACGGTGTCATCCACATTGTTCTAATTTTTGATCCTGTAATTACTGAAGTAAAAAAAATTAAAACGATTGGCAAAATATTAATTCCTAATAAAAATAGCAATTTTTTATCCTTATAATTTAAATTCAATTTAATTTTTTTGATCAATAACCAGAATAAAATTAAAAAAGGAATTAAAATCCCCACTTGTTTTAACAAAAATATTAATGGAAGCCTAATATGATCTACAAAGCTAGATTGTTCTAAACCAGTTCTGGCTAATCCATATGTTATTGTAATGAATTCATTATTATTTAACCAAATTAAATGTGGAACTAAAACTACTAAAAAAACTTCAATAGTAATTAGATATTTAAAATCAAATTTTTTCTCATTTTTCAAAAAAATTAAATAAATAAAGAGAAGATCAATAGATAATAAAAGATAAATAAATAGATATTTTGATAAAAAACCAAAAGCTGCGAAAAGACCTACTAAAAAACAATCTAAAAACTTTACCTCTTTAGCGTTATAAATTTTCCAGGAATAGTAAATTGTTAAAGACCAGAAAGGTAATTGACATACATTTACATTAAATTCTGGTGATGTAAAATTATAGAAATAAATAGCCTCAATTAATAAAACAGAAATTAAACTTAAAATCTTATTATTAAGAATTTCTTTTGAAAATTTAAAAACATAATAAAAAGAAATAATTACAAAAATTTGACTTAATAAATAGTAAGCCCAATCTTGAGGTCCAAAAATTTTAAAAAATATTTCCAGAAAAAAAGCACTCATAGGTGGGTGTTTATTAAAACCCCAATCTAAATTACTTCCCCAAGCTAAAGCCTCAATTGTATCAAGTGGTAAATTATGATTTGTAAGTGATGGAATCAAAGTCCAAAATAAAAGATGAGATATAACAAAAATATAAAAAGCATTATCAATATTTTTGTTAATTACGGTCATTAATAAATATTTATATCAATTAAGCTTGCTTGACACCCCTAATTTGCTGAATATACTGCGAGCGGTTAAAATTAAGCTATGCCAAAGACTGCTAAAGCAAAGAAAAAAGTATCAAAACTAAAAACTAAAGTTGTAAGCAAACCAAAGAAAGTTGCTGCTAAAGTAGCTACAAAGGGACCTATAAAAATTTCAAGTTCTTATGTTCCTAAAGAAACTGAAAAATATATGTGTGAAAAGCATAAAGTTTATTTCAGAATGAAGTTAACTGAATGGAAAAAAGAATTAATTAAATCAAACAATGAAGCTCTTTATAATGGTGGAATGGATGATAACAATATTTCAGCAGATATTGTCGATCAAGCGAATTCTTATATTGATAGCAATGTGGAAATGAAAGCCATTAATAGACAAATTAAATTAATTTCAGAAATTGATAAGGCATTAAGAAGAATCAGAGAAGATACATATGGCTATTGTTTAGATACAGCAGAACCAATTGGATTAAAAAGATTAATGGCAAGACCTGTTGCTAAGTATACAATTGCAGCGCAAGAAAAGCATGAAAAAGATGAAAAAGTTCATGCTGATGATTAAATGAAAAAAAAATCTAAAAAACAAAATTCAATTTCATTTCTTTTTGCAAAGAAATATATTTATTTCTACTATCCTTTTTTTTGGATACTATTAATGCTTTATCTGTTTTTAAAATGAATAAAAAACTAATTTTAATAATTATTATAATTGTTGCTATTGAATTTTCTGGTTATGGAATTCTTAGCACTCTATATAGATTATTTGGTTAAAAATTTTAAATTCCAGGAATTTTAGCTTCTTTATCCATGAAGCTGTAACCTTTTTTAACAGCATCACGCTCGGAAATCTCCAAATACCATCTTGCAAGGTTTTTATAATTTTTTAAACCTATGTCGTGCCACTCGTGTCTTGCCAACCAGGGCCATGTTGCAATATCAGCAATTGTATAATCAGGACCTGCAAGAAATTGTGAATTATTTAATCTAGCATCTAATTCTCCATATATTCTTTTGGTAATTTTAAAATATCTTTCCTCACCAAATTCACTTTTACCAGGATTATAATGGTGAAACTGATGATGCTGACCTATCATTGGGCCAACAGTACCCATCTGTGCCATCAACCACTGATTAATAGTAGTTCTATCTTTTTCATTATAAAATTTTTTACTTTTATCACCTAGATACATAAGTATTGCACCTGACTCAAAAATACTCTCATTATTATCATGATCAATAATTACAGGTATTTTTCCAAAAGGGCTTATATTTAAAAACTCTGGTTTAAACTGCTCATTATTACCAATATCAACTTTGGCTACTTTATATTTATAGCCTATCTCCTCTAGCATAATACTAATTTTCCACCCATTAGGTGTATTGGCCGAGAAAAGCTCAATCACTTTTTACACCGAGTCTGTCTTTAATTGTTTTAGAAGATGTTGTGAATTCAAATCTATATTTTTCATTAGGTCTTGCTAATTTAAAGCAAGCTCTTGCTGCAAGAGCTCCCTCATGAAAGCCTGATAAAATAAGTTTTAGTTTTCCTGGGTAAGAACAAATATCTCCAACAGCATAAATTCCTTTTTGATTGGTCTCAAATCTCTCTGTATCAACAGCTACAGTTTTTTTATCAATATTTAGTCCCCAATCTGCAATTGGACCAAGCTGCATAATTAAACCAAAAAATCCTAGGGCAAAATCTGTCTTAATTTTTTTTATTTCTTTACTGTCGTGTTTAATCTCAATACTTTCTAAAGCATCCTCACCATTAACATTCATGAGTTGATATTTAGTGTATAGATTTATTTTTCCCGATTTGGCAAGCTCATAAACTTTATCTACTGTTGCTTGTGCACCTCTGAAATCATCACGTCTGTGGATTAAATTAACCTGAGAACTTTTTGATAGCTCAACGGCCCAATCTAATGCGCTATCCCCTCCTCCAAATATTGAAACTGTCTTACCTTCAAATATTGTTTTATCTTTAACAGAGTAAAAAATTGATTTATTTTCAAATTTTTCACATTCTTTTGGTGGAAATTTTCGAGGCTCGAAAGAACCTACACCGCCAGCAATAATAACATTTGGAGTTAAAAAAGTTTTACCTAAATTAGTTTTTACGAACCAATTTTCCCCATCCTTTTTTACCTCATCAACTCTTTCCCCTAAATGAGTTTTTATATTAAATGGTTTTATTTGATTTATTAAATTATTGGTCAACTCCTCTCCAGTGCATTCAGGCACTGCTGGTATATCGTAAATTGGTTTGTCGGGGTAGAGCTCGATACACTGTCCTCCAATTTTATCTAAGTTGTCTACTATCTCACAATCTAAGCCTATCAATTTTAACTGATGTGCAGTAAACAAACCTGTGGGCCCCGCTCCAATTATTAATGCATCTGTTTTATTCATAGTTTAACTCTGCTTCGATGGAATGTTAACAACTAAACCATCTAATTCATCTGAAACAATTATTTGACAACTTAGTCTACTATTTTTCTTTGGTTCAAATGCCATGTCCAACATATCCTCTTCACCATCATCTTTTTGTGGTAGCTTAGCTACCCAATCCTCATCTACATAAACATGACAAGTAGCACATGCCATACCTCCACCACAATCAGCGTCTATTCCTGGTATATCGTTTTGGACGGCACCTTCCATTACTGTTAAACCATTTTGAACTTCAATGGTATGGGTTTTATTGTCGTGTGTATTAAAGGTTATTTTCGGCATTAAACATATATAAACACTTAAAACTAGAGAACAAGTATCTAATAAACTCTATCAAATTGAGGAAGGGTTTTTTTTAGATAATAATCCTCATCTTTTGATTGTCTTAATAAAGCTGGAATAATTTCTTTGTAAGCATCAATTAATCCAGTATTAGTTCTTGGCAATTGATCTTTAATATGATGATGCAATTTATCAAGGTTATACGATGGAACGGTTGGAAACATGTGATGTGTTAGGTGATATTCCATTTTCCAATACAAAAAACTCAAAATTGGATTGAGATACATTTCTCTAGAAGTAAGCCTATGATCTTTAATATTTCTTGCAAGTCCAGCATGCTGTGTAAAAGCAACGAATTTGTGAAGTGTTTTTCCGTAAAAATGAGGCAAAACAAAATACATAATTGGTAGCAGTGAATTTACATAAATTGAAAAAAAAATTATAGATAACCATATAGCAACATATATTCTTGAGATTAAAATACTTTTATTTTTTGCTGTTTCTGGAATACAATCTTTCATTACTTTTGTTTCGATCCCTAGAGAATGTTTTATAATTTCGAACGTTATATCTTTCTTAAAAAAAATTAAGTTTCCAAAGGGAACAATTTCTCTAATTAAACTTGGTAAGGTTTTTTTTAAATCATTACCATATTCAATTTCATGATCATAGGGATTTTCAGTTGAATAAGTATTGCCGTGATGAACAAAATGTGAGTATCTCCATCTTACAGGTTCAAAACATGCCATGTAACAAGAAATATAGTAAAATATTTCATTTAAGTAATTTGATTTAAAAGCTGTCTTATGTCCTGTTTCGTGCCATAGAGGATTTGCAAAACAATATATATTTCCATAGATCAAAATCCAAAAAATTCCCCATATTGATCCCCAAAATATATATGCAAGTATTCCAGTTACTAAAAGTAATCCAAAAAAAACTGAAACATGTTGTAGTCCCTTTAAATCAGATTTCTTTGAAAGTTCTTTTAGAATCTCTTTATCAACTTGGCATTTATGCCATTTTTCTAATTTAACATCCATGACTAAAAATATGTATAGTTATTATACATAATTTAATAAAGGTAAAAAAAAAGGGCAAGTACAAAATTGTACCTGCCCTTTATTTAAATTTTTAGCTAAATTACTTAGCTCTTCTTCCTGCAGAACTAGTTGCAGCAGCCCAAATTACTAGACCGAATGCAATTTTGTTAATGAAGTCAGCTAAGTTATAAACGACGTTAAGTGAGTCAGCATCTACACCACCTGTTAAGTAACCAAATACATAACCTAATGGGTAAATTGCCCAACCTACAGTAACAATCATTCTCATTGCTCCGAATGCAGTTACAAGAGCTTTATTACCACTCTTCGATGCAGCCTTACCAGCTTCACCTGAGAATACTTCGTAAAGAATGTATACCCAACCTGCCATTCCGATGATGAAACCTAGTGTAGCATTAATATATCCTGCTTCACCTAAGTATCCACCGATTAGCATCACTAATGAACCAATTAACAGTCTCCAGAACATTCCAGAGTTTGCTTTACCAATAGCTGCTAGAATTAAATAGAATTCTACCATCTGTAAAGGCACAGTGATTAACCAGTCAATGTATCTGTAAACAGTTGGCGAGTCTCCAGTAGCAACCCATACTTCTCTCATGTACATGTAGTGTATGAATGCAATACCAGTTACTAGACCAGCAACAATAACTGATGTTCTCCAGCCTGATGCGACGTTGCCCGCTTCCATGAAAAAGAAAGCAGTAGCTGCTAACATTCCCATAGAGATAACCCAGAATGAAATTCCTACGAAGTCATCTTGGCTCAACATCGTTGCGTCTGCTGCAATAGCTATACCTGAAAAACCTATCAAGGCCATAGCTGCTAAAGCAAACAGTTTAAGTTTTTTCATAAAAAACTCCCTCTTCGTTAGTTTTTATTTATTTAGTTTATATAAACTAGACTTAAGTTTTCTTAAGCCAATTTCGCGGTTAATAGCAAATTAAATTAGATAAATGAAGACTTAATTGCAACTAATTCTCATTGATTTTACTTAATTTTTAAAATTAAATACAATTTATAAGTTAAAAATCAAAAAAAATAAGGAATTCGAATCAAATTTTATGCAAAGAAAATTTCAAGATATTTATGAAAAATCTATAAAAAAACCTGAAGAATTTTGGCAAGAAGCCTCGGAAGACATCTTTTGGTTTAAAAAACCAACAAAAATTTTGAATAACTCTAACCCTCCTTTTTACAAATGGTTCGAAGATGGTGTCACAAATACCTGTTATAACGCCTTAGACATCCATATTGATCAAGGAAGAGGTCAAAAGATAGCTTTAATCTACGATAGTCCAATTACAGGTAACAAAAGTCAGTTCACTTACGAGGAATTAAGGTCAAAGGTCTCTAAGTTTGCAGGGGCATTAAAATCTCAAGGGGCTAATAAAGGGGATCGGGTGATTATTTACATGCCAATGATTCCTGAAGCAGTGGTTGCTATGCTTGCTTGTGCAAGAATTGGGGCCATCCACTCAGTAGTATTTGGAGGGTTTGCCTCAAATGAGCTTGCCAGTAGAATAGATGATAGTAAAGCAAAGATATTAGTGACCGCGTCATGTGGTTTTGAGCCAGGAAGAACTGTTGAGTACAAACCACTTGTGGATGAAGCTATAAAAATAGCTAATCACAAAGTTGAAAAGATGATTTTGTATCAAAGACCTGGTCACGAAGTTAAATTAAATTCTCCAAATGAGATAAGTTGGGAAGAAGTTGTTTCCAATGCAAAAAATGCTGAGTGTGTTGAGATGAATTCCAATGAATTTGCTTATATTTTATATACGTCAGGAACTACTGGAACTCCTAAAGGTATAGTTAGAGACATTGGAGGTCATATTGTTGCTCTCAAATGGACGATGAAAAATATTTACAACATTGATGCAGATGATATTTGGTGGTCAGCAAGTGATATAGGTTGGATTGTTGGTCACTCTTATATTGTTTACGCTCCTTTATTCAAAGGATGCACTACAGTTTTGTTTGAAGGTAAGCCTGTAGGAACTCCAGATGCTGGTGCTTTCTGGAAAATTATTTCAGATTACAAAGTAAAATCTCTTTTTACAGCTCCAACAGCTTTTAGAGCAATCAAGAAAGAAGACCCAGAGGGTAAATTTTTCTCAAAATATGATTTAAGTAGTTTTGAAAGCTTATTTCTTGCAGGAGAAAGAGCTGATCCAGATACAATTAAGTGGGCTGAGAATTTACTTAAAGTTCCAGTAATTGATCATTGGTGGCAAACCGAAACTAGTTGGGCTATTAGTTCAAATTGTACTGGTATTGAAATGATGGAAACCAAATATGGTTCAGCCTGTAAAGCTGTACCTGGGTATGATGTTAAAATCATAAAACCAGATCAATCTTTAGCTAAACCAAATGAAATGGGGGATATCGTTGTGAAACTTCCTTTGCCCCCGGGTACATTCCCAACATTATGGAATGCAAATCAAAGATATAAAGAAAACTATATGTCTAATTATGAAGGATATTATCAAACATATGATGCAGGTCACATTGATGACGATGGTTATATTTGGATTATGTCTAGAACTGATGACATTATAAATGTTGCTGGTCACAGATTATCTACAGGTGCCATTGAAGAAGTATTGTCAGAACATCAATCTGTTGCTGAATGTGCAGTGCTTGGAATAGCAGATAAATTAAAAGGTCAATTGCCTATTGGATTAGTAGTTCTAAAATCTGGTGTTGATAAAGATAATAATACTATATCAAAAGAATGCGTTCAGATGGTTAGGGATAAAATAGGCCCAGTTGCTGCATTTAAAGTCGTGATTGTTATTAAACGATTACCAAAAACAAGATCAGGAAAAATTTTAAGAGGAACTATAAGAAAAATTGCAGATGGTGTTGAATATAAAATTCCTCCTACAATTGATGATCCTGCAATTCTAACAGAAATCAAAGAAGATTTAATTAAATACAAAATCTTAAATAATGGTTAAAACTTATATTTTTTTAATCGCTGCAATATTTTGTGAAGTTGCTGGAACAATGCTACTTCCTGTATCTCAAAATTTTACAAAAATTATACCAACAGTTGCTTTATCTATATTTTATCTGACAGCTTTTTATTTATTAACTTTTGTTGTTAACAAACTTCCAATAGCTATTGTGTATGCAACATGGAGTGGTTTAGGGATTTTTACTATCGCAATCCTGGGCTATATATTTTTTAAACAAACTTTAGCTTGGCAAGCAATATTAGGATTATTTTTAATTGTAATTGGTGTGATACTAGTAAATAGTTTTACTGGAAAGCTTAGCTAAACTGTAAAGGGGTTCCGTCAGGATCACCTAAAATTTTCCCATCCTGCATTTTAACTTTACCAGCAATAATCGTATGAGTTGGTGTTCCTTTAAATTTAAATCCATTAAATGGTGACCATTTACATTTGCTCTCTATATTTTCGTTTTTAATCTCAATAGTCTTGTTCATGTCTACGATAGTAAAGTCTGCATCATAACCTTCTTTAATAAATCCTTTATTTTTAATACCAAAAATTTTAACTGGATTTTCACAAACAAAATTCATCAATTGATTAAGTGATAATTTTCCATCATTTATGTGATTTAGCATCACAGGCATTAAAGTTTGAACTCCTGGCATTCCTGAAGGAGTATTTGGATATACCTTATCTTTATTTTCTTTTAAATGCGGAGCATGATCAGACCCTATAGTATCATTGAAGTTATTTCTTACCCCATACCACAATCTATCATAATGAGATTTATCTCTTAAGGGTGGGTTCATCTGAGCATAAGTCCCAAGCTTGTCATAACAATCTGGGGCGTAAAGAGTTAAATGCTGAGGAGTAATCTCAAATGTAATGTTTCCTTTGTGTTGAGATAGAAAATCAATTTCTTCTTTTGTTGTAATATGAAGTACATGAGCTTTTTTATTATGCTTTTCTGCTATTCGAACAATTTTTCTAGTAGATGCTATTGCACATTCTGCACTTCTCCATACTGGATGGGTATGAACATCGCCCTCTTTTATTAATTTCTTGTTTACTTTTAAAATTGCTTCATCCTCAGAATGGACCGCTACTACTTTTGAAGCATTTTTAAAAACTTTATCTATATCGTCTTCTTCAGCAACTAATAAATTACCTGTTGAGGATCCAGCAAAAAGTTTAATTCCACAACATCCTTCTAAACCTTCTAAACTTGCTAAATCATCTGCATTATCTGCTGTTGCCCCAAAATAAAAAGCATAATTAGAATACATTCTATTCTTAGCGAGATCTAATTTCCTTTGAAATTCCTTCATATTAGAAGTTGGTGGATTAGTGTTGGGCATTTCGAATACACTTGTAATACCTCCTGCTATTGCTGCTCTACTACCTGAGTGAAGATCCTCAGTATCTGTTGATCCTGGCTCTCTAAAATGTGTTTGGGTATCTATGCAACCAGGTAATACTGTATGGCCTTCTGCATTAATTGTATCTTTTGCTTCTTCTGAAATTTGACCAATCTTTTGAATTTTTCCATCTTTTATAGCAACATCTACATCTTTTAACTCACCATCGATGTAACATTGTCCGTTTTTAATTATAAGATCTAACATTTTAAAAAAATGTTATTATATTACATTCTATAATTAATCAATTATGAATATAAAAAACGTTTATATTTTAGATGATAGAGCAATTCTTTATATTAATGGAGAAGATGCAAAAGAGTTTCTTCAAAATCTCATTAGTAATGACATAAACAAAGTGAGCGATGTAAATAGTTGTTTTAGTTCATTGCTTACACCCCAAGGTAAATTTTTATATGAATTTATAATCGTAAAACATAAGTCTGGATATCTTTTAGATTGTGAAAAACCTCAAGCAGAGGAGTTATTCAAACAATTATCTCTATATAAGCTAAGATCAAAAGTTGAAATTCTCAATTTAAGTAATGAATTTGTTGTAGCAGCTTTTTCTCAAGAAAAATTTTTGACTTTTGATGATACAAAAGATCAATGCGGATTTACTATTAAATATAGAGAAGATCCAATTTTTTTAGATCCAAGAAATAAGAATTTGGGTGCTAGATTAATTATTAATTTAGAAAAACTTTATTTATCTTTAAAAAAACTAGATCTTCATGATGCTGATCTTAAGGAATATTATTCATTAAGTCATAGTCTTGGAATAGTTCCAAAAGATTTAAATAAATTACAAAACAAATTATTTGGTATTGAATGTAATTTTGAAGAATTAAATGGAATTGATTTCAAAAAAGGCTGTTATGTTGGCCAAGAAAATACAGCGCGAATTAAATTAAAGAACAAACTCTCAAAAAGGTTATTTCCAATTAATATAATAAATGGAAAAATATATGAAGGCGAAAGTATTTATAATAATGAAATTGAAATAGGTAAGGTTTTAATTGATAGTGGCTACCCTTTTGCTTTAATTAAATACTTAAACGAAAACTTTGAAGAAAAAGCAAATTTTAAAACAAAAGAAGCTTCGATAAATATCAATAAACCTGATTGGATAAAAAACTAATTTTCTCATTTAAATAAATAAACAATCATTAAAATTATAAAAACTACAATAATCCAAATACTGAGATTTTTAAGAAATTGCTTTAATTGAGAATTTGATTGTAAAAAACTTGGTAGAACTAAAAGAAAAACCCCAAGCATAAATATTACTGAAAGTAATTTATCCATCAAAAACTCCAATATAAAATTCACTTTGGTGCGGTCGGAGAGACTCGAACTCTCATGGACTAAGTCCACACGGCCCTCAACCGTGCCTGTCTACCAATTTCAGCACGACCGCATTATGTGTCATAATAAATGAATGACAATCATCATTCAAATTGGTAAAAAACGTCATGGAATTTACACAAGAAGTAAGAAAAGCAACAGATCCTATTTATCAAAAGATTTCAAAGATAATGCCAGAGATAGAGTGGTCTGTGCACGCTCCATATATTCATCGGATTAATCAATTAAAAAAAGAGAAAAATGCAATCATTCTTGCTCATAATTATCAAACTCCTGAAATTTATCATGGTATATCAGATGTTGCTGCTGACTCTTTAGCTCTAGCTATAGAGGCGTCAAAAACAAGTGCAGATATAATTGTTATGGCTGGAGTTCATTTCATGGCAGAAACTTCAAAATTGATGAGTCCAGAAAAAAAAGTTTTACTTCCTGATATGGGCGCAGGTTGTTCATTATCATCATCAGTAACAGGTAAAGACGTAAGATTGCTTAAAGAAAAATATCCAGGTGTCCCTGTTGTTTCGTACGTAAATACCTCAGCAGATGTTAAGGCGGAAACAGATATTTGTTGTACATCTGCAAATGCAGTTAAAATTGTAGAGTCTTTAGGTGTCAAAAAAGTTATATTTTTACCAGACGACTACCTAGCAAAATATGTTGCTTCTCAAACAAATGTAGAAATTATTGCTTGGAAAGGGATATGCATGGTTCACGACCAATTTAATGAAAAAGAAATACATGATATTAGAAAAAATAACCCTGGTATTAAAATCATAGCACATCCAGAATGTCCTCCAGAAGTAATTAAAGCAAGTGACTTTGCTGGATCAACCGGTGGCATGATTGATTATGTTAAAAACAATCAACCTAAAAAAGTTATGATGGTTACTGAATGCTCAATGAGTGATAATATTCAAGTTGAAAATCCAAATGTAGAATTTATTAGACCATGTAATCTTTGTCCTCATATGAAAAAAATTACTCTTCCAAAAATATTAGATTGTTTAGAGAATGAGACTGGCGAAATAATAATGGATAAAGAAACGATTGAAAAAGCAAGAATTCCTGTTGAAAGAATGGCTGCAATCGGCAGATAACTAAGTGTCAAAAATTAAACTCAGTAAAGAATTTATAAGAGGTACAGTCAAACTAGCATTAAATGAAGATCTTTATCCCTTAGGAGATATCACATCAAGTCTGATTAGTAATGAGAAAAAAATAAAAGTTAAATTAATCTTAAATCAAAACGCAATTGTTGGAGGACTTTTATTTGCTAAACAAGCTTTTTCACTAATTGATAATAAAATAAAATTTATTATAAAAAAAAAAGATGGTTCTAGAGCTAAAAAAGGTAACTTGATTGCCATCATCAAAGGTAAAGCAAAAAATATTTTAATTGCTGAAAGAGTTGCTTTAAATTTCTTGTCTCATATCTCTGGAATAGCAACTAAAACCAACCAGTTTGTAAAATTAGCTGGAAAAAAAACTAAAATTTGTTGTACCAGAAAAACAATTCCAAACTTAAGAGTTATACAAAAGTATGCAGTAAAATTAGGTGGTGGAACAAATCATAGGTTCAATTTAAGCGATGAATATTTAATTAAAGATAATCATATAGCAAGTTCAGATTTAAAAAGTTTAGTTCTAAAGGCAATTAAAAATAAAAAAGGAAAAAAAATAACAGTTGAGGTTGATACAATCCAACAGCTTAAATCAATTTTGGGTCTAAAATTTAATACACTTCTACTAGACAATATGAGTATTAAAAATTTAAGAAAAGGTGTAAAAATTGCAAAAAAACTTTACGAGACTGAAGCCTCTGGCAATGTTAACTTAAAAAATGTAAAAGCCATTGCTTCAACTGGTGTAAATAGAATTTCTGTTGGAAGTATTACTCACAGCGTCCCTGCAGTTGACTTTAAATTAGAAATTTAATTCACAAACTTTGATAGATCTGGCTTAAAAAAGTTGGGGCCTTTCATGACTTTTCCAGACTCATTGAAAATTGGCTTCCCATTTTCATCTAACTTGCTCATATTTGAATTCTGAACTTCATTAAAGCATTTGTCTAAATCTATTCCAAATGCATGACCTGCCCCATAAGTTACATATAATATATCTGTAAGCGCATCAGCTACTTCCAATAAATCCTTATTATTCATAGCTTCTGTGAGCTCCTCTAATTCTTCTTTAATGAGATCTATTCTTAATTTATTTATTTTTTCAGTACTAAATGATGGTTTAGTTTTAACTTCCTGACCAAAAGTTTTCATGAAAGTGCCTACTTTACTAAAATTCGACATAATGCTCCTGTATGTTTTTAAAAATTTATTGTATGTTAATAATTATTTGTTACTTAAAATTTATCAATGAAATTAAGAAAAGAATTTGACAGTATTGGAAGCATAAATGTCCCAAATGATAATTATTGGGGTGCATCTACTCAAAGATCTAATAAATTTTTTAATATAGGTAAAATTTTAGTTAATATTTCAATCATTAAATCAATTGCAATTATCAAAAGATCAGCTGCAATAGTTCATGCAAAAGACAAACTGATAGATGGTAGAATTTCTAAAGCAATAATCAAAGCATCAGATGAAGTGATTAAAGGTAAATTGGATGAAAATTTTCCTTTAAAAGTTTGGCAAACAGGTTCAGGAACACAAACAAACATGAATGTAAATGAAGTTATTGCTAATAGAGCAATAGAAATGTTAGGGGGTAAGAAAGGAACTAAAAAGCCAGTACATCCAAATGATCATGTAAACAAATCTCAATCTACAAATGATGTTTTTCCAACAGCAATGCATATCTCTATTGCAAAAGAGACTATTTCTAAAATGCTACCGAGCTTAAAAATTTTAGAAAAAGAGTTAAAAAGAAAATCCAATGAATTTAAAAATATAGTAAAAATAGGAAGAACTCATCTTCAAGATGCAACTCCAATATCTCTTGGACAAGAATTTTCAGGATACCATTTCCAAGTTAAAAAAAGTATTGAAAGAATAGAATATGCTTTAAAAGAAATACTATTTCTTGCTCAAGGTGGTACGGCTGTAGGTACTGGTATAAATTCAAAGAAAAATTTTGATAAAAAAATTGTAAAAGAAATTGCTAAATTTACAAACATCAAATTTAAGCCAGCTCCAAACAAATTTGCTGAACTTGCTGCTCACGATGCAATTGTAAATTTTTCAGGAACTTTAAATACTTGCGCAGTAGCTTTAATGAAAATATCGAATGATATAAGATTTTTAGGTTCAGGTCCTAGGGCTGGATATGGAGAATTAATTTTACCTGAAAACGAACCAGGATCATCAATAATGCCAGGAAAAATTAACCCAACACAATGTGAAGCTGTAACAATGGTTTGTGTAAAAGTTATAGGAAATCACAATGGAATTACTATGGCAGGATCTCATGGTCACTTCGAGCTAAATGTTTTTAAACCTTTAATTGCCCATAATATTTTACAATCAATTGACTTAATCGCAGATAGCACAAAAAACTTTGCCATATATTGTGTTAAAGGAATAAAAGCAAACAGAAAGAAAATTCAAGAGCACCTTGATAATTCGCTTATGTTAGTAACTGCACTAGTACCATACATTGGATATGACAAGGCAGCAAAAATTGCAAAAACAGCTTTAAAAAACAATACAACTTTGAAATTTGAAACTTTAAAAACAGGTTTAATTAGTGAAAAGGATTATAAAAAAATAGTTAATCCAAAAAAGATGATTTATCCTTCGTAGGACTTAAGTGCTTGATTTAACAATTTCTTAAAATAAATTTTATTTTGTAATTTATTATCTTTTAAAAACAAATTATTCATTATTTCATTAATTTTTTCGTTGTAGACATTGTCAATTTTTATATCTGTTAATTTTGTCATTTTTTGATCAATATTGTATGAAAAAACAAATTCTATTGTTTTAAAATTTTTACGATATTTTTTTGGTGTTAATAAATACTTAAATATTTTATTTTGATCAATTATGTTGATATTTATTTTTCCATCTATAATAAGTTCAGAATTTTTGACGTAAATTAAGCTGTCTGAAATTTTAAAATTTGCAAAAGTTTTCCAATTAAATTTAGTTTCATCAATATCAATTAAACCTTCTTGTATTTTTGAATTTAGATTAATATTTTTAAAATTAGTATTTTCATTAAAATTATTTGCAACTATCTCTAATTTGAAATCTATATTTTTATTATTGAGAATTTCAGTTTTTAACAATTGCACTATAATTCCCCGTTGATTTAGGAAATGAGAAATATTAAATTCATCTGTTAATCCAACTAAACTTGAATAAAAAGGATTGTAATTTAACTCACCATTATATGTAAATTTTGGATTTTCAATCTTATCAAAAAAATTAAATTTAAATTTTTTTTCATCTGTTTCATAGGTAAAAATTTTCCTAGAGTTATTTAAAATTAAATTTGCTTCCCCAACTTTCAATAAATTTTTGTAAGATATCTCATTTTCTATTTTTAATTTGAGAAGATTTATATTAATTTGAGACCATAGCTTTTTATTAATTTTATCATCGTAAAATTTAAGCTTATAAGGAATATTAAATATTTCATTTTCTGATATAACAAAATTTTTTAACTCCTTTGGATCATAGAAATATTTCATATTTAATATTTTATTAATAAATAAAACTTCATTATCTAAATTTTTAAAAAAAATATTACTATCTTTAATTTTAAAGGTTTGGTTTTCAAAGTTATTGTTTAAAAGTTCCAAAAAAAAGTTAAAATTTTTATCATTTAAATGGAAATTTGCATTTTCTAATTCAATATTTTTAATTTCTATATTTTCCAACGAAAAAAGATTATTTGAAGAAATATAGACCTTTAATTTTTCTATATTAGACAAATCCTCTTTTTTATAATTTATCTCTGTATCAGAAATAGTAAAGTGAGGTTTTGGAATAATATTATAATTTAATTTTTTTGAGAATTTAAAATTTAAATTTAATTTTTTTAGTAACTCAGATCTCAATTTTTCAGATAATTCGATTTGATTATAAAAAGTAGGTAATAACAAGTATGATACAAATAAAATAAAAAGTGCGACAAAAGTTAAAATTATTTTATTATTTGTTATTAAATTTCTTAAATTTTTGAAATTTAACTTGTTTAAATTTTTCTCTAAAAGATTATTAATTGAACTATTAATGTTTTTTAAATATTTTACAAAAGGATTACTTTTACTCATTTCAACTTCGAAACTTATAAAGTATTATTTTAAATGATAAACAAAGATTATTTAAAAAATTTAAATAAAGCTCAAAAAGAGGCTGCGCTACATGTTGATGGTCCACTTTTAATAGTTGCTGGAGCAGGATCTGGAAAAACCAAGGTTTTAACCTCTAGAATTGCAAATATCATAAGTGAAAGAAAAGCTTTTCCTAATCAGATTTTAGCAGTCACTTTTACTAATAAAGCTGCTAAAGAAATGCAAAATAGAGTTAGCAGAATACTGGGCTCAACTGCGGTAGGGCTTTCTTGGCTAGGTACATTTCATTCTATTTGTGCCAAATTATTAAGAAAACACGCTTCAGCAGCAAATCTTAATTCAAATTTTACTATTATAGACACAGATGATCAAATTAGGCTTATAAAGAATATCTGCAAAGCAGAAAATATAGATATCAAACAATTATCACCGAGATTTATACTTGCAATAATTGATAGATGGAAGAACAAAGGATTTTATCCTCAAGAAGTAATCATAAATAAAAAAGATATTTATGAAAAAACAATTCTACCTCTTTATAAAATATATCAAAAAAAATTGATAGACTTAAACTCTTGTGATTTTGGAGACCTAATTTTACATACTGTCAAAATTTTAGAATTCAACTCTGAAATTAAAGAAATTTACTCAAGAAATTTTAAATATATTCTTGTAGACGAATATCAAGATACAAATTTTATTCAAAGTAAATGGCTAAATCTCTTATCAGAAAAAAATAAAAATATATGTTGCGTTGGAGATGATGATCAATCTATTTATAGTTGGAGAGGTGCAGAAATAAAAAATTTTTTAGAATTCGATAAAGTCTATGATAACACAAAGGTGATAAGACTGGAAAAAAATTATAGATCTTCACAAAATATTTTATCTGTTGCATCAAATCTTATTTCTAATAATCAAAATAGAGTTGGCAAAACACTAATTTCAACAATGGAGGAAGGTGATTTAGTTCAATTAAATTGTTTTAAGAATGGTAAAGATGAGGCAATTGGAATCTCTGATGAAATAGAAAAAAAAATCAAAAAGAAATTTTCTTATAATAATGTTGCAATCCTTGTAAGAGCAATTTTCCAAACACGTGAGTTTGAAGAGCGTTTTCTTAAAATTGGTTTACCTTATAGGATTTTAGGTGGTACCAAATTTTATGAAAGAGCTGAGATTAAAGATTGTGTTGCTTATCTAAGATTAATTTATCAAGAAAAAGATGACTTGGCTTTTGAAAGAATCATAAATAATCCAAAGAGATCAATAGGAGATAGCACTTTAAAAAGTATTCACAAATTCGCAAAAGAAAATAGATTAAACTTAGAAAGAGCATCAACAAAAATGCTTGAGCAAAATTTAATTAAGCCAAAAGCGAAAATTGGTCTGAATTTATTTTTAAATTCTCTAACTAAATGGAGAATTGACACTAATATAAAGAATTTTAGTCACGTAAAATTATTACAAATTGTATTAGATGAATCTGGATATTCAGCAATGTTAAAAAATAAAAAGGACTTAGATAATGAAAATCGATTAGAGAATATTAAAGAGTTGCTAAGTGCAATGAAAGAATTTGATAATTTAGAAAGTTTTTTAGAACATGTTTCACTGGCAACATCCGTAGATCAAGAGTGGGATGGTCAAAAAATTAATATGATGACATTGCATGCCGCAAAGGGATTGGAATTTGATGTTGTATTCCTTCCAGGATGGGAAGAAGGCTTATTTCCTCATCAAAAATCTATAGAAGAAAAAGGACAAAATGGTCTAGAAGAAGAAAGACGGTTAGCTTATGTGGGAATTACGAGAGCTAAAAAAAAAGCTATAATCTCTTTTTCAATGAACAGATTTTATCAAGGTGACTGGATAGATAGTATGGCTTCGAGATTTATAGACGAATTACCAGAAAAATTTCTAGAAAAAAATTCATTTTTTGAGGAAGAAGCAAATAATGACGACGATTTCGAATTCAATCAAGACTTTGAGGCAGAAGAAATTACAAGGAGTCCTGGTTGGATCAGATACCAAAAGAGAATTAAGTGAGAAATTTAATCAAAATATTAAGAAGTAAGTTTAAGAAACATAATATTGATGGATATGTAATACCAAAAAATGATGATTATTTTACTGAGTATTCAAAAATTAATAGATTAAAAATAATCTCCAACTTTAGCGGTTCAGCTGGTTTAGCTATAATTTTAAAAAAAAAAAACTATTTATTTACTGACGGTAGATACACTATTCAAAGTCAACTTGAAAGTGGAAAAAATTTTAAAATTTATGGATTTGAAAAATTAATCAACTGTAATCTATTTAAAAATTTAACCATAGGTATAGATCCAAAATTATTTACTAATAATCAAATAAGAAATTATTTTTTAAAAAATAACAAAATAAAATATGTAAATAAAAACTTAATTGATGAAATAAAAAAACAAAAAACTAACTTTAATTTACCTTTTTTTTCACTAAATAAAAATATTGTTGGCGAAAGTGTAAAATCAAAAATTAATAAAATATCTAAATTTTTGAAAAAAAATAAATCAGATTATATTTTTATAACAGCTCCAGAAAATGTTGCCTGGTTATTAAATATAAGAGGTGAAGATGGTCCGAATAGCCCGATACCCAATTCAAGACTAATTATAAGTAAAACAAAAAAAATATTTCTAATTAGTAAAATAAAAAAATGTAAGAAATTAATAGATGATAAAATTATAAAAAAAAATCAATTTATAGATATTGATGAGTTGCCAAAGAGGTTAATACAACTTAAAGGAAAAAATTTTATAATTGATTCTAAGTCCTGTTCTATATTTTATGAGAATTTAATTAAATCAAAATTTAAAATTTCTAAAAAATATGATCCTACTTATCACTTGAAGTCAGTCAAAAATGAAACTGAAATAAAGAATATGATAAATGCTCATATTCTAGATGGGGTAGCCTTAACTAAGTTTATTTATTGGATAAAAAAAATTAATAAAAAAAAAATAACAGAAGTTGAGGCAGCTAAAAAACTTGAAAAATTCAGAAGAATGAATAAAAATTTTCTTTATCCAAGTTTTGATACTATCGCGGGCTCAGGAAAGAACGGTGCAATAGTCCATTATCGAGCAACAAGAGAAAATTGTAAAATTATAAATAAAGAAGATATCTTTTTATGTGACTCTGGTGGACAATATAAGTATGGTACTACAGACGTAACAAGAACAATTTGTTTTTCTAATCAAAAAAAAAATATTAAGAATATTTTTACCAAAGTTTTAAAAGGGCATATTGCCGTTGCTACAACTAATCTCAATAAAGATAATATTGGTAAAAAAATAGATAAAAGAGCAAGAAAATTTTTAAATGAAAGTAATTTGGATTATGCACATGGGACAGGTCATGGTGTTGGGTTTTTTTTAAATGTTCATGAAGGACCTCAATCAATTACTAAAATAAATAATGTAAAAATAAAACAAGGTATGATTTTAAGTAATGAGCCAGGTTTTTATAAAAAAAATAAATATGGAATTAGAATAGAAAATTTAGTTTATGTAAAAAAAAAAAAGAAAAACTTGTTTTTTAAAAATCTAACAATGGTACCTATTGAAAAAGATTTAATAAATTATAATTTATTAAATTCTTCTGAAAAAAATTATCTTTTCAAATATCATCTGGATGTATACTCAAAATTGTCGAAATACCTTAAACCAGTTGAAAAAAATTGGTTAGCTAGTTTTATTTAGCATTCTTAAAAATTCACCTTGATTAATAATTTTAAGGTTCATTCGTTGGGCATTCTCAATTTTTCCTTTTGTTGGTTTTTCTCCAACAATTAAATAATCTAATTTATTTGAGACACTGCTCACATTTTTCCCAGAATTTTCCTCAATCAAAGATTTAATTTCTGCCCTACTAATTCCTTTTAATTTGCCTGTGACTAAAAAAGATTTACCTTCGAGCAATCCATTTTTTTGATTAGCTATAGCATTAGAGATTAATAAAATTTTCCCTAATTCATTTAACACTTTAACATTAATTTCATTTGAAAAAAAAAATTTGATAGACGTCACTTGTGTTTCTCCAATTCCATCAATATTTAGTAAATCATTATAATTTTTTGTTTTAGACAAATTTTGAAAATTTACAAAAGATATAAAATTTTTAGATAGTAGTTTTGCATTTTCAAGTCCAATATGTCTTATACCAAGTGCATAAATTAGTTTTTCTAGCGAAATATTTTTTTTTTGATTAATAGAATATTTTAAATTCTCTACAGATAATTTCCCCCAACCCTCAAGTTGCTCAATTTTTTTATAATCTAATTTAAATATATCTTGTGGAAATTTTATAAATTTTAATTTCCAAAACAGCTCTACTATTTTTTTTCCAAATCCATCTATATTTAAGGCTTCTTTTGATACAAAATGTTTTAATTTCTCAATCGAAATTTTATCACAATAATAACCTTCGCTTGAACATCTTCTTACCGCGTCGGTTTTTTTTGTAATCTTATTAAATTCTTTTATTGTTTTTGAGCCACATGAGGGACATTTACTTGGAAAAATAAATTTATTACTCTTTTTAGTTCTTTTATTAATATCAACTGATAAAATATGAGGTATAACATCTCCCGCTCTTTCAACTGTTACAGTGTCACCTACTCGAATATCTTTTCTATTAATTTCATCCTCATTATGTAAAGTAGCATTAGATACTAAAACACCACCAATATTAACTGGCTTAATTTTAGCTACAGGGGTTAAAGCACCTGTTCTTCCAATTTGTATCTCTATATCAATTATTTTAGATGTTGCTTTATTAGATGAAAATTTGTGAGCTATAGCCCATCTAGGTGCATTAGCAACATTTCCTAATCTTTTTTGAAGAAAAAAATCATTTACCTTGTAAACAATACCATCAATATCGAAATCTAAATTACCTCTTTGACCTTCAACATAATTATAATTTTTCATCAAATTACTTACTCCAGAAATTAATTTATTTAGAGGATTTGTTTTAAAACCCCATTCTTCTAATTTATTAAGATAATCGAATTGATTTTCAATTTGTAATCCTTTTTCAAAGCCAAATGTGTAAGCAACAAATTTTAGAGGAATTTTTTTTGTATCATCAGGATTTTTTTGTCTTAAAGACCCTGATGCAGCATTTCTTGGGTTAGCAAATTTTTCACTTAAATTTTTAAAATCGCTTTTTTTAATAAAAACTTCTCCACGAATATCAATTTCATTTGGAAAATCTTCAAATTTAATTTTTTTTGGAATATCTTTTATTGTCATAAGATTTGCAGTTATATCTTCACCCTCTTTTCCGTCTCCCCTTGATAAACCTTTCTCAAAAATTCCGTTTTTATATTTAAGAGATGCAGAAATACCATCTATTTTAGGTTCTGCGCTATATGAAATTTCATAACTTCTATCCTTAGATAAAAAATTCAAAATTTTCTTTTCAAAATTTAAAAGATCTTCTTTTGAAAAAGCATTTGAGAGAGAAAGCATTGGAACTCTATGATTTTCTTTTTTAAAATTTTTTGAGGGTTTATGACCAACAATTTTTGATGGTGATTTTTTTGAATTTAAATATGTATAAGTAGTTTCTAATTTTAGAATGTCTCTTTTTAAATCATCATAATCTTTATCTAAAACTAAAGGCTTACTTTTATCGTAATAAAATTTATTATATTTATTTATAAGTTTTATTTTTTTTTTGTATTCTTCTAAAATTTTTTTATTCATCAAAATCAAATAAAGATTTCATTTTTTTTATCAAGGAACTTTTTTTTTCAATTTTACCATTATTTTTATTATTCTTCACAATGTATCTCTTATTAAAAACTGCATAGGTATTTTCATACCACTTTGATGATTCATAATTATAACCTAAAACCTTTGCATATTTTTGAGCCTCTTTTTTAAGTCCTATATGGTAATAAACTTCCACAAGTCTATGTAAAGCCTCCTCAACATATATTGTAGTTTCATAATCATCAACTACTGTCCTAAATCTGTTTATTGCGGGTATCCATTTTTTTTTATTAAAATAATAACGTCCGATATACATTTCTTTAGAAGCTAAAATATCGTTAATTAAGTCAATTTTAAATCGTGAATCTATTGCATACTCAGTTTTAGGATATTTTGAAATAACTATTTCGAAATATTTTTTTGCTAATGATATTGATTCTAAATCTTTTTTTTCATCAACAATCTGCTCGTAGTAAGAAATGCCCAATAAATAATATACATAGTTTAAATTTTTATAATTTGGGTAAACTCTTAAAAATCTTTTTAATTCAGCAATGCTATCTCCATAATAATCTTGTATGTAATAAGAGTATGCTGCCATGATAGCAGCTTTTGGAGCCCACTCTGACTGCGGAAAAAGCACCTCAGCTTCATTAAATTTTTTTGCTGCAAACAAAACATCACCACCCTCTAAAGACTCCATTCCCTCTTGGTAAGCTTCTAAAACTTGTGCTTCTAAGCTTTTCTCTTTAATTAATGATTTTTTTACCTCTTTCTTAGAACAAGAAAAAAGTATGAGAGTAATTAAAATTAATTTAATAAAATTATTTATTTTCATTACTGTATTTAACTTATTATAAAATTTTTGAACTATATTTATGCTATAGATCTTAATAAATTTCTATTTATTAATGTGTGCGGAAGATTTTTTTCTTTTATCTCTAGAATTGAAAAATTTTCTTTATTTTGAAATATTTTTCTTAGTAACTGATTAGTTAAATAATGACCACCTTGTGAGCAAGTTATACTTGCTAAAATTCTATAGCCTGAAGTATAAAGATCCCCAATACAGTCTAGTATTTTATGGTTTACAAATTCTTTGTCATTCCTCAACCCACCTATGTTCATTATTTCAGTATTTTTAACAACGACAGCATTCTCCAGACTTCCACCTTTGGCTAATCCATTCTTTTTAATTAATTCAATGTCCTCATAAAGACAAAATGTTCTGGAATTATAAATATTTGTTAAATCATCTTCATAAACTTTTACTTTATTTCTTTGATTCCCTATAAGTGGATTTTTGTATTTTAACTCAAAGTCAATATCAAGACTCAATGCGGATGGTCGAACTCTAATAAATCTTTCACCATCTGTGTAATTGACATTTTGATTTATCTTAATAATTTTAATTGGTTGATCACTAACCTCAATACCTGATAAAATTATTTTATTAATAAATTCTTTTGCTGAACCATCTAAAATTGGAACCTCATTGCTATCAATTTCAATTAAAGCGTTGTCAATTCCCAAACCAAATAATGCTCCCATTAAATGCTCAATAGTTGAAACTTTAACTCCAAATTCATTTTCTATGGTAGTGTTTAACGAAGTATTAGTAACATTCATAAAGTTTGGGTATACTAAATTATTTTTATCTAAATCAGTTCTTTTAAAAACAATTCCAAAGTTAGGTTTTGCAGGTTTGATAGAAATATTTACTTTTAGACCAGAGTGTAGAGCCACTCCGTTAAAATTTACTGTATTTTTCAAAGTTTTTTGAGTTAAATAAGACACATGCATCTTTTAATTTGGTTCTAAAAAAATTAAAAAACAATAAATATTACAACAAAAGACAGTATTAACTAAATAGTTGAAAAAATTTCTCAAAAAAACCTTTTTTTCTTGAGTTTTTTGTTATTAATTTTACTTCGTTCTCATTAAAACCAGCTTGAATTCTGCAAATCATCTCGGAAAAATTTAACTTATCACTAGAAAAATAATTTTTTATATACTTACCATCTGAACATCCTGCTAAAGCTACTTGATATTTTGCTAAAACTTTATTAATTTTATTAATAAAGTCATTAGAAATATATTTAAATTTAAACTCCACGCAAAGATAATCTCCTTTGAATTTATCGTTAAATGTTAAATGATAATTTCCATTTTCTAAATATCTAGTTATTAGAATATGCATTATTTTATAGTTTTGGAAATTTTCTATAAATAAATCTTTAGCGTCTATTAAAATATTTTCTAAAAATTTGTTGTTTATCTTTTTCTCATAATTTTTTTTTTTTATACTGAAATCTAATTCGAGAACTTGATCATTTTCAATTACTAAGAAAATATTCTTTACAAAATTTCCAG
>CACNSD010000004.1 GCA_902623075.1 uncultured Pelagibacteraceae bacterium
CATTACAGAGAAAAATTACAAAAAAATTTCAGATAAGAAAGATTATTACATGAAAATTTTAGACAGATATATTGAGAAAGAATATGACTATATGTTTAAAGACAAGCGTATTGACGATGACTTTTTTAAAGCTAAACATCCTCCATATTACAAACCTAGTGGCAGCTTGATATTATCAAAAAGTTATTACCAATCATATCATAAGGAAGCTTTAGTCTTAGACCATGTTGAGAAAGTTATAAATGAAGTTACAGAAGTTTATTCGGGAAAATATCAATTAGGAAAAAAACATGGATATGGAACAATCAAATATAAAAGTGGAGATATTTATAAAGGTGAATTTAAATACGATTTGTTTGATGGGGTTGGAGAGTATATTTGGGTAGATGGTTTAAGATACAAGGGTGATTGGAAGAACGGTAAGATGAATGGAAAAGGAACATTAACACAGCCCAGCGGTGAAAAATATTCAGGAGAATTTAAAGAGGATAAAAAGCATGGCAAAGGATACTACATTAATCCCAACGGTACGACTTATGAGGGTGGTTTTAAAAATGATGTGTTCCATGGACAAGGTAAATTTATTGACGCCATGGGAAAAGTAATAGAAGGAACTTTTAAAGAGGGTAAATTAATTAAATAGTATGTTGTTAGATAAAAAAACTCTTAAAAAGGCTATGGTTGATAGATGAAAGAATTCAAATTAAATTTAGATTTTATTAGAAAAAACCTCAATTTACCTGACTTTGTAAAAGATATTTCAAAACCAATTTATAATAAAAAAGCGGGTGGTGGTGATATGTTTCTTAGTGCAATTAAACACTCTTTTAAAGGAGATAAATCATTACTTGAAAACATATATGATGAATATGATGAAAATGAAAAAAATAAAAATTTTAAATTGAAAATTAATAAATCCCAATTTGATGGCTCGTTATTATCTAAGCTTAGCAATAATTTTAAACTCGAGCATTTTTTTGATTTTGGATCTGAAAGTCATTACCTTGTAAAATCAAAATTAAACAATAATTATCTATATATTTTTTGTCTTAGACAGCTTTTTTATAAAGAAAATAAATCAATTTATGAAAAACATGATACTTGGGATAATTATGTTAAGGATATATTTAAGAAGAAACTAAATAAGACTCAATTTTTTGAATACATTATAAAACAAGATAAAAAAAACGGTTTATTCATGTCCACAGAGTATGCTTACACGTCCACAAAAGGGATAGATTATTATGAATTATTTGAAAAAGGAAAATTAAAGTAACTAGCTTTCAAGGAATATAGTCTGTAGTTAACAGAACTACCATATTGCCATATTAACATATTGCCTAATAATATAGATATACTCCCAAGAATACGGTCTGTAGTTAATTAACTACCATAATGCCATATTAACATATTACCTCATTGTAAGACTAACTAGCTAAATTGAGTCATACTGACTCACTAAATCACTATTGCTGATAAAACTTACATTAATCAATATCGTACAACTTATGTTCTATTGATTAATAATTTTCAAAGACTAATAGAATGTTAAATGAAACAAGAAATAAATAGATTTACAGCTTATACAAACTGCCCTCCAGGGGAATACGATGCCATATTAAATAAATCTGATATTAAAAAATATCCAAAAGGTGAAAGAGAAATACTTACCTTTTTAATACTTGGAGATAATGGGCTGCCACTTACAAACAATAAAGATGAAGCATATTATTCAGTAATTGTTTGCAATAAAAGTAAAGGTGAAAGTCCAAAAAGTAAAATTAGTAAAATCAAAAATACAATGTTATCTAAAGAAGAATATGATCCAATTACTTGTAGATTGGGTCTACCAGACATAAGCAACTTTTATGGAAGAAAATTTACAGTCAGAGTTGCAAATAAAGATGATTATCTTACCTTTATTACACATATAAAGAGACCCAGAGATAATAATTGGGAGTTAATTGAAGGAAAGTATGACGGGAATTTAAATGTAAAAAAGAATTTAAAATTATTTTTATTAGAGTTTGAAACAAAGTTAAGACCTATTGAAAGAGGGGGTTATAGAGAGATTGTTGAGTATCTTAGTGATTTAAATATGCCTTTTATAGATAAGGATAGAACATTTACAGGACAATTCAATGACCAAAAATACAAATTGTTATCAGATTATAATCAAAGATTATCAAAAACATATTTTAAAAAAATTATAAAGTTTATCAAATCAAGAGAGCTTTCTGATTTGGGATACTGAAATTTGGGACATTGAAATTTTGTACTATTTTTCTTTTTGTTAACCAGAATTTTTTAAAATCACAGGACAATAACTAGAATATAAGTGGTTAACAGTTAACCAAATATTCTGAGTATAAGTATACATATCCTATACCCTGTACCCCCATGGCCCCCGCAGTGGTTTACAAAATATTAATTTAAACTTTGATTAAATAATTAAATTGCTGATATCTTTTTTGTAATTCTGGAAACGTTTCTAGATGCATTTTGTTTTTTAATTATTCCAGTTTTAGCAATTTTCATAAGCTCCGAGTTTAATTTTGGTAAAAATTTTAAAGCCTCGTCCTTCTTTTTTGCATCGATTAATGCATTCATTTTTTTTAATGCATTTCTAAATCTGCTTTTTCTAGCTTTATTAACAGCAGTTTGCTTGGATATTCTTCGAATTCTCTTAATTGCTGATTTAGTATTTGCCATGTGCAGTTGGTATAACTTGGTAAATTAAGATGGTCAATAAAATACGTTTTTTTTTGCTATATATAATTTTATCTCAATTCCTGAGGAAATCTCAAATCAATCGTATTTACCTTGATTAGCAACATATTTTTTCCAAACTTTATTTTTTCTAGTTTTTATGTAGTCTAGTGCTTGCTTTTTATCTTTAAACTTTTTGTGAGAATAATATCCATCGTTTGTGTAATCATACCCTTGATAAATTAAAACATAATACATCTTGTTTATTTTAGAACTTATAACTTGATGTACCAAATACTGTCTTTTTTCCTCATATTTATCAAAAATATCCTCAACAAAGTTTATTTTAATTAATTTAAAATTATCAGATATCATTGGTAAAAATTTTCCTGATGAAAATTCATCGTCAAATTTTTTATACATTTTTTTGTTTTCAAGAATTTCGTGAAATAAAACATCGCTATTATTTATTTTAGTACTACATGCCTCTAATAAATTATAAAATATATCATTTTCATTACCCCAATCTCGAAAATTTTTATTTAAATGACTAATAAATTTTTTTAAATTGAGATGGTTTTGTAAATATTTTAAGTCGATGTTTTCATTTGCAATTCTATAAGTTTGAGATTTAAATTTGCCTTTAGACCAAACTGCTGACAGTTCTTCTCCACTAGCGTCTAAAAAAGTTCCTTTTCCATGCTTTTTATCATTTTCCCAATTACCAAAATACACCGAACCGTCTTTCCAAGTGTATGTTCCAAAACCATGTTTTTTATCTTTTTTTATTTCACCATGGTATTTATCACCATTGGTATAATTTATTGTTTGAAGTTTTTTCTTCATAATTAAGTTTACACTGCTTTTAAATAATACCCATGTAGAAAACCGTATAAATCTACATTCGTTTTGAAACTTTCAATTTCAGGTGCATCAGGATCATAATTAGAAAGTTCTAAAATTTCTTTCATTTCCTTAGCCAAAGGTTGTCGTGATCTCCATTCTTCCATCCATTTACGTTGCTCTTCGGAAGTTTTTTTTCTTTTATAAATATCTTTTGAATCAGTATGGTATTTTGCATAATAAGCTGCATACCAGTCTACATCCTTTACTAAGCTTTCAACTTTATAAACCTCAAACTTATCTGAGGATAATTGATCAAGATGAAAATCATAACAATATTCAGTTGTGGGGTGATCTGCATTAATAAAGCCAATTTTTTCATCTTCATAAATTTTATGTAATTGATCGTATACTTTGCTTGTAGGTTTTGAGTAATCCACTTCAACTTCTTTTTCAGAGTAAAATTGAACCTTATCTTTTGTTTCCATAAATAAAATTTTTTTTGATGGAAAACTTAAAGTAAATAACGGTTTATTTTCTAGAGATTTTTCAATCAAACTATTAATGATTGTGATGTGTTCTTTTTCGAAAAAACATTTTGGTCTTTGAAAGTAGGGAGTGGTAGTTGCCCCACCATGATCAATATAATACCCATCTATTTCTAAGTACTCCTTACCTTTAGCGTAAGAGTCGAACACTGGATACCAGCCTAATCCCCCATTATTAAGTGTGAAACAACTAACTGTTTTTCCTATTATATTATCAACTTCATTTACAAAACCTTCGGGCTCACCTTCCCTTTCACCATCAATATTATAAAAATATTCTGTATAAGCATCTCCAGCTTTTATTTTATCAATTAAGAAATGAGCATCACCAATTGCTAAAGACAGTCCATAGATATGAACGTTAGTATGCCATTGAAGGTTTTTATTATGAGCTTTCATTTAAATTTCTTTATTTATTACCAATACAGCTGATGAGATCTGCTGATCGCTGCTACTATCATATTCATCAGCCTCACTTCTTATAACTGTATGATAAACGTTATAGATACCATTTTCGACCTGGCATTTAATTACATCACCAAGTCCCTTTTTCTTATTTTTTTGTTTCTTTATTAAATTTAACTCCTTTTGAAATGCTTTTAATTTTTCTTCTTCATACTCTTCAAAGGGTTTATAATAAGGATTTACTAATTCAACTTTCGCACCAGATTTCTTTAAATCTTTAACAAAATCCAAGAATGAATAATAGGCCATGGGATATGTGAAATATACAGATTTTAAAATATTGTACTTTTGTTTTTTATCTTCATTTATTTTATACAATCCATCTAACTTAAATTTAAATGATGATTTTTCAGCAAATTTTTTTAATTTTTCTATTACTAATTTTTTATTCTTGCCTAGAGAAAATAGGTTCAAATCACGAGAATCATAATAACTTAAGCTTCTAAAGGGATTACTTTTAAGGTTATTTGATAAAGGGAAAATAGAAATACTTCCGCTAGTGACTTTGATTGATTTTACTAGGTATTTTTTATTAGTGTATTGATGATAAGAACTATAGAAGTCAAATGATCGTCTATTAATATTTGCCCAATCATGAATACAAAAGAAACCACAGGGAAGATGGTTATTTTTTTTTAAAATATCATTCAATCCTGAACCCTTCTTTTTAATTTCAACGAAAGGGTAATAATGAAAATCATCATATCCATCAAAAGTATCAGCAGTAACTGTACCGTAGGCTAAATTTAATTTTTCTATTTTTCTTTGAATACCTAATAACTTATAAGTTTCTATTAAATATTGATTTTTAATATCCAAAACATCTTCGGTGTCTCCTATAATAAGACCTTCATTTCTATCAAGAAAATTTGAAACTACTTGTCTTTGGTTAGATAAAATATTTGGGATTTTCTTTTTCATTTTTTAAATGTTATCACAATGCTGCACTCATGCTCCAATGAAAAAATTTCTTGGCACAGATTCTGAAATTTGTTAGAGTAAATTTAACTTATGTTGAGTGAAATACTTTGGTTTTATTGTATTTTGTGAAATGATTGGTGGGCCCGCCAGGACTCGAACCTGGGACCAATACATTATGAGTGTACTGCTCTAACCAACTGAGCTACAGGCCCAAAGATAATCATTAGTTATACCATTTATTTTAAGTTATCAATTAAAGATAATGAAAATTTGGTGGGCCGTGTTGGTTACGCTCCAACTACCCCTGCAATGTCAATGCAGTACTCTACTATTGAGCTAACGGCCCCAAATTAACTTTCCAAGAAACTTTTTAATTGTTTTGATCTACTTGGGTGTTTAAGTTTTCGTAATGCCTTCGCTTCAATTTGTCTTATTCTTTCTCTTGTTACGGAAAACTGCAGTCCAACCTCCTCTAAAGTATGATCTGTATTCATTCCTACACCAAATCTCATTCTTAAAACTCTTTCCTCTCTTGGGGTTAAAGTTGATAGAATTTTTGTGGTAGCTTCCCCAAGATTAGATTTGATAGCTTGTTCCAAAGGAGCTAATGCTTTTGTATCTTCAATAAAATCTCCAAGACTACTGTCCTCCTCATCCCCAACTGGTTTTTCTAACGAAACTGGTTCTTTTGATATTTTTAGTACCTTTCTTACTTTGTCTAATGGCATTCTTAATTTTTGAGCTAATTCTTCAGGGGTAGCTTCTCTTCCAAATTCACTTAATATTAATCTTTGCGTTCTTACTATTTTATTAATTGTTTCAATCATGTGAACAGGTATACGTATTGTTCTTGCTTGATCAGCAATAGATCTAGTAATCGCTTGTCTTATCCACCATGTTGCGTATGTAGAGAATTTATATCCTCTTCTATATTCAAATTTATCCACTGCCTTCATTAATCCAATATTTCCTTCTTGAATAAGATCTAAAAATTGCAAACCTCTATTTGTATATTTTTTTGCAATCGATATAACTAGTCTCAAGTTAGCTTCAACCATCTCTTTTTTAGCTATTCTTGATTCTTTCTCACCTTTTTGAATTCTGCTAACTAATTTTTTAAAATCAGTGACTGAAATACCCAGTTTATGACTAATTTCTATTAATCTTTCTCTTATATTTTTAAATTCTTCTTTGTTTTTTGAAAAAAATTGTTTCCAAGCTAAATTCGTATCAAGAAATTTTTTAAGATTTGGATTTATCTCGTTTCCAACATAAAATTTAATAAACTCATTCCTAGGTATTTTTTGATCCATAGCGAGTCTTAATAGATTACCTTCTAAAGATATAATCTTTTTGTTTTCTACATAATGCTTTTGGACTAGTTCTTCTAAAACAGATGGGGATAATTGAAGTGATTTAATATTTTCTAATATATCATTAACTACTTTCTCATAACCTTTTTCTTTTGCATTTGAAAAAGTTTGAGAATTTAAAATACAATCCAATTTTTCTTTTTGATATTTAATTAATTTAGTATATTCTTTTGTTAGAGTATTTACGGTTTTAAGAACTTTGGGCTTGATTTCTGTTTCCATTGCTGCCAATGTAGGATTAAAATCGTCATCATCATCGGATGAGCCTTCTTCTTTATCAATTTCACCAGAATTTTTTTGCTTTGCGCTTGGTCCTGTAGTTTCATCTTCCATATAATTTGTGTCAATATCAATTATTTCTCTAACTAAAATTTCATCTTTTTGTAATTGCTCATTCCACTCAAAAAATTGTTGAGCCGTTATTGGGCTTTGAGAAAGTGCAATTAACATAACATCTTTTCCAGCCTCTATTCTTTTTGCGATAGCTATTTCACCTTCTCTTGATAGGAGCTCAACTCCTCCCATTTCTCTTAAATACATCCTTATCGGATCGTCACTTTTCTCGATTGTCTTACCCTCTTCTTTATTTGAATGTTCTTTTTTTCTTAGAACTTTAAAATCAGACTTTTTTTCAACAAGAGTGATATTTTCATTCAATATATGAATAAATGCTTGGGACAAATTTTCATCAGATAGATTTCTTTTTCCAAGAGACTTACTAAGCTCCTCATAAGTAATGAAACCTCTATGGGTTCCTCTACCCATTAATCTAGCAAATGATTTTGTAATAATTCTTTCCACAATAATTTGAGTTTGGAAGTCTTATATAATGTCAAATATATAAAAATCCATTACTAATTTAGTCGGTTTAATTGAGATTCTGCTTTTTTTTTAGCTCTTTTAGCTCATTAAATGTAGCTTCGCTCATATCAACTGAAAACCTCGATTCTAATTCTTGTATTCTGAACTCGAGATCATAATTCAATAAATCTCTTGAAATATCTTCTAATAGCTCAATTACTTTTTGCTCATCATTTTTCTGATTTTTAAAGATATGTTTAATTGAAGCAAATTTATTCACTTTTTCTATAAACTGATAATCTATATTTAAATCTTGGATAGAAATTTGATCATCAGATTTTAATTTTTTAATAATTGAATTGAATATTTTTTTATTCATCTCAGTAAATAGTTTAATATTTTCTATAAGATGGACATTTGCTTGTAACAAATTTAAATTATTTAAAACCAAGTATAGTAAGGAAAATTCTTTTATTTCAACCCCAGTTAAAGACTTACTTTCATTAAAAAATTTTTTTGTACTTTCTAAAGACTTGGCTTTTTTAATATAAAAATTCTTCTTATTTTGATTAGAATGTGGGGTCAGCTCTGCAACTTTTTCTAAAAAATATTCTAACACATATTTTTTTATAAAATCATCTTTTATTGTACCAGCTATATTTCTAAGTTTTTTTTCAAAAATTGCCAGAGATGAAGGATTATTTTTTGTTTGTTTTTTATAATGATTAAAAATAAATTGATGAATAGATATTTTGCTTTGCTTTGTAAATTCTACAAAGTTATTTTTTCCATTTTTATTTACATAGCTATCTGGATCCTCTTTATCTGGTAAGAATAAAAATGAAATTTGTTTTTCAGGTTTTAATTCCTTTATTGAATTCTCGGCAGCTCTTAAGGCTGCTTTATAACCGCTTTCATCTCCATCAAAACAGATAATGGTATCATCGAAAAACTGATTCAAAATTAAAATTTGTTTATCTGTCAACGAAGTCCCAAGATTTGCTACTGCATTATTAATTCCATTTTTAGATAGACCAACAACATCCATATATCCTTCGACTAAATAAACATGGTCAATTTTGTTTGAGTGTTTCCTTGCTAAATCTAAATTATATAAATTTGATCCCTTTTTAAAAAAAGCAGTCTCTGGTGAATTAATATATTTTGCCAAATAATCTGAATTTTCAATAATTCTCCCCCCTAAAGCAATTGGTTGACCTGATATGTTATTGATTGGAAAAATTAATCGTCCCCTAAATCTTTCAATATATATTTTCTTTTTTTCATCTAAATAAAACAAGCCTGTATCGATTAAAGTTTGCTCACTATAATTTTCTTTTAATCTTTCAAAAAAATTTGGATTTTTATCAATATATCCAATTTTAAATTTTTTAACTTCTTCTTTATTTAAAGATCTTTTTTTTAAATATTCTCTTGCAACTGAATAATTTTCATTTTTTAAAAGTTCATTATGATAAAAATTAACATACTGACTAAAAATAGATTTATACTCATTCCATTTTCTTTCTCTTTCTTCATCTTGTTTTGAAAACATATATGGCTGCATACCTGCTAGTTGAGCTAAATACTTTACAGCTTCACCAAATCTTAAATTTTGAGTTTTCATAATAAAATCAAAAATATTGCCATGTTCAGATGTAGCAAAACAATGATAAAATTCTTTTTCATCATTAACTGTAAATGATGGTGTTTTTTCATTTTTAAAAGGTGACAAACCTACAAATTCCTTACCTCTTTTTTTTAAGGAAACAGTTTTTGATACAACTGTTGAAACTTTTAGTCTATTTCTAATTTCATCAAGATACTCTTTTGGGTATTTCATTATTTATTTAATAATTCTTTGATCATTGATCCTGCTTTTGAAAAATCAATTTCGTCTGCATAAGTTTTTTTTAATTCACCCATAACTTTTCCCATATCTTTTAATGAATTTGCTCCAAGTTTTGAAATGACATCTGCACAAATTTTTTTGGTTTCCTCTTCGCTAAGCTGCTTTGGTAAGAAACTTGTTAAAATATCATATTCATTTTGCTCTACCTCTAAAAGATCTGTTCTGTTGTTTTTTTTATAAATATCGATCGATTCGGATCGCTGTTTAACCATTTTTTTTAAAAGTTTCTTAATATCCTCATCATCGGTTTCTTTTTTATTAGGACCTGATCTATTAACAATATCCAAATCCTTAATAGAAGATAATATTAACCTATAGGTTGATATTTTATTTTTATCTTTAGATTTTAGAGCATTTTTATATTCATTTTCGATAGTCTGTTTTAATGACATAATTTTTTAATCTACTTTAAAGAAAAAATTCTTCAAAAGAAAAATTGTTTTTTTACAATTTTATATTAGATCTCTGTTGCGGTAATAAAGCAATTATTGTATTAACCTTTAACTCATGAGTTGTAATTGATCAAAAAAGCAAAAAAAACTAACTCAAAAATAAAATTTCAAGTCAATACAGGCGTTTTAGTTCTCGAAAATAAAAAGGTGTTTAAAGGAATTGGAATTGGATACCAAGGAGAAGCCACTGGTGAAGTTTGTTTTAATACATCTCTAACGGGCTATCAGGAAATCATTTCTGATCCATCATATGCAGGTCAAATAATTAACTTTACCTTTCCTCACATTGGAAACGTTGGAACCAATAAAGAAGATCATGAGTCTGATAAAATATGGGCTAAAGGGGTAATATTAAACTCTGAAATTACCGATCCCTCAAACTATAGGTCATTTCTACATTTAGATGCTTGGCTAAAAAAAAATAAAATTGTTGGAATCACAGGCTTAGATACAAGAAGTCTTACAAACTTTATAAGAGATAATGGAGCTCCTAAAGGGACTGTTGCTTTCACAAAAAATGGAAAATTTAATATCAGCAAACTTGTTAATACTACAATAAAATGGAGTGGATTAAAGAACTTAGACCTTGCAAAAACAGTTACAACTCAAAAAAATTACATATGGAAAGGCTTTAAAACCTGGAAAAAAGAAACTGGATTTAAAAAAAATAAAAAAAATACATTTCATGTAGTTGCAATTGACTATGGAATTAAAAAAAATATTTTACGATATTTTTCTGATTTTGATTGTAAAGTAAGCGTTGTTTCCTGCAATACAACAGCCGAAGAAATTTTAGCTCTTAAACCAAATGGTATATTTTTATCAAATGGGCCTGGTGATCCTGCGGCTACTGGAAAATATGCAATAGGAACTCTCAGGGAATTGATAAAAAATAAGTTACCTGTATTTGGCATCTGCCTAGGTCATCAACTTCTTGCTTTAGCCCTCGGTGGCAAAACAAAAAAAATGAAATTAGGTCATAGAGGTGCAAATCACCCAGTAAAAAATTTAGTTCAAGATAATGTTGAAATCACCAGCCAAAACCATGGTTTTGAAGTAATGAAAGAAAATTTACCAAAAAATATTGAAATAACTCATAAATCTTTATTTGATAATAGTATTGAAGGTATAAAATTAAAAAACAAACCTGTTTTTTCAGTGCAGTATCACCCTGAGTCGAACCCTGGTCCACAAGATAGTGTCTATTTGTTTAAAGAATTTATTAACAGTATGAAAAAAAATGCCCAAAAGAAAAGATATTAAGAAAATATTAGTAGTAGGTGCTGGCCCAATAATAATAGGCCAAGCTTGTGAGTTTGATTATTCTGGTACTCAAGCATGCAAAGCTCTAAAAGACGAGGGGTATAAAGTAGTTTTAATAAACTCAAATCCAGCAACAATTATGACAGATCCAGATGTTGCAGATAAAACCTACATTGAGCCTATAACATTACTTGTTTTAGAAAAAATTCTTAAAAAAGAAAAACCGGATGCGATTTTACCGACGATGGGAGGTCAGACGGCACTTAATCTTGCAATGGAAGCTGAAAAAAAAGGAATTTTAAAAAAATACAAAATTGAATTAATTGGTGCAAATTCGAAAGCAATTTCCAATGCTGAAGATAGGAAAAAATTTAGAAAAAATATGATAGATATTGGTTTAGATTTACCAAAATCTGAAATTGTAAATAGTAACAACCAGGCTGCAAAAGTATTAAGAAAAATTGGTTTACCAGCAATCATAAGACCTGCATTTACATTGGGTGGGCTTGGAGGGGGAATTGCTAAAAATAAAAAAGATTATTTCAAAATCATAAAAAATGGATTGCACGAGTCACCTGTAAGCCAAGTTCTTGTTGAAGAGTGTTTAGAGGGATGGAAAGAATTTGAAATGGAAGTTGTTAGAGATAAGAAAGATAATTGTATTATTATTTGCTCTATAGAAAATGTCGACCCGATGGGTATCCATACTGGTGACTCTGTAACTGTAGCCCCAGCACTTACATTGACTGATAAGGAATATCAAGTAATGAGAAATGCGTCTATTGCCTGTCTTAGAAAAATTGGAGTTGAAACTGGTGGATCAAATGTACAGTTTGCAATAAATCCTAAAAATGGACGAATGGTTGTGATAGAAATGAATCCTCGTGTATCCAGATCTTCTGCTCTAGCTTCTAAAGCAACTGGTTTCCCAATTGCAAAAGTTGCCGCAAAGCTTGCTGTTGGTTATACGTTGGATGAATTAAAAAACGAAATAACTAAGGTTACTCCTGCCTCTTTTGAACCGACCATAGATTATGTAGTAACTAAAATTCCTAGATTTACTTTTGAAAAATTTTCAACATCTCCAGCCACGTTAGGAACTTCTATGAAATCAGTTGGTGAAGCAATGGCCATTGGTAGAAACTTCAAAGAATCTCTTCAAAAAGCATTAGTATCCTTAGAGACTGGTTTTTCGGGATTAGATAGAATATTCAATCTAAACAAAAAACAAATAGAAAAAAAACTTAAAGAAAATATCCCAAATAAATTACTCCTTGTTGCAGAAGCAATTCGTAAGAAAATTAATTTAAAAAGAATTTATGCTTTATCAAAAATTGACCCATGGTTTTTAGAGCAAATAAAAGAAATAGTAGACAATGAACTAAAAATTAAAATGAAAGGTTTGCCTAAAAATTTTGTTGAATTCAATAGAATAAAATCTATAGGTTTCTCTGACAAAAAACTTTCCGAACTTACTAAAATTTCAGAGAAGATTATTAGAAAAAAAAGAACTGCACTAAAAATCTTACCTGTATATAAAAAAGTCGATACCTGCGCTGCAGAATTTAAATCCTTCACACCTTATATGTATTCAACATATCAACGAAATTTCTCAATTAATTCAGAGTGTGAAGCAAATCCGTCACTAAGAAAAAAAATAATTATTTTAGGTGGTGGTCCTAATAGGATTGGTCAAGGTATTGAGTTTGACTATTGCTGTTGTCAGGCAAGTTTTTCCCTAAAAAAAAGAGGTTTTGAGACGATAATGGTTAACTGCAACCCAGAAACAGTTTCAACAGATTATGACACAAGTGATAGACTTTACTTTGAACCACTAATTGAGGAATACGTTTTTAATATAATTAAAAAAGAGCAAGAAAAGGGAAATCTCCTTGGGATTATTGCTCAATTTGGTGGGCAAACTCCCATACGACTTGCAAAATTTTTACATGATAACAATCTTCCTATTTTAGGAACACAATATACCTCAATTGATTTAGCTGAAGATAGAGATCGATTTCGAAATTTATTAAATAAACTTAAATTAAAACAAGCGGAGAGTGGAATTGCTAAAACGTTTAAACAAGCAATTAATATCTCAGAAAAAATTGGCTTGCCACTAATGGTAAGACCATCTTATGTGCTTGGAGGAAGAGCTATGGAGATTGTATATGAAAAAAATCAACTTAAAAAATTTGTAGAAGAGGCTTTTAAAGCAGCCGATGATAATCCTATTTTAATCGATAAATTTATTAATCAGGCAATGGAAGTTGATGTTGACGCAATCTCTGATGGAAAACAAGTGCATGTTGCTGGAATCATGCAGCATATAGAAGAAGCTGGTATTCACTCAGGAGACTCTGCATGCAGTTTACCGCCAGTGTCTATAAAACCCTACTTAATTAAAGAAATCGAAAATCAAACCAAAAAACTTGCGCTTGCTCTTAAAGTAAAAGGCTTCATGAATATTCAATATGCAATAAAAAAAGATAAAATTTATGTGATTGAGGTTAACCCAAGAGCAAGTAGAACGGTACCATTTGTATCTAAAGCAAAAGGTTTACCACTAGCAAAGATTGCATCAAGAGTAATGGCTGGTGAAAAATTATCAAAATTTAATTTGAAAGATAAATCTAAAGGAATGTACGCAGTTAAAGAGGCTGTGTTTCCTTTTAATAAATTTCCAAATAGTGATCTACTTTTAGGTCCAGAAATGAAGTCCACTGGTGAGGTAATGGGCTTTGACAAAAATTTTGGAATGGCATTTGCTAAAAGTCAAATAGCAGCATCAAATTCATTACCTAAAGACGGTCTAGCATTTATTTCTCTCAAAAACTCGCACAAAGATGAAGGAATAGATTTAGCTAAAGAACTTATTAAATTAAAATTCACCTTATGTGCAACTAAAGGAACTGCTGATTATATTAGAAAGCACGGCATGAAATGTAGAATCATTAATAAAGTAAGCACTGGTTCTCCACATATAGTTGATGTATTAGACGCAAAAAAAATTGCATTAGTAATAAATACAGGAGGTGGAAATAAAGCTTATCGAATAAGTGATGCAATCGCTTTAAGAAGAGCTACATTAAAAAATAAAGTTCCATATTGTACAAATATGTCAACTGCTTATGCTTGTTTAGAAGCAATTAAGTCTTTGAAAAAAAATAAATTGGAAGTTAATTCTCTTCAAGATTTTTAAGAGTTTACTTTCCAATCAGTTTCAAAAGTTACATAATTTACTTGAATACATCGTCTTTCTTTAACAATAGTTTTTTTTTCCATTCCATGCCAAGTTCTAGGTCCACTAGTAAAGAAATAACCATAATTATTTTTGTAGGGAACTGTTTTTACTTTTTCTAATTTGTCGTTGTAAAAATCAGTACCTAAATCTTCAGCTTCATTAGCATTATTAACAAAGATTAAACCAGACATAAGTTTTTCTTTGATATCACAATGTGGTTTGAGCCAAAAACCCTCTCGGTCACAGATTACCTCTAGCCTAACAAAGGAATTAGACAAATCTCTATTAATCATTTTTGAAATAACTTCATATGTTTCTTTAGATTGAAGTTCATTTATAAATTTTACTAAATGTGGAAAATTTGGTGCATTATCTTTATTAACAAAACACCTAAATTTTATTGCCTCTCCACCAGATGCTATACCCTCTCTAAACTCTGCAGCACCACCGTCGATAGCTCTTGTTCCATCGTAAGAAAGGTTATGTTTGCTGACATCTGGAATATCAGCTTTAATTATTTCCTCTATTGCTCCCTCTGTCAAAGCATTTTCATATTCCCAATGATCAAAAGGAAATTCAAATTTTTTGGATTTATTTAATATAGAATTTAAAAACGACATTATGAAAAAATTTTGTTTTTTATAATTTCTGCTACTCTATTAGTTTCATCTAACTTTTCATAGTTCCAATTTTCCACTTCTTCACCTAAATTTCTTATAATTTTTAGCTCTCTAAATAAATTTCTAAATCTTTGGAATCTAATATCATTTTTTCTTGGTAAAATATTTGCTACATAAATTGGTTTCCCCGTTAAAGCTGCCTCTGAAATCATTGAACTTGAATCGCAAGTTACTACTATATTTTCTGCAATTCCAAGGGCTGATAAATATGCTTTTTTATCAACCTCCATAAAAATAGTATGATTTTCGCCAAAAAATTCTTTAGCGTAATGAATAGTGTTGATTGGAGTTCTCATTGAGGGAATTACAACCAATTGAAAATCGTATTTTTTTATCAATTTATATAGACTAGTAAAAATATGTTTCATATTCTTAGTTGAATAATCGTAATACTTAGTTGGTCCACCCATAATTAAAGTCCAAATTTTTCTTCCATCATTTTTAATAAATGAATTTAAATAATTCCTACTCTCATCAATTTCACTTTGAGTAAGATAATGAATAGCACCTTTTGTTGTAATTACGTTTTGACCATCTAAATCGTCATGTTCTGGAGCAACAATCAAATCAAAATGATTTAAATTTACTTTTGGATCTTGAATGTGGATATTAAATATCTTTTTATTTGAAGTTTTTTTTAAATGAATTGATGGTATTACACTTTTTCTTCCACAAGATATAATTACATCAAACTCATCTAGAATAATTTTTTTATAAACGTCTTGAGAAATAGGAGTTAACTTTGGAGGAATCGCTTTCCAAAAACTTTTTAGTTCAACTGTATGGTGTGTGAAATCTAAATCTAAAGCTTTAGCTAAACCTTCTACTTGGCTTATCATGCCATGCATTCCTTGGGTTAATAAAATACCTTTTAATTTAGACATTAATCACTATATAGCTTTCATATGAGTCAAAATCCAACTAAACACACAAAAGTGTTAATAATTGGATCCGGTCCAGCTGGATATACTGCTGCAGTCTATGCTGCTAGAGCGATGCTGAACCCTATTTTAGTTTATGGATCTGAACCAGGTGGGCAATTAACTACAACAACTGATGTTGAAAATTATCCAGGATTTTCTGAAGTAATTCAAGGTCCATGGTTAATGGATCAAATGAAAGAACAAGCAAAAGCAGTTGGAACTGAAATGATTGAAGACCATATTGGATCTGTAAATTTAAAAAGTTCACCCTTCGAAGCAATTGGAGATAGTGGTCAGAAATATACTGCTGACAGTATTATTATATCTACCGGAGCTCAGGCTAGATGGCTAAATTTAGATTCAGAACAAGAGTTTAGAGGCTTTGGAGTTTCAGCATGTGCTACGTGTGATGGTTTCTTTTTTAAAGACAAGGAAGTGGCTGTAGTAGGTGGTGGAAATGCTGCAGTTGAGGAGGCAATGTTTCTTACAAAGTTTGCCTCAAAAGTAAAATTAATTCACAGAAGAGATAGTCTAAGAGCTGAAAAAATGCTCCAAAAAAAATTAATGGAAAATAAAAAAATAGAAATTATATGGGATTCGGTTGTGGAGGATGTGATTGGCGATAAAGACCCTAAAAATGTTAAGGGTTTAAAAATTAAAAATGTAAAAACAAATAATGTAGAAGAATTAAAACTAGATGGAGTTTTTATAGCGATTGGTCATGACCCTGCAACAAAACTTTTTAAAGATCAATTAGAAATGGACACCGAAGGTTATCTAATAACTAAACCTGACTCTACCGAAACAAATGTTCCTGGTGTTTACGCAGCTGGAGATGTTAAAGATAAAACTTTTAGACAAGCAGTAACTGCTGCTGGTATGGGTTGTATGGCTGCCCTTGAAGCTGAAAAATTTTTATCCCACTAAATTAGAAATTTCGTTAGATTCAAAAACACTTTGATCAATATTTTCGTTAGCCAATTTTATCATTGCCCTAGCTACTATTTCTGACTGAATTGGTCTCATTTTTCTAAAAGGCCCAATTAATATTGGAGTTAAGAGTTTAAATATTATTATTCCAAATTTTTCACCAATCCTTTCTTCTTGTCTTTCTCCTAATAAAAATGATGGTCTCATAATCCCAATTTTATCAAAATTTAAATTTTTAATTTCTTCTTCAACCAAACCTTTTAATTTTAAATATTCGCCAGAACTTTTTGGATTTGCGTATCCAGAGGAAACAAAAAAGAATGATTTAACTAAATTAGATTTTGCTATTTGAGCAATTTCTTTAGGAATATCTAGCTCAATTTTTTGATATTCATTTTTATTGGGTGATTTTTTCTTAGTCGTACCAATACAAAAAAAACAATCATCTCCTTTAATATCTTCAGCATGTTTATTTAAATTATTAAAATCAGTATTTATTATTTCAATCTTTGAATTATTGATCCCTGTGAATGAACGGACAAATAATTTAATTTTTGAATAATTTGAATTTTGAATTAGATAATTAAGAACATGTGCTCCAACTAGGCCTGTTGAACCAAATAATAAGGCAGTTTTCACTCTTAATTACAAGCTTTCGCAGAAAGATTTAATTCTCTCCATTGCTTTTTTTAAATTTTTCATTGAGGTGGCATAAGAAATTCTAAAATATCCATCGAGACCAAATGCTGATCCTTGCACAACTGCAACATTTGATTTTTCAAGTAATTTTTGGACGAAATCTGTATCAGTTTTTAATTTTGTTTTTTTATTTAAAAGACCTTTGCAACTTGGAAACACATAAAAAGCGCCATTTGGAGTTAAGCAACTAATTCCTTTAATACTGTTTAAACTTTTAACAACAAAATCTCTTCTTTGTTTAAAAGCGTTAGATCTCTTTTTAATAAAACCTTGAGTACCATTCAGAGCTTCAACTGCTGCTGCCTGGCTTATTGATGAGGGATTAGAAGTAGATTGAGACTGAATTTTTCTTATAGCTTTAATTATATCCTCGGGGCCTGCCGCATATCCTATTCTCCAACCAGTCATAGCATACGATTTGCTAACTCCATTCATGGTGAGAGTTCTATTTTTTAGTTTTGATATTTGGGCAATAGTGAAAAAATTAAAATTATCATACTTTACATGTTCATAAATATCATCACTTAAAATATAGACATTTTTACTTTTAATTAAAATTTTTGCGAGTTCTTGAATTTCTTTTTTTGAATATCCTGCACCAGTTGGATTTGAAGGTGAATTTAGTATTACCCATTTAGTTTTTTTTGAAATTGCTTTTTTTAATTTCTTTGCTGTAAGTTTAAAACCTTCTTGCTCAGTACATTTTACTATTTTTGGTTTTCCACCTGCTAACAAAACCATATCTGGATATGATACCCAGAAAGGTGCTGGAATAATTACCTCATCACCTTTGTTTAAAGTTGCCATAAAAGCATTATAAAGTACTTGCTTGCCACCAGTTCCAACTGTTATTTGGTCAATTGAATAATTTAATTTATTTTCTCGTTTGAATTTACTTGCTATTGCTTTTTTTAATGCAGGCGTTCCATCTACAGCTGTGTACTTTGTATCTCCACTTTTAATTGCTTTAATCGCTGCCTTTTTAATATTGTCTGGTGTATCAAAATCAGGCTCTCCCGCCCCAAGACCTACAACATCTTTACCAGCAGCTCTAAGTTCTCTAGCTTTTTGAGTCACAGCAATGGTCGGTGAAGGTTTAATTCTTTTTAAACTATCTGATATTATGCTCATTGAAATAAAAATAAATTCTACTACGTTGTTTAATATATGGAAAATACTTATCAAGATTTAATTACAGATATCCAGAGTAAAAATCCAAAAATAGGTGGAAAACTTGAAGGTGGAAAAAAATTTAAAATCAAATCTGATTTTAAACCAGCTGGAGATCAGCCGGCTGCTATCAAAAAATTAGTAGAAGGTGCAAAAAAAGACCAATTTAATCAAGTATTACTTGGTGTTACTGGCTCAGGGAAAACTTTTACAATGGCAAAGGTGATTGAGGCAACTAACCGGCCTGCATTAATTTTAGCACCAAATAAAACATTAGCAGCGCAACTTTATGGGGAAATGAAAAGCTTCTTTCCTGATAATGCTGTTGAATATTTTGTGTCTTACTACGACTATTATACACCAGAAGCTTATGTGCCTAGATCAGACACATATATTGAAAAAGAAGCCTCTATAAATGAACAAATTGATCGAATGAGACACTCCGCGACAAGATCTCTTCTTGAGAGAGATGATGTTTTAATTGTTGCAAGTGTATCTTGTATTTATGGACTTGGCTCTGTTGAGGCTTACAGCAAAATGACTTTAACTCTTCAAAAAAACTATGATTATAACAGAGAAGAAATAATTAAATCTTTAGTCGCATTACAATATAAACGAAATGATCAAAACTTTGTAAGAGGTACCTTTAGAGCAAGAGGTGAATATTTAGAAATTTTTCCATCGCATTTAGAAGACCGAGCCTGGAGATTAAGTTTGTTTGGAGATAAACTTGAACAAATAGAAGAATTTGATCCTCTTACAGGAGATCAAGTAAGGGATTTAAGTTTAGTGAAAGTTTATGCAAATAGTCACTACATCACTCCAAAGCCAACGGTGGAACAAGCAATAATAAATATTAAAAGAGAGTTAGAAACTACTTTAAAAAAACATAGAGAAGAAAATAAACTTTTAGAAGCGCAAAGACTAGAAGAGAGAACAAAGTTTGATCTTGAAATGATAGAAGCAACTGGCTCTTGTGCTGGAATTGAAAATTACTCAAGATTTTTATCAGGAAGAAAGCCAGGAGAGCCCCCGCCTACTCTATTTGAATATTTTCCAGATAACACATTAATATTCGTAGATGAATGTCATGTAACTGTTCCTCAACTAAATGGGATGTACAAAGGCGATAGATCAAGAAAAAGTACCTTGGCAGAGTATGGGTTTAGATTACCATCATGTATGGATAATAGACCTCTAAAGTTTGAGGAATGGGATCTTATGAGAACCCAAACGGTATTTGTATCAGCAACACCAGGACCATGGGAGTTGGAACAAACAAAAGGGAAATTTATTGATCAAGTTATAAGACCAACTGGATTAATAGATCCTGTTGTAGAAATAAGACCTGCTAAAAATCAAGTAGATGATTTAATGCATGAATGTAAAAGAGTTGTTGAAAATAATCACAGGGTATTAGTTACAACTTTAACTAAAAAGATGGCTGAGGACTTAACTGAATACCTTCACGAAAATGGTGTTAAAGTAAGATATCTGCACTCTGACATAGATACATTGGAGAGAATTGAAATTATGCGAGACCTAAGAATGGGAGTATTTGATGTCTTAGTTGGAATAAATTTATTAAGAGAAGGATTAGATATTCCAGAATGTGCTCTAGTTGGAATTCTAGATGCAGATAAAGAAGGTTTTTTAAGATCTGAAACTTCATTAATCCAAACTATTGGAAGAGCTGCTAGAAATGTTGATGGTAAGGTTATTTTATATGCAGACAAAGAAACAAAGAGTATTAAAAAAGCAATTGCTGAAACTGATAGAAGAAGAAATATTCAGCTTGCATATAACAAGAAACACAAGATAGATGCAAAGTCTGTTAAAAAAGAAATAAGCGATATTTTAGAGAGTGTTTATGAAAAAGATTATGTAAAAATTAGTGAGGGATCAAATATTGGTGGAAATTTAAAAAAACATCTTAAAGGTCTAGATAAAAAAATGAAGGAAGCTGCATCTAACCTAGAATTTGAGGAAGCAGCTAAAATTAGAGACGAAATTAGAAAACTAGAAACTACAGAATTAGAAATTACATTAAACCCAAAAATAAGACAATATGACGTAAAAAATAAACTTTATCCCAAAGGTAGATCAACAATGGGGATGCCAGGAACTAAAGTAACAAAAAAAAGAGATAAAAAATGGAAGCACGGAAAATAATAATTACTGGTGGCGCAACTAGGATAGGTGCTGCAATTGCAAAAAAATTATCTGGTCCAAATAAAGAAATATTGATTCATTATAATAAATCAAAGTCTAAAGCAGAAAAATTAAAAAAAGATTTATCTAAAAATGGAACTAAAGTTTATTTAGCAAAGGGAGATTTAAGTAAAGAAACAGATGTAAATAAAATTGTAAAATTCGCAAAATCAAAATTAAAATATTTTGATTGTCTAATAAATAATGCTTCTCTATTTGAAAACGATAAGCTAGAAAACTTTACAACTGATAGCTGGGGACATCACTTAAGAACAAATTTAAGAACACCAGCTTTATTATCAAAAGAATTTGCAAAAAATATAAAAGGTAAGAATAACAATATAATTAATCTAATTGATCAAAGAGTTTTCAAACTTACTCCATATTTCTTTTCTTATACAATAAGCAAAACTGGGCTATATACTTTAACAAAGACTAGTGCGATGAGCTTAGCACCAAATATAAGAGTGAATGGAATTGCTCCAGGTCCAACAATAAAGAACAGCAGACAATCTGAGAAACATTTTAAAAAGCAATACATGGCTACTCCACTTAAAAGACAAGTAGATGTGGAACAAATCTGTAATGCTGTTGACTTTTTTATAAAAAATCGATCTATTACTGGACAAGTTTTAGCTATTGATAGTGGTCAAAATCTAAATTGGCAAACGCCAGATATAATGGGAGGAAAAGAATGAGAAAATTTTTAGTAATTATAATGCTTAGTTTAATATTAAGTGGTAGTGCCTATGCAAATAAAGAAAGTATAAAAAAAGATGGTTTTGTAATACCAACAAATAAATGGAAAGACAAAATTAAAATTAACGAAAATTTTCAAGTAAATAATCCTAAAGATAAAATAATCATAATATACAATCATGGTTCAGATGGAAACGATGTAAAACTGAAAGGTTGCTTCTGGAGGTCAGAGCTTAGAAATTGGGCTCAGCTAGCTGGCGATAAAATAAATGGCAAAGAAATCATGGTTTATATTCACTGCCAAGGTCAACTAGAAGGTGATTTAGGTGCTAAGTTAGGAAAAGTAGGAATGTGGATGAAAAAATGGGAAGGACCATATCCAGGAACTTCAAAAATGGATCGAAGAGTTGAGGGTAATTTAGAAGTTATTAAAAAATTTGTTAAAATGGGAGTACCAAAGAAACAAATTTTTATGTCGGGTCACTCTTGTGGAGGATGGGCAACACTAAGATTAACAGCAGAACACATGGAAGAAGTAGGTGGAGGTATATCATTAATGCCAGCATGTTTTTGGAATTTATCAAAAAAATATAAAGTAAAAAAAGTTGGCTATGGAAAAGCTATGGAAAAATTTCATAAAAAATATCCTGGTATGGCTCAATGGAGACAAGATCAAATTGACATAATTAAAAAAGGAAATGCACCAGTTTTAATTTTTACACATCCTATGGATAAATTTGAAGGATTAACATCTGATTGGATGGATGATGTTCCAAACTTTAAGAGAGTTGTAATTTCTGAAAAGAAAACAGTTAATGGAAAAAAATGTAAATTGGCAGGATCAAATTGGGAAGAGCCAGTAAAAAATTTTCATTTAATAGATTTTGCTGATTGTTTTATGCAGTATCACCCTATGATCAAAGAGTACATTGCTTCAAGACTAAAATAAATGAAAAAAAATAATTTAAAAATTGTCAAAATAGATAAAAATAAAACTTTATTTAATTATGAAAAAAAAGTTTTAATTAAAGAATTAATATTAGATTTAAAGCTTGGCTACTTTGACTTCGAAAAAGAAAAATCTCAGAAGGTAAAATTTAATATTGAAGTAAACTATGAAGATAAAAAACCTTCTAATGATAAAGATTTAAAAACAATTGTGAATTATGCAAAAATTGTAAAATTAATTAAAAAACTAGTGAAAAATAAACATTATAATTTTTTAGAAACCTTAGCCGAAGACGTCTTTGATGAACTATTCAAAGACAAAAGGATTGACAAAATAAGTCTTCAAATTGAAAAACTTGAGATAATGAAAGACTGCTCTGCTGTAGGTATTCAAATTTCCAAAAAGAGAAGTCATGTTAAGTCCTGAAAAAGGTAAAGAAGTTATCAAAAAAGAATTACCTTTAATTCCCAAATTACCTGGAGTTTACAGAATGCTGAATTCTGATAATGAGATTTTATACGTAGGTAAGGCAAAGAATCTTCCAAATAGATTGAAAAGTTATGTATCAGAAAAAAATCATATAATCCGAACAGAAAGAATGTTATCTCAAACAAAAAAACTTGAGATAACCACTACTACAAATGAGAGTGAAGCTCTACTTCTTGAAGCAAATTTAATTAAAAAACATAAACCAAAATTTAATATTTTATTAAAGGACGACAAATCTTTTCCATATATTTTTATTTCTGATCATGAATTTCCAAGAATAGAAAGGCATAGAGGTGCTAAAAATAGACCAGGTAAATATTATGGACCTTTTGCGAGTTCATTAGCAGTTAATATGGCAATTAAAACCATTCAAAGAATATTTCTTTTAAGATCTTGCACAGACAAACAAGTAGAGGCAGGTGATAAAACTTGCTTCAATTATTTTTTAAAAAGATGTGCAGGACCATGTGGTGGAAAAATAAATAAAAACGATTATGCAAAGTTAGTCGAGGCTGCAGATGAATTTTTAAGTAAAGGAAAATCAAGAAAAATACAAAAAACACTTTCTCAACAAATGGAAGAAGCTAGTGAAGAGCTCGATTTTGAAAAAGCAGCAATTATGAGAGACAAAATCAAATCTCTAAATATTATTCAATCTTCATTAACAATAAGCGAGGCAAATCTCATAGAAGCTGACGTTATAGCAGGATACAAAGAATCAGGAAAAACTTGTATTCAAGTATTTTTTTATAGATCAAAACAAAATTGGGGTAATCAGGCTTTTTTTCCAAAACATGACCCAGATGAAACTTTGAGCGATATACTAAATTCTTTTGTTGCACAATTTTACGAAAATAAAGCTGTTCCAAGTTCAGTAATTTTAAGTGAGGATATCAAAGAAAGAAAATTAATAGAAAAAACTTTAACTAAAAAAGAAAATAAAAGTATTAATTTATCGACTGCTAAAAAAGGCTCTAAACTAAGAGTGATAAATCTCGCAATTAAAAATGCTAAGGATAGTTTAAATAGAAAATTATATGAAAGCCAAAATAATAGAAATTTATTAGATGAAATTTCAAAAAAATTCAAACTAGACAATACAATAAGCATCATCGAAGTTTATGACAATAGTCATATTCAGGGCACAAATAGTGTCGGAGCATTAATAACCTACGGCGAGGAAGGATTTATCAAAAAAAGGTATAGAAAATTTAATATAAAAACAGAAAAATTTAAACAAGATGACTATGGAATGATTAAAGAAGTTTTAGAAAGAAGGTTTAAAAGAGCAATCCAAGAAAAAGGAAATTTTTTAACATTCCCAGATTTAGTTTTAATTGATGGTGGAAAAGGACAATACTCATCAGCTAGAGAAACAATGAATGATTTAGGATTGAATGAAATACCGGTAATTGCCATTGCAAAAGGTAAATACAGAAACAGTGGTAATGAAACATTTTTTCACAATGGAAAGGAATATAAATTCGCTAAAAATGATCCATCCTTGTTCTTTTTACAAAGAATTAGAGATGAAGCACACCGATTTGCAATAAGTGCTCATAGAGCAAAAAGGAAGAAAGGGATTAGTAAATCACTTTTAGATCAAATTCAGGGTATTGGATCTGTTAGAAAAAGAGCTCTTTTAAACCATTTTGGATCTGCTCGATCGGTTGAATCTGCAAGTCTAGATGAAATTAAATCCGTCGAAGGTGTTGAAGAAAAAGTTGCAAAAAAGATATATAACTTTTTTCATGAATAATTATGCTTAAAAAAATTCCAAACATATTGACTATTGGGCGGATAATAATAGTCCCTTTTTTTGTATTAGCTTTTTATTTACCTGGTTTTTACGGGGATCTTACAGCATTAATATTATTTACAGTTGCATCATTTACAGATTTTTTAGATGGTATGTTAGCCAGAATGTTTGGGGTAGAATCAAAGCTAGGTGAATTGTTAGATCCCATAGCTGATAAAATTATTATTGCTACTGCACTAATACTCTTAGTTATGGATGGAACTATAAGAAACTATGAAGTGATTGCAGCAATTATAATTCTTACAAGAGAAATTTTAATTTCAGGTCTGAGAGAATTTTTAGCAAAGGGGAAAATAAAACTTCCTGTCTCAAATCTTGCAAAACTTAAAACAGTATTACAAATGATATCTATAGCTCTTTTATTATCTGGAGATACTGGAAATAAAATAATTGATTTCCAAGACTATAACGCTCAAACAATAGGAATAATTCTTTTATGGTTATCTGCAGGATTAACACTTTTTACTGGATATGAATATATGCGAAAAGGCATTGATCACGCTATGTCTGAAGATAGTAAAGATTAAGCTGCTTTTCTTTTTCTAACTAATTTCTGATAGCTTTCATTTAAGTCAATAATAGTTTCACAAACTTTAAATTGGTTTTCAGCTATGCAGGATACTGGCGTTACCTCTGCTGCAGTCCCAGTTAAAAAACATCCAACAAAATTTGGGAGTTCAGTTGGGCTTATTTTTCTTTCATGAACTTTTATATTTTTTGATTTTGCTATTTCAATTACCGTTCTTCTTGTGATACCATCTAAAAAAGAGTCTGGTATTGGTGTATGAATTTCACCATTTTTATCTTTAAAAAAAATATTTGCTCCAGTTGCTTCAGCAACATTCCCTTCGTGATCTAACATTAAAGAATCTGTATATCCTTGCTTTTCTGCCTCATGTTTTGAGAGAGTACAAATCATGTATAACCCAGATGCTTTTGTATCCCACGGTATTGTATTTGGCGCTGGTCTTCTCCAATTTGAAATATTTAATCTTATTCCCTCTACTTTGAGTTTAGGATCAAAATATGATCCCCATTCCCATGTTGCAATCGCAACATGTATTTTTGTTTGTTGCGCAGAAATAGCCATCATCTCACTACCTCTCCAAGCAACAGGTCTTACATAACCATTTTCTACTTTTTGGGTTGCAATAATTTTATTTGATGCATTATTGATTTCATCTTCCGTATATGGAATTTCAAAACCCATTCTTTTAGCAGAATGAAAAAATCTAGCTGTGTGCTCTTCTAATTTGAAAATTGAACCATCATAAACTCTCTCACCTTCAAATACACAACTAGCATAATGCATACCATGACTTAAAACATGCAGTTTTACATCAGCCCAATCAACTAATTCGTTGTTGTACCATATTTTTCCAGATCTTTTATCGTAAGGTATCATGTGTGAAAATTTTTTTAATTTATAACTGAAAAATATCTTTGTATCTTTAATATGTCAATATAACTTACCTATTATGAAAGAACTTTTATATTTAAAAGATGACCAGCTTAAAGATCTAATTGAAAAATTATTTGTAAGTTACAGAGAAACCTTTTCTGACTCTAAGAAAATATTAGACAGATATTCAATTGGTTTAGCACACCATAAGGTCATTCATTTATTGTCAATGTATGAGGGTATCTCAATCTCTGAGCTGTTAAAGAAATTAAAAGTAACAAAACAAAGCTTAAATCGTGTTCTCAAAGATTTAATTAAACTTGAAATAGTCATGTTTAAAAAAGATGACCAGGACACAAGAGTAAAACATATTTTTCTCAATGATAAAGGCAAAAAAATTTTTAATGAAATATTTAATTTACAAAAAAAAAGAATTTATAATGCTTTACTAAATTCAAGCTCTGAAGAAGTTATAAATTTTGATACTGTACTAAATAAAATAATTAATGGATAAATTTATTGCACATATATTAGTAGTAGATGATGATGATGGAATTAGGTCTCTTGTAAAGAAATATTTAAATGAAAATAATTTCTTGGTCACTACTTCAGAAAATTCAGAAAATGCGTTAGAGAAAATAAAAATAATAAAGTTCGATTTAATAGTCTTGGATATTATGATGCCTGGAAAAAGTGGGCTTGAATTTTTAAAAGAAAATAAAAAAAAAATAAAAACGCCAGTAATACTTCTGACTGCTAAAGGTGAAGCAAATGAAAGAATTGAAGGGTTAGAGATTGGTGCCGATGATTATTTACCAAAACCATTTGAACCAAAAGAATTGATTCTAAGAATAAGAAACATATTGAATAAAACTATTAAAAAAGATCAGAAAAGAGTTATAGAATTTGAAAATTTGAAAATTGATTTGAATAAACTTTTAATATTTAAAAATAATAAAGAGTTTAAGATTAATGCAACTGAAAAGACAATTTTAGAAAAAATGATTAATAACCCCGGTAAAACATTTTCTAGGGAAGATATTGGTCAATTAATTAATTTAAATAAAGAAAGATCAATAGATGTTATTATTACTCGTCTTAGAAAAAAGATTGAAATTGATCCAAAAAATCCAAAATTTTTACAAACAATAAGAGGTGTAGGATATGTTCTCTGGATTGAGTGATTACTTTAAAAAAATATTACCAAAAAGATTATTTTATAGAGCACTTCTTATTGTTGCTATTCCAGTTTTGGTTCTACAACTGGTAATTACAATTGTTTTTTTTGATAGCCTTTGGATCAAAACAAACAAAGGTATGACAAGAACTTTGGTAAATGAAATTAGCACATTTATTGAAGCCTATGGAAGTGAGCAAGAAAACAAACAAGAATTGCTAGATCTTTTTTCTATATTTTTAGATTTAAATATTGAATTCACCAGTAACGAAAAATTACAAAATACAGATAATGAAAGATGGTTTAGTCCTATAGATAGAACTTTAAGAAGAGAGCTTAAATCTAAATTTGGGTTGGATCAGTATTGGTTTAATACAACAAGTTATAAAGAATTAATTGATTTAAGAATTAAATATGAAGAAGGTTATTTTAAATTTTTAGTTCCTAAAGATAGAGTCACAAGTTCCTCAGCAAGAATATTTGCGCTTTGGATCACAGTGCCCGCAATTATAATGGTGATAATTTCTCTTATATTTTTGAAAAATCAAACTAGACCAATCACAAACCTAGCACGTGCAGCAGAAAGATTCGGTAAAGGAGAAAGTGTTGAAGAGTTCAAACCCTCAGGTGCACTTGAGATAAGGCAGGCAGGACATGAATTTGATAAAATGAGAAAGAGAATTGAAAGACATATAAATCAAAGAACGGAAATGCTGTCTGGTATAAGTCATGATTTAAGAACACCATTAACAAGAATGAAATTACAACTTGCTTTTATTAAAGATAAAGAAACAGTTGAAAAACTAACTGAAGATATCGATGAAATGGAAAAAATGTTGAATGAATATCTACAATTTACTAGTTCATCTTATATTGAGAAAGATGAAATGTTCAACCTATCTGAATTAATTTCTGAGGTTATTGAAAAGTATAATAATGAAAATATTTCAAAAAATTTAATTCCGAGAATTTACTTTAATGGAAGAAAAAATTTAATTAATAGATGTCTGAATAATTTAATTGATAATGCTATAAAATATGCGAACAAAGTTGAAATTTGCTTAAATAAGAAAAATTCAAACTTGTTTATTATTATTGACGATGATGGTCCTGGGATACCAAAAAATGAGTATGAAAATGTATTTAAACCTTTTTATAAAATAGATAAGGGTCGAGCAGAAACAAAATCAAGTGTTGGTCTTGGTTTATCAATTTCATCAGACATTATCAAATCTCATGGAGGAAATATAATGTTGGAAAAATCAAAAATGGATGGTCTAAGAGTTAAGGTTTTCTTACCTTTTTAACTTTTTTATTTTTTTTCTCAACTTTATTTATTTTATTTTCAAGATTCTCAACACGTTTTGAGAGTACTTCGAACTCATCTTTACTTGTAAGTTTCATTTTAAAAACAAACTCATCTCTTTTAGATTTTAAGATATTAAATAGTTCTGTAGTTAAATCTTTTGAAGATACTATTCCCTGCTCTATTAATTTAGCAAACTTATCAATTATAAATTTAGAATTTTTCATATTTAAGATATACATTATAAGTATTATTAAAAATGTTCATTAATAATTTTGACCCAGTAGCTTTTGAAATATTTTCTTTAGAAATCAGATGGTATTCTTTAGCTTATATATTTGGGATTATATTAGGTTGGATACTCGCTAAAAAATTATTTATCCAAGACATAGAAATCAAAAATAAATTTGATGATTATTTAACTTATTTGATTATAGGTATAATTTTAGGAGGAAGGCTTGGTTATATTTTTATTTATAATTTAAGTTTTTATGTAAGCAACCCATTAGATATTTTTAAATTTTGGCAAGGTGGAATGTCGTTCCATGGTGGTTTAATTGGAGTTATTTTTGCAACTATATTTTTTGCTAAAAAAAATAATCAAAACCCATTTTTGTACATGGATATTATCGCTTTAGTAGCTCCAGTAGGATTATTTTTTGGACGAATAGCAAACTTTATAAATTCAGAGTTATACGGAACTATAACTAATGTCCCTTGGGCAGTAACATTTATTCAGATAGATAATCTTCCTAGACATCCCTCACAATTATACGAAGCAATATTAGAAGGTTTATTTCTATTTTTATTATTAATTTATTTTAGAAAAAAATTTTCAAATAAACCTGGTGTAATTTCAGGATTATTTTTAATCATTTACTCAATCTTCAGATTTATTGTTGAATTTTATAGAGTACCAGATGAACAACTTGGTTACATATTTTTAAATTTTACAATGGGGCAAGTGATAAGCTTGATATTTATACTATTAGGATCAATTTTAATTTATTTCAAAAATGAAAGTCGCTAAAACAAATTATTTACCATTAGACGAATTTATAAATATAGCTCTTTACGATAAGGATAAAGGTTATTACATGAAAAAGAGTCCCTTTGGTAAGGATGGAGACTTTATCACTGCTCCTAATATTACAAGATTATTTTCAGAAATACTTGCAATTTGGATAATCACTTTTTGGAAAAGTATAGGCTCTCCAAAACAATTTAATTTACTAGAACTAGGAGCTGGAAATGGTGAAATGATGAAAGTGATAAACGAGACACTTGTGAATTTTCCTGAGTGTTACAATGCCTGCAGTTTTGTAATTCATGAAAAAAGCAATTTTTTAATAAATATGCAAAAAAAAAATTTAAATTCTAAAAAATTTTCATGGATAAAAAATATAGAAAAACTAAATAAAAACCCAACGATTTTTTTAGCTAATGAATTCTTTGATGCCATCCCAATCAAACAATTTTTTAAAAAAAATGATTATTGGTTCGAAAGATTTGTGAATTTAAGTAACCCCATAAAAGCTGAGTTTAATGAAGAAAAAATTAATATAGAAAATATTGAAAAACACTTAAATTTTGCAATATCAAAAAATCAAAAAGTTATAGAATATTCACCTGATACATTTAAATATTTAAGAACGATTTGTGAGTTAATACAAAAAAATGATGGTGGGATGTTAGTTATTGATTATGGTTATGCAGACAGCAAAATGCGTGAAACTCTTCAGGCGGTAAATAATCACAAATATTCAAACATTTTGGAGAATATTGGAGACACAGATATTACTTACAATATAAACTTTCATTCTTTTGAAAAATTTATAAATCAGTTTGAAAAAATTAATTCAATTTTTACAAATCAAAAAAAATTTTTAACAAACATGGGTATTCTTCAAAGGGCGGAAATAATCAGTAAAAATATACCCTTTTCTAAAAAAGCAGATTTATTTTATAGAGTAAGACGCTTGATAGATGATAAACAAATGGGTGAATTATTCAAAGTCATGCTAATAAAAAATAAGAAAAATAATTTTAAAACAGGTTTTAAAAATTGATAAAGTCAAAAAAACTCTCTAAAATTAAAACTATTAAACATGGTTTTTTTAATAAGATTGGTGGTAAATCAAAAAAAATTTATAAAAGTTTAAACTGTGGTCCTGGTTCTAAAGACAATCCATCAGATGTTAAAAAAAATTTACAAATAGTTAAAAAAAAGATTAAAAACACTGCTAAAAGTATTTTTTTACTTCATCAAATACACAGTAATAAGTTTATTTATGTAAATGAAAAAAATAGATTTAAAACAAAACCAAAAGCAGACGCAGTAATTACAAACCAAAAAAACACGCCTATTGGTGTTTTGACTGCGGACTGTGTGCCAATTTTAATTTGTGATGAAAGAACAAAATTAGTTGCAGCAATTCATGCTGGGTGGAAAGGTGCATATAAGGGTATAATTAGTAAGGTAATCCAATTCATGATCAAAAAAGGATCTAATCCTGGAAATATTACTGCAGCTATCGGACCTGCTATCTCAGCTAAAAATTATGAAGTCAAAGAAGATTTTAAAAGAAAATTTATTAAAAAGGATAAAAAAAATAATAAATTTTTTAAAATTAAGTACAAAAAGCTTTATTTTGATTTACCTAAATATGTAAAATCTTGTCTTTTAAAGAATAAAATAAAAAATATTGAATCTATTAATATTGATACTTTTGATATTAATAATAATTTTTTTAGTGCGAGAAGAGCATTAAAACTAAATCATGATGATTATGGTAGAAATATTTCAATAATTATGGTTAATTAGATTTTTTAATGAAATTATTATCCGGAAATAGCAATAAACCCCTCAGCAACAAAATTGCTAAATATTTAAAATCTAAATTAGTTAATTCTAGTATTAGAAATTTTTCTGATGGAGAAATTTATGTTGAGATTAATGAAAATATCAGAGGAAATAGTATATTTTTAATTCAATCTATTTCATCTCCTGCAAATGATAACTTAATGGAGCTACTTCTTTGTATTGATGCGCTCAAAAGATCCTCTGCAAAGAATATAACTGCTGTAGTACCTTATTTCGGTTATGCAAGACAAGATAGAAAAGTTGCACCAAGAACATCAATTTCTGCAAAACTCGTATCAAATCTAATCACTAAGGCAGGAGCAGATAGAGTTGTAACTGTTGATTTACATGCGGGGCAAATACAGGGATTTTTTGATATTCCTGTTGATAACTTGTTTGCAACCCCTATTTTTGCAAGACATGTAAAAAAAAAGATAAAAAGTAAAAATCTAATTTGTGTAGCTCCAGATGTGGGTGGCACAGAACGAGCTAGGGCGCTTGGAAAAATTTTAAATGTTGGGTTAGCTATAGTAGATAAAAGGAGACCAAAACCAGGTCAATCTCAAGTAATGAATATAGTTGGAGATGTCAAAGGTAAAACATGTATTATTGTTGATGATATAATTGATTCTGGTGGAACAATAGTAAACGCAGCAAAAGCTCTAAAGGATCGAGGTGCTAGAGAGGTTTATGTTTATATAACTCATGGTGTTCTTAGTGGGGAGGCTGTAAAAAAAATAAAAAATTCAGTAATTAAAAATTTAGTAATAACTGATACAATCGATAACGTTAACAGAATTAAAGGTACAAAAAACATTGAGGTTCTGTCAATTTCAAGCCTAATGGGCGAAGCTATTAAAAGAATATCTAATTCAACCTCTGTATCCGATTTATTTAAATAAAAACCTTGAGTTATTAGGTAACTTAAGCTAAAAGCCTTGTTTTTATGAATTCACTAGAAGCTAATATCAGAAATACTAATACAAAAGGTGAACTCAATTCACTTAGGAACAATGGTAATGTGCCAGCAATAATTTATGGTGGTGAGGCTCAAAACGATAAAATTTATATATCTAAAAAAGTACTTAAGTCATTAATTGAAAAAGAAAACTTTTTATCAAGTATAATTACTTTAAATATTGATGGCAAAACTCAAAAGGTTCTTCCAAGAGAAATTAAATATGACATTATTTCAGATGAGCCAATACATGTAGACTTTTTAAGGATAGTTACAGGTGTAAAAGTCAGAATTGAAGTTCCTGTAAAATTTTTAAATCATGAAAAATCTCCTGGGTTGAAAAGAGGTGGAGTTTTAAACATAGTAAGAAGAAAAGTTGAACTAAAATGTCCGAGTGAAAAAATTCCTGAAAACCTTGTTATAGATCTTGATGGAGTTGATATTGGAGAGAGCTTTAAGATTTCTTCTATAAATCTTGACAGTGAGGTTACTCCTACTATTCAAGGAAGAGATTTCGTTATTGCAACTCTCGCAGCTCCAACTGTTATGAAAGAACCAGAAAAACCAGCAGAGGCTGAGGGAGCTGAAGGTGAAGAAGGTGCCGAAGGAGCTGAAGCAGCGGCAGCTGAAGGTGGTGACAAATCAGCTGCAGAAGGTGATAAAAAAGAAGGTGAAGACAAAAAACCTGCTGAAGAAAAAAAATAAGTTATTTAAAATTGAATTTTATCCTCCAATATTAATATTTTATGCTTCTACTTGTAGGATTAGGTAATCCAACCCCAGACAGTGAAAACAATAGGCATAATGTTGGTTTCAAAATTATAGATGCAATAAATAAAAAATTTGGACTTTCAAAACAAAAACCAAAATTTAAAGGGCTTCTTACTACTGGAAATGTAGGAGAACAGAAAGTTTATGCAATAAAACCTCTTACATTTATGAATAATTCTGGAATTTGTATTAGAGAATTAATTGAATATTTTAAAATAGATTCTGAAGATGTAATAGTTTTTCATGATGACTTAGACATAGAGTTTGGAAAAATAAAAGCTAAAATTGGTGGGTCTGATGCAGGACACAACGGTATTGCATCAATTGACAAGTTTATTGGTAAAGATTACTCAAGAGTACGAATAGGAATTGGAAAACCAAAAGATAAGATGGAAGTAAGTGATTTTGTTCTTCAAAACTTCGATGATGATGAAATAATTAGGTTAGAAAAAATTACAAATAATATCACTGATTCTATTTCAATACTTATAGATAAAAAATTAGATTTATTTTCTAGCACAGTAAATAATAAATAATGAGTTTAAAATGTGGAATTGTTGGTTTACCTAATGTGGGTAAATCTACGCTATTCAATGCTCTGACTAATTCAAGTAAAGCTCAAGCAGCTAATTTTCCATTTTGTACAATAGATCCAAATGTTGGAGTGGTACCCGTTCCTGATGAAAGATTAAGTAGATTGTCAGAAGTTTCAAGATCAAAAAAAACGATTAATACAACTATTTCATTTGTAGATATAGCTGGGCTTGTTAAAGGAGCATCTAAAGGTGAAGGACTAGGTAATAAATTTCTGGCTCACATAAGAGAAGTTGATGCAGTAATTCATATGATTAGATGCTTCGACTCAGACGATATTCAAAATGTTAATCCAGATGTTGATCCTATAAGAGATCTTGAAATCATTGAAACTGAGATGATGTTGGCAGATATAGAATCTATTCAAAAAAGACTTGAGAAAAATAATAAAAAAAATATTGATGAAGATCAGCTTAAAATTTTAAAGATTGCATTAGACTGCATTAATAATGATAAAGATATATCTATACTAAAATCTCAATTTGATACAAAACAACTTAATCAAAGTGGCCTTTTATCAATAAAACCAAAGATTTTTGTTTGTAATGTTGATGAGCAAAGTTTACAGGATGGAAATAAATATACTAAAATCTTTATTGAAAAATTTGGAAAAGATAACACTCTGATAGTTTCTGCCGACATAGAAAACCAAATAAATGAATTGGCAGAAGATGAAAAAAAAAATTATATGGATATGATTGGTTTAAAAGATACAGGTCTAAGTATGTTAATTCAAAAAGGCTATAAAATATTAGAACTTGATACGTATTTTACTTCTGGACCTGAAGAAACAAGAGCTTGGACTATACCAAAGAACTGCTCTGCTCCTAAAGCTGCTGGAGAAATTCATACAGATTTCGAAAAAGGTTTTATTAGAGCTGAAACCATATCATATGAGGATTTCATTACTTATAATGGATGGGTTACTTCAAAAGAAAATGGTAAAATGAGGTTAGAGGGAAAAGATTATATTGTAAAAGACGGAGATGTTTTAAACTTCAGATTCAATACGTGACCAGATCTTTTTCATGCTGAAGTAAACTAAAGTAGTCAGAATTATTAAATAAATTATTGCCTTAAAACCCATTCTATGTCTAGCTTCTAAGTGAGGTTCAGCCGCCCACATTAAAAAAGTAGTAACATCTTTTGACATCTGTTCAACACTAGCCGTTGTTCCATCGCCGTACTCTATTATTCCATCTGAAAGAGGTGCTGACATTTTAATTTTATTACCGTACATATATTTATTATAATGAACTCCCTCATCTAAAATCATACCAGCTGGTGCTGTTTCATATCCTTGTAATAAAGAGTAAATGTAGTCTACTCCACCACCTCTAGCCTTTACTAAAACAGACATATCTGGAGGATATGCACCACCATTTGCAGCTTGAGCAGCCTTTTCATTTTCATAAGGCATAACAAATTTATCTGATAGTTTTGCAGGTCTAGTAAACATTTCACCATCCGCATTAGGTCCATCTACGACTTCAAATGAGGCAGCAATCGCTTTAGCTTGTTCTACTGAAAACTCAGGACCACCCTTCTCTGATAAGTTTCTATAACTAAGATATTTCATGGAATGACAAGCTGCGCATACCTCGGTATAAACTTGATAACCTCTTTGAAGAGAAGCTCTGTCAAATTTTCCGAATAGACCTTTAAAACTCCAGTCTGTCTTTAAATAATCAACTTTTTCTGCAGCTAACGAATGGGAAAAAATAGAGAGAATTAATCCTAAAATTGAACAAAATTTTATAAAAGTTTTCACCTTATTCTATTTTACTTTCCTTTTGTTTTGCCATAGCAAGATTTGGGTTCCCTCCCAAAACTGGTTCGGTAATACTTAGTGGAATTGGTATAGTTTTTTCTTTAAAACCTAAAATAGGTAATATCACTAAAAAATGAAGAAAATAGTATGCAGTCGCAACTCTAGCTATTAATAAGTAAAGCCCCTCTGCTGGCATTGCTCCCACATAACCTAAAATCAAAACATCAGCAACAAGTATCCAATAAAATTGTCTGTACAAAGGTCTAAATACTGCAGATCTTATTTTAGATGTATCTAACCAGGGTAAAACTGCTAAAATTAAAATTGCAGATAACATTGCAACAACACCTAACAATTTGTCTGGAACAGATCTCAATATCGCATAGAACGGTAATAGGTACCATTCAGGTACGATATGTGCAGGTGTTACCATTGGATTAGCTTCAATATAATTATCAGCATGCCCTAAAATATTTGGTGAATAAAATACAAAGAAAGCAAATACAATCATAAACATTAACAAAGCAAAACCATCTTTAATGACTATATATGGATGGAATGGTACCGTATCTTTTGAAGGTTTTTTAATGTCTATACCAACTGGATTATTATTACCAGGAACATGTAATGCCCAAATATGCAAAACAACTAAACCTAAAATTAAAAATGGAATTAAATAATGTAAGGTAAAAAATCTTGTTAAAGTTGGATTATCAACTGAATATCCTCCCCACAACCAAGTCACAATACCTTCACCTACAAGAGGAATAGCACTGAATAAATTAGTTATAACTGTTGCACCCCAAAAGCTCATTTGTCCCCATGGTAGCACGTATCCCATAAATGCAGCGGCCATCATTAATAAGTAAATAATTATACCAAGTATCCATATAATTTCTCTTGGTGATTTATACGATCCATAAAATAAAGATCTAAATATATGAATGTATACTGCTAAGAAAAACATTGATGCACCATTTGCATGAATATATCTAATTAACCAACCATAATTTACATCACGCATAATATGTTCAACACTCTCAAATGCCATATCTGCATGGGCAATATAATGCATAGCTAAAGTTAACCCTGTTACTATTTGAGTAATTAAGCAGAAAGTTAAAATTCCTCCAAACGTCCACCAGTAATTCAAATTTTTAGGTGTAGGATAATCAGTTAGATGGTTTGCAAGAGTTAATAGTGGTAGTCGATCATTAAACCACTGACCTACTTTTGATTTTGGTTTATATTCGTGTTCACTCATTTAATTTTCTATCCAATTTTAATAGTGTTAGCGTTAACAAATTCATATTTAGGTATTTCCATATTCCAAGGTGCTGGTCCTTTTCTAATTCTTCCTGAGGTATCATAATGAGATCCATGACATGGACAGAACCACCCATTATAATCTCCTTTATCGTTTAAGGGTACACACCCTAAGTGTGTGCATACACCTAACATCACAAGCCATTCTGGATTTTTTGCCCTATCTTCATCTTTCTCAGGATGAATTAAGTCCTCCATCTTAACTGATCGTGCTTCGTCTATTTCATCTTGGGTTCTTCTTCTAATAAAAACTGGTTTACCTCTCCATAAAACTGTTATTGTATTTCCGGGGTTAACAGAACTCACATCAACTTCCGTACTAGCTAATGCTTTAACAGAAGCATCAGGGTTCATTTGATCAATCATTGGCCACACAACTGCAGCAGCACCAACAGCTCCTACAGCTGTAGTAGCAGTAAATAAAAAATCTCTTCTTTTTGTTTTCTTTTCAGACACTTTTAGTAGCTTTAATACTTATCACTTTTTGGTTTAAAACAGTTAATATATGAATTCATATAATATAAAATAATTATTTTACTACTGAAAGAATGACACATAATTCAACAAATTTAGTACCTAAAATAGCTTTGTATGAGCCTGATATTCCCCAGAATACTGCTGCAATCATTAGAACTTGTGCTTGCTTAGGTGCTAAATTAGAAATAATTGAACCATGTGGCTTTCTATTATCAGACAAACGCTTTAAAAGAGTGGTTATGGACTATATGGAATATAGTCGAATAGAGTTTTATCAAAGTTCAGAAAAATTTTTTGAGGCAAAAAAGAAACAAAGAATCATATTGATGACAACAAAGGGTTCAATAAACTATACGAATTTTAAATTTAAACCTGGTGATACTATTTTGTTTGGAAGAGAAAGTGCTGGAGTACCTGAAAAAGTTCATAAAATAATTAAAAATCGTTTAAAAATACCAATGAATAACCAAGTTAGATCTCTTAATATATCATCATCTGTTGCCATTGTTTTGGCAGAAAGTTTACGTCAAATAAAATTAATATAAAATGGATATTTCTATTAAAAAAGACTTAGCAAGTAATTGGTTTGAGCTATTACAAAATGCAATATGCGAAGACATTTTAAATATCGAAAAGAACAAAGTAAATTTTCAATCAACTTCTTGGAAAAGAAGTAGTAAAAAAGATGAAGGTGGTGGTGAATATAGAATTCTAAAAAATGGAAAAATTTTTGAAAAAGTAGGAGTAAATTTTTCAAAAGTTTATGGAAAATTTCCTAAACAATTTCAAAAGAATATACCAGGTGCAAGTAAGAATCCTACATTTTGGGCATCGGGAATATCAATAGTTATGCATATGCAAAATCCTCATATTCCTGCGATGCATTTTAATACTAGATTTATTTGTACAACAAAAAATTGGTTTGGTGGAGGAATGGATGTAACACCAGCAATTAAAGATGAAAAAGAGGAGAAAAATTTTCATAAAATCTTAAAAGCAATGTGCGATAGACATAATAAAAAATATTATAAAAAATATAAAAAATGGTGTGATGAATACTTTTATTTACCTCACAGGAATGAGGCAAGGGGCATAGGTGGAATCTTTTTTGATTATAAAAATGATAATTTTGAAAATGACTTTAAATTTGTAAGAGATGTTGGAGTTACATTTCAAATCCTATTTAATGAGATAATTAAGAAAAAAATAAAAAGAAAATGGACATTAAAAGATAAAGAGTCCCAGTACATTAAAAGAGGTCGATACACAGAATTTAATTTACTCTATGATAGAGGAACAAAATTTGGTCTTCAAACTGGTGGTAATATCGAGGGAATTTTAATGTCATTACCTCCGATTGCAAAATGGAAATAAGAAAATGGATAAAGAACCAATAACATTAAACGGATTAAATAAACTGAAGGAAGAGTTAATTTTTTTGAAAGAAAAAAAAAGACCTGAAATTGTAGCTGCAATTGCAGAAGCAAGATCACATGGCGACCTTAAAGAAAATGCTGAATATCATGCGGCTAAAGAGGAACAATCTCACAACGAGGGAAGAATTAACGAAATAAACGACATTATTGCAAGAGCAAATGTTATCGATGTTACAAAATTAAACAATGAAGGAAAAGTAATTTTTGGATCAACAGTTTATTTAGAGGATCTTGATACTGGTGAAAAAATTAATTATAAAATTGTTGGAAGAGATGAAGCAGATTTAAAACAAAAACTAATTTTTTTTCAATCACCTATTGGCAAAGGTTTAATTGGAAAAAATAAAAGCGATCTAGTCGAAATAAATACGCCCTCTGGTGTAAAAAATTTTGAAATTAAAGACGTTAAATATATTTAACTTTTCACTATTTGTTGTACTTGCATATCTGAAATTTGAAATCCGTTTTGAACCCAAGTTTCTTCGATCCTTTTTAATTTATTACCCAAAGTCTTACCCTCGGGAATTTGAAATTTAGACATTAACAAATCAGCCCCTATCGGCAAAGTTGGAACTTCTTTTTTTTTGTAAGTATCCATTAATATAATGAGTTTTTTTTCTACTGTATTTGAGGTAAAAATTTTAAAATTAATTATATCTATTACAGCCTGTCGCCCATTATAATAAAAGAATTTATTCAAATTTTTCTCTGTAAAGTTTTTTAGGGTTACTTTTTCTTTATAAAAAAGATCTATCAATTTTAATCTTTTCTGATCTTTTTTAGAGATTTTGAATTTATAAAGAAAATAATCAGTATTATCAGTCCCATCAATCACTAAAAGCGCGATTAAGAATATAAAGTCAATTTTTAAAAAATTTTCTACAGCATAAGAATTTTGTTTTTTAAAATTTTTAATATTCTTTAATTGAGGGAAAATTATTTCTATTAGTTCTGAACTTTCTTTATCTTTGAACAATTTTAAAAATCCATTTGAACTAGTTATTTTTTTTAGTTCATCAATTAACCTTTCAGATGATATATTTGAAATTCCATCAATATTTTTTTTTATATTTTTTATTATTTCTGGCTTGTGCTTATGATTTGAGTAATTTAAATAAAATCTTACATACCTTAAGATACGTAAATAATCCTCTTGAATTCTTTTTTCTACATCTCCAATAAAATTAATATAACCTTCCTCTAAATCTTTTTTACCGTTAAATGGATCAAATAAATTACCATCGCCATCTGCATAAATTGAATTAATAGTAAAATCCCTTCTAGAAGCATCTTCCTTCCAATCTAAAGAGAATTCTACTTCAGCATGTCTTCCATCAGTTGAGACGTCCTTCCTTAAAGAAGTAATTTCATATTTATATTCGTCAATTGTTGCAGTTACAGTTCCGTGTTCGATTCCTGTTTCGTAATAACTTATTTTTTTGTTTTTAAGAGCTTCACAAACTTCTAGAGGGGTTAAATTTGTTGCTAAGTCAATATCATCAACCTTTTCTTTCTTTATCACCTTTCTTACGCACCCACCTACATATCTAATTTCGCTTTTCTCTGAAAAATTATTAATTGCTTCAAAAATTTTATTTGCGGGTGTTGTTGATGTAATTTGTTTTAAATTTTGACTAATATAATCAAGATTTTTTGACCGGGAAAAAAATTTATCTAAAAAATTTTTCATAAGTGGCTGGGGCGCTAGGATTCGAACCTAGGATGCAGGTACCAAAAACCCGTGCCTTACCGCTTGGCTACGCCCCAATACTAGCTTCCTATAACATAAAAATATAAAATTCATATAGTTTTTGCTGTAACACACCAATAATTTTTATATTTTCTTTTAAATTTAGCTTTTGCCAATTTACAACTCTTTAATGAATTATAATAGGCAACAATTGTTGATCCTGAACCAGTCATTCTTACAAATAATGGATTATTTATACTTTCTAAAAACAACTTTATTTTTTTAAGTTTTGGATATTTTTTTAATGCTATTGTTTCAAGGGCATTTTGTTGATCAATCAAATATTTTACTCCAAACATGTTTTTTTTAGGTTTGTTATATTTTGATTTTGTATACTTTCGTACAGCAGAGTATATTTTTTTAGTTGAGCACCCAAAATCAGGCTTTACTAAAGTAGAGTAATATTTTGGAGTATTATAAATCTTTTTAATTCTGCCACCTGATGACAACACACAGCTCGATGAAATGGTCCCTAAAATAACATCAGAACCAACCAAGTCACAGATACTTCGAGTTTTTTGATGATCAGGATTAATAATTTTTTTTCTAACTAGATAATTAAACACACTAGCTGCATTCATCGATCCCCCACCCAACCCAGCTTCTTGGGGAATTAATTTTTTAATTTTAACTTTGAATTTTTTATTTTTTAATAAATTTTCTTTATCTAATATTTGAAATAATTTTTGAACAGTATTTTTTTTTCCAATTTTTTTTGAAAACTCTCCATAAAAAGAAATATGGTGTTTTTTTCCATTATGTTGATTGATTGAAATAACATCATGAAGATCTATGAAACCAATTATACTTTCAATTTTATGTAAAACGTTTTTTTTCCCAGTAATATTTAAAGCTAAATTTAGCTTTGCATTAGATTTTATTTTATTAATTTTCATTTAGGAATTTATAAGACCCTCAATTACTTTAATATTGATTTTTTCTCTCATATCCTCTTCGGTATCTTCAAAAGTTAATACGTTCTTCCAAAAATATCTTGCTTGAATTTTTCGATTTAATTTCCATAAAATGTCACCATAATGATCATTCACGATTGGGTCATCTGGCATTAATTCTACTGCTCTTTTTAAATACTTTTCTGCTTCTAAATAATCTTCTATTAAATAATAAGCCCATCCAATTGAATCAATAATATATGGATCATTGCTTTTTAAATCATATGCTCTTTTCAACATATCCATTGCTTCATTAATTTTATAATCACGCTCTAACCAAGAGTAAGCAAGGTAATTTAAAATATACGCATCGCTAGGATCAATTCTAAGTGCATGTAGTAAATCTTCATCTGACTTTACATAATTACCCATTCTTTCATAGCTTCCACCTCTACGATACAATACATCTGATTTAATAAGTGAATTGTCATCCAGTGTTAAAATAATTTCTGTATAACGATCTATTGCCTTTTCATAATTTTTAGAATTTTTATAAAAATTAGCTAAATCAAAAATCATTTTAATATTAGGATTTTCAATTTTATTAAATTTTAAATCTATGTATTTAATTCCATTTTCATAATCCTGCTCTTCAATAATTATTTGGGCTTCTTTTTTTACTCTAAACCAATAATAAAATTCATCTTTTTTTTTAAAGTTATTTAAGATCCTTTGTACTTTATCAAATTCACCATTAAGATAAAAATTTTCTGCAACCAATGACAGATTAAATTCAAACTTAGGATTTAAATAGTTAGATAAATTTAAATAAAAATTTGATTTCTCAAAATTATCCTGAGAAGAATAAAGATTAGAGATTAAAAATAAAAACTCACTTACAAGATCATTATGATCTTTGCATGAAAAAATTTTTCCAAAATCATCGAATTTTTCTTTGTCTACCCAACTTTTACTTTGTGAAAGTAAAAGTGTTGAATTTATATAATCAATTTGTTCAACAACTAATCTTGCTTCATTTAATTTATTGTTATCAATTAAATAATTAAGATAAAAGAAAATGTATCTTGAATAGTCGCCTTGTTGATTATTTATTAAATTAAGAAAAAATGATGAAGTTCTTTTATCTTGAATATAACATCTTTGGAATGTCTCGGCTATAAGAGACAGGTTTCCAAAATTTTTTTTGTTATCTAATATTTTTTTATTTTTAAATGTATAAATGTACTGTTTTAGAGTTTCAAATATAACTAGGTTTATCCTATCTTCATCTTGAAATTTTAAACTTTCTGTTAAATATTCATCAGCTTTTTTAAAATTATTTTTCTTTAAACTGTCAATTATTAAAATTATATAAGCATCATAAAAATCTGAGTTAGATTTATTTGTGTTGTTATTTAGTATGTTAATTGCTTGAGGTACTTTGTTATCTAAAACTAAAGAGTTAACATATCTTTTTAAATAACTGTCATGTTTGTTAATTAATACTTTGGTTAAGTTAAAAAATTTTAAAGCTTCAGAATTATCTTGATTTTCAAATGCAACAATTCCAGAAAAATAATTTGATAAATCTCTTGAGTTGAAATCATTAAAAGTAGCACTTTTAGAATACAAAGGTGTCTGATAAGATATGAATATTAATAGTACTAATTTTAAAAATTTTAGAAACATGTGACCATACTATGACTAAAAAAGTGATAAATCAAAATACCAAATTAAACCAAGAACTAATTAATACTATTGAACCGAAATTTATATTTGCTGATAAGCCAATAAATAGATTTAATATTTTGGAAACGAACAATGGCACTCTGCAAATTAATAAAGAAGAATTACTAAAAAATTTAAAAGATCAAATAAATTCAATTGAAAATTGTAAATTGAAAGAAAATTCAAACAAAATTATTTTAGGTGAGGGAAATATAAATAGCCCTTTAATGTTAATTGGAGAGTCTCCTGGGGCTGAAGAAGAAAAATTGGGTGTCCCATTTAGAGGTGAAGTGGGCGAACTTCTTAACAAAATGCTTATAGCCATCAATATTAAGAGACAAAATATTTACACTAGTTATGCAATCAATTTTAGACCACCTGATGACAGAAAACCAACTTCCACTGAAATTAAAAGATACTCAGTATTTTTAAAGGAGCATATATCGATTATAAATCCAAAGATTATTGTTTTGATGGGTAGTTCGGCAATGGAGGCTATAACAGGAATAAGCGAAAAAATAACTACTGAAAGAGGACATTGGAAGGAAGTGATTTTAAAAAATAAAACATTCCCTTTAATGATAACTTTTAATCCATCTTATTTAATCCGATTTCCAGAAAATAAAAAACACTCATGGGAAGATTTAAAAAAAATTAGAGACAAAATTAAAGATCTAAAGTTAAAAATTTGATGAAGGTGATTGCTGGGGTTGATGAGGTTGGCAGAGGAAGTTTGATTGGGCCTGTTTTTGCTTCAGCAGTAATTTTAAAAAAATCAATTAATCCTAAATTATTAAAAGATTCAAAATCATTAAGTAGAAAAGAGAGAGAGTATCTATGTACATATATAAAAAAAAATTCTACTTGGTCTATAGGCAAAGCTTCTGTCAGAGAAATAGAAAAATTGAACATACTACAAGCAAGTTTGCTAGCTATGAAAAGAGCTATCAAAAAACTTAAGAAAAAACCAACACACGTTCTGATAGATGGAAACAAAACTCCAGAATTAAAAAATTATAATTTAAAATCAGTTATAAAAGGAGATAAAAAAGTCCCTTCTATTTCGGCAGCCTCTATAATTGCAAAAGTATCAAGAGATAAATTTATAACTACGTTATCAAAAATAAATAAAGGATACGACTGGGATAAAAACTTTGGGTACGGAACAAGACAGCATCTAAAAGCATTAAAAAAATTAGGTATTACCAAACATCATAGAAAAACTTTTTCACCAATATCTAAAATAAATTAATACTATATCTAGTTACCACCTAATTCAGAAACACTAATCGAATCCAAATTTTTCAATCTGAGGTTGACCATAGAATCCATTTGGAGTCTAATTAATCTTTACAAATGAAAACTGATTTTAAAAATAAAATAATTAATGGAGATAGTCTTGAGGAATTAAAAAAAATTCCACGTGAAACATTTGATTTAATTTTTGCTGATCCACCTTACAACTTACAATTAAAAAGTGAATTAACAAGACCGGATAGATCAAAAGTAAGTGCAGTAAATGATAAGTGGGATCAATTTGCAAATTTTAAAAAATATGATCATTTCACTTATGCATGGCTTAGTGAATGTAAAAGAATTTTAAAAAAAGATGGAGCAATATGGGTTATAGGAAGTTATCATAATATTTTTAGAGTTGGAACAGCAATCCAAAATTTAGGATTCTGGATTTTAAACGATGTCATTTGGAATAAAAATAATCCAATGCCTAACTTTAGAGGAACACGTTTTACTAACGCTCATGAAACTTTAATATGGGCATCTAAAAGTGAAAAATCTAAATACACATTCAATTATCAATCTTTAAAATGTTTAAATGATGATTTACAAATGAGATCTAATTGGGATCTTCCAATATGCAATGGTTCTGAAAGACTTAAAAAGGATGGAAAAAAAATTCACTCTACACAAAAACCAGAAGCATTATTACATAGAATTTTACTAGCTACATCTAATAAAAATGACCTCATACTTGATCCTTTTTTAGGATCAGGAACAACAGCTACGGTAGCAAAAAAACTAGGAAGAAATTATTTTGGAATAGAAAAAGAAAAAAATTATTTTAAAGCTGCTAAGCAACGATTAAAGAATACAAAACCTATTGAGGACGATTTGTTAGATACGCTTAAAAATAATAGATCAAAACCAAGAATTCCTTTTGGTTCACTAGTAGAGCTTGGAATAATTAAACCTGGAACAAATATTTTTGATAATAAGAAAAAAATAACAGCCAGAATTATGGCTGATGGTAGTATAAAACATAATCAAGCAGAGGGATCTATACACAAAGTTGCGGCTACTATTTTAGGAGCTGAAAGTTGCAATGGATGGACTTTTTGGCACTATGATATCAATGGAAGAACCTATCCAATAAATCATCTAAGACAAAGATTAATTTCTAAAAACTAATTTTTATAAATTTTACCTAAATAACTTTCTAAAAAATTTTCATTTTTAACTAAATATTTCATTAAAATATTTCTGAAAAAAGTCATCACTGGATTTGATAAATGAAAAGCAAATTGATTAAAATTAGATCTACGATTAATCATTTTTACTCTTTTTGTTCTCATATAAAAAAAATCATTATTATTTAATATGCTTTCATATAATTCGTGAGCTCCTTCAATTGATTGTGAAGCACCCTGAGCAAATGAAGGAGGAAACGTAAAAAAAGCATCACCTATTAAAAAAGTATTATTTGCTGGTTTGATAAAATTTTTACTTACGAAAACTGGAAATAATTTAATATTTTGGATTTTTTCAAAAATCATTTTGGGGATTTTTTTTGATAATTTGTTTTTAATATTTTCTATAAAATAATTTTCGTCAAAAAGTTTATGATTTTTTTGCTCATTTGAATTTAATTTGTATTTTAATATTCCAATAAAATTTAAATTCTCATATTTATCTAAAGGATAAACTACGTAATGAAAATCTGATCCTAAAAATAATGAAATATTTTCATCGCATATATTTTGATGATTTTCCTTTGATATATTACCTCTAATAGCAATAAAATTATTATAAATTGCATTAGATTTATTCGCAGAAATTAGTGACCTACCTTTAGAAAATACTCCATCAGAAATAATTAAATAATCACATGTTTTTTTTTCTCCATTATTAAATGTTAGATTTGTAATATCTTTTCCATATTCTATTTGATTAATACTATAGTTATATTTGATTATTTCATCTCCAAGTCCGTCTATCAAAAACTGAAACAATTTTGATCTTTTTAATGCTGTATATTTGCAATTTTCTAAATTAAATTTTGAAATTTCCAAATCACAAATTTTTTTTGAATTTTTTAGATCATAAAAATCAATTTTCTTAGGATGAAACTTTTCCTCCTCTGTTAATGAGTCAAAACCTATTTTATTTAAATGTGCTACACTATTTACTGATAACTGTATTCCATATCCCTCATTACTTCCTATTAAATTTTTTTTTTCGTAAATTGTAACTTTATAATCTTTGTTACCTTTAAATAAATTCGCTAAATACAAACCTGAAATACCCGCTCCTATAATTGCGACGCTTTTCATTTATGATTTTCTAAATAATTTACAATCTTTTTTGTAAAAGTAGGCAAAGTGTAATTATGTAAATTTTTAGGGTCTATCCAATTTTGTGTGGTTACTGGTTTAACTTCATTATTATATTCTACTTTAATATTCATATTCATATTTGATAATTTGATATTTAGATCCTTATTAAAATTTTTTGGTTTGATAATTTCTTGCATAGGAAAAATATCAAAATTTTTTAAAAAATTAAATTCAGTATTTTTAATTAATAAATATTTTTGATTTTTTTTAAAAACTTTAAGAAGATAATACTTATCTTTATTTTTTTTCTTTATTTTATTTAAAACAAAATCTTTCTTTTTAAGAGATATGCACTTGACTGATATTGGACATTGATCACAATTTGGATTAATAGGCTTACAAATTAACGCTCCAAGTTCCATTAAAGCTTGGGCATAATCACTTGATCTTGTTGTCAAACCAAATATTTTTTTTTCTTCATGCAAGTTTTCTTTCGTAATTTGATGTTCTTTTTTCAAGTACAAATACCTCTTGAGAACTCTCTCAATATTTCCATCTAAAGGAATATATGGTTTATTAAAAGCTATAGCTGAAATTGCGCTAGCCGTATAATCGCCGATACCTGGTAATGATTTTAATTCTAAAAAATTACTTGGTATATTTTTATTAAAATCTTTGATTACAACTTGAGCTGTTTTTTTTAGATTTCTTACTCTTGAATAATAACCTAAACCCTCCCACAATTTTACTAATTTTTGATCATCAAAAGTTGCTAGTGTTTCTAGATCTGGAATATTTTTAATAAATTTTTTAAAATAAGGTATTACAGTAGCAACCTGTGTTTGCTGTAACATAAACTCACTTACCAAAGTATAATATTGTTTTTTTTTACTAGAAACTTGTTTTCTCCAAGGTAGCGTTCGCTTATTAATATCATACCAATTAAGAATTTTATTTGCTATTATCTGATTATTCATATGCCATCTAAAAATAATATTAAGCAGAGAAGCCAGTCCATTCAAGGGCTAAGATCTTTTAAAGACACTTTGCCAAAAAATGTTAAAAAAATTATTAATAAAAAAGGTCAAATTTATTCAGAAACTCTCAGTAACTGGAAATACATAGTAGGAGTTGAACTTTTTAACGTCTGTTACCCAAAAACATTCAAAAACTCAAATAGATTCGGTGTCAGCACTCTTGTAGTAATGGTTAAAAGAGGACACGAGGTAGACATGGAGTATTCTAAGAAAGATATTATCAATAATATGAACAATTATTTTGGATATTCTGTCGTTGAAAAAATAAAATTAGTAACTTTTGACGATCACCAGAAAATATCTTTAGAAAATGAGAAAAATACTAAAAATGTGTCAATAAATAAATATAAAAAAAGGCTTAATGATGTTAAGAACGACAAAATTAAAAAATCATTAATAGAACTAACAAAAGTTTTTAGAAAAAAATGAAAAAAATTTTTTTTATATTTCTTATTTTTATTTGTGCTTCTTCAAGTGCCTATTCTAAAGAAATTAAAAGAATAATTGTTGGAAATATAGATGCCAAAATTTCGATAATTGCCTTTGAGTCAATGACTTGCAGTCATTGTGCAGATTTTCATAAAAAAGTGTTTCCTAAACTTAAAGAGGAATATCTTGATACGGGACTCGCAAAAATCGAATTTAGACATTTCCCATTAGATTTAGCAGCACTTAATGCATCAAAAGTTTCTCAATGTAAAAATGACGGAAATTCAGATATCTTGGAAAGCTTATACGCTAATCAACAAAAATGGGTCAAAGGAAGTTCAATACAAGAGGCAAATAAAAATCTTCAAAAATTTTTAAAAAGTGAGGGATTTAGTATTGATTTTGAAAGTTGTATAAATAATCAGGAAATTGAGGATTTTGTGTTAAACGATCGAATCGATGGAGCAAAAAACTTCAAAGTGAACGCAACTCCTACGATAATTATCAATAAAGAAAAATTTGAAGAAACTCTAAATTATAAAAATTTAAAAAAAGCGCTAGAAAAACTGATATAAGTTAGTGCATGGAGTTTAAAAAAATCCAATTAAACGGATTTAAATCTTTTGCTGAAAAAACCAACTTCTTAATTGAAGATGGTCTTACTGGTATTGTGGGTCCTAACGGCTGTGGAAAATCTAACATTGTAGAGTCTTTAAGATGGGTAATGGGAGAGACTTCGGCAAAAAGTATGCGTGGATCTGGTATGGAGGATGTTATATTTTCAGGAACATCTAATAAAGCATCAAAAAATATTGCAGAAGTATCAATCGAAGTTGAAAACAAAGATAAAGAAGGTCCTATCCAATACCGTGAAACTGAACAAATACAAGTCAGAAGAAAAATAGAAAAAGATAAAGGATCTAAATTTTACATTAATGATAAAGAAGTAAGAGCAAGAGATGCGCAAATGTTTTTTGCAGATCTTTCAACTGGTGCACACTCTCCATCTATGATTAGCCAAGGAAGAATAGGCGCATTGGTAACTGCGAAACCAACAGATAGACGGGCTATTTTAGAAGAAGCTGCAGGAATATCTGGTTTACATGTTAGAAGACATGAGGCTGAATTAAGATTAGGTGCGGCTGAGAATAATTTAAAAAGAGCAGATGAACTAAGAAGACAGCAAGAAAAACAGTTGGCAAATCTTCAAAAGCAAGCTGAAGAGGCAACAAAGTACAAACTAATTTCAGATCAAATTAAAAAAATTGAAGCAGGTTTGTATTATTTAAAATTATTAGAAATAGACAAAGAAATTAGAATAGAAAATGAAATTAATACTGAGGCCGAAGGAGAAGTAGAAGGATTTAATAATAAAATATCTGAATTAGAAAATTCAATTAAAACTTTTACAGATAAAGTAAATCCATTGAGAGAAAAAAATATAGAAAATTTATCAAGGATACAAAGACTTAATCTAGAACTTCAAAGTTTAGATGAAGAAAATACAAGAATTCAAGATGAGATAGAAAGCATCAAAAAATCAATTCAAACACTTGATGATGATATCACGAGAGAAAAAGGAATTATTATAGACGCTAACTCAAACGAAAAAAGATTGAAGGAAGAAAAAACTGAATTAATTGAGACAGATTCGAAGTATTTTGAAACAGAAAAATTATCAAATGAAGAATTAGAAAGTGCAAAAAATAAACTTAAAGAAGAACAAAAAGCTATTGATGAAGTTGTAAACAGTTTAGCAGATGAAACTGTAAATATAAGTGTTGGTCCAATAAGAAACGTAAAAAATACAATATCCAAGGTAAAAGAATTAATAGATAGTAATGAAATAAATCAAGCAGTAACACTTCTAGATAGATGCAACATGGAGCTAGATAGTTTTTTAAATGATTTAAAAAATGAGAGATCTAGAGGCGAGTTATTAGGAGTAAGTGAAAAATCAGAAAATATAAAATTACTCCAAGAAAAATATGCTGATGCATATAGTAAAAACCAATCAATTAAAAATGAGTCTATAAAAAGAAATGAAAGAATTAAAACCATTGAAACAGAAATTGAAAGTTGGATAAATTTATTAACCAACTCAGAAAAAATGGTTAGTGAATTAACACAAAGAAAAGAAAAATTATCAAAACAATTAAGTGATTTAGAAAACCAGCCTAGAGCGCAGGCAGAAAGAAAAGGTCAAATTTCAGAAAATTTAAGAATTTCAGATAAAGAAAAAATTGATAATGAAGCGATTATAGATGAAACAGATCAAAAAATTGAAATGTTAAGAACACAATTAAATGAGATACAAGAACAGTCAATTCAAATTAGAGAAAGAAAAGCAAGCTCAGGAGCTACAATTGAAGGTCTGCAAAAAAGAAAAAATGATCTCCTTGATAGAATTAGTTCTGAGCTAAATTTGAATGAAGATAATATTTTAGACAATTCAAATTTAAACGGAGTAGAAGAACTTCCAAATCCAGTTGATCAAGAAGATGCTTTGGACAAGAAAAAACAAGAAAGAGAAAAATTAGGATCTGTAAATTTAAAAGCAGATGAAGAAACAAGTAAATATGAAGAAGAGATAAAAAAAATGGAACAGGATCGTGCTGACCTTGTTACTGCTATTGTGAAACTGAAAGATAGCATCAATGAACTTAATCAAAAAGGAAGGGAAAGATTGACTGAAGCTTTTGAAAAAGTTAATAGAAAATTTAATGAAGTTTATACAAAACTTTTCAATGGTGGAAGTGCCAAATTAGAATTGGTTGACTCTGATGATCCACTTGAAGCAGGTTTAGAAATGTTAGTTAGTCCCCCAGGAAAAAGACTTCAATCTATAACTTTGTTATCTGGGGGGGAACAAGCACTGACTGCCCTCTCATTAATCTTTGCAGTATTTTTAACAAACCCTTCACCTATATGTGTTTTAGATGAGGTTGATGCACCACTTGACGATGCTAACGTAACAAGATTTTGTAGTCTACTTGAGGAACTAATAAAAATAACCAATACCAAATTCATAATTGTAACTCATCATGCTTTAACTATGTCAAAAATGAACAGACTATATGGGGTCACTATGCCTCAAAAAGGAATTAGTCAACTTGTAGCTGTTGATTTACAAAAAGCAGAAAGTATGGTTGCTTAAACCAAATAAATGCCAAAAGACCCTTTCAAAACTCGCTTAGAGATTGCAAAAAATAAGATTTCAAAGAAAAATCTCTACAATAAGAAGAATGACCCCTCGCCTATAGGCACTGCATTCAAATTGAGCACAGAACTAGTCTCTGCAGTGGCCGTGGGTACAATTATTGGGTTTATTTTTGACAAGACCTTTGGTACTAAACCCTGGTTTATATTAATATTTTTTTTTGTGGGAGTAGTTGCTGGAATAACAAATGTGATTAGATCTGCAAAAAAAATGCAAAAATAATAAGTACTATGGCAGCAAATCCTATGTCCCAATTCAACGTTTATAGAATTGGACCAGAAATTAAAGTTGGAGCATTCGATATATCTTTTACGAACGCAAGTTTGTTTATGATTTTAAGTACTGTATCTATTTTGTTAATCTTTAATTTAGGATCAAAAAAAAATTCAGTACTACCAAACAAAATTCAGTTATTAGCAGAACTTAGCTATACCTTTGTATCCAAAATGATTAGCGATACAGCTGGATCAAAAGCTAAACCATACTTTGCATTTATATTTTCTCTATTCATGTTTGTATTATTTTGCAACATGTTTGGAATGATACCTTATACTTTCACCGTAACTAGTCATATAATTGTAACATTTGTACTTGCAGCATTTATATTTATTGGGGTGACTGTAATTGGCTTTATTAAGCATGGATTTGGATATTTAAAATTATTTGTCCCAAGTGGAGTACCTGCAGTTTTACTCCCATTGATTGTTGTTATAGAAATTATTTCTTATTTGAGTAGACCGATAAGTTTATCAGTTAGATTGTTCGCTAATATGATGGCTGGTCATACAATGATGAAAGTTTTCGGAGGCTTTGTAATTAGTCTTGGAATAGTCGGTGGATGGCTTCCACTAAGTTTTTCGGTTGCTTTAACAGGTTTGGAGATCTTAGTTGCTTTTCTTCAAGCTTATGTTTTTGCAATCTTAACCTGCATCTATTTAAATGATGCATTAAATTTACACCATTAATAACAGAGGAGGATATAATGGAATTAGAAGCAGCAAAAATGATCGGAGCAGGTTTAGCAGCAATTGCTTTAGCTGGAGCCGGTGTTGGTATCGGAATAATTTTTGGAAATTATTTGTCTGGTGCGATGAGAAATCCATCTGCAGCGCAAAAACAATTTCCTAACTTGCTTTTAGGTTTCGCACTTGCAGAAGCCACAGGGTTATTTGGATTGGTAGTTGCGTTAATCATTCTCTTTGCTTTTTAAATTGATGGTTAAAAAAATATATTTTCAGTCAATATTTTTTAGCTTCTTTTTTATCAAAGAATCTTTTGCTGCTGAAAGTGGAGGAATGCCTCAATTAAATCCAGAGTTTTGGATTTCTCAAATTTTTTGGCTAATACTTACTTTTGGTATTATGTATTTAGTTTTATCTAAATTAATACTACCAAAAATTAGTGGTAACTTAGAGTCGAGAAAATCTCAAATATTAGAAAATATTGAGGCTGCTGAGAAACAGAGAGAAGATAGTGATGCAAAGCTAAAAGAATATGATGAAATTATATCTAAAAGCAAACTTGAGGCTAATAGTATTTTCAATCAATCCAGAGAAAAAGCGATAAAAGACATTAGTGCAAAAAGACAAATTCTTGACAAGCAAATTGATAGTGAAATCGCTGAAGCTGAAAAAGAAATAGATTTATTGAGAAGAAGTGCGCCAAATAAAATAAATCAGATAGCCATTGAGACTTCATCTGAGTTATTACAAAAACTTATAGGTACAGAAGTAAATAATAGCAGTATATCTGCAATTGTTGAAGATCTATCTAAAAGAAATGGAGATAAATACTATGGCAATTGATGCAACATTTTGGGTAGCCGTATCATTTATTATTTTTTTTGGAGTTTTAATTTATTTTAAGATCCCTCAAAAAGTTTCTGAAATTTTAGATAAAATGATATCCGACATTAAAAGTGAAATTGATGAAAGTGAAAAACTAAGGACTGAAGCAAAAACGCTGTTGGAAAACTCACAAAAAAAATTAGATACAGCTCAGTCTGTTAGCAACGAAATTATTGAGAATGCCAAAAAAGATGCTGACAGATTGATAATTGAAATGAATGATAAGTTTCATAAATCATCAGAAATTAAAAAAAATTTAGCTGAAAATAAAATAAGTCAGATGAAAGAAACTGCTATAAAGGAAATTAAGGATGTATCTATAAAGATTGCTGTGGACTCGGTTAAAAAAATAATAACTACATCTGTGGACAAGTCAAAGTTAGACTCTGTGTTTCAAAAAAATTTAGATGAAACTAAAGAAGAGTTAAAAAAAATTAACTCATAATACACTTACAATTTTCTAAAAAAGCTATAAATTAATATAATGAACTCTATAGTCATCGGATCAGGATTTGGTGGAATTGCAGCAGCTCTAAGACTTAAGGTAAAAGGGCATAAAGTAAAATTAATTGAAAAACATCCAGACCTAGGCGGTAGAGCTAGAGTTTTTAAAAGAAATGGATTTATATATGATGCTGGACCAACAGTAATTACCGCACCTTATTTAATTAATGAGTTGTTTGAGTTATTCAACAAAGATCCAAAAAATTATATAGAGCTAACCCCACTTAAAATTTGGTACCAATTTATTTTTGAGGATAAAACCAAATTTAACTATTCTGGCGACGAAAATGAAATGAAAGATCAAATTAAGAAGCTTAGCAATGAAGATGTAAATGGATACGAAAAATTAGTTAATTTCACAAAAAAAATATTTGATAAAGGTTTTTCAGAACTCGCAGATGTACCATTTAACAAACCTTTTGTAATGATGCAGCAATTACCTGCTCTTCTGAAACTTAAAAGCTATAAGTCAGTTTACTCATTAGTTTCATCTTTTATAAAAAATGAAAAGCTAAGAAGAATGCTTAGCATGCATCCTTTACTAGTTGGGGGAAATCCTTTTACTACTACTTCTATTTATGGATTAATTCTTTTTTTAGAAAAAAAATGGGGCATACATTATTCAATTGGAGGAACAGGAAATATAATTAAAGGTTTTGAAAAGTTAATGAATGAGGTCGGTATTGAAATAATAAAAAATAGTGAAGTAACAGAAATCATTACAAAGAATAATAAGATAAGTGGTGTAAAATTAAATAATGAACATCTAATTGATGCTGATAATGTTATTTGTAATGCAGATCCACCAGCATTTTATGAAAAAATGTTAAACAAAAGCAACAGAAGTTCAATGTTGTTTAATTGGAAAAAAAATCGAATGGAATATTCAATGGGTTTATTTGTTTACTATTTTGGTACAAAAAAAGTTTATGAAAATGTTGAACACCATACAATAAAGTTTGGAGACAAGTATAAAGAACATCTTGATGATATATTTGATAAGAAAAAGTTAAATAATGATATCAGCTATTATCTTCATAGACCCACAGCAACTGATAAAACAATGGCCCCAGAAGGAAATGATTGTTTTTATGTTTTGGTGCCTGTTCCTAACAATCAGTCAAAAATTAATTGGGAAATTGAGGGTGAAAAAATGAAAAATCTTGTAATTAATAAAATGGAAAAGGATTTAATGCCAGATCTTAAGAACAATATAATTGAAGATTTTTTTCTTACACCTGACTATTTCGAAAAAGAATTAAATACAAAATTTGGATCAGGGTTTTCAATTCAACCTAAATTTACACAATCTGCATACTTCAGATTTCATAATAAATCTGAGGTATTTGATGGTTTGTACTTTGTTGGCGCAGGTACACATCCAGGTGCTGGGGTTCCCGGTGTTCTCTCATCTGCGAAAGTTTTAGATAAATTATTTTAATGTTATCTAAGAATTATTTAGCTGTTTACGCAAAATCATTTAACTGGGCGGGTTTTTTTTTACCAAAAAAAACCTATAAAAGATGCTCTATGCTTTATGATTTTTGTAGAGTAGCAGATAATATTGCTGATGATGAAAATGAAATTGAAGTAAAAAAAAATAATTTCATTAAATTTAGAAATAACTTTATAAATAAAAATTATGATGACCCAATAATTAAAAATATGTGGGATTTAATGAATGAATTCAATATTTCAAGAAAAATTGTAGATGATTTACTTGAAGGTATTAATTCTGATATCAAAGAAGTCGTTAAACTAAATTCAAAAAAAGAAGTATTAATATATTCCTATAGAGTGGCTGGTACTGTTGGGTTGATGATGGCTAAAATATTACATGTAAGTAAAAGAACATCTTTAAAATCTGCTATTGATCTGGGAATTGCAATGCAACTAACGAATATTTCTCGAGATGTTGTCGAGGATAAAAAAAATAATAGATCATATATAAATGAAAGTTTTGAAGATATAGAGACTACAATCAAACTTTCAGAGAAATTTTATGATAACTCTTTCTACTCAATAAAAGAAATACCAATTACATTCAGATTTTCTATTCTAGTTGCAAGAAGAATTTATAGAAAAATAGGATATAATATTCTAAATAAAAAAAACTTAGAGAATTATAAAAAATCAGGGAAAATTTATGTTTCAAAAATAGAGAAAATAATTGAAACTTTTTTTTCTGTTTTTGATTTAATTAAATTATCACTTATAAGTAAGAACGATAATAACATTGAACATGATCATGATTTGATTAATGAAGAAATAAATTTAGATGAAAGAATTTGATTACATAATTATAGGTGGGGGTTGCTCAGGTCTCTCTTTAGCTTATGAGCTTGAAATTTTTGACAAATTAAAAGATAAGACTTTAGCAATCATTGAGCCAAGAGAAGATTATAAAAGAGATAAAACTTGGTCTTTTTGGAATGTTTTTTCTCATAACTTTGAAGACTGTGTTAAAAAAAGCTGGAATAATTTTACAATAAATACTCCAAATGAAACCAAATATATAGATTGTTCCTCTACTCCTTATGAGACAATTGACAGTGGTTTATTTTATGAAAAAATACTTTCAAGATTGAAATTAAACAAAAATATTCACTTCTTTAAAAATATAAATGAAGTAGATGCAACAAATTCATTTAGATTTAACAGTGTCACAAAAACTGAAAATACGCAAAATGAGTTATGGCAACACTTTTGTGGAGTCGAAATAGAGACTGATAAAGATTTTTTTGATGAAGAAATCTTTAATTTAATGGATTTTGCATGTGATCAAAGAAATAAGGTCCATTTTTTTTATACACTACCATTTACAAAAAGAAATGCATTAATTGAAACCACATGGATATCAGATCTTAATGATGGAAAACTAAAAGATTATGATAATCAAATTGATGATTATTTAAGTAAACACTTAAATATAAGAAATTGTAAAATAAATTATAAGGAAACAGGTGCAATCCCACTTTTTAGACAAAATAATAAAAAAAAATTGAACGAAATTTATATAGGTGCGGCAGGAGACATGACTAGATTAAGTACAGGCTACACTTTCTTAAATATTCAAGAACATAGTAGATATATAAGAGAAAATATTGAAAATATTAAAAATGTTAACCTATATAAAATACAAAGCAAATACGATTTTTTAGATAAAATTTTGTTAAAAGTTCTAAAAAATAATTCAGCTGAAATGGGTAATATATTTTTTAAGGTTTTTAATTCTAAATCAAAAACAGCAATTAATTTTTTATCAAATAAAAGTAATTTTTTTGAAGATTTAGAAATTATCCAAAAAATGCCAAAATGGAAATTTCTTAAAGAAATTATTTAATATGAGTCATAATATTAAAAAAATAAATTTAAATCATTCATTTATTTTTTTCTTTACTGTAAATATTTTCTCTATTTTAATTTTTAAATTTAATAATACAAATTTTTCAACAATTTTATGTTTATTTCTTATTTTAACAATTGGTGTATCTCATGGTTCCCTAGATCACATAAAAGGAAAAAAGCTTTTAGAATTATTTAATATTCAGCATACTTATCTTTTTTACTTATTCTATATTCTAATATCTTTAGGGATTATTTTTACTTGGATTCTCCTTCCATCAATAACTTTAATTTTATTTTTAATAGTTGCTTCTTACCATTTTGGTAAAGAGGACACAGAATTTTTAGTTGTAAACAAATCTTATTTGACTGAAATTTTGTTTTTTTTTAAAGGTTTTTTAATCATTCTAGCTCCATTATATTTTCACTTTCAAGATACAATTAATATTTTTAAACTGTTGCTAATTGATAACGAAGTTTTTTACTCTATTCTTAGCTTTATTGAAGCCAATAAAATTATTGAAATTGGAATTTTTGTTAGTACCCTATCCAGTATTTTATTATTCTTAAATAAATTTGAGTTAATAAAGTTTTCAATTTTTTTAGACTTCTTCTCAATAATAATTTTAAATTATTATTTACCCCCCCTTGTAGCATTCACTATTTACTTTTGTTTTTTACACTCAATCAGACATTCAATTTCCCTAGCTGTAGAGCTAGATGGCAATAGTCTAATAAATGGGTTTAAAATATTTGTGAAAAAGGCTATTCCACTGACAATTTTAACAGGTGTATTTTGCTTAATAAGCCTTTATTTATTAAATAGTGGGAATAATTTAAATAGCTCAATATTAAAAGTAATATTTATAGGTTTGGCGTCTTTAACCTTTCCACATATATTGCTGGAATATTTATTAGAGAAGAATGAAAAATAAAGAATTGAAAATACTATTATCTGCACCAAGGGGCTTCTGTGCTGGTGTGGAAAGAGCAATAGAAATTGTAGAAAAATCTATTCAAAAATACGGAGCCCCAGTGTATGTCCGTCATGAGATAGTACACAATAAACATGTTGTTGATAATTTAAAAAGTAAAGGGGCAGTATTTGTGGAAGAACTTGAGGAAATAGAAGACAAGTCAAGACCTGTAATTTTTTCAGCTCATGGTGTTCCTAAACAAATACCAGAGGATGCAAGTAATTATGAAATGACTTACGTTGACGCGACTTGCCCTTTAGTATCTAAAGTTCACAGAGAAGCAGAAAATCTCTTTAAGTTAGGATATCATATTATTTTAATTGGTCACAAAAATCATCCAGAAGTAATTGGAACTATGGGTCAGCTTAAGGAAGGATCAATAGATCTTATACAAAATGAAAACGAAGCAAAAAATTACCAAATAGATAAAGATAAAAAGATTGCTTATATTACCCAGACCACATTATCGGTTGATGATACAAAAGAAATAATAAATATTTTGAAAAGCAAATTTCCAAGTCTTAAAGAACCTATGAAAGAAGATATTTGTTACGCAACTACAAACAGACAAATGGCTGTTAAAGAAATTGCTAAAAATTGTGATATGTTTTTTGTTATTGGTAGTAGAAATTCTTCAAATTCAGTGAGATTGGTTGAGGTAGCGAAAAAATCTGGTTGTGAAAATGCGCATTTAATACATTCTGAAAGTAAAATACCTTTTGAGGAAATAGAAAATTGTAAAACTATTGGTATTTCATCTGGTGCCTCTGCTCCAGAAATTTTAGTCAAAAATTTTATTAATGAATTAAAAAATAATTTTTCTGTAACAATCGATGAAATAGAGATTATTAAAGAAAATGTAGTTTTCAAAGTTCCTAATAAACTCAATTAAATGGCTGTCTATACCAAGATAAGTAAAAGGGATATCTCAATAATAAATAATAATTTCAATATTGAAAAAATAGTAAGTTTTCATGGAATTAAAAAGGGTATTGAGAACACAAATTATTTACTTAAATCTAGAAATAAAAAATATATTTTAACAATATTTGAAAAAAGAGTTTCTAAAAAAGATATTCCTTTTTTTATGGAATTAATGGATATTTTAAATAAATCTAGAATAAGTTGCCCTAAACCACTGAAAACCTATAACAAAGATTATCTAATTAAATTAAAGAATAAAAGTGCTTGCATCGTTTCATTTTTAGAGGGTAAAGACAAAAAATTATTAAATAATATTGATTGCTATGCAGTAGGAAAATCTATTGCAAAAATGCACCTTATTACAAAGAAAATAAAATTAGTTAGAAAAAATTCAATGGGAATTAATAACTTGGACCCATTATTAGACAGCATTAAGTTTAAATCAAGAGAAACATCAAATTTGAAAATCTTTTTAAAAAATAATTTGAAAAATATTAGAAAAACCTGGCCAAAAAAATTACCAGAAGGAATTATTCATGGTGATTTATTCATAGACAATATTTTCTTTAAAAACAATAAACTATCAGGAATAATTGATTTTTATTTTGCAGCAAAAGACTACTTTATGTACGAAATCGCTATTTGTGTTAATGCGTTATGCTTCGAGCTTAAAAACAAAAAATTTGTAATGAATAAAAAAAAAATAAAAAGTTTAATTAAAGGATACGAAAGTATAAAGAAAATATCTTTAAAAGAGAAGGAGTCTCTGAATACTTTGTGTAAGGGGGCTGCAATTAGATATCTATTAACTAGGCTTTATGACTTCTCGAATACACCAAAAACAGCTTTAATTAAAATCAAAGACCCTAATGAATATTATCAAAAACTACTTACACATAATAATTTAAATTCGTTTGAGGACTATTTGAATTAATGATTACAATTTATACAGATGGCTCCTGTTTAAAAAATCCTGGTAGCGGAGGCTGGGCTGCAATAATTCATGAAAATAATAATAAAAAAATAATTAGTGGAAATGAAAAAAATACAACAAACAATAGGATGGAACTATTAGCTCCAATAAATGCTTTAAGAGAAATCAAGTCTGGTCCCAAAATAAAAATTTATACAGATTCTCAATATGTAAAAAACGGGATAACTGAATGGATTAATACATGGTTGAACAACGATTGGAAAACATCAAAAAAAGAGGATGTAAAAAATAAAGATTTGTGGATTGAATTATATAATTTGACCAAATTTTTTGATATCCAATGGATCTGGGTAAAAGCCCATGATGGAAATCCTTTAAATGAAGAGGTTGATTTATTAGCTAAAAGAGCTGCTAATTCAGATTAATTTAATAAAATTTTCTGCCGCTGAAATTTCACAAGTTCCTGTGTCTTTCTCCTCTTGTAGTTTAATTACTCTCATATTGTCTACGAACATAGTGTATCTATTTGATCTTATCCCTAACCCTCTTCCACTTTTGTCTACATCTGCACCTATACTTTTTATGAAATTTAAAAAGGGATCTCCTAACATTATAATTTTATTATCAACATTATTTTCTTTCCCCCAGGCTTTCATAACAAATGGATCATTAGCGGATAGACAAATTATATGATCTACTCCTTTCTCTTTAAATTTATCATACATATTAATATAACTAGGTAGATGTTTTTTAGAACATACTGACGTATACGCACCCGGTACACCAAATAAAATTACTTTCTTATTTTTAAAAAAATCTTCAATATTTTTTTTTGTTGGTTCTCCTGAATCAATTATAAAAACTTCAGAATTTGGTAATAAATCATTTTCCTTTATTTTCATTATAGTCTGTCTTTTATATGTTTTTTTATCTTTTCAACATCATTTTCAATGACTTCGTATTTCTCTTTTTTATCTAAAATAAACATAAGCTCACTTGGTAAATCAGCTTTAGTTTTTATTGCTTTAAAAATAGCATCAGGAAACTTAGAAGGATGTGCTGTACCAAGCACAATATTATTTCCACTTAAATTATGCTTATCAAATGCACCATATCCAATCGCTGTATGCGGGTCGAGCACAATATTAAATTGTTTATAAACAGAATTTATTATTTCTAAAGTCTCTTTTTCACTCATTCTTGCAGATAAAAAATTTTCATTTATTTTAGTAAGTTTTTTACTGTCTAATGAATAATTTCCAATCTCTTTAATATTCTTCATATCCTGTGATGTTTGAACATCATCTTCATTGTTTAAGTCAAATATAAGTCTTTCAAAGTTACTTGCTATTTGTATATCCATACTAGGAGATATAGTTTCACAAACTTTTTTTGCTTGATAACTACCTTCTGATATTGCTCTATGCAATATATCGTTTTGATTAGTTGCTACTATTAGCTTATTTATTGGTAGACCTAATTTTTTGGCTAAATATCCGGCATAAATATCGCCAAAATTTCCAGTTGGAACGGAAAAATTAGTTGGGCGATCTTCATGCTTAACCAAGAAATAACTGTAAAAATAATAAACGCTCTGAGCAATAATTCTTGCCCAATTAATTGAATTAACTCCCGACATATTTATTTGATTAGAAAAATTTTTATCAGAGAACATGGATTTTACTAAATTTTGACAATCATCAAAATTACCCTTTACAGCTATATTAAAAACGTTTTCAAATTTTCCAGTTGTCATTAATTTTCTTTGAACTGAGGAAACCCGATTATCTGGATGAAGCACAAATATATTTAAATTTTTTTTGCCTTTTATCGCATCTATTGCAGCTGCACCTGTATCTCCAGAAGTTGCGACTACAATATTAATTTTTTGATTTTCATTGTTTAAATAATATTCGTAAAAATTTCCTAAAAGTTGCATTGCAATATCTTTAAAGGCTAGAGTTGGTCCATGGAATAATTCTAATACAGATTTGTCACCTATTTGGATCAAATCAACTACATTATCTTTTCTAAAAGCAGAGTAAGATTTATCAATAATTTTTCTTAGATCATTCTCAGACATAAAATTGCCAATAAAAGGATAAATAATTTTTTTTGCTAAATCTGAGTAATTAAGTTTTTTAAAATCTTTTATTTCATCCTCACTAAATTTTATTAACGATTTTGGAATAAATAGACCTCCATCATCTGCAAGTCCTTTGACAAAAACTTCTTTAAATTCAAAGGTTTTTGAGGTGTCTCTTGTACTTATATATTTCATCTAATAGTTTTTTTTTCTAAAATATAAATATATTAAAAGAATTGAAATCGCCATAGAAAACCAAGTTATTGCATACTTCTTGTGATTGTTTGATATTTTGGCTGTTATGACTTTTGGCTTTGGAACTTTATAATCTCCACCTAGATAGATAATATATTTAGAAAATTTTTTACCAGTAAATTTAAAAATATCCTCTCTATTTAAAGTAAACCAGTAATTCTTTTCTAAATCATTTTTGGGCTTAAATGAACTATATTTTGGTTGAAGCAATATTGTACCAATAACTTCATTTTGATTAATTAAATTAATTTCTGGCAGATCTTTTTTTTCGAACGGTATCCATCCTCTATTTATTAAATAATTTTCATTATTAATTTTTATAGAATTTATTACTTCAAATCCAGGTTTTCCGGTGTCATTTAAATTATATAAATAAATTTGTTTATCAAAATCAATTTCTCCAGAAGTTTTAATTCTTAAATAATTTTTTTTTTCCGAATTTGTCAATTCTACTGGATCATTTTTTAAAGAATTTTCAATTTGATTAATTAAATCTAATTTCCAGTTTAATCTATAGAGCTGCCAAAAACCTAATGACAACAAAACTGTAATTATAAAATATACAAATACTGAAAATAAATACTTGTTTTTCAAAGTTTATTTCTAACTTCCCCAAATATAAATAGCAGCAAATAAGAATAGCCAAACGACATCAACGAAATGCCAATACCAAGCTGCGGCTTCAAATCCAAAGTGATGATCTTTTGTAAAATGACCTAGTTTTCCTCTCCACAAACAAACAGCTAGAAATATTGTTCCAACTATGACGTGAAAACCGTGAAAACCTGTTGCCATATAAAATACAGCTCCATATATATGACCTGAATAATCAAAGGTTGCATGATGATATTCGTAAGCTTGTAACAATGTAAAAAAGAAACCTAAAATAACAGTAGCTGTTAATCCTTGAACAAAACTTTTTCGATCATCTTCAAGCAAAGCATGATGAGCCCAGGTAACTGTGGTTCCTGATAAAAGCAAAACTAAAGTATTTATCAAAGGAATATCCCATGGATCAAATGTTTCTATATCTTTAGGTGGCCAAACATTTCCAACAAATTCATTTGGAAATAAACTAATATCAAAATATGCCCAAAACCATGCAACAAAAAACATTACTTCTGACGCTATAAAAAGCGTCATTCCATATCTGTGATGAATTTGTACAACAGGTGTGTGGTGCCCTTGATGCTCAGCTTCTATCACAACATCTCTAAACCACATATAAGCGCAATATATTAGTAATGCTAAACCAAGATACATTCCCCAGGACACATCGTTATGCATGTAAAAGATAGATCCTATAGCTAACACCAGGCAAGAAATTGATGTAAAAATTGGCCAAGGACTTGGGTCAACTAAATGATAATCGTGTTTTTTTTCGCTAGACATTTTTTTTATTATGATTTTTTATAATAATCTGTCGAGAAAAAAGTATAAGACATAGTTACGTCCTCTAAATTTTTAGTTGTTGGATCATTAACAAGTTCTGGATCTAAATAAAAAGTCATGACAAATGTTGCTTTTTCGCCTGCTTTTAACTCTTGTTTCTCGAAGCAAAAACAACCAAGTTTACTATAATATTTTCCAAAACTAGATGGAGAAACATTAAAGCTTGCAACTCCATAGGTAGTACTTTCCCCATAATTTTCTACCTCAAATTCTATTTTATTTACCTGTCCTACTTTAACGTCAATTACATTTGATTTAGCTTTAAAGTCCCAAGTGAGATTATTTACATTTGTATCAAATCTAACGCTAACAATTTTATTAAGAACTACTTTTGGTGGTTCTTTAGAAACTTGTGTTGTTCCACCAAAACCAGTTAATCTACAAAACGCATCATAAAGTGGAACTGCAGCAAAAGATAATCCTAGCATTAAAACAAATATACCTGCGAGTAAAATTGGAGTTAAAGTTTTATTTTTAATCATATTTGTCTATCAAAAACTCCTACATTAAATAATGTAAAAAAAAATAAAAAAACCATAAATGCTAATATTGCTATGGCTGTTAATATATTTTTTTTCTTTGTTTTTTTATCTGGTGTGATCATATTATTTTATCTATTAGAAATAAAACAAATACTAAAAATAAGTATAAGATCGAATAGCCAAAAATTGATCTAGCAATTTTAGCTTCAAATTTATTTTTTTTAAAATTATAGAGTTTAAAACACAATATATTATAATATACGGTCAATATTAATGATGGGATTAAAAATGCATGACCAACAAATCCTAAAGCATAGGGTAAAATTATAATTGGAAGCATAAATAATGAATAAATTAGTATATTTAATTTTGTACTTTCTATTCCATTAGTTAACGGAAGCATTGGCACTTTAGCTTTTTTATAATCATCAGATTTATATAGACTTAGTGCCCAAAAATGAGATGGAGTCCAAAAAAATATAATTAAGAAAAATGTAAGAGGTTCAATTGATAATGAATTTGTCGCAATAGTCCAGCCTATAACTGGTGGCAAGGCTCCTGAAGCACCCCCAATAACTATATTTTGAGGAGTTTTTCTCTTTAACCAAATTGTGTAAACAAAAACATAAAATAAAATTGTAAACAATAATAATCCTGCCGATAGTCTGTTTGCAAAATAATCAAGTGCTATAACTGAAAATATTGATAGCGAAATACCAAATACTAATGCTTGATTTTTATTTATTTTGCCCGTTGGTATAGGTCTTAGACAAGTTCTTGTCATTAGAGCATCAAGATCAGATTCATACCACATATTTAATGCGCCGGCGGCTCCTGCCCCAATAGAAACAAGCAAAATTGCTACAATGGCATCTTTTGTTGGAACAACATTTGGAGCCATTAGTAATCCAACTGCACAAGTAAAAATTACCAAAGACATAACCCTTGGCTTCATTAATTTAAATAATTCTGAAAGATTAAAAACGTCTTCTTGACTTAAACTTCTAGATTTTAATTTTGACTTAATCATTTTAATTTAAAAAATCTTAATTATTAACTTGCAGATTTTTCAACACTCTCCTCATCTTCAAACTTTGGTAGTTCATCAAACGTATGAAAATTGGGTGGAGATGGTACAGTCCATTCTAAAGTTGTAGCGCCTTCGCCCCATGGATTTTGTGCAGCAGCTTTCTTTTTATAAAAAGCGTAAATCAAATTAATAAAAAACACTGCTAGACCAATGATTGATATATATGAACCAATTGAAGAAATATAATTCCAACCAGCAAAAGCATCTGGATAATCTGCATATCTTCTTGGCATACCTGCAAGCCCTAAAAAATGCTGCGGGAAGAACACTAAGTTTACGCCTATAAATGTTAACCAGAAATGTAACTGGCCTAAAAACTCTGAATATTCATAGCCACTCATTTTACCAAACCAATAATAAAATCCTGCAAATATTGCAAAAACTGCTCCTAAAGATAAAACATAATGAAAGTGAGCAACAACATAATATGTATCATGCATCGCTGTATCTACACCCGCGTTAGCAAGAACTACTCCTGTAACACCACCAACTGTAAATAAAAATATAAATCCTAAAGCCCAAACCATGGGTGTTTTAAATGAAATTGATCCACCCCACATAGTCGCTATCCATGAAAATATTTTTATTCCTGTTGGAACAGCAATAATCATTGTTGCAGCTAAAAAGTATGCTTTAGTGTCTGTGCTCAATCCAACTGTATACATATGGTGAGCCCATACAACAAAGCCTACTATCCCGATTGCTACCATTGCATAAGCCATTCCCAAATAACCAAATACTGGTTTTCTAGAAAATGTTGAAACGATATGACTTATCATTCCAAAACCTGGTAAAATTAAAATATAAACTTCTGGATGACCAAAGAACCAAAACAAATGTTGGAATAAAACTGGATCTCCTCCTGTTTGAGCATCAAAAAAAGCTGTTCCAAAATTTCTATCCGTTAAAAGCATAGTAATTGCTCCTGCTAAAACCGGTAATGATAATAATAATAGGAAAGCAGTTACTAATATTGACCAAGCAAATAATGGCATTTTATGCAGTGTCATACCTGGAGTTCTCATATTTAAAATGGTGGTTATAAAGTTTACAGCACCTAGAATTGATGATGCACCAGCTAAGTGTAAACTTAAAATCGCAAAGTCCATTGCGGGCCCAGGTTGCCCTGCCTTTGATGATAAAGGTGGATAAATAGTCCATCCACCGCCTACACCTGTCTGACCTGGAGGGCCATCCATAAATATAGACATAATTAATAAAATAAATGAAGTGGGTAATAACCAAAAAGAAATATTATTCATTCTTGGAAAAGCCATATCTGGAGCACCAATCATAATTGGCACAAACCAATTGCCAAATCCGCCAATCATTGCAGGCATTACCATAAAGAAAATCATAATAAGACCATGACCTGTTACCAAGACATTGTACAAATGATAGTTTCCACCTAAAATTCCATCACCAGGATGCATCAGTTCCATTCGCATTAAAACTGAAAATGCGGTGCCGATTACTCCAGCAATAATTGCAAATATTAGATACATTGTTCCAATATCTTTGTGGTTAGTTGAGTAAGCCCAACGCTTCCAACCAGTTGGAGTATGGTGATCATCGTGTGATGCAGATTGTGTATACATTTTTATTTACTCGCTAGTTTTTTAAATTGATCTTCATCTGTAATTTCTTTTGCAAATTTAATTTTGGCATCTAATAACCATTCTTCATATTCTTCATCTGTAACAACTCTAACCTCAATTGGCATAAATGCGTGTTTAATTCCACAAAGTTCAGAGCACTGACCGTAGTAAGTACCAACTTTCTCAGCTTTAAACCAAGTTTCGTTAATTCTACCAGGTACGGCATCTCTTTTTACCCCAAATGAAGGTAATGCCCAAGCGTGTAGAACATCATTTGCCGTAATCATAACTTTAATAACTTTATTAACTGGAACAACCAATTCATTGTCAACAGCTAATAGTCTTGGTTGGTTTTCTTTTAAATCTTTATCTTCAATCATATAGGAGTCGAAGTATATATTTTGATCTGGATACTCATATCCCCAATACCATTGATAACCAATTGCCTTAACAGTTACATCTGCTTTAGGTATAGAATCTTGTGAATATAATATTTTAAACGATGGAACTGCCATAACAATTAAAATTAAACAAGGTATTAACGTCCATAAAACTTCAACAGCTACATTGTGAGTTCTCTTTGATGGAATTGGATTTGCTGAAGCTCTAAATCTTATACATGCGTAAACCATCAAAAATAGAACAAAAACACTTATCGCAATTATAATCGGGAGTAATAAGTTATTATGAAAATTAACTATATCTCTCATAGATTCTGATGCAGCTTTTTGAAAACCTAATTGCCAATCAAATGGTTGATTAGCAAAAGCGCTTGAACTAATTAAAATTGTTAGAAATATATATATAATTTTTTTCATTTTTTTTACTCTATATAGAGCGTCTTTTAAAAAAATACACTTTTACTTTTAGCGACAAAATATCAAAAATTCCCGTAATTTATGATCGATAGAGCAGAAATTGCAGCCGTTTCAGACCTCAAGATGTTTTCATTAATTTTGATTGGCTGAACACCATTAAACTTAAGAATCTCTATCCTTTCCTCTTCAGAAAAATCTCCCTCCGGCCCTATTATTACGCAAGTTGGTTTTGCTGTTAATTTTTTTAAATTTATTTTTGTATTATTAGTATTGATGTCTGTAAATATTAAATTCATTTCTTTATTTAGAAAATTTTTCAGTTTCTGAGGTTCCTCAATTATTGGTACATTAATTCTATTTGATTGTTCGGCAGCTTCTATAATTACTTTTTCTAATCTCTCTTTATTTATTTTTCTAACGATCGTTCGATCAAAAATAATCGGCAAAAATTTTGTTACACCAAGTTCTGTAGCTTTTTGGATCATAAAATTAAAATAATTTGATTTTATGGGGGAGAAAGCCAACCAAAGCTCTTTTGTATTTTCTTTTTTTCTTAATTGCTTTGTAACATTAAATTCAACGATACTTTTTGAGATATTTAAAATTTTTGCTTCCCATTCACCACTATTATTAAATAAAGAAAAAACTTCATTCTCTTTAACTCTCATAACTTTTGACACATAGTGAGATTGAGATTTATCAAGTTTGTCAGTCAAATTAAGAGATAAACTTTTTGGAAAAAATAATCTAATGTTACTCATATTGATAAGTTAGTTTATGGAAAATATTAAAGCAATAATTTTTGATGCATATGGAACTTTATTTGATGTCAATTCAGCTGCTGAAAAGTGTAAAGATAAAATTGGTAATAGGTGGGAAGGTTTTGCTAATTATTGGAGAACTACACAACTAGAATACACTTGGCTAAGAAGTTTAATGAAACGCCATAAGAATTTTTGGCAAGTGACAGAGGATAGTTTAGATAAATCAATGAAAGCTTACGAAATAGATTCTTCGATGAGAAATGAATTGTTAGATCTTTATAAAATTCTTTTGCCATTTAAAGAAGTACCCGAAGTCTTAAAATCATTAAAAGAAAAAGATTTAAAACTTGCAATTCTTTCTAATGGCACTCCTGCTCTTCTTGAACAACTAGTTAAAAGCAATAATTTAGAAAATATATTTGATAATATTTTTTCTATTGAAGAGGTTGGTATTTATAAACCAGATTCCAAAGTTTATGATATGCCAATTAAAGAATATCAAATTAATAAAAATGAAGTTGCTTTTTTAAGCTCTAACACTTGGGATGTGTCTGGTGGCGGAAATTATGGTTATAATTCTATTTGGGTAAATAGAAATCAAAATATTTTTGATAATTTAGATTACAATCCTAGGTATAAAATAAATAATTTATTAGAGCTATTGCAGTTAATTTGAGGCGATCATTTGGCTTATTTCATAAGATCGTCAAAAATATATCTTTCATTCGAAAGGAACAAATATGAGTGAAAAAAAAGAAATTTCTTTTGAAATATATTCTGACTCAGAGAAAATGTTGGAACAAATTGTTGATAAATATGATCTACCAGATACATCAAAGGCATTAAGATGTTTAATGGATTATGTAGAGGAAAAAGAGGACGATTGGGATGATATGTTTGCAACAATTCGTTGTAATAGATGTGGTTAGGAGTTAAATTAAATTTTAATGACAAATATTATAGATTTATTAGGCAGAATATTTATATCAGCATTATTTTTTTTAAACGGAATTTTCAAAATTAATAATTATGAGGGCACAATCGAATGGATGGATGGCTACGGCTTACCCGGCATTATGATCATACCAGCAATTATTATTGAAATAGTTGCCCCTATACTTATCGTAATTGGATATAAAACAAAAATTGCTGCCGCATTATTATTTTTATTTTGTATTTCTACTGCTTTTATTTTTCATAATGATTTTAGTGATCAAATGCAATTAACAGCTTTTCTTAAAAATATTGCATTAGCAGGTGGCTTTATGTTCCTAATTGCAAATGGAGCGCGAGGTTACAGTTTAGATAAAAAATAATATTGAATTATAAAATATAAATACTATTTCTTAATCTTATGAAAACAATTGAAGTAAGCAAAATTATAACGCCCATTCAGGCATCAGATGGTGCTGGTGTAAAACTTAAGAGAAGTATTGGTGTTGAGCCAAATTATTTCGATCCTTTTTTAATGTTAGATGAGTTTGGATCAGAAAATAGTGAAGATTATATTGCAGGTTTTCCACCCCACCCCCATAGAGGAATTGAAACAGTCACCTACATGTTAGCTGGAGACTTCGAGCATGAAGACAGTACTGGAGGAAAGGGAAGAATGACCGCTGGAGATGTGCAGTGGATGAAAACAGGAAGTGGAATAATTCACTCTGAAATGCCAGCAATGAAAGAAGGTAGACTTCACGGATTTCAGTTATGGATAAATATGCCTGCAAAATTAAAGATGAGCAAACCTGAGTATATTTATATTGATGCAGACAAAATGAGTGTTCATAAAGACGATAACAAGCAAGTTAAAGTCATAGCTGGTAAATTTGAAAATGCAGAAGGCCCTGTTAAAGGTCATAATGTTGAGCCAATTTATTTTGATGTCGAATTAAACAAAAATAAAGAATTCAATTTTAAATTACCATCTACTCATAATACTTTTATTTATTTGATTAAAGGTGAAATCGAAATTGGTAAAAATAAACACGACAATGTTAAAGATAGTACTTTAATATTATTAAAAAAAGGTGAAGATTTAACTGTAAAAGCTATGACGGATACTAAATTTTTACTTATTTCGGGAAAACCAATCAATGAAGAAATTGCTAGAGGTGGGCCCTTTGTAATGAATACTAAAGCTGAAATCTTGCAAGCAGTTCAAGACTATCATAACGATACATTCGTAAAATAAATTATGAAAGCTGTAGAAATTAATAAAACTGGTGGACCTGAAGTTTTAGAAGTTAAAGATATATCTTTAGAGGGACCTGGTCCTGATCAAGTAACAATTGAACAAAAAGCAATTGGTCTTAACTATATTGATACATATCATAGATCAGGTTTATATCCTTTAAAATTACCAATCGGTCTAGGATTAGAAGGTGCTGGAGTTATTACAGATGTTGGAGCGAATGTAAAAGACTTTGGAGTTGGTGATAAAATTTCTTATGCAGGAATACCTCTAGGTTCTTATTGTTCACATAGAAATTATCCAACTAAGAATTTAGTAAAAGTACCAGATGGTATTGATCTTGAAATAGCAGCTACTTTAATGACAAAAGGATTAACAACTTTTTATCTTTTACATAAAACTTATCCAGTTAAAGCAGGACAAACAATATTATTTCACGCAGCAGCAGGTGGTGTTGGTCAGATTTTTGGACAATGGGCAAAAAGTTTAGGTTGTACTGTCATCGGTACAGTTGGATCAGATGAAAAAGTAAATATTGCAAAAGAAAATGGCTACGATCATATAATTAATTATAACAAAGAAAATTTTGCAGAAAAAGTTTTAGAAATTACAGACGGTAAGGGAGTGCCAGTTGTTTATGATGGTGTGGGTAAAGATACATTGGATGGATCTATTGAATGTTTAGCAGTAAGGGGCATGATGGTTTCGTTTGGTAATGCATCTGGACCATTATCTGATATTAATGTGCCTAAAGTCATTCAACCTAAAGGTCTTTACCTTGTAAGACCTTCAATGCAACAATATCTTTCTACAAGAGACGAGCTTAATGAAGCTTCGAAAGTAATGTTTGAAAAAATTATTTCAGGTAAAATTAAAATAAAAATTTTTAAAAAGTATAGTTTAGAAGAAGTCGTTCAAGCTCATATAGATCTTGAAGGAAGAAAAATTTTAGGCCCCGCTGTATTAGTGCCTAACTAACATCAACATCCATATCTGACATATGGAGCTTAAGAGCATTTGTTGAAATTTGGATTTCTCTTATAAAAAAAATTATTGATATAATCATCGATAAACAACAAGATCCAAAAATTACTCTAGCCAAAAATAATTTATCTAAGTATAAAGCAAATACAGTCAACATATTAAATAGAAAACCAAATGAGGCAAACAATATAGTCCACCTTAAAAGTGTTATTCTTCCACTTAAATTAATAAATTGTTTTTTCCATTCTGGTGGGATGTGCTTTTCATAGACATGCTCATCATGAAGCTGTCGTATTAAAATACTTAAGGAATGAAATCTATTACTATAAACCGCCATCATCAGTGGAATTGCTGGAAACATTAGTGCTGTGACTGTGTAATCTATATTCATACGAATCAGTTTGATTATGGATATAGCCTTTGTTATTTACAAGTAAAATATTATGAACCATTTAAAACTTTTCATTAATCTGACAAGATTAAAAAAACCTATTGGCTATATGTTATTATTTTGGCCTTGTGCTTGGGGATTAACATTAGCATATGATTTTTCATTAGACTTAAGAATTTACTTTTTTTATTTAATTCTTTTTTTTTTAGGATCAGTTTTGATGAGATCAGCAGGATGTATTGTGAATGATATTTTGGATAGAAAGTTTGACTCAAAAGTATATCGTACTAAAAATCGACCAATCGCCTCTGGAAAGATTTCTGTACAGTTAGCTGTATTCTATTCCCTGACATTATGTTTTTTAGCTTTTTTGGTTCTTTTAAATTTTAATTTATTTACGATAATATTAGCTTTAGGCTCTATGCCTCTTGCTTTTACATATCCATTAATGAAAAGGTTTACATATTGGCCACAACTATTTTTAGGAGTCACTTTTAACTACGGCCTAATTCTTGGCTGGACTGCAATTCATGGTCAAATTAATATTGTACCAATTCTATTTTATACGGGGGCCATATTTTGGACACTGGGATATGACACTATCTATGGATATCAAGATATTAAAGATGATGAAATTATAGGTTTAAAATCAACATCAATCAAATTTAAAGGCAACGCAAAAAAATTTTTGTTTACATGTTATGCTTTCTTAATCACTCTATTTCTAGTAGGAGGTTATTTTATGGAATTTCATTATAGTTATTTCATTCTGATGGTTATTCCCTTTGTTCACTTATTTTTTTACCAGATGAAAATTTTTAACCCTGAAAATCCTTCGAGTTGCTTAAAAGTATTTAAAAGTAATAATTATTTTGGCATTTTAATACTAATAAATATTTTAATTGTGAAAAACTTATAATGAATAAATCTGAAATTTATAAAAGATTATATAAAGATTATTCAAAAAAATATTTAAATAAAATATTATTATCAGCCTTTTTTTCTATCCTTGTAGCTGTTAGCACATCTGCTATTGCTTGGTTGTTAGATCCTGCAATAAAAAAACTTTTCATAGAAAAAGACCAAACATTAATAGTTTTGATACCTGTTTTAATTATTTTAGCATTTAGTGTTAAAGGAATATCTTTGTATATGGCTAAAGCAACAATGATTGGTGTAGGAGAATCAATTAAAAAAAAACTCCAGTATGACATGGTAAATAATTTAATTTCAACTGATACTCAAATAATAGACAAAAAGCATTCTGGAAAATTTATTTCAAATCTAACTTATGATGTTACTCATATTACTAATTTATTAAGTACTGCTATATTAACACTATTTAAAGACTCTCTTACTCTTTTGGGATTGCTACTAGTAATGTTTATCCAAAATTGGAAGTTAGCTTTAATATCAATTATAATGATCCCACTCGCTAGTGTTGCTGCTAAAACTTTGGGAAAAAGAATGAGTAAAGTAACTACTGAGGCTCAGCAAAAATCAGGTCACTTAACGACTTATTTAGTTGAATTGTTCAAAAATCATAAATTAATTAAAATTTTTCAAAAAGAAAATTTTGAGAAAGAGAGAGCTAATAAATATTTGTCACAACTAAAGGAAAAAAGCCAAAAAATTCAAACTGTATTTGTAAGAATGTCTCCAATTATGGAAACATTTACCGGCTTTATGATAGCTATATTAATTTTTTATTCTGGAAAATTAATGGCTAGAGGTGAACTTGATATAAATAATTTTTTTTCATTTTTAGCTGCCATGATGTTGGCTTATCAACCTGTTAGAGCTTTATCGACACTTAATATGGTTTTAAACCAAGGTTTATCTGCTGCTTCAAGAATTTTACCTATAATTGATCAAGAAAATGAAATTAAAGACATTGAGGAAGCGAAAGCAATTGAAATAATAAACTCTGAAATAAAATTCAAGGATGTAAATTTTTCTTATGAAATGGATGAGGGGAAAACACTTAGCTCAATTAATGTACATTTTGAAGGAGGAAAAATGACTTCTTTAGTAGGTCATAGTGGTTCGGGTAAATCTACAATTTTAAATTTAATTCCAAGATTTTATGATGCACAATCTGGAGACATTAGAATTGATGATCAATCAATATACAAAAGCACAATCAAATCACTTAGAAGAGAGGTTTCGATGGTAAGTCAAGAAACTACTTTGTTTGATGATACAATAAAAAATAATATTAAATATGCTAAAGAAAATGCGAGTGACGAAGAAATTTTTGAAGTTGCAAAATTATCATTTTGCGAGGAATTTATAAATAATCTTCCAAATAAATTTGAGACATTAATTGGAGAAAATGGTGTTAGGTTATCGGGAGGTGAAAAACAAAGACTTTCAATTGCTAGAGCAATGTTGAAAAAAAGTTCGATTATACTATTAGATGAGGCAACATCTTCACTAGACTCAGAAACTGAATCAAAAATTCAAGAAGCATTAAAAATTTTAACAAAAAATAAAACAACAATCGTAATTGCACATCGACTCTCTACAATTCTTAACTCAAATAATATTTATGTAATAGATTCAGGAAGAATAGTAGAAAGTGGTCAACATAATGATCTTATGCAAAAATCTGATTTATATAAAAAGTTTTATGAAAAACAAATTCAAAAGTAAATATGTTCTTTTTATATCAATTAATAACTTCAATTTTAGTAATTATATCTCCAATTGTAATAATTTATAGAATTCTAATAAATAAAGAAGATAAAAAAAGATTTTTAGAAAAATTTAGTTTTTACTCCAAATTAAAAAAGGAGGGTAAGCTGATATGGTTTCATGGAGCAAGTGTTGGAGAGATATTAAGCATAATTCCTCTTATTAAACATTATGAAAAAAATAAATCTATAAAACAAATTTTAATTACTTCAAGTACTCTAAGTTCTTCAAAAGTTTTAAAAAAATATAAATTTAAAAAAACAATTCATCAATTTTATCCAATAGATCACTTCATTTTTACAAAAAAATTTTTAGACTATTGGAAACCAGATTTGTCAATTTTTATCGACTCTGAAATTTGGCCGTGTATGTATAAAAAATTGTATGAAAAAAACATTCCTTTAGTTTTATTAAATGCTCGTTTAACAAATAAATCTTTTAAAAATTGGATTAAATTAAAAAATTTTGCAAAAAGTATATTTAATAAAATTACAATTGCATACCCACAAAATCTCGAAACAAAAAATTATTTAAATCAATTTGATTTAAAAAAAATCAAGATGATTGGAAATTTAAAATTTGCAGAAAATTATGAAGAGAAATTGATTAGGATTAATAAAAGGCTTGAAAAAGAATTCAAATCAAAAAAAATTTGGATTGCATCTAGTACTCACAAAAAAGAAGAAGTATTTTGCGCGAAGACACATTTAGAATTAAAAAAAAGAGTGAAGAATCTTATAACTATAATTATACCAAGACATATTCATAGATTGAATGAAATAAAAACTGAAATAAACAATTTTAACTTAAACATATCTTGTCATAGTTCACGAGTAAACAATTTAAAAAAAGTTGATATTTATATTGTTGATACATTTGGTGAAACAAAGAAATTTCATAATATTGGACCTTCAGTTTTTTTTGGGGGGTCCATTATAAATAGAGGAGGACAAAACCCTTTAGAAGCAGCACGATTTGGTGCAAAGATATTACATGGTCCTAATATAGATAATTTCAAGGATGTATATAAATTACTGAAAGCTTTTAAAATTTCTAAAAAAATTTCAACACCAAAACAACTGGCATCAGCAATAACTTTTAAAAAAAATAAATTTTCTGGTATTAAAATTAAGAATATAGGTAAAAAAATACTTAAAAAAACTATACAAGAACTAGATTATTTTATTAGTGATGAATTTAAAAAAACCTAAATTTTGGGATCTAAAAAAGCCAAACATAACGGCATATATTTTGTTTCCAATTGCACATTTAATTCAATTAATTGGGTTTTTTTTGAAAAATTCCGATCCTAAAAAATTTAAAATTAAAACAATTTGTTTAGGAAATATATACCTTGGTGGAACTGGAAAAACGTCTCTAAGCATTGCAATAAATAAACTATTAACTCAAAAAAAAATAAAATCGTGCTTTGTGAAAAAATTTTATAAAAATCAAATCGATGAACAAAAACTTTTGAGCAAACATGGGAAACTTTTTTTGGCAAATAAGAGAACTGAGTCACTTATTCAGGCACAGAAAGAAAATTTTGAAATAGCAATACTTGATGACGGACTTCAGGATAACTCAATTGATTATGACATAAAATTTTTATGCTTTAACACTATCAATTGGATTGGAAATGGAATGACAATTCCCGCTGGTCCCTTAAGAGAAAAAATAAGTTCACTAAAAAATTATAAAAATATTTTTTTAAATGGAAATCTAGAAAATATCGAAAAATTAAAAGATAAGATATTAAGTATTAATCCAAATATAAATATTCATTTAGGTCAATATCAACTTTTAAATATCAAGGAATTTAATTTAAATGATAAATTTTTCGTTTTTTCAGGGATAGGTAATCATCAAACTTTTATTAATATGATTAAAAATTTTAATTTAAATATTATTAAAGATGTAGAGTTTCCAGATCATTACAAATATTCTTTGAAAGACATAAATAATATTTTAAATGAAGCAAATAAATTAAATTGCAAAATAATTACGACTGAAAAAGATCATATAAGGCTAAACAATGAAAATATAAATATTAATAGTATCAAATTTATAAAATCAGAATTAAAAATTATTGACGAAAGCAGATTAATTGACTGTATAAACTAAACTATGAAATATTTAAAATACTTAATTCAATTTATATTAATAATAATATTATTTATAGTTTTTAAAATTTTGGGACCAAATAAATCATCTTATTTGGGAGGAAAATTATTTGAAATAATTGGTCCTTTTTTCAGATCTAAAAAACTAATTTACTCAAATATTAAAAAAGCAATACCAAATATAAATTCTGAGGATCTAAAGAAAATTGTAAAATTAATGTGGAATAATTACGGAAGGATTTTTGCTGAATATGTATTTATTAAAGACTTCAGGAATGGAAAACTAAGAAAAAATATTAAAATAGAAGGTGAAGAAAATCTTCAAAAAATCATTAAAGAAAATAAGCAAGTCGTATTCATATCTGCACATTTCAGTAATTTTGAATTAATGGCTATGTATTTGGATAAATCGAATATAAACTTATCAGCTTTGTATCGTCCATTAAATAATGTTTTCCTTAATAAAATTATGGAAGATATTAGGAAAAAATATATTTGTAAAAATCAGATAAAAAAAGGGATTAGTGGATTGAGAGAAATGATTAATCTCAATAAGAATAATTTTTCAACTGCTTTAATGGTTGATCAAAGAGTTTCGGAAGGTATTAAATCTAATTTTTTTAACCAAAAAGCTTTAACTACAACAATACCGGCTCAACTTGTTAAAAAGTTCAATCTTCCTATAATTCCTATATATATTGAGAGAATAGAGGGTATAAATTTTAAAATTACAATTAATAAACCAATATTTTTTTCAAAAGAAGAGACAACTCAGTATATTACAGATGAGTTAAATAAAATTATTGAAACAATGATTCTAAAAAATCCTGAGCAGTGGATATGGTCGCATAATCGATGGAAATAATAGTTATTTTTTAGTATTTTTTTCTCTTTTTTGTGAAGCCTCTTTATAAGAAAAATAAGGCTCTTGCAGCTCAACGTTCCAATAAGTTAAATTTTCTAAGGGTATTTTTTTTCCTGAAACTGCACATTCAACATAATCTCCGTTACTAATTATTTGAAAGTTATTAGGTAAATATTTCAATTTTGCTAATTTTTTATTCATTTTTAGTTTATATAGTTTTATATGAAAGTTGGAATAATTGGAAGTGGTGGAAGAGAACATGCAATTTGTGAAAATTTAAAAAAATCAGATAAAATAGATAATTTATTTTGCTTTCCAGGAAACGCTGGCACTTCTAGCATAGCAGAAAATGTAAGTTTAGATCTAGAAAATTTTGAAATGTTAAAAAATTTTATTTTAAATAATAAAATTGATTTAATTATAGTTGGTCCAGAGAAACCCTTGGTAGATGGATTAGTGGATTATTTGGAGAAATATAAAATTAAAGTGTTTGGACCAAACAAAATATCATCTCAACTTGAGGGCTCTAAAATTTTTACTAAAGAACTATGTAAAAAATATAATATACCAACTGCAAAATTTGGTACTTTTAATAAAAAAGCTGATGCTAAAAGATTCTTAGAAGAGTCTAATTATCCGATTGTTATAAAAGCAAATAATCTTGCATCTGGTAAGGGCGTTTATATTAGTCAAAATAAAATTGAGGGTTTTTTAGCAGTTGATGAAATATTTAATGGAAAGTTTGGAATAGCCAATAACATACTGATTGAGGAATATCTAAATGGAGAAGAAATGAGTTTTTTTACTGTTCATGATGGAGTAAACTTTAAATATTTTGGCTCAGCCCAAGATCATAAAAGAGTGCTTGAGGGAGATAAGGGAAAAAATACAGGTGGAATGGGTGCATATTCTCCATCTAGATTAATAAATGACAAACTTAAAAAAAAAATTATTAATAAAATTATAAAACCTACTTTAAAAGGTCTTAATGAACTAGGAAGTAAATATAAAGGATTCTTGTATACAGGCTTAATGATTGTAAAGGGTGAACCCTTTTTAATAGAATATAATGTAAGAATGGGTGATCCAGAATGTCAAACAATTCTTCCAAAACTTAAAACTGATATTGTTGATATTTTTTTGGCATGCTGCGAAGAAAAACTAGACGAAATAGAAATTAAATGGTCATCTAAAAAAAGTTTATGCATAGTAATTTGTTCTAACGGGTATCCTGATAACTTTAAAAAAAATATAGAAATTGAAAATTTAGATAAAATTACTGTACAAAAAGATAATTATTTGTTTCATGCTGGTACAATTAAAAAAGATAATAAATATTATTCTATCGGAGGAAGAGTACTAAATTTCGTATCTATGTCTGATGAATTTTTTACTGCAAGAGCTAATATTTTTAAAAAATTAAAAAAACTAAATTGGAAAAATGGTTTTTATAGAAAAGATATTGGTTATAAAGTCATTGATAAATGAGAATAATATCTGGATCTCACAAAGGGAAAAAAATTACTATACCAAAAGATCAAAAGACAAGGCCTTTAAAAGATTTAACAAAAGAATCTATTTTTAATATTATTGGTCATTCAAATAAATTTAGAATTGATCTTAATAATGCCTATATTTTAGATCTTTTTTCTGGTGTAGGGTCTTTTGGACTAGAATGTTTATCTAGAGGTGTCAAAAAAGTTATTTTTGTAGAAAATTACAAAGGTGTCATACCAATTCTAAAAAAAAATTTAGATAATTTTAAACAAATAAGTAATTTTGAAATTTTGAATAAAGATATTTATAATGAAAATTTATTTTTTAATTTTAATGACAAATTTGACATTATTTTTTTAGATCCTCCATATAAAGATAAAAATATAAATAAGATATTTGATAGTATTAATAATTCCAAAGTTTTAAAAAATAATGGAATTATTATTTTACATAGACATAAAAATGAAAGAGAAATTTTTTCAACAAAATTAAAAAAAGTTGAAGAAAAAACTTATGGTTTATCAAAAATAATGTTTTTTAAGTATCTAAATTAAAATTCTTTTAGTTTCCTTTTTGATTAACTCAACCGCAGGCTGATCGTAAGGATTAATTTTTAAACAATTTCCTAATAATATAGTTTCTAATATAAAAAAACAAAATAACTCTCCTAAAGTTTTTTCGTCTCTTTTTTTTATTTCAAAACTTCTAAAAGGAATATTTTTGATTTTAAAAACATTCTCTGTAGCTTTTTTCTGCGCATAAATTATTTGAGATATATTTTTATTTTTCAAATTTCTTTGATTTGACAAAATTAAATTATTATTAATTTTTTGAGATTTGCTATCTTTAACATAAAAAAAAGTAAAAAAATTATTTTGAATTCCATCAAGATAAAGTTGCATTAGACTATGATTGTCTTTTGGCATATTTGAAATAATAGGTAAAATACCTTTTCTTTTTTTACCTAAACTTTCAGCAATTAATTGTTGATACCATTTAAATAAACTTTCTGAGCTCTCATCATAATTTATAATAATTGAATTGTATTTTTTGTTTTTTACAAAATTAAGTGTCGCACCCACATTTAAAATTAAACTATTAAGAAAATTTTTATTTTTGATTATATTATTTAATTGTTTAAAATTTTTAATATTCAAACCCATAAGTTCTGCTGGTAACATGCCTACTTCAGACAATACTGAATATCTACCACCAATATAATCATTGTGATGTACTATTTCAGACTTAAGTTTTTGAGCTAATAAGTTTAAGTAATTATTTTTATTTTCTGTAATAAAAATATTTTTATCCTTTTTTTTTATAAAAATATTTGCATTTGTTATTGTTTCTATTGTGTTGCCAGATTTAGAAATTATTATATTTGTATAATTTTCTTTGTAATTTTTTTTTTTTGATGTTTGTAAATTGTTAATGAAAATAATTTTCTTTTTTATTTTTTTTTTTAGAAAATCATAAATTGTTTGGGCTCCTAGAATTGATCCACCCATGCCAATAATTCTAAAATTTGATCTATTATATTTTTTATTTAATTTTTTTGAATGAAAACTATATTTATAATTTTTTTTTAAAGAATTTATTATTTCGTTTTTATCATACAAAATAGTTTGTAATTTTTTTTTTAAACCGTAAGTGTTAATTTTTGTGTTAAAGTTTTGGAAAGAAATGCTCTTTGTAAACATCAATTATTTCTAATTTTTTCTAAAATGGACTGTTCAAAATTTTTATTCACTTTTGTCTTATTTTCCCCAGTTTTATCTGTACTAGTTACCAACTTTTTTATTTCATTTTTTTTTTCGTTAATTTGATTTGTTTTAGGCATAGGTAATTCATTGTAATCTGGGGGCATAACAAGTGGTGATTTTTTTTCTACTAAAAATTCATCACTACTATTCTTTTTTTGATTTGAGAAACCTTCTTTTACAGCTCCACATGAATAAATTAACAAACTTAAGACTAATAAAATAATAATTTTGAAGTATTTCATAATTTTCTTATTTTATTATTATCATTAATTTCCAGTAAAATAAGGAAAATTACACCTAATGTAATAAATATGTCAGCAACATTAAAAATAAACCAATGAAAGTCACCTACATGAAAATCTATAAAGTCAGGAACTGCCTTATTAAATATTCTATCAAAAACATTTCCTAAAGCACCTCCTAATATTATTAGAAATGAAAATTTTTTTAGTCCTTCAGTATTAATTGACATTAATGCAATAACTAAAATTATAATTAATATTAAAACAGTCAAAAAGTTATATAAATTGTTTTTTTCAAAATTTAAAAGTCCAAAAGCAATTCCTTTATTCCAAATTAATGTAATGTTTAAAAATTTTGAGGAAAATATTTCAGCTCCAGATAATTTTTGATCTAAGTAAATTACATAAATTTTAGAAATTCTATCGAATAAAAAAATAAAAGAAATAAATAACAAACTAATTAAATACCTTTTATTTAGATTTTTAAAAATCATTGATGATGTCTTGGACAAGGACCTTCATTTATTTTCCAGCAAACTGGACACTTTGTACCTTTCGCTTTACTAGTAATTACTGACGTCTCAGCATCATCTTTATAAATAACTTCAGCACTTGAAGTAATACAAAGTTCTGAAAAGTCTATGTTTTGTGTAAGATTTTTTAATTTTTGATTTAATTGTATTTTTAAACTTGCCTCAAGGCTTGATCCAATTTCTTTACTTGCTCTTTTTTCTTCAATACTTACATTGCATAAATCTCTAATTTTTATTAGTTCAATCCATTTTTCGTTAAGATTTTGATTTTTAAATTTATCAGGATATTCTAAAAATTTTTCAAGGTGAATACTTTTTTGGTCTTTAAATAACAATTTAAAAATTTCTTCAGTTGTAAAAGACAAGATAGGAGCAAACCATTTTAAAAGTGCATTTAAAATAATATTAAGAAGTAGAATTGTTGATTTTCTTTTTTTTGAATCTATTGTATCACAATAAAGATTATCTTTTCTAATATCGAAATAAAAAGCAGATAAATCAACTGTACAAAAATTTAATAATTCTTTATACAAGTTATGAAAATCATAATTTTCAAAATATTTTTTAAAATTATTATTTAAAATATAAATTTTATTAAGCATTAATTGCTCTAACTCAGGTAACTCGTCAACGTCTACTTCATCAAGGTTTGGTAATTCAAAATTATCATTTATGTTACCAAGTAAATATCTAAAAGTATTCCTAATTTTTCTATAAGATTCTGCATGTTGGTCTAAAATAGAATAATCTATTCTTAGATCTTCTGCATAATTTGATGATGCTACCCAAATTCTTAAAATATCAGCACCATATTTTTTTAAGATGTCATCAGGTGCAATAACATTTCCCAATGATTTTGACATTTTTAAACCTTTGCCATCTACAACAAATCCATGAGATAAAATTGATTCAAAAGGAGCTCTACCTCGAGTTCCACAAGACTCTAGTAATGATGAGTGAAACCAACCTCTGTGTTGATCAGAGCCCTCCAAATACATTGAAGCAGGCCATTTAAGATCATTTCTTTTTTCCAGTACGAATGAATGCGTTGACCCACTATCAAACCAAACTTCAACAATATCACTAAGCTTTTCAAAATCATTAGCTTTATATTTACTGCCTAAAAATCTTTGCGGATTATCTGAAAACCAGCAATCTGATCCCTCTTTTTCATAAATTGACGCAATATTTTCTATAACCTCATCATCTACTAAGATTTCTTTTGTCTTTTTATTTACAAAAATTGGAAGAGGTACACCCCAAACTCTTTGTCTTGAAACGCACCAATCAGGTCTGGTTTCAATCATTGATTTTAATCTTTCTTTACCTTTACTTGGATAAAAATTAGTCTCATCAATAGCTTTCAATGCTTTACTTCTCAAATTATGACTTTCCATGGAGATAAACCATTGAGGTGTGGCTCTATGAACAAGTGGCGCTTTGGATCTCCATGAATGTGGGTATGAGTGAACTAGCTCACCATTAAATAATAAATTTTTCTGCTCCTTTAGTTTTTCAATTACAATAGGATTTGATTTAAATATATGAATTCCCTCAAATAATTTTACATTGTTTGTATATTTTCCATCTCCATCAACTGTTTCTATTGTTTTAATATTATTGTTCAAACAGAGATTGAAATCATCAGGTCCATGACTTGGCGCACAATGAACAATTCCAGTTCCTTGCTCGATTGTTACAAATCTAGCTTCTAACATCGGAATATCGTAGTCATATCCTAGATCTAAAAATGGGTGACTACAAATAGTGTCTTTAAACTCTTTACCTTTAAATTTATGAACTTTTTTATAACTTTTTAATTTACATTCATTTGTAACAGATTCTATTAGAGCTTCTGCGATAACAATTTTCCTATTTTTAAAATCACCCTCATCATTTATTTCTAATATGACATAATCAAGAGACTCATTAAATGCCAAAGCTTTATTTGCTGGTATCGTCCATGGAGTTGTTGTCCAAATAACTATCTCACTTCCATCTAAATCTTTTAAATTAGATGATTTAACTTTAAATGAAGTATAAATTGTATCTGATTTATGTTCTTGATATTCTACTTCTGCATCTGCGAGTGCAGTCTTTTCAACTGTTGACCATAAAACTGGTTTAAAACCTCTATATAAACTTCCTTCTTTTAAAAATTTGCCAAGCTCTCTAACTATTTGTGCTTCTGCATCAAAGCTCATCGTTGAATAATAATTTTCCCAATCTCCAACAACACCTAGTCTTTTAAATTGACTTTTGTGAACCTCAATCCACTTCTCAGCAAATGTTCTACATTCTTTTCTAAACTCAACTATTGGAACATCGTTTTTGTTTTTTTTATTTTTTTTGTACTGTTCTTCAATTTTCCATTCAATAGGCAAGCCATGACAATCCCACCCTGGTACGTAGATAGAGTCTTTCCCATCCATTTGATGAAACTTTACAATTATATCTTTTAGAATTTTATTAAGAGCTGTTCCCATATGGATATTTCCATTCGCGTAAGGAGGTCCATCATGTAGAACAAATTTTTCTCTACCTTTACTTATATTTCTTAATTCACCATAAAGATTTATTTTTTTCCAATATTCGAGAATTTCTGGCTCTCGAACAGGTAAATTTGCTTTCATAGAAAAAGTTGTTTTAGGTAAATTTATTTGTGATTTTGTCATTTGGTCTTTTTTGCAATATTTAAATCTTTTTTTATTTGCGCACTTAATTGCTTAACATTTTTAAATTTTTTTTCTGCCCTTATAAACTTTAAAAATTCTACTGATAAAAGCTTATTATAGAGATTTCCAGAAAAATTAAACAAATGAACTTCCAACAATATTTTTTTTTGGTTAAATGTTGGTCTATATCCAAGATTAGCAATACCTTTAATATATTTGCTGTTATTTTTCCTTAAAACTTGAACAGCATAAACGCCAGGTTTTGCTAAGACATAATCGTCAATATCAATATTGCAAGTTGGAAAACCAATTTTTTTTCCTACTTGTCTACCCTTTTGAACAACTCCTACTACAGTCCAATTTCTATCAAGAAGTTTATTTGCTTTTTCTAAAAGTCCATTTTCTAAAAGATTTCTTATTAAGGAGGATGATACGATTTTTTTATTCTTGATTAATGGTTTTGGCTTAACAATTTTATAATTATAATTTTTTTCATTTTCGATTAATAAATTAACACCCCCTTCCCTATTATTTCCAAATCTAAAATTATTACTCACAAAAATATATTTAGAATTTAATTTTTTCTTTAGAATTTCTGTAATAAAATTTAAAGCTTTTATTTTTGAAAATTTTTTATCAAATTTTTTGGTTATTACAAAATCGACTTTATGTTTACTTAGTAAATTAATTTTTTGTTCAACACTCGAAATTCTAAAATTTTTTAATCTTTTATTAAAAAACATCTTAGGCATTGGATTGAAATTAATTACTCCAATTTTTAAATTATATTTTTTCTTATATGATTGCGCTAACTTAAATAATTTTTGATGACCAAGATGTAAGCCATCGAAATTACCTATTAAGATAATAGATCCTTTATGTATTTTTTTTATATTAAAATTAGAATAATATTTTACCATTTTAGATCTGTTTGAATATAATTAACTATTACTTCATATTCTTTTGTAACTTTTTCAATGCCGTTATTATTAATTTCTTCTTTATGTATCCCACTAGAAATTAACAAAGTATCATAATTTAATAAGTTTGCGCCTCTTATGTCTGTATTCATATTGTCTCCTATCGCTAATATTTTTTTGTTATTATTATTTATCGATTGGTTATAAACTTCTGGATAAGGTTTTCCAAAGTAAACCACCTTCCCACCCATTTTTTCAAAAACCATAGCAATTGAACCCGCACATAATTCTCTTATATTTCCACGATCAACAATCAAATCTGGGTTTGTACAAATCATTTTTTTTTTTAAATGATCAGTCAACAATTCTTTGTAATAATTTAAATCTTTTTTAAACTCATCAAATAGACCAGTACATATAATATACTCGCTGTGTTTAATGTCATCACTTTTATTATTTTTAAATAAATTAAATAAATCAAAATCTCTTGGTGGGCCTATGTGATAAAATTTTTTTGATAAAAAATTTTTTTCTAAAAAACTTAGTGCTGCTTCACCTGAAGTAAACACATGGTCTCTAAGTTCTTTATCCATACCCATATTTTCTAAAAAATTTTTCACTGTTTTATTTGGTCTTGGTGCATTTGTTAAAAGTACAAAACTTTTATTTTTTTCTAAAAGTTCTTTAAGAACAATTATTGCTTTTTCGTGCAATCTAATCCCATTATGGATTACTCCCCATAGATCTATATAAAAAAGATCATAATTATCGGCTATAGAGCTTAGTCCCTCTAAATCTAATTTTTTAGTCATATTTTTAAGGTATAAACCATAAAATCCGCAATTTACTAGCTTTTTAATAAATCTGTACGAGACTCATCTTGAAATAGACAGCGAAATATCTATATGAGGCTCATATTTATAAAGAATTATTAAGGAGATATTATGAAGTTCAAACCGTTACATGACCGAGTTTTAATAGAAGTATTAGATAGCAGCGAGAAAACAGCTGGTGGAATAATTATCCCTGACTCAGCCCAAGAAAAACCTCAAGAAGGTAAAGTTGTTGCTGTAGGCGGTGGAGCAAAAACAGAGGATGGAAAAAAAATTCCAATGGATGTTAAAGTTGGTGACAAAGTTTTATTTGGCAAGTGGTCTGGAACTGAAGTCAAAATAGATGGTAAGGAATATAGCATAATGAAAGAGTCAGACATTATGGGAATTTCAAGCAAGTAATTAATTAGTAAAGGAGAAATATAATGGCAAAAGTTGTTAAATTTGATGCTGAAGCAAGAGCATCGATGATTAGAGGTGTAAACATACTAGCTGACACTGTCAAAGTAACTTTGGGTCCAAAGGGAAGAAATGTAGTAATGGACAAATCTTATGGTGCCCCTAGAATTACTAAAGATGGTGTTTCAGTTGCAAAAGAAATAGACCTTGAAGATAAATTTGAAAATATGGGTGCGCAAATGGTAAAGGAAGTTGCTAGCAAAACAAATGATGAAGCTGGTGATGGGACAACTACAGCGACAATTCTTGCGCAAGCAATTGTTAAGGAAGGTGCGAAATACGTGACTGCAGGCATGAATCCTATGGATGTAAAAAGAGGAATTGATGCAGCGGTAGAAACAGTGAGAGAAAGTTTAGTTGCATCTGCAAAAAAAGTAAAAGACAGTGATGAGATAGCTCAAGTTGGAACAATTTCATCAAATGGCGACAAAGAAATTGGAACAATGATTGCAAAAGCAATGCAAAAAGTTGGAAATGAAGGAGTCATTACTGTTGAAGAAAATAAAGGTATTGAAACAGAACTAGATGTAGTTGAGGGTATGCAGTTCGATAGAGGATATCTATCACCATATTTTATCACTAACAGTGATAAAATGACTACTGAGTTAGAAAATCCGTTCATTCTTTTACATGAAAAAAAATTAACCAACTTACAGCCTATGGTCCCTCTTTTAGAGGCAGTTGTACAAGCTGGTAGACCACTAATGATAATTTCTGAGGATGTTGAAGGTGAAGCTTTGGCTACTTTGGTCGTAAATAAATTAAGAGGTGGTTTGAAAGTTGTGGCTGTTAAAGCTCCAGGTTTTGGAGATAGAAGAAAAGCTATGCTTGAGGACATTGCTATATTAACAGGAGGTCAAGTTATATCTGAAGACCTAGGCATCAAACTTGAAAATGTTAAACTTGATGATCTTGGATCTTGTAAAAAAATAAAAGTAGATAAAGATAATAGCACCATAGTAAATGGAAGCGGTAAAAAATCCGACATTGAAGCTAGGTGTGCTTCTATTAAGCAACAAGTTGATGAAACTACGTCTGATTATGACAGAGAAAAACTTCAAGAGAGACTTGCTAAGTTAGCAGGTGGAGTTGCAGTAATCAAAGTTGGTGGTGCAACAGAAGTTGAAGTTAAAGAGAGAAAAGATAGGGTTGAGGATGCTTTAAATGCTACTAGAGCTGCCGTTGAAGAAGGAATCGTAACAGGTGGTGGATGTGCTCTACTTTATGCTGCTCAGGAACTTGATAAAGTTAAAGCAAAAGGTGATGATCAGAAAGCTGGGGTTGATCTAGTAAGAAAAGCGTTGGAAGCTCCTATTAGACAAATCACTAAGAATGCAGGAGTTGATGGTTCAGTAGTAGTTGGAAAGCTATTAGAGCAAAAGAAAAAAACTCACGGTTACGATGCTCAAAGTGAGGAATATTGCGATATGTTTGCAAAAGGTATCATAGATCCAGTTAAAGTTGTGAGAACTGCTCTACAAGATGCCGCTTCAATTGCTGGATTATTAGTAACAACAGAAGCAATGATCGCTGACAAACCTGAGGAAAAAGACGCCGCTGGTGGAATGCCTGGTGGTATGCCTGGTGGTATGGGCGGCATGGGAGGAATGGGTGGAATGGGAATGTAATCCCCCATTTTCTTAAAAAATTTTAAAAGGCCATCTGAAGATGGCCTTTTTTTTGCGAAGTTTAATCATGTCAAAAAGATATAGTGGTAAATCATTTAAAGATTCTAGTGTTAAAAAAAAACCTAAATTGAGCTTTAGAGAAAAAAGAAAACTTAAAAAAGATAAGCAGAAAAAGACAAATTAATCCTGAATTTTGAAAATAATTCAAGCCAGTTATGAGTTTTTTTGAGTTTTAATATCCTTTTAAATATGTATAAGAACCAGGATTTATGACCAACAATATCAGAAATATCACAATCATAGCCCATGTTGATCATGGGAAAACTACTCTAATTGACAATTTAATGAAACAAAGTGGTTCATTTAGAGATAATGAAATTGTTGATGAAAGATTGATGGACTCAGGTGAGCTTGAAAAAGAAAGAGGAATTACAATTTTAGCTAAACCTGCTTCAATTAATTGGAACAATTCAAGAATAAATATAATCGATACCCCGGGCCACAGAGATTTTGCTGCTGAAGTAGAAAGAGTTTTAAGTATGGCTGACGGAGCATTGTTATTGATAGACTCTGCAGAAGGTGTAATGCCTCAAACAAAGTTTGTATTATCAAAGGCTTTAAAACAAGGATTGAAACCAATTGTTGTTATTAATAAATTAGATAAAGCTGATCAAAGAGCTAATGAAGTTTTAGATGAAACATTTGATTTATTTGTAAGCTTAGATGCAAATGAAGAACAATTAGATTTTCCAGTTCTATATGCAAGTGGAAGATCAGGTTGGGCAGATCATGACGTCGATGGTCCAAGAGAAAATTTAAATCCTTTGTTAAATTTAATTGTTGATCATGTAAAACCTGCTGAACTAGACAGAGCTAAGCCTTTTGCAATGTTGTCAACGCTACTTTATGCAGATAGTTTTTTAGGAAGAAGTTTGGTCGGAAGAATTACACAAGGCACTGCTAAAGCTAATCAATCAATTAAAGCAATCAATTTAAATGGTGAAAAAGTTGATCAAGGAAAATTAACAAAAATTTTTAGATATGAAGGAACAAAAAAAGTACCAATAGATATTGGTGAGGCTGGAGATATTGTAGTTGTTGCTGGATTAGAAAATGCAAACGTCGCTGATACAATATGTGATATAGAGGTAAATGAGCCAATTCCTGCTACTCCAATAGATCCTCCTACAATGTCAATTACAATTACTGTAAATACTTCACCTTTAGCTGGAACTGAAGGTAAAAAACTAACCAGCACACAAATAAGAGATAGATTAGTTCAAGAAGCCCAAAATAACGTTGGAATTACATTTTCTGAGAACGAAGGAAAAGACTCTTTTGTGGTGAGTGGTAGAGGTGAGTTAATGTTGGAAATTCTTTTAACTCAAATGCGAAGAGAAGGTTTTGAAATGACAGTTAGTCCTCCAAAAGTAGTATATAAAACTGATGAAAGTGGTAATAAACTTGAACCAATTGAAGAAATCACTATGGACCTTGACGAAGAATATTCATCAAAAGTAATTGACTCAATGAACAGAAGAAAAGGTAAACTAATAGAATTAAAAGATACTGGAATAAATAAAAAAAGATTAATTTTTCATGCACCTACTAGAGGGTTAATGGGCTACACAAGTAGATTTCTTACGCTTACAAAAGGTAATGGAGTTATAAATAGAATATTTCATAGTTATGGTCCTTTTGAAGGAGAAATGGAAGGTAGAAGAAATGGAGCATTAATCTCAATGGAACAAGGAAAGGCAGTTGCATTCGCAATATTTAACCTGCAAGCAAGAGGAGAAATGTTTGTAACTCATAATGATGCTGTTTATCCTGGAATGATAGTTGGTCTTTCACCAAAACCGGGTGACATGATAATCAATGTTATGAAAGGTAAAAAGTTAACAAACATGAGAACTCAAGGTACAGATGAAAATGTTGTACTTACACCCGTCAGAACGATGTCTATTGCTGAACAATTAAGTATGCTTAATACTGATGAAGCTTTAGAGATAACTCCAGATTCTTGTAGATTGAGAAAAGCAATTCTAGATCCACACGAAAGAAAGAAAAGCGAAAAAGCTTCAGCCGCAGCCTAATCAAAAGTTTTATCAACTAAATAAAGCCCTAACGCAACGCACGGGCCTATACCAAAAGCAAACAATAATGTTCCAATCCCTACGGTTCCTCCTAAATACCATCCAATACTAACAACTGAAATTTCTAATGTTGCTCTTACAACAGCTATAGGAAAATTAGTTAATTTTTGTAATCCTATCATTAGCCCATCTCTAGGACCGGCTCCTAAATTTGATACTAAGTAAATACCCCCACCTATTCCAACCATGATAACAGAAATTACAGCTAATAATAATTGATAAATATAATTTGATGGTGTTGGAACATACTTGATACAAAGATCAATCATAATTGCAATAATCAAAGCATTAAATATTGTACCCATCCCCAGTTTTTGCCCAAGAGGTATCCATAAAATTAAAACAGCAATACTTATTAATAACGTGATAGTTCCAATACTTAAATTAATATTTAAGGAAATACCTTGGGCTAAAACACTCCAAGGAGAAGCACCTGTAAATGAGACAATTAACAATCCTTCACCTAATCCAAATATTGATAATCCAAAACATAAGAAAAAAAATGTAGAAAACTTTGGTTTAAAATTAAAAGGTTTTTCTGAGCTCCATTTTACTTTTGGAATTTTTTTTATTTTTAAAAACATAATTGTTATAAGCTATATCTATTAATGAAAAATTTTAATATTGTAACTAGCAAATGAAAAAATTTGTAGTTATTTTACTTGTTGTATTTTTCTCATCAATTTCTTTAGCTCATATAGGTCATTATAACAAATTTGATAAAATAGAAATGGAGATCTTGAGAAATGATGAAGTAATTGGATATAACAATTATTATTTCAAAAGAGATGGTGAAAAAACGATAGTAAAGAGTCAATATAAATTTGAGGTAAAATTACTATCTGCAACATTATTTAAAGTAGAGGGATATGGGCAAGAAATTTATTTAAAAGATAATTTAATATCTTTTCAATCTAAAACACTTCAAAATAAAAAAGAAAAATTTGTAAACTTAAAACTAGATAAAAATAATAAAAAGTTTGAAATTATTGGATCTTCATATTCAGGTGAAGCTTCTATAAAAAATATTATTGGGAATTGGTGGAGTCATAGAATTTTACAAGCAGAAAGCCAAATAAGTCCTATTTCTGGAAGTATAAAAGAGCAAATAGTTACTTTTATTGGCAAAGAAAATATTTCAATTAATGGCAAACAATACGAAACACATCATTTTAAACTTACATCTAAAGATATGTCTCTTCCTGAAGATAAAAAATTAAATTTTAATATTTGGCTTGATAAAAAAACTTCGGTTATTGTCAAAGTTACATATGAGAGAATGGGAAATTGGGAATATCGTTTAAAAAATTTTAAATAAAAATTATTTATTTATTTTGTTGTAAAGATCATTTGCACTTATCCATCCAGCCTCTACTCTAGGACCCACAAACCAATCTGCACATACACCTAAATTAAATTTATTATTCCAATAGCTTTTCAATTTCAATGGTCTGGAATTTGAAGAATATTTCCAGCCATGATTTAAAGAGGTTAATATTTTTGTTTTTTTAATTCCAGTGAGTTTAAAAAATTTTTCAATTAAAATCTTTGAGTTTTTTTCTTTATTTTCTCTATTTTTATTTATTTTTTTATTTGCCCATAGGTTTGTGCTTTGTAAAGTCCATAAATCATTATTACTTTTAAATCTTTTTTTACTATTTTCTTTAGCGGCCCATCCTAAAATTTTATCATTAAATAAATAACTTGATACATTTTTATTTGTTTTTTTAATTTCAATCATGACTGTAATATTTGCATCCATTTTAATTTTTTGTTTGATAAATGGATCTTTTATAAATTTTTTTGATAAATTTTTTAATTGTGGGAATGGACAAGTTAATATTAATTTATCATAATATTTTGTTTGGTTGTTTTTAAAATCTAATTTCCATTTATTTTTAATATATTTAATCTTCTCTAACTCACTTTGAAAATTACAATTTATATTCTTTATTAAGTGTTTGATTATATCGTTGTTGCCTTTGCAGCCAATTATTTTAACATGATTTTTATTTTCTTTTTTTAATCTATTTAAAAAAATATGTTTGCCAGTCCATTTTTTTAGGATTTTTTTTTTACGTAAATCTGTAATAAATTTTTTAAATTGAATTGATTTTGGAGAAATATATTGTGCACCATGGTCAAATCCTTTTGACTTATTTAATCTTTTAAAAGAAGATCTACCACCTGGACCTCGCGCTTTGTCATAAATGTGTACAGAATTTTTTTTATTTAATAAATTAGCTATTGTTGCTCCAGAAATCCCAGAGCCAATGACACAATAACTGCTCATTTTCCTGCAACAGTCATTCCTTCTATCATCATAGTAGGTGAATTGACTGAATATTCAAATTCTAAATCATTAGCCAAAATTATATTTTTAAACATATCCTTAAAGTTACCAGCAATTGTTATTTCATTTACTGGATATTTAAATTCTCCGTTTTCAACTAAAAAACCAGTGGCACCTACTGAATAATCTCCTGTTACTAGGTTAGATCCGTGACCAATAGTTTCGGTAATATAGAGGCATCTTGAATTTTTTTTTATTAGATCTTCGTAACTTATATTTCCGTTTTCAAAGTAAAGATTGGTGGTTCCACCTTTTCTTCCATTTGATTTTAAATTCAATTTTTTTCCATTGTATGTATCCACAAGATAATTTTTAAGTATTCCATTTTCTATAAGTTGTAATGTATTTGAGTTTACACCCTCTGAATCAAAGTTTTGAGAACCCATTCCTTTAATTATATCTGGTTTATCAATTATATTTATTGAATTTGCAAAAACCTGTTGATCAATTTTATCTTTTAAAAATGAAGTACCTCTTGAAATTGCAGATGCAGATATTGCACTTGCAAAAGCATTTAACATTCCTTTTGAAATTCTTTTATCAAAAATTATGCTTATCTTCTCGCTTCCAATTTTGTTGGGACTCAATTTTCTTATAGTTTCATTAGCTGCCTTATTGCCAAGATCTGTTGCTTGCTTAATATCAGATAAATGACGCTTACTAGAGAATTCGTAATCTCTTTCCATGCTATTTTCATCTTTTGCAACTGTTACGCAAGAAGCGGTGAAAGATGAAGTTTTATAGCCGTCACAAAAACCCTCACTATTAGCTAGGACAAAATTAGATTTATTTTCAGTAAAACTAGATTCTGTATTTATGATTTGATTATCCGATGAGGCGGATTCTTCTAAATCTTTTAAATATTTTATCTTTTTATCGTTTTCAAATCTTGTCTCATCATACAAATTAAGATTGCTAATTTGTTTAGCTAATAAATTTTTATCAGGCAAAGAATTAAATTCGTCCTCTGGTGTAATTTTTGTAGTTTCAAAGCACTTTTCTATTAAGGTTTTTATGTTTTCATCTAGTAAATTTGAAGATGAAATTGAAGATCTTCTTTTACCTAAATAAGTTTCTATACTTAATGCTAATCCATCTGATCTATCTGAGGCATCTAAGGATTTATTTCTAAAATTAACTGTTTCTGAAATTGAGTGACCTACTGTAACACTTGCATCAGTTGCTCCCATTTTTTTTGCTAAATCTAAACAGTATGAAGCTTTCGATTTTAGAAATTCTTGATCCTTAATCATAATACTTTAAAGTTTTGTTCCACCAACCGTCATTTTATCAATTAAAATTGAAGGTTGAGCTACTCCTACGGGAACTCCTTGCCCAGCTTTTCCACAAGTTCCTATACCAGGATCCATCATCATATCGTTTCCTACCATTGAAACTTCTTTAAGTATTGATGGTCCATCACCAATTAGAGTTGCTCCCTTAATTGGAGAACTAATTTTACCATTATTTATTTCGTAGGCTTCTGTGCAATTAAATACAAATTTTCCTGAAGTAATATCTACCTGCCCTCCTCCAAAACTTACTGCAAAGATACCCTTGTCAACAGATTTTATCATTTCATCTTGAGTTTGATTGCCACTTAACATCATTGTGTTTCTCATTCTTGGTAAAACAATATGTCTATAATTTTCTCTTCTCCCAGAACCAGTTGATTTTGTATTCATTAATCTCGCATTATGTCTGTCTTGCATAAAACCTTTAAGAATACCTTTTTCAATTAAAACTGTTCTTTCAGTTGGGGTTCCTTCATCGTCAATAGTTAAACTTCCTCTTCTATTATCTATTGTTCCATCATCTACAATTGTTACGCCTTCACTAGCAACTTTTTGACCCATAAGATTATGAAATGCTGAAGTTTTTTTTCTATTAAAATCTCCTTCAAGACCATGGCCGATTGCTTCATGAATTAATATTGCTGGCCAACCAGGTCCTAAGACTACCTTCATTTCCCCAGCAGGTGCGGGTTTACTTTCTAAATTAACTGACGCTATTCTTAGAGCTTCCTCACAAACATTTTTCCAATTATCATTTTTTAAATAATCATCATAAGATTGTCTACCACCAATACCATAAACACCTGTTTCTTTTCTGCCATTTTTTTCCAACATTACAGATACATTAAATCTTATTAATGGACGCACATCAGTGATCACTTCTCCACCCGATCTAATAATTTCTATCGATTTTTGCTCACCAGCAAAACTAGCTGTAACTTGTTTTACTGACCCATCTTTTTTTCTTAAAAATTCATTTACTTTATTTAAAATCTCTAATTTTGACTTCAAAGTTTTTTGTTCAATTGGATTGATATCTTCATACAACTTCTTATTTGTTTTTGGTATTTCATGATTATAAGTACCTTTAATTGATTTCAGAGTTGACTTAAGATTTTCTGATGAACTTTTTAATGAGTCTTTTGATATTTCATTTGAATATGAATAAGCAACAACCTCGTCCGAAATAGCTCTAAATCCAAATCCTAAATCAGAACTATAATTTGAACTCTTAATTTTGTTGTCATCAAGTAGAATTGACTCCGATTTAGATTCCTCTAAATACAACTCACCATCATCACAATTTTTTAGGGTTTCAGATACTATTTTGTCTGTATCTTGTCTTGTTAAATCAGATTTATTAAAAAAATTACTCATACATCCTAGATAGTGGTTTGTTGATAATTTTCAACTGATCATTTTACGCATGTACAATTTCTTACTAAAAGTTAATTATTGTTAAATGAGAGTATATTTTAATAATTCTTGTAAAATCTGTAGATCAGAAATTAACTTATATAAAAAAGAAAACATCAAAGATATTGACTGGATAGATATAACTAATAATTCAGATGCTGAAAAAGAAACATCTAGAAATGATAAAGAATTGTTAAGAAGACTACATGTTAAAGAAAATGGTAAAATTATTCAGGGCGCAGAGGCATTTCTTTATGTATGGAAAAAAATTCCAAAATATAAATTTTTATATAAATTTTTTAAATTACCAATAATTTTCACAATCTTTAAATATGGGTATGAAATGATTGCCTTTTTTTTTATATTTAAAAAATAAAAAGCAACTCAAAAACTAAGTTAAGAAAAATATTAAAAATTCACTCAGTAAAGACATAGATAGCAAGAACATTATTAATAAGATTGAGTACATCAGAGTAATAACTCTATTTCTTTTTCTCCTCAATCTAACAAAAGTTTTATCATCAAGATCTGAGATATCTCTTTCACCTATAACTGGATAATCATAACTCCATCGCCAGGTAGACTGACCTAACCTAGGGTCAAGACTATTAAAATATCTTATCCATGCAAGTACATATCTAAATATTAAATACAAAATGATCATTAATGCTGATGAAAATAACATTTAAAATGATACTTAATTATTTAAGATAATTTAATTGATATTTTTGGCTCTTTTTCTTCCAATTAGTTGAGTAAGTGCGTCAACCATAGTATCTGAAGCCTTAAATATTTCATTATTTTTAAACTCATGAGAAATATTTTTTTCCGGATTGGTTTTATCTTCAACAACTATTCCTTCATCTGGTGAATTATTTTTTATATAAATTAATAAAAGCCATTCATCATCTGAGGCTTCATCCCATTTAACAAATATTTCTCCTGTTTCAAATCTTCTGTCTATACATCTAAAAATAGACATATGTCTTGTTATGTGTCTTTTATTTAATTGAAATACTAAACTGCTAGCACTTCTGTAAAAGCTTTCAAGAGCAAACTCAATTTTCTGTCTAGCTAAAGTATATTCTTTTTCTTTTTGTAAAAGTGTTTCTCTATCTTCATCTCCTTGAATTTTAACCCCTAAAGCCTCTACTCTTTCTCTAATTTTTTGATCTCTTATAATTCGATATTTTTCTTTTAATTTTTCTATTCTTTGTTGTAAGCCAGCATAATCCTCTCTTTTTTCTCTTAAGGAAATTTTTTCCAATTTCTCTAATTCTTTAACCTCTCTAACTCTAAACTTTTCAATTTGCTTATCTAATTTTAATTGTTGTAAAAATTGCTTTTGTTTTTCTGCTTGTTCAATTCTTAAAAGAGCTTGTTCTTTTCTTAAGAATAATTTTATTTCTTTTGTTCTTTGTTTTTCTAATCTAATTTCATCTTTTAAAGCTTGTTCTTTTAATTTGACTTTTAATTCAGCCTCTTTTTGCTTTTCTTTTGCAGTTTCAATCTTTTCTAATCGTTCTTTTTCTTGTTTTTCTAATTTTAACCTTCGAGCTTCATCTTTTTTTAGAATTTTGTACTGTGAAATTGTGTCTGCTATTTTATCAAAAAATGCCTGGATATATTTTTCGAAACCAAAATTTAATCTAAACTTAAATTCCGGCTTTAGAGAATTTTGAAAGTTAACTACCTTTAAAAGAAAATCTGGTTTCTTTGGTATATTAAAATTAAACTTTTTTGAAATCTTTCTTGATTGTTTTAGTTTTTTTGATTTTTTTTGTTTTTTATTTTTTTGTTTTCTCCGATTACTAATTTTTTTTACAAATTTTTTTTTAATCTTAAATTTATTTGACTTTTTAGATTTTTTTTTAACTTTTTTTTTAGTTTTTCTTTGATTTTTAGAAGTGGTTTTTTTTAATTTTTTTTTCTTTTTTTTCATTTTAAGGGAATTAATTTCTACCAATTATTTATTGATAAATATAGTCTCTTGTAACAGGTGTAGAAGAATAATTCTTTGTTAATTGAAATTGGTATACAACTTGATCACCCCATTTAAATGCCATCTCACAACCAGTAAGATAAAATTCCCACATCCTGAAAAATCTTTCATCAAACATTTGAATTATTTCGTCTTTATTTCGAATGCAATTTTCTTTCCAGTGTCTTAGTGTATGTGAGTAATGAAGTCTTAAAACCTCAATATCTGCAACTATTAAGCCTGCTTTTTCAATTGGTGTTGTTACCTCACTTAAACTTGGAGTATATCCTCCTGGAAAAATATACTTAGTGATCCATGGATGTGGATCTCTTGGGGGATTCACTGACCCTATAGTATGAATTAATGATACTCCATCATCTCTTAAAAGTTTTTCAACTTGTGAAAAAAATTTTTTATAAAATTTTCTTCCTACATGTTCAAACATACCAACACTGACTATTCTATCAAATTTTTCGTTGAGCTCTCTATAATCCATTAACTTAAAGTTTAATTGATTTTCTAAATTAAGTTCTTTTGCTCTTTTCTTGCAGTAATTAAATTGATTTTCTGAAAGTGTAATACCTGTTACTTCGCAGTTTGCACTTTTTGCAATATCTATTGCTAGAGAACCCCAACCACATCCAATATCTAAAACTTTTTGATTTGGTTTTATGTTAAGTTTTTTTATTATATGTTGAATTTTATTATTTTGTGCTGTTTCCAATGTATCTGTTTCATTTTTAAAATATGCACATGAATATTGTCTTTTAGGATCTAAAAATAAGTCATAAAGATTATCTGAAATATCATAGTGATGGGAAACATTCATCTTTGATTTTTTTATAAAATTAAAATTAGTTAAATATCTATATGAACCTCTTAATCGATTAATTAAATAACTAAAAAAATTTAAATCTCCTCTTCCAAAGTTCATCAAAGAAAGATCCAAAAAATCAGTTAGCGTTCCATTTTCAATAATTATTTCACCATCTGTATATGCTTCACCAAAATATAAATCTGGATGAAACAGCAACTTATAATGAAGATTTTTATTTAAAATTTTAAGTTTTATTGGGTTTTCACTTTTTGGATTTCCAATAATGTAACTTTTTGAATTAGCATCAACTAATATAAATCCATCTTTTTTAAAAACATTATTTAAAAATCTAGCTAGTTGCATCTATGCCGCCTTAGTATTTTTTAACGAAAAATTTAATTTCTCTAAATTATTGATTAAATCTGATTCATCTTTAGAATTTAAAACGCTAAGTGGTGGTAAAAGATTTTTGTAATATATTTCTTTTTTACTAAAGTATGTGTGTAAACCTGAAATTAAATTATATTTTTCAAACTCAGCTCTTACTTCACAAAGTTTTTGATTTACTGTCTGATCATTTCCATCATTAAAATCATCGTAAACTTTTCTTGCTAGTGTAGAAGTAGCATTGCATGTAGCTGTAATAATTCCAGAACAACCTAAATGAAGTCCTTTAAATAATTTAGATTCTGACCCAGGCAAAACTGAAAAATTATCAATTTTTAAGTTTTCAAAAAGATTGTAAGAACTATCTTTTACTCCAATAATATTTTTTGGATATTTTTTTACTAACTCTTCAACACATTCAATACTAAATTTATAACCGCAGAGTTTTTCAAAATTATATAGTACTATCTCACAATCAGAAATTACCTCTAATATTTTGCTATAAAATTCTATTACTTCTTTATCTCCATATTTATAGTAAGCAGGTGGCATAATTAAGAATCTATTGAAACCTAAAGATTTAGAAACCCTCATTAAATTAATTGACTCACCCAAAGAATTTAAACCAGTACCAATAATATACTTTTCCTTATATTTGCTTGAAGTCAGATGATTTAACAAATTAATTTTTTCAGAGACAGGTATAAGTTGAGCCTGCCCTGTACTTCCAAATATAGCTGCTCCGTGACAACCATTGTCTATAACCATTTCTGCATGCTGAATGGTTTTTTTAATATCAAGCGTCAAATCATCATTTAAGATCGACATTGAAGCCGCATAAATGCCTTTAATTTTACTCATAATAAAAATTTATATAAAAATATTAATTAGTAAAGTTTATAAATTAACTATGAAAATATTAGCTATTCAAAACAGGATGGGTATAGGTGATACCGTAATTTTTCTACCTTTTATTAAAGCTATTTCAAATAAATTTGGAGTACCTGTTAGTTTGTTGGTGAAAGAAAATTCAAAAGCTAACGAGTTTTTATTTCAAACAAATTATATTGATGAAATAATTCACTTGGAGAGAGACAATAAAATTTATCAAAAACATGATGGGTTTAAAGGATTTTTCAAATTAGCAAGTGATTTAAAAAAATATAATTTTAATAAAGTTTTTATATTCAATTCTTCTTTAAGATATAACTTAATTAGTAGAATAGCAGGTATAAAAGAAATATTTCAATATCCATTATTTGAAAAAAAAAATCAACACATCATAGAACCAGCTAAAGCTATAGTAAAAAAATATTTAGATATCGAAACAGTTGATAATCCAGAAATTCAAATTGATAATAAAATTGTTAAAAAATCAGCAGTAGACTTAAATATAAATAATGAAGAACTTAATGTTTTGTTAGGCATAGGTGGTTCAGGTCCAACAAAAAGAATACCATCAAAAACTTTTCTAAACGTTATGGAAAAATTAGAGAATTTAAAAAAATCTAGATTTTTTCTAGCAACAGGAAAAAATAAAGATGAGCAAAAAATTTTATCTGAATTATATAATACAAAATTTAAAGAAAAATGTGTTGCATTAGACAATCTAAATATAAGAGAAACATTGCCTATTATTAAAAATTGTAATATTGCAATCTGCAATGATACAAGTTTCTCTCATTTATCATCAGCATTAGGGATTAAAACAATAACATTAATGGCAGATACTCCGTTAATTTATGGTTCTTACAGTACAAATATGTATCCAGTAATTCCTGATGGAGAAAAAACAGTTTCACATAATACTCGTGGCAAAGACAAAATTAATCCAGATAAGATTTATGAAAAGCTATTATCAATAATTAATTAAGAGATATCTTTAAGAACTATCTCTTTTGCTTCATTTACTATAGCTGATAATCTTGAAGTTTCTGGAGAAATGTCAGGATGAATTTTTTTTTGAATTTTTTGGTAGGCTTTATTAAGTGCTTCTTTGGTTGGTTTTTTATTTATATCTAAATTTAAAATCTTATATGCCTCAGATATTGATATTGATGAGGAATTATTATTTTGATATTGATTAAAAGAAAATCTTCCAGAATTTCTTAAAGTTTGAATAAGCCTGTAAAGGGAAATCAATTGAAACAAAGATAAACCTTTAAGTTTAACTAAAGCGAGACTTGCAAGAGTTAATGGCAATGTAAGTAGAAATTTACCACCAATAGCAAATAAAACTGCTAATAAAGCCAATAATAAAATTGTTATCAGTCTTACTCCTTTAGACATTTTTTTTGGAGAAATATTTGACCACCATCTCAATAAAAAATATAAGATGATTAAAATTGCAAGTGTATAAATAATAATATTCATATAATTTCTTGAAAATGAAGGTACCACAACTAAAAAAAAAATTAGAGATAAAATCTTGTCACAATATTGATTGGGAAGATAATTACAGCTGGATTCATCAAGATAATATTTTAGAAGTCCTGAAAGATAAAAGTAAGTTAGATCCTGAAGTCAAAAATTATTTAGAAGATGAAAATGCTTTCACTGAACATCATTTAAAAGATACAAAAGATATCCAAAAAAAATTATTTGATGAGATTAAAGCAAGAATCAAACTAGATGATGAATCTTTGCCCTATAAAGATCACAGCTATGAGTATTGGACAAAAACTACAACAAAAGGAAATTATTCCATTAAACTTAGAAAAAAAATTGGTTCAGAAAATATTGAGGAAATATGGGATGGTGATAAAGAAAAAGAAAAACTTAAAACTGAATATTTTGGGGTTGGAGATTTAGAAGTAAGTAATAATGATAAATATCTTGGATACTCTTTAGATCTTAAAGGTTCTGAATATTATACAATTTATTTAAGAGATATAAAAACAAAGAAAATTATTTCAAAAGAAATTACAGAAACATCTGGGGGAATAACATTTAGTTTGGATGATAAATATATTTTTTATTCTAAACTTGATGAAAACCATAGAGCAAGAACAATATACAGACACAAAATAGGAGATTTTGACAGTAAAGATGAATTAATATTTGAGGAGAAGAGTGAAGCTTTTACAGTGGGAATTGGAAAAAGCTCTGATGAAAAATATTATTTTATAAATACTTCTGATCACAATACCTCAGAGCAGTATTACTTTAAGTCAGACGAATTAAATCCATCTCCTAAACTTATTATTAAAAGAGAAAGAGGTGTTCTATACTCTGTTAATTCATGGGATGGTAAATTTTATAATCATACCAATAAAAATGCTGAAGACTTTAAAATAGATATTTGTGACGATTTAGAAAATCAAAATTGGAAAACATATATCCCGGCAAAGGATGAAGTTTTAATTGGTGGATTAACTTTTCTTCAAAATTGGATTATTCGTGGTGAAACATCAGATGCACTAGATAAATTATTTGTTAAAAATATTTCAACAAATACAGAAGAAGAATTAATTTTTTCTGATGAATCTGTGTATGTTCCAGGAGTAAACTTAACTCAAAAAAATAGAAACACTGATGAGGTTTATTTAGGATATTCATCACCCAAAACTCCTTCTAGAGTATATAAATATAATTTATCAACAAAAGCTAAAGAACTTGTCAAAGAGCAAGAGATTCCATCTGGTCATAATAAAGATGACTACATTGTTGAGAGAGTCGAGTTTAAATCTCATGATGGGAGAATGGTTCCATTAACAATCACAAGACATAAAAAAACAAAAATTAATGGTTCTGCAAATGTTTTATTATATGGATACGGATCTTATGGAAATTCCATGTCCCCAAATTTTTCCTCCACAAGATTAAGTCTTATAAATAGAGATATAATTTGGGCCACAGCTCATATCAGAGGTGGAATGGAAAAAGGCATGAAATGGTGGAAAGAAGGAAAATTAACAAACAAAAAAAATACGTTTGAGGATTATATTTATGCAGCAAAATATTTGATCGAAAAAAATTATACTTCAAAAGGAAATATTATTGGAATGGGTGGATCAGCTGGAGGATTATTAATGGGAGCTGTAGTCAATCAATGTCCAGAATTATTTTTAGGAATTATAATGGCTGTTCCTTTTGTAGATTCTTTAACAACAAATCTTGATCATTCTTTACCTCTCACTGTGGGAGAATTTGATGAATTTGGAAATGCTAAAGAGAATAAAGATCACTTTGATTATATTTTTTCGTATGCACCTTATAATAATATTAAAAAAATGGATTATCCACATATTTTTATTACAACAAGTTTAAGTGATAATAGAGTTTTATTTGATGAGCCTGCAAAGTTCACAGCAAAACTTAGAGACTACAAAACAGATAATAATTTACTTCTTTTAAAAACTGAAATGAATGCTGGTCATGGTGGAAAATCAGGAAGAGATGGCGCAATAGAAGAAATTGCTATTGATTATGCATTTGCATTAAAAATTTCTAAAAAAATTTAGTAAATTTTCGATCTTGAAAAAAATTAATTAATTCCTAAATAACAATAGTAAGTCGCCTAATGGGGCTTTCACAAATAAACTTGCTTAACAAAGGAGGATATAATGACAAGTAAGGATCTATCTATATTTAACTC